>PDRW01000025.1 GCA_002746935.1 Rhodobacterales bacterium
ACCTGCGTCGTATCGGCGCTCGATCCTTCACCGGCCTCTTTGAAGCACTCGGTGAAATTTGCGACCTCTATACGCCAGACGAATGCTGGAACTACTTTTATCAGGCCGGGTATGCTTCTACGTAAACTGGAAATGCTATAATAATTTACATATTCAAAGTCCATTATTCCGGAATTCCGGACTATTGGATTAACGGACTGCCAAGCTACCGGACTACCAGACTACCAAGCTACCAGACTGGCAGAACAACAAGACAATCAGCCCCCGCACCGCGGGAGGCTGACGTCATTCCGGTTGAAGGCTTCGGTTGAGGGCTGTGGTTGAGGCCGCTCTACGGCAGCACGATCGGCGGCACCGGGCAGATGGGCGCCGGACCGATCAGAAGCTTCCCATCGGCGAAGCGCAGCGGCACCTTGAGCTTGTCCGGGTTGGCCGACTGCCGGGAAATGGCCTCCAGCGCCCTGCGCACCAGGGGCATGTGCTCCGGGGCGATCGCGCGGGTGGCTTCGGCGAGCTTGAGGATTTCGCGCCAGTTGGTCGCCTCAAGGTTGATCTTGCCGGTGCCGACGCCCTCCGGGCTGACATTGATCTGGCCGGTTCCGGTGATTTTGAGCTTGCCCCAGCGGGCGGTGAGCCGGTTGAGCCGCACCTCGCGCGGCTGCGGGCGTCCGCTGTCGATACTGCGCATGTGCCATGGCTTGTTGAACCGGACCGTGAGTGACGCCGACAGGGTGTCGACCTGTTCCGGAAGGGCCGCGATCTGGCGCAACCGCGCGATGTCCTTGCTCTCCGGCGTGAACTCGTTGAAGGCCAGCTCGAGGTCGTAGACCGGGGCGCCCTCGGTGGGGTTTTCGCGCAGGGCCACTTCGGTGCTGGTGATGTCGGCAGTCCAGCCGAGCGAAGAGGCGATTTTCAGCGCCTCGCCCTCCAGCACCAGCTGGTCCAGCGGCAGGGCGGGGGTGGTGGCGACGTCGAAGGTTCCGCGCATCTGGTTCGATACGATTTCCAGCGTTTCACCGGGAAGGCGCAGCTCCTGTTGCGGGGCGAGCGCGGCGGTCAGGTGGGTCGGCTTGTGGCTTTGCGAAAGCACCTCGACCCATGGCACCGACCAGCCGATGCCCGTGCCGGGGTCTTCGATCTCCAACTCCTTGACCGTGGTGTCGAACCGGCTCGGGAAGCCGCTGGTCGCGACCGTGGTGGTTTCGGCGGTCCAGCCGTCGTCGCGGCCGGCGTCGAGCAAGGCCTGAATCCCGCGTTCGGTGGCTTGGGCCCCGAGATACCAGTAGCCCCCCCAGGCGAGCGCGGCGACGAGGGCGAGGAAGAGAAGGCGGGTCAGGTAACGCATGCGATATATCCTTTCAGGATTCGAACTGAACTCTAGCATCAAACCGGCTATGGAGCCAGAAAAGCCTTGAATTATTAGGTATTTGGATACGATCTGCTGTTGAGCGCCCCGGCTTTTCCCATGCCGAAACAATACGCGCCCGAATCGCCGGCCGGCACCGCGTGTTCTTCATCTGTCCGTTGGGCCCCTCCGTGGGGCCGGCTGCGGCAGCCTCCCCCCTGAGCCCCCTCAGCCCCCCTTCAGCTCCCCCTCAGGCCCCCAAAAGGGCCGGTCCCGGCGTCTCTGCGCCCTTGTCGCCCCCCCCTTGTCGGCCCCGCGGCGAACCCCTATCCTCGCGCGGTGACCGGGTTTTCAGGGGTAGGGGCCTCGCAGATGGATCAGCCAGACCGCGCGGTGGAGCCGCATTTCACACGCCCGAGCTTCCAGTTCGTGGTGATGCTGGTGGTGCTCGGGCTGGTAGGCGCCGGGGTGTCGCTGATCGCGCCGCAGATCGAAAGCGTGTTCTTCGCCAATCTCTACCTCAACCTGTTCATCGCCGCCGTGTTTCTGTTCGGCGTCGGGGCAACGCTGTTGCAGGTCTTGCAGGTGCATTCCTCGGTGCGCTGGCTCGAACTGTCTCTGCGCCACGAAAACGGCCATGATCCCAACAACCCGCCGCGCCTGCTGGCGCCGCTCGCGGGGCTGTTGCGCGGACGCGGCGATGCGATGCAGATCAGCTCGACTTCGGCGCGGTCGATCCTCGACTCGGTCGCCACCCGGATCGACGAGGTGCGCGACATCACCCGCTATGTCACCAACCTGCTGATCTTCCTTGGCCTCCTCGGCACGTTCTACGGTCTCGCCACCACGGTTCCGGCGGTGGTCGAGACCATCAAGTCGCTGGCCCCGGCGGAGGGCGACGGCGAGCTTGACGTGTTCAACCGGCTGATGACCGGGCTCGAAAGCCAGCTTTCGGGCATGGGCACGGCGTTTTCGTCCTCGCTTCTGGGGCTCGCGGGCTCGCTGGTGGTGGGGCTGCTGGAACTCTTCGCCTCGCACGGGCAGAACCGGTTCTACCGCCAGCTTGAAGAATGGCTTTCCTCGATCACCCGGCTGGGCTTTGCCCCGGGCGAAGATGGCGCGGGGGCGGTTGACGCGGGCGACGCGGTTGCGGCCTGGGCCGCGCATATCGCCCGGCAGGTCGAGACCATGGGCGACATGCAGACCCAATCCGACGCATCGCGCGCCCAGCTCGACGAACGTCTCGGCCATCTTGTCGAATCGATGGAACGGCTCGCCCGCCAGACCGAGGCCGACGGTGCCCTGGCCCCCTATCTCATCCGCATCGCCGAAGGTCAGCAGCAGATGCTGACCGCGCTCCAGGATCTCGGCAGCGCGGGCGGCAACAGCGCCTATGTCGATGCCGAGAGCCGGATGCGGCTGCGCTCGATCGACGTGCAGCTCTTGCGGCTTCTCGAGGAAATGAGCGCGGGCCGGCAGGAATCGCTGAGCGAATTGCGCGGCGACATGGCCACGCTCACCCGGGCGATCCGCCAGCTTGCCGGCGGGCGGACCTGACATGGCCCTGACCCGGCGCGCCACCCGCAACGTCTCGTCCTCGATCTGGCCGGGCTTCGTCGATGCGATGACCGCGCTGCTCATGGTGCTGATGTTCGTGCTGACCATCTTCATGGTGGTGCAGTTCGTGCTGCGCGAGACCATTCAGGGGCAGGAAAGCGAACTCGATCTGCTCCATGCCGAGGTGGCGGCGCTCGCCTCCGCACTGGGGCTCGAACAGGAGCGCACCGCCTCGCTTTCGGCCGAGGTGGGGATGCTCAACGCCAATATCGCCTCGCAGGAGGTGGAGGCGCAGCGTCAGGCCGCGCTGATCGCCTCGCTGAACGATCAGGTCGCGGCGAAGGACACCGCCCTTGCCGAGGCCAGCACCAGGATCACCGCCTTCGAGGCCCAGGTGGCGGCATTGATCGCGGCGCGCGACGAGGCGGTGGCGGCGGGCGAAAGGCTCACCGCGCGGCTCGGCGAGGCCGAGGCCGCCAATGCGGCGCTGATCTCCGAACAGGAAGCGCTGAACCTCGCGCTGGCCCAGGCCCGCGAGGAGGTCGACGCCCGGACCGAGGCCGCCCGCCTCGCCGCGGCCCGCCGCGAAGCGCTGGAAGCGCTGGTGGCCGATCTTCAGGCGTCGGCGGCGGAAAGCGACGCCTCGCTGCGGGCGGCGCTGACGGCGCTCGAAGAGCGGGAGGCGACGCTGGCGGAGACCGTGGCGGCGCTGGAGGCCCGCGAGACCTCGTTTGGCGAACTGCTGGCCCAGCTCGAGGCCGAAACCACGTCGCGGATGGCGCTCACCGATGAGGTTGCGGCGCTGGGCACGGAGCTTTCGGAAAAGGAAAAGGCGCGCCTTGCGGAGGCCGCCGCGGCGGTGGCGCTGCAAGCCCGGGTCGCCGAGCTTGAGACCTCTCTGAGCGATGAGGAAGCCGCGCGCCTTGCCGAGGTGGCCGCCGCCGAGGCGCTGCGGGCGCGGGTGGCGGAGCTTGAAGCTTCGGTTTCCGAAAACGAGGCCACGCGCCTCGCCGAACAGGCTGCCGCGCAGGCGTTGCGCCAGCAGCTGTCCGATGCGCAAGCGGCGCTGAGCGAAGAGGAGACCGCCCGGCTTGCCGAGGCCGCCGCGGCAGAAGCCTTGCGCGAGCGGCTGGAGAATGCCGACAGCGAGCTTACCGCCATGACCCTCGCGCTCGAGGAGGCGCGCAAACGCGCCGAAGAGACGCTGACCCTGCTTGCCGCCGCCAATGCGGCCAGGGAGGATCTCGACCAGAAGCTTGCCGCGGCGCTGCTGGAGAACGAGACGCTGCGTGCCAGCACCGGCGACGGGGAAGATCTGCGCCGGCAGCTGGCCGAGGCTCTCGCCGCCCGGCGCGCCGCCGAGCAGCAATCGGCGCAGGCGCTCACCGAAGCCGAACGTCAGGCGGCGCTGCTGGCCACCGCCGCCACCGCGCTGGAACAGGAGAAAGCCGCCAGCAGCGAGGCCCAGCGCGAGATGGCCCTGCTCAACGAGCAGATGACGGCGCTGCGCACCCAACTCGGCCAGTTGCGCGCCCTGCTCGACGATTACGAGCAGCGCGATGTGGCGGCTCAGGTGCAGATCGAACAGCTTGGCTCCGACCTCAATACCGCCCTGGCCCGTGTGGCCGCCGAGGAACGCAAGCGCGCCGAAGCCGAGGCCGAAGCCCGCCGTCTCGCCGAGGCCGACGCCGCCCGGCTCGCCGAAGAGGCCAGGGATCTCGCCAGCTACCGGTCCGAGTTCTTCGGCCGGATGCGGCAGATCCTCGGCGACCGCGAGGGGGTGAAGATCGTCGGCGACCGGTTCGTGTTTTCCTCCGAAGTGCTGTTTGCGCCCGGCAGCGCGGTGCTGTCGCCCGGCGGGCAGGCGCAGATCGCCCATGTGGCCGAGATCCTCTCGGAGGTATCGGACGAGATCCCGCCGGAGATCGACTGGGTGATCCGGGTCGACGGCCATACCGACCGCACCAAGGTCGGCGCCGCCAGCGATTATGCCGACAACTGGGAGCTCAGCCAGGCGCGTGCCCTGTCGGTGGTGCATTACATGACCGGCCAGCTTGGTTTTGCCCCGGAGCGGCTGGCGGCGACGGGCTTTGGCGAGTTCCAGCCGGTGGCGCTGGGCAACAGCCCGGCCGATTATGCCGCCAACCGCCGGATCGAGCTGAAGCTCACCGAGAAATGACCCGCCGCCCGCGGGCGGCGCCAGATGCGGCAGAGGCCCTGTGCCTTGGCTGCGGGCTGTGCTGTGACGGGTCGCTGTTCTGGGCGGTCGAGCTGGCGCCGGGCGATGAGCTGCCCACCGAACCGCCGGGCGGACGACTGCCCCAGCCCTGCCCCTATTACGGGATAGCGGGCTGCACCATATATGCCGCGCGGCCCGCCCAGTGCCGGGCCTTTCGCTGCCGGGTGCTCGACGCGGTTGCGCAGGGCAAGCGCGACATGGCCTGGGGCCAGGCCCGCATCGACGCGATGCGTCACCTGCTTGCGGGCCTGGACGATGCCCTGCCGGGGGAGGGCGCGCTTTACGTCCGCGCCGCGCAATATCTCGAAAGCCCCGCCAGCCTCCCCGACGATGCCCGCATCCGCGCGCGCATCGCGGTCTACCGGGAGATGATCGGTGATTTCCGCGCGCTGACCGACGAGCCCGGGGCCTGATCCGGGGCGCGCGCGGTGCTCAGCGTTTCATCGCCGAGCGGAAGTCCGACAGCCGGAAGGCGCCGGCCAGATGTCCGAACAGGAAGTAGCTCGCCCCCCCGGGCACGACCAGCGCCACCAGCGCCAGCGCCCGCCAGCCGGGCGTGTAGAACAGCCCGCCGAGCCCGAGTGCGAGCGCCCAGAGCACCGCGCCCATGGCGAGCGAGGCGGCGGCGATCCGCCAGATCCGTGCCCGGAACCGCGCGTCGAAGCGGGTGTGGTCGCCCATCCGGGCGGTGCCGCGCCACAGCAGCGCCACCATCGCCCAGGCCGCGAGCGTGGTGCCGAAGGCGGCGGCGGTATAGCCGATCAGCGGGGCAAGCCCGATGGCGATCCCGGCATTCACCAGCATCGACACAAGCGCGTAGTAGAACGGGGTCCTGGTGTTTTCGCGGGCGAAATAGACCGGTTGCAGCACCTTTTGCAGCACGAAGGCGGGGAGCCCGAGGCCGTAGATCTGCAACGCCACCGCAGTGGCGGCGCTGTCTTCGGCGGTGAAGCGGCCGCGTTCGAACAACACGCTGACCAGCGGCAGCGGCACCACGACCAGCGCCACCGCGGCGGGCACGGTCAGGGCGAGGGCCATCTCGCCCGCCCGGCTCAGCGAATGCCGCCCGCCGGCATGGTCATCGGCGCGGAGTTTGCGCGACAGATCCGGCAGCAGCACCACCCCGATGGCGATGCCGACCACGCCGAGGGGCAATTGGTAGAGCCGGTCGGCGTAGTTCAGCCAGGCGATCGCGCCGTCGAAGAAACTCGCCACCTGGCGGCCGATCAGCAGGTTGATCTGCACCACGCCGCCCGCCAGCGCGGCGGGGAAGGCGACGATCGCGAGACGCTTCAGCTCCGGGGTCATCCGCGGCCGTTTCGGGAGCAGCCGGTAGCCCGCCCGCGCCGCCGCCACCCAGACCAGCGCCAGCTGCGCCACCCCGGCCACCGGCACCGCCCAGGCGAGGGTCAGCCCCATGTCCCAGCTGAGCAGCGCGCCGAGGCCGAGGGCCGCGATGAAGATCACGTTGAGCAGCACCGGCGCGGCGGCTGCGGCGGCGAAGCGGCCGGTGGCGTTGAGCACGCCCGAGAGCAGGGCGGCGAGCGAGATGAACAGGATATAGGGAAAGGCGATGCGCCCGAGCAGCACCGTCAGCTCGAAACGTTCGTCGGCGAGAAAGCCCGAGGCCATCGCCAGCACCAGCGCCGGCATGAAGATCTGCACCACGAGGGTGAAGCCGATCAGCAGCGTACCGAGCCCGGTGAAGGCATCGCGGGCAAAGCCCAAGGCATCCTCGCCGGCTTCCACCTTTTTGGAAAACGCCGGCACGAAGGCCATGTTGAACGCCCCTTCGGCGAAGAACCGGCGGAACATGTTGGGCAGTGAAAACGCCACCACGAAGGCTTCCGCCACCGGACCGGCGCCCAGCGCCGCGGCGATGGTGATGTCGCGCACGAAGCCGAGCACCCGGCTCGCCATGGTCCACATGCCGACGGTCAGAAAGCCGCGTACCAGCCGGATCCCCGCCATCAGTCGAGTGCCCGTTCCGCGCCGCGCTGGATCGCTTCGCGGAGTTTCATGTCCAGCGTCTCCAGCCGCGCTTCGCTGTGGAATTTCAGCCCGAACATGTCTGTCACATAGAAGGTGTCCACCACCTGTTCGCCATAGGTGGCGATCACGGCGGACGCGATCTGGACGTTGTTGGCCGCGAGGCAGCGGGTGAGGTCGTAGAGCAGGCCGGGGCGGTCGCGGGTATCGACCTCGATGATGGTATAGATCTCGGAGCCCTCGTTGTCGAAGATCACCTGGGTCGGCACCTTGAAGGCGCGTTCGCGCTTCTTCAGCCGGTCGCGCTGGCGCATCGCCTCGCTTGCCACCACTTCGCCCTTCAGGGTCTTGTCGATCATGGTCCTGAGCCGGGGGAGCTTGCCTTCGTCATAGGGCTTGCCCTCGCGGTCCTGAACCCAGAACACCGGCGTCGCCCAGCCGTCGCGCGTGGTGTAGGTTCTGGCGTCCACCACATTGGCGCCGACCAGCGCCAGCGCGCCGGCGAGCCGCGAGAAGATGCCCGGGTGATCGGCCAGCGCGAAGGAGGCGCGGGTGGCGTCGCGGTCGGGGTCGGCGGAGAGGGAGATGCGGATTTCGTCTTCACTTATCCCCTTGAGAAGATTGGCGAAGATCACATGGTCGGCGGTCTGGAGCCCCTGCCAATAGGGGTCGCCATGGCGCCGTGTCTCCCGGTGCAGCGCCTTGCTGTCCCAGTCGGGCAGGGCGGCGCGCAACGCCTTGCGCGCCTCGCTCGCCCGCGCCCCGGTCGACAGCGCCTCGATCCCGCCTTCCAGCGCCTGCCGCGTGAGGCGGTAGAGATCGCGAAACAGCGTGGCCTTCCAGTTGTTCCATGTGGTGGGGCCGACGCCGCGGATGTCGCAGACCGTGAGCACCAGCAGCAGATCGAGCCGCTTGCGGGTGCCCACCGCCTTGGCGAAGGCGTTGACGGTGCGCGGGTCCGAAAGATCGCGCTTCTGGGCCACGTCCGACAGCAGCAGATGCGAGCGCACCAGCCATTCGACGGTGGCGATCTCCTCCTTCGTGAAGCCGAGACGGGTGCAGATCGGCCGGGCGAGTTTGGCGCCGAGGATCGAATGATCCTCGACCCGGCCCTTGCCGATGTCATGGCAGAACACCGCGAGGTAGAGCACCCGGCGGTTGACCCCGGCGCGCAGGATCTCGGTCGAGACCTGCAATTCCTCCGCCCGCTCGCCGCGCTCGATCTCCGCCAGCGCGGTGATGCACTGGATGGTATGTTCGTCGACCGTATAGGCGTGATACATGTTGAACTGCATCATCGCCACGATCGGCTCGAATTCGGGGATATAGGCCGCGAGCACCCCAAGCTCGTTCATGCGCCTGAGCGCGCGTTCCGGGTTGCCGTGTTTGAGCAGCAGATCGAGGAAGATCCGCGCCGCTTCGCGGTTGTTTCGCAGCTCGTCGTCGATCAGTTCCAGATGCGCCGCCACCAGCCGCATCGCGTCGGGGTGGAGGTGGACGCCGGTGCGCAGGCCTTCCTCGAACAGCCTCAGCATGTTGAGCTTGTCGGCGAGGAAGGCGGCCTCGTCAGCCACCGCGAGGCGCCCCTGCCGCTCGACGAAGGGCGCGCGCACCATGCGGCGGCGCTTGAACAGGCGAAACAGCTTGGGCGCCCGCTTGAGGTGCTGCCCTTCCAGCGCGGTCAGCAGGATCCGGGTGAGGTCGCCCACCTTCGTGGCATGGCGGAAATACTCCTGCATGAAATGCTCGACCGCGCGGCGTCCGGCGCTGTCCTTGTAGCCCATCCGGGCGGCCACCTCGACCTGGAGGTCGAAGGTCAACTGGTCCATCGCCCGGTTGGTCACAAGATGCAGATGCGACCGCACGGCCCAGAGAAATTCGTCGGCGCGGCGGAAGGTCTCGTATTCCTCGGCGGTGAACACGCCGTGCTCGACCAGCTCGCGGATATGTGTCACCCGATGGGTGTATTTTGCCACCCAGAACATGGTCTGAAGATCGCGCAGCCCCCCCTTGCCCTCCTTCACATTGGGTTCGACCACATAGCGCTGGCCCTGCTTCTGGTGCCGCTTCTCGCGCTCGGCCAGCTTGCCCTCGATGAATTCGGCCTCGGTGCCCTTGAACAGATGCGCCCAGAGCTGGTCGTCGAGTTCGCGGGCAAGGTCGCGGTCGCCGCAGATCGCGCGGGTTTCCAGCATCGCGGTGCGGATGGTGAGGTCTTCGCGCCCGAGCCGGAGGCAGTCCTCCACCGTGCGCGCCGCGTGGCCGACCTTCAGCCGCAGATCCCACAGCATGTAGAGGATGCTCTCGATCACGCTCTCGGCCCAGCCGGTGAGCTTGTAGGGTGACAGGAACAGCAGATCGACGTCGGAATGCGGCGCCATCTCGAAGCGGCCGTAGCCGCCCACCGCAAGCACCGCGAGCCGTTCGCCGGTGGTATTGATCTGCACCGGATGGAGATGCCGGGTGGCAGTATCGTGGACCGCGCGCAGCACGGCGTCGGTCAGCCAGGCATGGGCACGCACCACCGGGTGGCCGGCAAAGGGCTGCGCCTCGAAGGCCGTCTGGATTCTGGCGCGGCCCACTGCCAGAGCGTCGCGCAGCACCGAAACGGCGGCCGCGCGCATCCGGCCCGCGTCGCCCGCCGCCTCGTCCATACCCGCCGCGATCGCGCCGGCAACCGCTTCAGAATCGAAGATCTCGCCCGCCGGGCAGATCAGCCTGTCATCGCCCTCGTCAAAGCGATGGGCGGCGAAGTCAGTATCCGGCACCGGTGAAACTTCTCGGTGCGGGGTCGATCACCACGATTTCGCGGTTGCGGATCTGCGCCACCGCAAGGCCGCGTTCGGTGGTGCCATCGGGCAGCAGGCGAAACACCCCGCCGACGCCGATGAAACCCTGGCCCTGGGTGAGTGCGGCGCTGGTGAGCGCATCGGCCTTGCCGGCCTTGACCAGCGCGCCGATGGCGGCGATGCCGTCATAGGCGAGCCCGGCAATGGCGTGCGGGCTCTTGCCATAGGCGGCGAGGTAGCGCTGCCGGAACTGTTCCTGAAGACCGGGATCGGGCATCGCAAACCAGCCGTTTTGCAGTCCGGGCAGAGCGCGCGCCGAGTCCGGCACGTCCCAGCGCTGAAGGCCGATGTACTGGACCTTGCCGGGGGTCAGCCCGTTTTCCGGCAGGAGCTGCGCAAGAAAGGGAATGGCCCCGTCGGTTCCCGAGGTCAGAAACACCGATTGCGCTCCGGAACTGCGCGCCGCCTTGACGATCCCGGGCACGGCGTTGATCACCCCGTTCTGGCTGAGCTCGAAGCTCTGCACGCCCGCCTGAGCGGCGCCCGGGGTTTGCGAGATTGCCCGCAGCACGGCATTGCGCCCAAGCGTTTCCGCCGGGTTGTCGCCGTTGACCACGAGAATGCTGCCCTTGCCGGAGGCGGCGGCATGGCGCACCAGACGGCGGGCGGTGTTGTCGAAAGTGTTGCCGAGCACAAAGACATTGCCGCCGGCGACTGCGGGGTTGTTGGAGAAGGCCAGCACGTTGACCCCCGGTGCCGCGGCTCCCGCGGCGGCGGCGTTCTGGGCGTAGACCGGGCCGAGAATGATCCTGGCGCCACCGGCAACCGCCTTGGAGGCGGCGGTGGCCGCCTGTTGAGGGTTGCCGCCGGTCGGGTAGACCGCGAGGTTGATCTTCACCCCGTGTAGCTCCGACATGGCAAGCCGTGCGGCGTTTTCGAGCGAGGAGGCCAGCGCGTCATCCGCCGCATTGCCGCTGCCCGAGGGCACCAGCAAAGCCACCGGCACCGGTTTCGAGGTGTCGATTTTCGGCCCCCCCCCGGTGGCCCCGGTGAACCCGTCGCCGCAGGCGGTGAGCCAGACCAGCGACAGCATCGCGACGATCACCGCCCGAAACTTGCGGGCACCCAACAAAAACGCAAACATGACTGGTATCCTTCTTCGCTGATCGCCCCCGCCGGCTGGGGTCCGGCGAGGCAATCATAAACGCTTGGGAAGGCAGGTCCACCCTTGAAACCGGAACCCACCCCTTTGGCCGCGGGCCTCTACCTCGTGGCAACGCCGATCGGCAACGCGCGCGACATCACCCTGCGGGCGCTCGACATTCTGACCGCCGCCGATGTCATCGCCGCGGAAGACACCCGAACGGCGCGCAAGCTCATGGAAATCCACGGGGTCGCGCTCGGCAACCGTCCGCTCATCGCCTATCACGACCATTCCGGCGAAAACGCCCGCGCGGGGCTTCTGAAGCTCATCGGCGAGGGGCGGTCGGTGGCCTATATGAGCGAAGCCGGCACGCCGCTGGTCTCCGACCCCGGCTATGCGCTGGCGCGTGCCGCGGGCGAAGCAGGATATCTCGTCACCGCCGCCCCCGGCGCCTCCGCCGTCCTCGCCGCTCTCAGCCTCGCCGGCCTCCCCTCCGACCGCTTCCTGTTCGCGGGCTTCGCCCCCGCGACCCGGACCGCGCGCCTGAAATGGCTCGAAGAACTCGTGAGCATCCCCGCGACGCTGGTGATCTACGAAAGCCCCAGACGTGTTTGCGAATTGTTAGCCGATCTGGTGCAAACTGCGGGGGCAGAGCGGCAAGCGGCGGTGGCGCGCGAGTTAACCAAACGGTTCGAAGAGGTTTTGCGCGGAAGCCTCGGTGAGTTATCCTCTGCGCTCGAAGGGCGCAGGCTCAAGGGCGAGGTTGTGGTGCTGGTCGACCGCGGGTGCGAAACGGTGGCGGATGACACGATGGAAGCGGCGCTGAAACGCGCGCTCGAAACCATGAGCCTGAAGGATGCCGCCACCGCCGTGGCGGAAGCCTATGGGCTCAGGCGGCGCAAGGTATACCAGGCGGCGCTGGCAATGGAGAAGAACGGGTAGATGCAGGACAGGCGTGAACGGGGCAAGATGTCGTGGCTGGCGGGCATGGCGGCGGAAGATGCTGTTGCGGCCGACTATGCCCGGCGCGGCCACAGGGTCGCGGCGCGGCGCTGGCGCGGTTCGCGCGGCGAGCTTGACATCGTGGCGCGCGATGGCGACGGGCTGATCGTGGTCGAGGTCAAGAAGGGGCGGGATTTTGCTTCGGCGCTCGGGCATCTCACCCGCGCCCAGCTTGGCCGGATCTATGGCGCGGCCTCCGAATTCGTCGCGAATGAACCGCGCGGGGCGCTGACCGACCTGCGCTTTGACGTCGCGCTGGTCGACGGTGCCGGGCGGATGGAGATTCACGAGAACTTCTGGGCCTGATACAGGGGGATTTGCCGCGCGGACGCTCTGGGGGCCATTGTCACCGGCGCGGCGGCGCGCCATGTAGGGGAGGCTCAGACGGAGAAGACCCCATGCGCCTCAAGACCGCCTTTCAGATGGACCCTGTCGGTGAGATCGACATCGAGGCCGATTCGACTTTCCGCATCATGGAAGAGGCCCAGGCCCGGGGCCACGAGCTGTTCTACTACACCCCCGACCGGCTATGTTATCACGCGGGACGAGTGGTGGCGCGGGGCTGGCCGGTGGAACTGCGCCGCGAAAAGGGCAACCATTACACGCTGGGCGCGGAGCGGGAGATCGACCTTGCGGCCTGGGATGTGGTCTGGCTGCGCCAGGATCCGCCCTTCGACATGGGCTACATCACCACCACCCACCTGCTTGACATGATCCACCCCGATACGCTGGTGGTGAACGACCCGTTCTGGGTGCGCAACTACCCCGAGAAGCTCCTGGTGCTGCAATTCCCGGAGCTTACGCCGCCGACGATGATCGCCCGCGACCTTGCGGCGCTACGCGCTTTCAAGGAGGAGCATGGCGACATCATCCTCAAGCCGCTTTACGGCAACGGTGGGGCCGGGGTGTTCCGGCTCGGCCCGGAGGATCGCAACCTCGCGAGCCTGCATGAGCTCTTTGCCAGCATCAACCGCGAACCGCTGATCGCCCAGAAATTCCTGCCCGCGGTGGTGCAGGGCGACAAGCGAATCATCCTGGTCGACGGCGTGCCGGTCGGCGCCATCAACCGGGTGCCGGCGGCGGGCGAAACCCGGTCCAACATGCATGTCGGTGGACGTGCCGTGAAGGCCGGGCTTACCGACCGCGACCGCGAGATTTGTGCCAGGATCGGGCCGCTGCTGCGCGAGAAAGGTCAGATCTTCGTCGGGATCGACGTGATTGGCGATTGGCTGACCGAGATCAACGTGACTTCGCCGACCGGGATACAGGAGCTCGAACGGTTCGACGGCAGCAATGTTGCCCGAATGATCTGGGAGGCGATCGAGGCGCGGCGCAGGTGAGCCGGCGTCTCCGCGTCCTGTCCTGGCTTGGCCGCCACGTGATGCGGCCCACGGTTGAGCGGTCGGACCCCTTCGAAATCCGCGCCCGTTTCGAGCGGTTCACCACGCACAGCCTGCCGCCACCACCGCTGACACTGGTGTTGCCCTGCCGCCTTGCGCCGGGGCTCGACGGGCTGGTGGTGGCAAACCGGCCGGGCACGCGACCCGCGCCACGCGATCGGGTGATCCTCTGGTTCCATGGTGGCGCTTTCGTCGCCGGGAGCTCCCGGAGCCATAAGGCGATGCTCGCGCGGCTGGCGCGCGCCACCGGGCTCGAAGCGGTTCTGCCGGACTATCGGCTTGCTCCGGAACACCCCTTTCCGGCCGCTGTCGAGGATGCGCGCGCGGCGTTCGATTCGCTCGTTGCGCGGGGTCTGTGGCCGGAAAACATCGTGATCGGTGGCGACAGCGCCGGGGGCAATCTGGCACTCGGTCTGTTGGCCGGGCTCCTCGCGGAGCGGGTCAGGCCTGCGGGCGCGGTAGCGCTGTCGCCGGCAACGGATCTCACCTTTTCGGGCGTGTCGATCCTGTCCAACGAAGCGGTCGACACCATGCTGCCCGCGAATCGGCGTGGCGACATCTGCCGCTATTACCTTGCCGGCGCCGACCCGGCCGACCCGCGCGCGTCGCCGCTGAAGGCCGCCTTCCCGAACCCGCCGCCCGTCTTCCTTCAGGTCTCGACCACCGAAATTCTCCATGATGACAGCCGCAGGATGGCACGGAAGCTCGCGGCGGCGGGCGGCCGGGTGGTGCTCGATGAATGGGTGGATGTGCCGCATGTGCTGGCGTTGTTTGCGCCTTACGTGCCGGAGGCGAATGCGGCACTGGCGCGGGTGGCGGGTTTCATCGGCGGGCTATGGGAGGAACGGCCGCCTCAGGCGTGAGCCATCGCGCCGGCGATGCGGTAGCTCAGGGCCTCGGCGAGATGCGGATTGCGGACCCTTTCCGAGCCCGCGAGATCGGCGATGGTGCGCGCAACCCGGAGCACCCGGTGATAGCCGCGCGCCGACAGGCCGAAACGCTCGGCGGCCTTGACCAGCAGCGCGCGGCCTTCGGCATCGGGCGCGGCCACCTCTTCGAGCAGCGCGCCTTCGGCATCGGCATTGACCCGCGCGCCGGTGCCCGCATAGCGCTGCACCTGCACCGCGCGGGCCGCCGCCACCCGTGCGGCCACCGCGGCCGAGCCCTCGCAGGGGGCGGGCAGGTCGAGGTCTGCGAAAGCGACCGGTGGCACGTCGAGGCGGAGGTCGAACCGGTCGAGCAGCGGGCCGGAAATGCGTCCCATGTAATCCTCGCCGCAGAGCGGGGCGCGCGAGCAGGCGCGCGACGCATCGGCCAGATAGCCGCATTTGCAGGGGTTGGCGGCGGCGACCAGAAGGAACCGGCAGGGGTAATGCACATGCGCATTGGCGCGCGCCACCACCACCTCGCCGGTCTCGATCGGCTGGCGCAGGGTTTCGAGCACCGGGCGGGGGAACTCCGGGATCTCGTCGAGAAACAGCACGCCGTTATGCGCGAGGCTGATTTCGCCGGGTCTGGCGCCGCGCCCGCCGCCGACGATGGCCGCCATCGAGGCGGTGTGATGCGGCGCGCGGAACGGCCGGGTGCGGGAGATGCCGCCTTCGGAGATCAGCCCGGCGAGGGAATGGATCATCGAGGTTTCGAGCGCTTCGGCCGGTTCCAGCGGCGGCAGGATCGAGGGGAAGCGGGCGGCGAGCATCGACTTGCCGGAACCGGGGCTGCCGGCCATCAGCAGGTGGTGCCGTCCGGCGGCGGCGATCTCGAGCGCGCGTTTCGCGCGTTCCTGGCCTTTGACGTCGGCGAGGTCCTTGGTGGCGTCCGGCTCGGAGACTTCGCCGGGACGGGCGGGATCGAGCAGTTTCTGACCGGTAAAATGGCGGATGACGGCGGCAAGATCGGGTGGGGCCAGCACCTCGGCGGCGCCGACCCAGGCGGCCTCGGCGCCGCAGGGTTTCGGCACCACGAGGGTGCGTTCGGCCTCCGCCGCGGCGAGGGCGGCGGGCAGGGCGCCGTTGACCGCGACGAGCGAGCCGTCGAGCGACAACTCGCCCAGCGACATCGTCCGGGCGATCTCGTCTTCGGGCAGGGCGCCGACGGCCGCGAGCAGCGCCAGCGCGATCGGCAGGTCGAAATGCGAGCCCTCCTTTGGCAGATCGGCGGGCGAGAGGTTGATGGTGATCCGCCTGGAGGGCAGGGCCACGGCCATTGCGGTCAGCGCCGCCTTGATGCGTTCGCGCGCCTCGCTCACCGCCTTGTCGGGGAGGCCGACGATGGTGAAGCCGGGCATGCCGGAGGCAAGGGCGCATTGAACCTCGACGGGGCGCGCCTCGACCCCTTCGAAAGCCACCGTGTGGGCGCGGGCCACCATCTTCGTTTCGTTCCTCCGTGCCGGTCCTTCATGCCGGTGGCCACAGGGTTAACGCGCGATGGTTGCGGAAAGGTTAACGGGTGCGGGACAGGTGGACAATCGCGGCGGGCCTGCGGAACGGAGGCTGCGGAAGCCGTGCGCCGCGCCTGACGCAGCGGCGAACGGCCGTTGAAACGGCCGTGCCCCGCGCCAGGGTCATGCGTTCATCCCTCAACCAGCGCCATGAACTCCGGCCAGGCTTCCGGGTCGGAGGCGGTCTTGTCGCGGCAGGTGGGGTTGCAGAAGCCGTAGATACGGCCCTCGAATGCGAGGAAATCCGTGACCGGTTTGCCGGAGTATGGACAGGCGGTGTTGACCGAGGGGCCGGTGGCCACCGCCCGCCCCTTGCACGGCGAGGCTTCGGGCCAAGGGCGGCCGGGCAGATCGAGGGCGTAGGGCTCGGGGTCGTAGGCCCGGGTGAGCCCTTCGGCGCGCCAGCGGCGAAACGCCGGGTCGGCGAGATGGGCTTTCACATAGGCGCGCGCCGCGTCGCTCACCGGCAGATCGAAGCCGGTGATCCGTGCCGCGACCGGCGCGAAGAACACATCCGCCAGCGAATAGCGGCCGAACAGCCAGGGCGCGCTGCCGTCATGGGTGGCGCGGGCCGCGCTCCAGAGCGTGTCGAGCCGGGCGAGGTCGGCCATGACCGCGTCCGACGGCGCAAAGCCCTCGTAGACCCGCAAAAGCTGCATCGGGCAGTCGCCCCGCAGCGCGGTGAAGCCCGCGTGCATTTCCGCCACCAGCCAGCGGGCGAGGGCGCGCCGGTCGGGGGCGTCGGGCCAGAGCCCGGCTTCCGGGTGGCGCTCGGCGAGGGTTTCGGCCATCGCCATGGTCTCGCCGACAAGGGTGCCTTCCGGCGTGCGCATCACCGGCACCAGCCGGGCGGGGGCAAGCGGGCGGATATGCTCGGCGAAGTTGCCGTCGTAGAGCGGGAGCATGTGGCTGCGAAACGGCAGGCCGAAGTGTTCGAACATCAGCCAGCCGCGGAGCGACCAGCTCGAGAAGCTCCGGTCGCCGATATAAAGATCATAGGTCATGGCGCCGAGTGTATCAGCCCGGTGCGGTGCCGCAAGGGCGCTCAGGGGCAGTGGTTGGCGAGGTGTTCCTGCCAGCGGCCGGCGTCGAGGCGCAGCGCGGTGACCGAGAGGTTGTCAATCTTCTGCGCCATCACCTCGGTGAGCGCGCCGCCGCGGGCGCGGTGGAGCTGGCTGAGGATCACCCCGAAATGGGCGACCGCGATCAGATCGCCGCCCGGGAGCCGGTCGAGTGCGGCATTCACCCGCGTGGCGAGGTCGGTAAAGCTTTCGCCGCCGGGGGGGCGGACATGGGACGGGTCGGTCCAGTAGGCGGTGAGGGTTTCGGGGTCTTCGTCGTAGAGCTCTTGCGCGCGGCGCATCTCCCAGGCGCCGAAGTTGATCTCGCGCAGGCCGGGCGCGTCGGGCAGACGCGGGCGGGGGCCTTGTATCGCGTCGGCGGTCTTGCGCGCGCGGTCGAGATCGGAAGAGACCACCGGGGCCAGGGGAAGGAAGGCGTCGAGCCGGGCGAGGGCGGTGGTGTCGGAGAGATCGGCAGGCACATCGGACCAGCCGACCATTTCCTTGCGGTGGGTCGGCCCGTGGCGGATCCACCAGATGGTGCGGCTCATGTGGCCCATTCGGGGAGCGTTCCTTTCAGCACCAGCGGCAGCCCGGCCACCACCTGCACCGCGAGGTCGGCCCGGGCGGCGAGCCCCTGGTTGAGCCGGCCCTGTGCCGAGCGGAACCGGCGGGCGAGGGCATTGTCCGGCACCACGCCGGCGCCCACCTCGTTGGTGACCACGCAGACCGGTGCGCGGCAGGCCGAAACGCCATACAGGAACCCGCTTTCGGCATTGGTAAGGTCGGTCCCGCTGGCCATCTGGTTGGAAAGCCAGAGCGTCGCGCAGTCGATCAGCACCGCCTCGTGGGGCTGGGCTTCGGCCAGCGGGGTCACCAGGTCGAGCGGGGCTTCGATCGTGGTCCAGCCGGAGCCGCGCCGGGCGCGGTGGGCAACGATCTTGACCTGCATTTCATCGTCGCGCCCTTCGGCGGTGGCGATGTAGACCAGCCGCCGTCCGGAGCGGATCAGGAGCCGTTCGGCGAAGGCGGATTTGCCGGAGGCCGCGGCGCCGATGACGAGGGTGAGATGGGGCAGGTCTCGTTCCATGGTCCGGGCCTAGCATTCCGGCGCGCGAAGGGGAAGCGCTTGCAACGGGCAGGCCGGCGGCGCAGGGTGGCGCCATGAGACCTGCCCGCGCCTTCCTTCCCCCGCTTGCTGCCCTGTTCGCTCTTGTGGCTCCGCCGATGGAGGCGGGGCCGCTCGAAGGCGTGAAGGCGGAGGTTTTCATCCTCGGCGAAGTCCATGACAACCCGGCGCATCACCGGGTGCAGGCGGAAGCGGTGGCGGATATCGCGCCCAGGGCGCTGGTGTTCGAGATGCTGACGCCCGGGCAGGTCGGGCGGGCCGCCGGGGTCGCGCGCGGGGAGGCGGAGGCCTTCGACTGGGCCGGTGGCGGCTGGCCGGATTTCGCCATGTATCACCCGATCCTTGCGGCGGCACCAAAGGCGGTGATCTACGGCGCCGCGGTGCCCCGCGACGCGTCGCGGGCGGCGATGGAGGCCGGGGTGGTGCAAAGCTTTGGCAACGCCGCCGGGCTCTACGGGCTGACCGGGGAAATCGACACCGAACAGCTGGCCGAACGGCTCAACCTTCAGCTTGCCGCCCATTGCGGGGCGATGCCGCCGGAGCTGATGCCGGGGATGGTGGAGGTGCAGCGGTTGCGCGACGCGACGCTGGCGCGGGTGGCGCTGCTGGCGCTGGCCGAGACCGGGGGGCCGGTGGTGGTGATTGCCGGCAACGGGCATGCCCGCAGGGATTGGGGCGTGCCGAGCTATCTGGCGCGGGTGGCGCCGGGGGTGGCGGTGTTCGTGCTCGGACAGGGCGAGGATGGCGATGTGCCCGACGGGGGCTTCGACATGGTGCTGGACGCTCCCGCGGCCGAGCGCGACGATCCCTGTGCGGTGTTTGAACAGGCGCGGTGACCCGGGCGGTGACCCGGGTTTGTCGCGCCGGCCGAAGGTCTGCGCGGGCGGCGCGTCCGGGGTTTTGAGTATTTGAGCCAGGAAAAGGGGGGCGGGTGCCGGGTTACTCGGCGTCAAGCGGCTCCCAGGTGTAGAGCGTTTTCCAGTAGGCGCGGTCGTCGCGGACTCTGTAGCGGCGCCCGCAGGCGGTGCAGCGAAGCTCCCATTCGGTGTAATGGCGTTCGGGCCAGTCCACCCGTGCGGTGATTTCGAGGGGCGGGCGCGCGGCCACGGTTTCGGGCGAAAGGTCGGGGCTGGGGGTGGTCTGGCAGGGGCAGGGTGTGGTCATGGTCGTGTCTCCGGGGCGGATGTCAGCCGCAGACCGGGCAGCCCTTGCGTCTGGTGGTGCGGATGACGCGTGGGGAGGCGTCGAGGCCATCCCAGAGCAAAAGCCGGCCGCGCAGGGGCTCGCCCGCGCCGGTGAGGATCTTGAGCGCTTCGGTGGCCATCATCGTGCCGATGACGCCGGGAAGCGGGCCGATCACCCCGGCTTCGGCGCAGCTGGGCGCGAGGCCGTCGGCGGGCGGTTCGGGGAAAACGCAGGCGTAGCACGGGGCGCCGTTGGCCGGATCCCAGACCGAAAGCTGGCCCTCCCACTGGCTGATCGCGCCGCCCACCACCGGAATGCCGAGCGTCGCCGCCACCCGGTTCACCAGATAGCGGGTGGCGAAATTGTCGGAGCCTTCGAGCACCAGGTCATAGCCGGCGAGCAGCTCTTCGGCATTGGCCTCGGTGAGGCGGGTCTGGTGGCTGCGCACGGCGATATGCGGGTTCTGCGCGCGCATCGCCGCCCTGGCGGACAGCACCTTGGGCTGGCCGATATCGGCGGTGCGGTGGATCACCTGGCGTTGCAGGTTGGAGTTCGACACCTCGTCATCGTCCACCACGCCGATGGTGCCGACGCCCGCGGCGGCGAGGTAGAGCAGCACCGGGCTGCCGAGGCCGCCGGCGCCGACCGCGAGCACCCGGGCCTGTTTCAGCGCCTTCTGTCCGGGCCCGCCGATCTCGCGCAGCACGATGTGGCGGGCGTAGCGGTCGAGCTCGGTGGGGGTGAAGGGGGCCTCCGGCCCGGGGGCAGGCTCCGGTTCCGGCACCCGCGCGCGGATCCAGGCGAGTCCGCTGGCATAGAGCGCGGCCAGCGCGGTGGCGCCCGCAAGCGTTGCCCATCCGGCGAAACTGCCGCCCCAGATCTGCGGCAGCGGCGCGCCGGGGGGGAACAGCGCGTGGCTGAGCAGGATCAGCGCAAACAACCCGGCGGTCAGCCCGGCTTTCAGGCCGCGCGCCAGCCCGGCCCAGGCGCCGAGGCCCCAGATGGCGGCGAGCGCGATCAGAAACGGCGTCATGCGCGCCCCGTCGAGCCGAAACCGCCGCTGCCGCGGGCGGTGTCGTCGAGCGCCTCCACCGGCTCCCAGCGCGCGCGTACCACGGGGGCCACCACCGCCTGGGCGATGCGGTCGCCGTGGTGGATGACGTAAGGTTCGATCCCGAGGTTGATCAGCAGCACCCCGAGCGGCCCACGGTAGTCGCTGTCGATGGTGGCGGGGGTGTTGGGCAGGGAAATGCCGTGGCGCAGCGCCAGGCCGGAACGCGGGCGGATCTGCATTTCGAACCCCGGAGGGATTGCAACCCGGAGCCCGGTCGGCACGATGCGGCGCTCCATCGGCGCCATGACGATGCCGAGAAGCCGCTGTTCCTCGGGCAGGTTGGCGCGCAGATCGGCGCCGGCGGCGCCTTCGGTGGCGTAATCGGGCAGGGGCACCTTCGGGTCGGAGCCCTGGTCGCGGGTTATCTTGATGGATGTCATGTTCCGGCCTCCAGCGCTTCGGCGATCCGGGCAGCGAGCCTTGCCGCCACCTCCTGTTTGCTCATCCGCGGCCAGTCTTCGCGGCCGCCCGCGCGGATCAGATGCACCGCGTTTTCGGTGCCGCCCATGATGCCGGTTTCGGGGCTCACGTCATTCGCCACGATCCAGTCGCAGCCCTTGCGGGCCCGTTTCGCGGTGGCATTGGCGATCACGTCATCGGTCTCGGCGGCGAAGCCCACGACCAGCGGCGGGCGGCCAATGCTGCGCTGCGAGATGGTGGCGAGGATGTCGGGGTTTTCGGCGAATTCGAGCATCGGCAGCTTTCCGGTGCCGTCCTTCTTGATCTTGCTGGCGGAGGCGGAGGCGACGCGCCAATCCGCCACCGCGGCGGCGAAAACCGCCGCATCGGCCGGAAGCGCGGCCTCGACGGCCTCGAGCATCTGTTGCGCGGTCTCGACGCGCACCACCCGGACGCCCGCGGGCGGCGGCACCTCGGCCGGGCCGGTGACGAAGGTGACATCGGCGCCAAGGGCCGCGAGGGCGGCGGCCAGGCCCGTGCCTTGCGCGCCGGAGGAGCGGTTGGCGATGTAGCGCACCGGGTCGATCGGTTCGTGGGTCGGGCCGGAGGTGACCAGCACATGGCGGCCGTTCAGCGGACCCTGCGCGAGCGCCGCCCCGATGGCCTGCGCGATCGCCTCCGGCTCCGCCATGCGTCCGGGGCCGACCTCGCCGCAGGCCATGGCGCCTTCGGTCGGGCCGGCGAAAAGCACGCCGTCGGCTTCAAGGGTCGCGACATTGCGCCGGGTCGCCGGGTGCTCCCACATCCGCAGGTTCATCGCCGGGGCCACCAGCACCCGCTTGTCGGTGGCCATGAGCAGGGTGGAGGCGAGATCGTTGGCGAGGCCGTTGGCCATCTTGGCGAGGAGATCGGCGGTGGCTGGGGCGACCACCACGAGGTCGGCGTCGCGCGACAGCTCTATGTGGCCCATCTCGGCCTCGTTGGTAAGGTCGAAGAGGTCGGTATAAACCTTTTCCGCCGCCAGTGCCGAGGCGCTGAGGGGGGTGACGAATTCGCGTCCCGCCGGGGTCAGCACCGGCACCACGCTGGCGCCCTGTTCCCTGAGAAGCCGGATCAGGGTCAGCGCCTTGAACGCCGCCACCCCGCCACCGATGATGAGAAGGATCCTTTTGCCTGCGAGCATCTCAGCCTCCGCCGCTGTCTGCCTCTTGTTACGGGGGATTGGCGGGGGGGGCAATGTTCGGGCGCTGTGGCGGGGCCGGGCTGCGGGGGAAGCCGGGGGGTCCACCCCCGGACACACCCCTGACCCGGGGGGTCCACCCCCGGACATACCCCTGACCCGGGGGGTCCACCCCCGGACACACCCCTGACCCGGGGGTTCCACCCCCGGACACACCCTTGACCCGGGGGTTCCACCCCCGGACCCCCCGGGAGTATTTGAGCCAGGAAAAAGGGGGGTGTTGCGGGGCTATTCGAAAATCTCGGCGGGCCCCACGCCCCAGAGATGCGATTTGAGGAGCCAGCCGCGGTATCCGCCGGCTTTGGCCTGGCACCAGGAGGGGCCACAGCGGGTGAGGGTGGCGATGACGCCGGGGTCCAGTTCGGCGTTGACTTGCGAGGCGGTGTCGGCGCGGGCGAAAAGCACCGCGCCGCCGGGTTTGACCAGTCCGGCGCGCGCGCCCGAGAGCATCCGGTAATGCACCCAGCCGCCGACCCCGTCATGGTCGCGCACCCGGCGCCAGTGGCCGTATTCGCCCACCACTTCGAGCGGCATCCCCCGCGCGGTGAACACCCAGTCGATCCGGTGGGTGAGCGAGGGGCCGCGGCGCACGTTGGCCTTGCTGCTTCTGAGGGTCACGAAGCGGGGCAGGGGGAGGCCGGTTACCGGGCCGCGGGCGGTTTCCCGGGGCGCGGGGGGCGCGGGGGCGGCGGTTTCGGCCGGCGTGGTCAGTGGGCCGTTGCCGGCAGTGGTCTGGAGACCGTTACCGGCCAGGGCCACGGGCGCTCGGGCGGTGACGCTCGCGAACAGGATCCCCACGGCAATAGCCAGAAGTGCGGCCACAAGGGCGATTGTCCGGGATCTGTTCATCTGCCTGCCCGCCTGCTCGGGGCCCTGTGCGCCTGTTCCGGCGCTTGTGCGAGCCGTCGTTCGGTGACACGATGGCTCAAGGTGCGAGGAATGCAAGGGGTGGGAGGAGCCCGATGGCTGAGAAACGGCTGAGTGTTACCGTCACGCGACGTCTGCCGGAGGTGGTGGAGCGACGCATGGGGGAATTGTTCGACGTGGTGCTGAACCCGGACGACCATCCGCTCGCCCGCGACGAACTGGTGCGGGCGATGACGACTGCGGATGTGCTGGTGCCGACCATCACCGACCGGATCGACGCCGGCCTGATCGCCGAGGCCGGTCCCCGGCTGAAGCTGATCGCGAGCTATGGCGCCGGGGTCGACCATATCGACCTCGATGCCGCCGAGGCCCGGGGGATCGCGGTGACCAACACCCCCGGTGTGCTCAACGACGATGTGGCCGACATGACCATTGCGCTGATCCTGGGTGTCACCCGGCGGATCTCCGAGGGGCTGGCGGTGATGAATGAGGGGCGCTGGGAGGGCTGGGCACCGACCGCTTTCCTGGGCGGGCGGATCAAGGGGCGCAAGCTCGGCATTCTCGGCATGGGCCGGATCGGCCGCGCGGTGGCGCAGCGGGCGCGCTGTTTCGGCATGGAGGTGCATTATCACAACCGCCACCGGCTGCACGAAGAGATCGAGGCCGCCCATGGCGCGACCTATTGGCCGAGTCTCGACCAGATGGTGAGCCGGGTCGACATCCTGTCGATCAACTGCCCGCATACGCCCTCGACCTTCCATCTGATCAACGCCCGCCGCCTGCAACTGATGAAGCCCGATGCGGTGATCGTGAACACCTCGCGCGGCGAAGTGATCGACGAGAATGCGCTCACCCGCAGGCTGCGCGCGGGCGAACTGGCCGGAGCAGGGCTCGACGTGTTCGAGAGCGGGGCGCAGGTCAACCCGCGGCTGCGCGCCCTGCCCAATGTGGTGGCGCTGCCGCATATGGGCTCGGCCACCCGCGAGGGCCGGGTGGAGATGGGCGAAAGGGTGATTTTCAACGTCCAGACCCATGCCGACGGGATGACCCCGCCCGACCTCGTATTGCCGGAGATGGTCTAGGTGGGGGTGCTGCGGCGGGCGGTCCGGCCGGTGGCGCGGCGGGTCGCCCTGTTTGCCTTCGTGGCGGTCACGGCGCTGACGGCCGCCTGTACCCGCCCGCTCACCCCCAACGAGACGGCGGTGGCGAAAAGCCTGTTCGGCGACACGCTCGACACCGGGGCGGTGCGTGTCACTGCCGGGATCGGCGTGCTGCCGTTGCCGCGTCCGAAGACGGGGGCGGTGGTGGGGGGCGCGGGGCCGGGCAAGGTCCGCAAGGCCCCCGAAGGGCTCTGCACCCGCAAGCGGTCCACCCAGCGCCACTGGCGCTGGCCCGCCGCCTTCGTGCTCGGCAATACGGTGTTCTTTTCTTACGACTTCTACCGCGCCGACAGTTTCGCGGGTTTCCCCGAAAGCGCGCCCTTCCCGGTCTCGGTGATCATGGCGCATGAGCTTACCCATGTCTGGCAATGGCAGAACCGGGCGCGCACCGGATACAGCATCCCGGAATCGGCGGGCGAGACGCTGAAGCGGGTCGACCCCTATTGGTTCACCACCGGCCCCAGGGCCGAATTCCTGAAGATGGGGTTCGAGCAGCAGGGCGCAATGGTGCAGGATTTCACCTGCTACGCGCTGTTTGACCCGCGAAACCCGAAGCTCGGCGAGTTGGCCGCCATTCTGCGCCCGGTGCTGCCGGTTGACGGGTTTCTGGCAAGGCTCAGGGCAGGGCGTCAGGCGGGGCGCTGATTTCTCAACATAGAGAGGGGCGCCCGCGAGCGCCCCTTCTGAACGCAGGCGAAGAGCCCCTCAGAACCCCTCGTAGACCGGGAAGCGGGCGCAAAGCTCGGCCACTTTCGCCTTCACCGCCATCTCGACGGCGCTGTTGCCCGCCTCACCATGGGTCGCGAGCCCGTCGACCACCTCGACGATCAGCCGCCCGATCTGACGGAACTCCGCCTCGCCGAAGCCGCGGGTGGTGCCCGCCGGGGTGCCGAGGCGGATACCGGAGGTGACCATCGGCTTCTCCGGGTCGAAGGGGATGCCGTTCTTGTTGCAGGTGATATGGGCGCGGCCGAGTGCCTTTTCGGTGGCATTGCCCTTCACCCCCTTGGGGCGCAGGTCCACCAGCATCAGATGCGTATCGGTGCCGCCGGACACGATGTCGAGCCCGCCTTGCATCAGCTCGTCCGCCAGCGCCACCGCATTGGCGCGCACCGCCTTGGCGTAGGTCTTGAAGGAGGGGTCCAGCGCCTCGGCGAAGGCCACCGCCTTGGCAGCGATCACATGCATCAGAGGCCCGCCCTGGAGCCCGGGGAAGATCGCCGAATTGACCTTCTTCGCGATCGCCTCGTCATTGGTGAGGATCATCCCGCCGCGGGGGCCGCGCAAGGTCTTGTGGGTGGTGGTGGTGGCCACATCCGCATGGGGGAAGGGCGAGGGGTGTTCGCCCGCCGCCACCAGCCCCGCGAAATGCGCCATGTCGACCATCAGGAAGGCGCCCACCGCATCGGCGATCTCGCGGAAGCGGGCGAAATCCAGCTGGCGCGGGATCGCCGAGCCGCCGGCGATGATCAGCTTCGGCCGGTGTTCCTCGGCCAGGGCGCGGATCTGGTCGTAATCCACCAGATGATCCGCCTCGCGCACCCCGTATTGCACCGCCTTGAACCATTTGCCCGACTGGTTCGGCGGTGCGCCATGGGTGAGGTGGCCGCCGGAGGCGAGGTTCATGCCAAGGATGGTGTCGCCGGGCCGGATCAGCGCCATGAAGGCGCCCTGGTTGGCCTGGCTGCCGGAATTGGGCTGGACATTGGCAAAGCCGCAGCCGAACAGCCGCTTCGCCCGCTCGATGGCGAGGTTTTCGGCCACATCGACCCAGTCGCAGCCGCCATAATAGCGCCGCCCGGGGTAGCCTTCGGCATATTTGTTGGTCAGCACCGAGCCCTGCGCTTCCAGCACCGCGCGGGAGACGATGTTTTCCGAGGCGATCAGCTCGATCTCGTCCTGCTGACGTTTGAGTTCGCCCCCGATCGCGGCAAACAGTTCGGGATCGCGCGCGGACAGCGGTTCGGTGAAAAAGCCAGGGCTGGCGGTGTCGGTCATGGAGGCCTCCGGTGGAAAAAGCTGGCCGTTTCCATAGGCGAAATCGCGCGCGCCCGAAAGCCCCAAACCCGGCGCGGGAAGACCGGGCCCACCGTTCCTCTGGCGCCGAACGGAAACCTGTGATTGTTTCGGAACCGAAACGGCGCACGGGGAAACACCATGGGCTTGAAACTGCATTTCACGGCTTCCGAAAGTGCGCGGGCGCGAGGCTCGCTTGCCGGTCTGACGCGGCGCTACGGCCAGGTGCCGCAGGACGAAGCCGATGTGCTGGTGGCGCTTGGCGGCGACGGCTTCATGTTGCAGACGCTGCACCAGTTGTCGCATCTGGGCAAACCGGTCTACGGCATGAACCGGGGCACGGTCGGGTTTCTGATGAACGCCTATGAGGAAACCGGCCTTGAGGCCCGGGTCGAAGCGGCGGAACTTGCGGTGCTCAACCCGCTACGGATGCGCGCCACCTGTGTCGACGGCAAGACCCGCGAGGCGCTGGCGATCAACGAGGTGGCGCTGCTGCGCGCCGGGTCGCAGGCGGCGAAACTGGCGGTTTCGGTCGATGGCAAGCTGAGAATGGCCGAGTTGATCTGCGACGGCACGCTTGTGGCCACCCCTGCGGGCTCCACGGCCTATAATTACTCGGCGCACGGGCCGATTCTGCCGATTGGCGCCGATGTTCTGGCGGTCACTGCGATTGCCGCCTACCGGCCGCGGCGCTGGCGCGGGGCGCTGCTGCCGAAACGGGCAAAGGTGCGAATCGATGTGCTCGAACCCGACAAGCGCCCGGTCATGGCCGATGCCGACGGCCGCCCCTCGGGCAATGTGCTCTCGGTCGAGATCGCCAGTGCCGCCGATATTGCCCACCGGGTGCTGTTCGACCCGGGCCACGGGCTCGAAGAACGCTTGATCCGCGAACAGTTCGTTTGAGTGAGAATTTCTGCAAGTAGCTGAAAGAAATTGGTTTTCTGATTCTGTTATGGCCTAACGGGGCGGTCGTCAGGCGATAGCGGCGCGGCGTTATTGCGTGTCTTCAGGGGGCCGGCGCAAGGTTGGCTTGTCGCTGCCGGGGGCGTTGCTGAAAAGGAACCGAAACCGGCGGCGCACAACGAAAAGCAACAGAAGACCCAACAGAAAGAGACAGAGATGACCTTCCTCAGCTTCATCAAGACCGCCACAATCGCCACCCTGGTCGCCACCGCCACCGCGCCCGTCGCTGCGGATACCAACAACATCCGCATCACCCAGCGGGGCGATATGTTGTCCATCGGTGGGTCGCAATCGGGCTACTGGAACCGGCTGAGCGTTTCTCAGCGTGGCTGGGGCAATACCACGATCGCCACCCAGGACGGCCGCCACAACCGCACCGTCGCCACCCAGTCGGGCCGCAACAACGACATGGTCACCAGCCAGTCGGGCCGCTGCAACATCCTCGGCGTCGCCCAGGCCGGCAGCAACAACGCCGCCGACGTCGACCAGCGCGGCCGGTGCAACGCGCTCGCGGTGATCCAGGCCGGCAACGGCAATACCGCGCACACCACCCAGCGCGGCTCCGGCAACGTTGCGGTGGTCGTCCAGGACTGATCCGCAGGAACAACACGGGGCGGCATCTGCCGCCCCGGCCAAGGCAGAGAAAGACCGAAAACAGGAAGGAGAGAGAGACATGCAAGCCAGACGCACTCCCGCAACAGCCACCCGCATCCCCGCCCGGAAGCGCAGCCGGAAAGACGGCGCAAGATTCCGGCTCCTGGCCGCGGGCGCACTGTTTGTCGCCAGCGCCTGCGCCGCGCCGATGCTGGCCACCGAGACCGGCCCCGCGGCCCAAAGCCCCGCGCCCATGAGTTGCGGCATCGCCACCGAGATCCGCGGCGGCATGACCATCTTCCGCCCCTGGGTCTGGCTCGACCTGCCCCGCCCCATGAGCTTCCGCTTCACGGTGCAGGGCTACGGCACCGCGATCAACCAGGGCGGCAGCCTCTATCCCGCCGCGCCCGGGCAATCCATCCTCGGTGAGGCCATGGTTACGGGGCCGGCCGCGAATTACGATGCCCGGCTGACGATCGACACCGGCGGCGTTACCTACACGTGCCCCGTCGCGGGCCAGGACCTCTGAACGCTGAAAGAGAGAACAACATGTTGCGTAAAGCCATATGCACGGCCCTTGCGGCCACGATGCTGCTGGGCGCCCAGCCGGCCGAAGCCGGGGGCAGCGTCAGCGTGACGATTGAAGCCAGCAACGGCAGGGAACGTGAGACGATCTCGCAGTTTCTGCAATTTGCCGCCGTCGGTTCGGCTGCGGTGGAGGTGCTCCAGAGAGGGTCCGGCAATGCCGCTGCGGTTGGGCAGCGCGGATGGGACAACCGCGCGCTCGTGTCGCAGCAGGGCCAGGGCCATAACGCCCACGTCAACCAGAACGGCAACGGCCACCGGCTCGGGGTGTTCCAGTTTGGCGAAGGCACCAATGTGAACATGTCCCAGAACGGCCGCGATGGCGCGGCGCTGGTGTTCGCAGCCGGATGGTGAGGGGCGCGGTGGGGGCCCGCGCGCGCGCGCCCCGCGGGCAGCGGGGCGGGTCCGCGCAACCGGGGGGGCTGTGCGGGCCCGGGGGGGCATGTGCGCGGGTCGGGTGAACCGCCCGCGCACATGTTTTTCGCTTTTTCCGCTTTTTGCGCGCCCTGTTCCCGCGTCCGGCGCCGTGGCGTGCCTGCGCCCGGGCGGGGCTCGCGGCGCGCCTTTCCGCTGTCGGCCGGGTTCAACGGCCTTCCCGCGGCTGAGCCGTTCTCTTGTTTTGCATCTGTTTCGCATCTCGGGCGGCCTGAACTGGCGCTCCCTTTGGCGGCTTGTGCCAGGGCCGTGCCGGGGCAGGCGTTGAGGCTCGGGTTTGGGTCTGGGTTTGGGCCTGGGTTTGGGCCTGGACCTGGGCGCCCGCTGGCATCCTGCCGACCCCTTTTCCAACGGTTCCACCTCACGGCGTGGCAGGCTCCCGAATGGCTCGCCCGCGGCGGACGGTTACGCGCGGATTGCGCGTCGGTCAGCTTCCGGCTTTGCTCCAGGTATTGCGCTTGCGGTAGAGGGTAGAGGGCGAAACGCCCAGCACCCGGGCGGCGCGGGGGAGTGAGCCGGATTCGGCGTCGATTGTCGCCTCGATGACCGCGCGCTCGACCTCGGCGAGCGTCATGCCGATCAGCCCGTCTGCCCGCATCCTGCCCGCAGAAACGCCCGCCGCACCGCTCCTCCGCGTCGCGGAAAAGGGCGGGCCCGGCCGCGGGGCCGCGCCGGCGCGCAGTTCCGCGGGCAACAGGTCCGGCGTGACCAGCGGCCCCCGGTTCAGCAGCACCACACTGCGCACCACATTGATGAGCTCGCGCAGGTTTCCGGGCCAGTCGTAGCCCGCGATCATCGACAGGGCGCTGTCGGAAAACCCGGTAAAGCCGCGCCCCTCGGCTTCGGAACACATGGTCAGTCGCCTTCGGGCGATCCGTACCGCATCGCCATCGCGCGCCCGCAGCGGCGGTACTTCGATCGGCGCGACATGCAGACGGTAGTAGAGATCCGGCCGCAGCCCTCCGGTTTGCGCCATGGCGGCCGGGTCGGAGACGGCCGGATCGGGCGTTGTAGAGGCGATCACCCGGATGCCATCCCCGCCCGCTCCCGGTCCGGGCCTTTCGAGCAGGTGCAGCACCCTGGGCTGAACCGCCGGAGACAGATCGGCGAGTTCATCCAGATGCAGCGTTCCTCCGGCGGCGCGGACGAGCGCCCCGCCGGGCCCCAGGAAGGCCGCGTCGACGGTTTCGGGCGTCAGCCCGGCGCAGGTGAGTGTGACCAGCGGCCGCGCGGAACGGGGCGAAAGCTCATGGACGATCTGCGCCAGCCAGCTCTTGCCGCTGCCGGTCTCGCCGGAGATGAACACCGGCGCATCGGAGCGGGCCACCGCGCGCGCCCTTTGCAGCAGCGCCTGCATCGCACCGGACGCGGTGACGAACCCGCGCCGCGCGAGGCTGAGGCTGTCAACCGCGGTTTGCGGGTCCGGCAGGGCGAGCGGATCGCGAAGCCCGGCGGGCGCGGCGTGGCGGCTGCACTGCGGGTCATTGGGCAGAGCCGACTGCGATCGCTGATGCTTCCGGCGGTGCTGTTTCAGCGCGCCGTGGATCGTGCGGGCGAGGCGGGCGCGGGAGAAGGGGCGAAACAGGCAATCATGGGCCCCAAGGCGCATTGCCTCGGCGGCGATGTCGATCTGGTCGTTCGAGGCGAGCACCACCACCACCGGCCGGGGCTCTCGGGCGAGGCATTTGCGCAGCTGGCCTGTGGCCGGCCTGCCTTCGATAACCAGCGGCATGAACACGAGGTCGGGCGGATGGGCGGTGCAGCTTTCGCGGGCCTGGTCGGAGCCGTGCGCGCGCAGCAGCCGGCACCCGGCCTCCGCGAACACCTCGTCGGGAAGCAGCCAGTCTTCCTGCGTCCCGCCGACGGCGAGCACGAGCGGAAGCGGGCGGGCCACGCCGCCTGCCGCGCCGCCAGCCATGCCGCGCTCACGCCCGGTCAGGCCCTGTTGCAGCTTGTCCTTCGACACGACAATACCTCGCGATCACCTCCATGACCGGCAGCATTGCACGCACGAGTTGAGAAAAGGAAAATGTCTCAATTTATGGAAAACCCCCGGCAACCCGCCGGGGGCGCGCGAATGCGGGGCTCAGCCTTTGACCCCACCCGGGCCGGGTTCCTCCTCGACGACGACCGCGTCTTCAACGTCGTCTGCTCGGGGCTTTTCGGTGTCGGCCGTGGCATCATTGTCGCCCTCGCGCACGATCTCGAGGGTCACCTTGCTGAAGAAGGCAATCGCCGCGCCGATCAGCGCCAGCGCCGGGGCGGCAAGCACCGCGGCACCGCCGGCCAGCGCGCCGACCGTCAGCGGGATGTCGACGGCGATGTCGCCATCGGGCTCCTTGATGCGGACCCGCCGCACCGAGGCCTCATTGGCGAGATCCCTGATCTTGCCCATCAACCTGTCGGCGGAGACCTCTATTTCCTCGGTGAAGGTCCGCTGATCCTTGCCGGTCCTGTTTTCCTGTTTCGGGTCCATGGCGTTCTCCTCTGGGTCTTACAACAGAGATATGGGGCCCCGGGGCGGAGATCGTCAGAGGGTGAAGCGTGCAGGTTTTAACTTCGGCCGGTTCCTGCCGAAACCGGGGCTGCAGGCGGTGGGGCTCCGGGGAATATGGTCGTCTGTTTGTCCGGACTGCCAGTAGTCCATTAGTCCGGAATTCCGGACTAATGGATTCTCCTTCAGTGCCTTGAAAGGAAACGCAAAAATCATGAAAAACGGCGGGGTCCGCACCTGCGGAACCCCGCCGTCCAACCGGTCATGACCCCGCGCCGGGGCCCGGCCCGCTCGAGCCCGGAGCCGGTCAGCCGCCGGCGTAGCCGAGCGTTTGCAGCGCCTCCCCGATCTCATCGAGGATCGACGGGTCGTCGATCGTTGCGGGCATCTTGAATTCCCGGCCATCGGCGATCGAGACCATGGTGCCGCGCAGGATCTTGCCCGAGCGGGTCTTGGGCAGGCGGTCGACAACCACCGCGGCCTTGAAGGCGGCGACCGGGCCGATCTGGTCGCGCACCAGCTTCACGCATTCGGCCACCACCTCCTTGTGGTCGCGCTGTGACCCGGCATTGAGGCACAGGAACCCGAGCGGCAGCTGGCCCTTGAGCTGGTCGGTCACGCCGATCACCGCGCATTCGGCCACATCCGGATGCGAGGCAAGCACCTCTTCCATGGCGCCGGTCGAGAGCCGGTGTCCGGCGACGTTGATCACGTCATCGGTGCGCGCCATGATGTAGAGATAGCCGTCCTCGTCCTTGTAGCCCGCGTCGCCGGTCTCGTAATAGCCCGGGAACAGGGTGAGATAGGACTTCCGGAACCGGTCTTCGGCGTTCCACAGATTGGGCAGCGTGCCCGGCGGCAGCGGCAGTTTGATGGCGATGGCGCCGAGCGTGCCCGCCTCGACCTCGTGACCGCCCTCGTCGAGGATATGCACGTCAAACCCCGGCAGCGGCACCGAGGGGCTGCCGAGCTTCACCGGCAGCAGTTCGATCCCGACCGGGTTGCAGACCGCCGGATAGCCGATTTCGGTCTGCCACCAATGGTCGATCACCGGAATGCCAAGCTGATCCTGGGCCCAGACGATGGTGTCCGGGTCGGCGCGTTCGCCCGCGAGATAGACCACACGGAGCCCCGAAAGATCGTATTTCTTCACATAGTCGCCGGCCGGGTCTTCACGTTTCACCGCGCGGAAGGCGGTGGGGGCGGTGAAGAAACTCTTGACCTTGTGTTCCTCGATCACCCGCCAGAAGGTGCCCGCATCCGGCGTGCCCACGGGTTTGCCCTCGAACACGATGGTGGTGGCGCCATAGGTCAGCGGCCCGTAGCAGATATAGCTGTGGCCGACGACCCAGCCGACGTCGGACGCCGCCCAGAACACCTCGCCGGGCTCGACATTATAGACCGCCTTCATGGTCCAGTTGAGCGCCACCAGATGGCCCGCGGTGTCCCGGATCACGCCCTTGGGCTGGCCGGTGGTGCCGGAGGTGTAGAGAATATAGGCCGGGTGATTGCCCTCGACCGGCACGCAATCCACCGGGTCGGCGGCTTCGACCTCGGCCCAGTCGACATCGCGGCCCGCGATCATATCGGCGGGTTTCTCCTCGCGTTGCAGGATCACGCAGAAATCCGGCTTGTCATTGGCCTGCGCGATCGCCGAATCGAGCAGCGGCTTGTAGGGCACGATCCGCCCCGGTTCGAGCCCGGCGGAAGCGGCGATGATCGCCTTTGGCCGGGCGTCGTCGATCCGCACCGCGAGTTCATGGGCGGCAAAACCGCCAAACACCACCGAATGGATCGCGCCGAGCCGGGTGACCGCGAGCATGGCGATCAGCGCTTCGGGCACCATCGGCATGTAGATGATCACCCGGTCGCCCTTGCCGACGCCGCGCGCCGCGAGGCCCCCGGCGAAGCGCGACACCCGCGCTTTCAGCTCCGCATAGGTGAAGGTGGCCTTGCGCCCGGTGATCGGGCTGTCGTAGATGATCGCCACCTGATCGGCGCGGCCGTTTTCCACATGGCGGTCGACGGCGTTCCAGCAGCTGTTGAGCTTGCCGTCGGCGAACCATTCGAACAGACCGTCGCCCTTGTCGAACAGCGCTTTCGAGGGCGGTTTGTCCCAGTCGATTGCCCTGGCCGCCTCCATCCAGAACCCTTCCGGGTCGGCCTTCCAGCTGTCGTAGACCTCTTTGTAACCCATGTGGACCTCCCATTTTGCTATGTGATTGTTACGGGCCCCACAGGCTTGCGACAAGCCGCTTGAGGCCGTTACCGGGGCCGGCAATGCGCTCTGGCTTGCGTTTTCCGGCCACAAGGCGCGCAAACCCGCCCGGGTCCGGGCGGCCGGGCAGAGGCCCGACAGCGCCGCACGGACCGGCAACCCGTCAAAAACGCTTGCAACATGGGCCAAAGCCGGCCCGCTGCGGCCCGTTTATTGCCCGGAGGGCTTGCACAAATCCCGCGCCCCGGGCAACCTGACCGGGAACACATTGCCCCGGGGAGCACCATGCACCGTCTTCGCCGTTTCCTGCCCGCTTTCATCGCCCTCTCGGTTCCGGCCGTCCTGTTTGCCACCGCGCCGGCCAGCGCGCAGACTTGGCGCGTCACCGAATCTCAGGGCAGCGGCACCAGCGCCTCGGTCTGCCCTCAGGGCGTGGAGGGCAGCGACGACTTCCTTTGTTTCCGGCTGGAATGCACCCCGCTCGAGCCGATCCATTTCACCATCGACCTTGCCGGGCGTGGCACGCTGACAGCGCCGGTCGAGGTGGGTCTCGGGGTCGATGGCGGCGAGGCGGGTGTGATGAGCTTCGTGCCCCACGAGGCCGACGGCCATACCCACCTGACCGCGCCCTTCAACCCGCTGCTGCATGAAAGCATGGTCGATCTGCTGCAACGCGGCCGCCGCGCGAGCCTTTCGCTGAACCTGCCCGGTGGCGTGGAAGAGGTGCCAATGGGCCTGACCCTCTCGGCCGACTCGCTGCTGACCGCGATGCGCGACTGCCCCAAACCGGTGCCGCCGGTCGGCGATGCCGCCTCGCTGGTGCTCGAAGAGATTTCCAGAGATTGCCGCGATCTGGGCGGAACGGTTACGGTGGAGCCGGGGTTTGAACGCCGTGAAGACCTCGACGGCGACGGGCGTGAAGATGTCGTGATCGACTACGCCGCCGCCGTCTGCTCGGCTTCCGCCACCCTCAACTGCACCTCCGGCGGCTGCAAGGTGGGCTTTTTCCTGGCGCGCGGCGAGGGTTACAAACGGTTCTTCGCCGAGGTGATTCGCGGCTATGAGGTCTTTTCCGGGGGCTTTCTGGCGCTCGACATGGATGGGGCCGCCTGCGGGCTCTACGGTTTCGAGGCCTGCCGCAAGGTTTTCGACATCGCGGGCGACGCACCGGTGCTGGCCGAAGAAATGGCCGGACCCGGCGCGGAGACGGTCGCCATCGGGGGCGACGCCGGGCCAGAGACGGGGCCAGAGACGGGTGCAGAGACCGGAGCAGATCCGGGCGCGGCAGAAGCGGTGTCCGGCCCCCCCGCAGAAACCGCTGAAGCGGCGGTGGCCGGAGAGGCCGCGCCGGTGGTCGTTGCCGTGACCGAAGGTGTGACGATAACCCCGGAAGGGCCGGTAGAGGAGGTTGTGGAGGCAACGGTTGAAACGACCGTCGTGACCACCGGCGGGACCGCGGCCGAAACCCCGGCGGTGAACGAACCGGTGAGCGAAGCCGTGGCGGAAACGCCAGCGGAAGCGGAGGTTCCCGCAACGGCGACGCAGACCGGGGAGCCCGCGGCGCCCGAAGCCGGCGAACCCGCTGCGGCCGAAGCCGGTGCCCCGGCCGGGCCGGGCGCCTCCTCCGCTGAAGAAATGCCCGCGCCCGACACCGCCGCGCCCGCAGAAGCCGCGCCCGCCGAAGCAGCGCCCGAGACCGAGACCGCGACAGCGCCGGATACAACAGGCCCTGGCGCGCCTGCGTTTCCTGTCAGCGCGGCCCCCGTGCCCGAACCGCCCGTTCCCGCCGCCGCGATGCAGGCTGGCGAAGGCCCGACGTCGCGTCACATGGCCGGTCCCGCGCCGGTGCTTCCCGAAGGCGCCCGGTTCCGTGGCGACGGCACGCTCATCCGGCCGGAGGACGATGCACAATAGCCGGTCCCGCCCCGGTTTCCGCAGCGTCTCTTCGGGCGGGCTCCGGTTCCCGCCCGTGATGGGCTTGCGCCGGGGCGCGGCGGGTGGCTAACCTTGGGCCATTCGGACAAAGGGGGAGAAGATGCCGATGCCGCTCATCGAAGCTGCAACCGCCGTGCGCGCCAATGCCCACGCGCCTTATTCGGGTTTCAAGGTCGGCGCGGCGCTCCGCACGCCTTCGGGCAGGGTCTTCACCGGGGTGAATGTCGAAAACGCCGCCTACCCGGAGGGCACCTGTGCCGAGGCCGGGGCCATCGCCGCGATGGTGGCGGCGGGTGAAACCGCCATTGCCGAGATCGCGGTGATCGGCGACGCCCCCACGCCGGTGACCCCCTGCGGCGGCTGCCGCCAGAAGATCGCCGAGTTTGCCCCGCCCGGCACCCGGGTCACCTGCGCCAATCTCGCGGGCGACAGGCTCACCCTCAACATCGAAGACCTGCTTCCCCATGCCTTTGCCAAGGCCCAGCTGGAGACCGTCAAATGACCCGTGCTTTCATCGTTGTGCTCGACAGTTTCGGTATCGGCGGCGCGCCCGACGCCGCCGGTTTCTTCAATGACGGCACCCCCGATACCGGCGCCAACACCCTCGGTGCCATTGCCGCCGCCTGCGCTGCCGGAAAGGCCGATGACGGCCGTGCCGGACCGCTGGCGCTGCCCAATCTCGACGCGCTCGGCCTCGGCGCCGCTGCCGCGCTGGCCTGTGGCACCCGTCCGGCGGGGCTCGACGCCACGCCGCAGGGGCTCTGGGGCGCCGCCACCGAGACCGGCCGCGGCAAGGATACGCCCTCGGGCCACTGGGAGATCGCGGGCGTGCCGGTCTCGTTCGACTGGACCTATTTCCCCAAGACCGAACCCGCCTTCCCCGAAGATGTGACCCGGGCGCTCATCGAGGCCGGCGGTGCGGGCGGGGTGCTTGGCAACAAGCACAGCTCCGGTACGGTGATCCTCGACGAGCTTGGCGCCGAACACATCGCGACCGGCCTGCCGATCGTCTACACCTCCGCCGATTCGGTGGTGCAGATCGCCGCCCATGAAGAGGCCTTCGGGCTTGAGCGGCTCTATGAGATGTGCCGGGCGGTGGCGCCGATGCTGCATGACATGCGCGTCGGCCGGGTGATCGCGCGGCCCTTCGTCGGGTCGCCCGAAACCGGCTTTACCCGCACCACCAACCGCAAGGATTTCTCGCTGGAACCGCCCGCGCCGACGCTGATGGACTGGGCCCAGGCCGCCGGCCGGCCGGTGCATGCGATCGGCAAGATCGACGACATCTTTGCCCATCGCGGCATGGACAGCGGCATCCACGGGGCCGACGCCGATCTGTTCGAGGCGCTGGTGGGCTGGGGCGAAAAGGCGGAGGAGGGCGCGCTGGTGTTTGCCAATCTGGTCGAGTTCGATTCGAAATACGGCCACCGGCGCGATATCGCGGGCTACGCCCGCCATCTCGAATGGTTCGACCGCGAGCTGCCGCGTTTCCTCGCCACGCTCGGGGAAGGCGATCTGGCGATCTTCACCGCCGACCACGGCAACGACCCTTCCTGGGTCGGCACCGACCACACCCGCGAACGCGTGCCGGTGCTCGGCTGGGGGGTTGGCACAAGAGCGGTGGGGCAGGTGGGCTTTGCCGACATCGGCGCGTCGGTGGCAGACCATCTCGGGCTGGAGGAGCGCGGCGCGGGCAAGAGCTTTCTGTGATGGCCGCGCCGGGAACGTCCCGCTGAACGTCCCGCTGTGTGCGCCCCTCTCCGGGCCGGGCGCAACCGGCTCGGAGCGCGCGCAACCCGGGTGGCCCTTGGCGCCGGCTTTTGCGATGATGCGGTGACGGCACTCATCGCCGAGAGACTGGAGCCGAAAGATGCTTGACCACCTGACCGTCGTGAAACACCCGCTCGTGCAGCACAAGCTGACCCTGATGCGCCAGAAAGAGACCTCGACGGCCAGTTTCCGCCAGCTCCTGCGCGAAATCTCCCTGCTGCTGGCCTATGAGGTGACCCGCGAACTGCCGATGACCAGCCGCACCATCGAAACCCCGCTGAAAGAGGTGGAGGCGCCGATTCTCGCGGGCAAGAAGATGGCACTGGTCTCGATCCTGCGCGCGGGCAACGGGTTGCTCGACGGCGTGCTCGAGCTGATTCCCTCCGCCCGGGTCGGCTTCGTCGGGCTCTACCGCAACGAGGAAACTCTGGAACCGGTGCAGTATTACTTCAAGGTGCCTTCCGAGATCGAAGACCGGATGGTGATCGTGGTCGATCCGATGCTCGCCACCGGCAACAGTTCTGTTGCGGCGATTGATCTGTTGAAGGAAGCCGGCGCCAGGACCCTCCGATTCCTTTGTCTGCTGGCGGCGCCGGAAGGGGTGGAGCGGATGCGCGAGGCCCATCCGGACGTGCCGATCGTGACCGCCGCCGTGGACGAAAGACTCAATGAAAATGGGTACATCGTGCCCGGTCTGGGCGACGCGGGCGACCGCATGTATGGAACGAAATAGTACAATTCCGACGCAACCCGGCGGGATTGTTCCTGAAATCCGGTTCGAATCGTTATACCCTCTGGACTCGTGGCTTTGGCTTTGCCACAGTGTTGCCACATCTGTCTTGGGGGACGGGAAATGAGATTTTCATCATCTGCGGCCGCGCTGGCCGCCGTTGCCTTGCTGTGGGGTGCCGCGGCCACCGGGTTGACCCTGTCGCAGGCGGCCACGCCCGCAGAGGCCCCGCCGCCAGGTTTTTCGAAAGAGGTTTTTGTCGACAGCCGTGGCTGCGTCTATGTGCGCGCTTCGATCGGCTCGACGGTCAACTGGGTGCCGCGCCTGTCGCGGGACCGCAAGACGGTGATCTGCGGGATGACACCGAGCGCCTCGGTCGCGGCCGCCCCGGCTGCGGGCGCGGCGGCTCCGCCCGAACCGCCCGCGCCACCCGCTCCGCCGCCGGTTGCCGCCGCCCCTCCTGCGCCCGCCGCATCTGCGCCGGCCCCCGCGCCCGCCGCGCGTGCACCGGCTGCGCGTGCCGCCGCTCCGGCCCCTGCGCCGACGCCGACGCCGAAACGCACGGCACATCTGTCCGCACCTTCTGCCGCCGCGCCCGCCGCGGCTGCCCCGCCGCCGGCCCCCTCTCCGGGCTCTTCGCCGGCCCCCGAAGGCTTTGACCGGACCCTGGCGGTAACCTGTACCGCAGACGGTTCTGCCTTGCGGGTAAGGATCGGCGGTGACACTGTGAAGATCAGTTGCCCCGCGGGCATGAGCCGAGATGTCGCCTATATCGTGACCCACGGTGACGGCAGCCGCTCCCGCCTGATCGCCCACCCGGCCCCCGCCACGCGCACCGCTGCCGCGCCGGCGGCTCCCGGACCGGATGTGATCATCGGCAACCGTGCCCCGGGCGAGCCCAATACGGCCTTTGGCAACGGCTACGGCTTCAGCCATGATTATCCGCCGCAGGATCCGGTCCCGGGCATCGCAACGGCCGGCCGGACGGCTCCGGTCGCTCCCGTCGCTCCTGCGGCGCGCGCAACTCCTGCGGCGCCGGCTCCGACCGCGCAAGCGGGGGCGCGCAACGCAGGAGACGGCATTTTCGAAGCCACGCCCGGCCCCGGCAGCCCGGCCCCGTCGATTCCGGCCGGTTACCGTCCGGCCTGGGACGACGACCGGCTGAACCCGAACCGCGGACCCCGGAGCGGCAGCGCCACGGCGCCGATGCCGCAGGCCCGGGGTGCCGCGAAACCGGCTGCCGGCAATGCGGCATCTGCCACGATGAGCCGGCCGCGCTACGTGCAGGTCGGTGCCTTCCGGCAGGCCGGGAATGCCAGAAACGCGGTGGCGAATATCCAGAGGCTCGGCATGAGCGCGGCAACCTCGCATACCCGCTCCGGGCTCACCCAGGTGCTGGCGGGTCCGTTCACGGATCCGGCGGAATTGCAACGCGCGCTCAGAACCCTGCGCGGCCATTACCCGGATGCCTATACCCGCGGCTGACCGGCTGACCGCAGCCCTGGCACCCAACAGCCTGAAAGCCCCGCCGGAGGGTGGGGTTTGCCGCCCGGAGCTTCCCCGGAGCTTCACGGGACCTCCCGGCCCCGGCATCCTCCCCACGGCAATCCGGGCCGTCTACCTTGTGCAGATCGCCTGCAACCGTGCCCAGTCCTCGGGCGGCAGCAGCGGTACCGCCTCTTCGGCGGAGATACGGTCGGCCTCGATCAGCCCGAGCGTGGTCTCGCCGGTCTGGTCGAGGGCGAGGGCATAGGGTGTGATCCGCACCCCGGCGGCAGAGAACCGCTCCAGCAGCGGTTCCCTGGCAATTGCCGCCGGGGCCTGAGCGAAAACCGCTTCGCCATAGCTGTCGAGCACCCCGCCGGGGAGTTCTCCGGTGGTCAGCAGCCGGGCGGTGGCCAGGGGACCGGCGTGATCGAGCAGGGGAGCCATCGGGTCGCGGTCGGAGGCCCGCTGCACCTCGGCGAGGATGAACCCCGCCGCCACGTCAGGCTGTTCGTAATCCTCGACCTGCGCCCGGTCGAGCAGCACGATCTTGCCCGGAAGGTGCCGTGCCCCGTCAATCCCGGAGGCAAGCACCCGCACCTTCAGTGTCTCCGCCGCCCCGGCAACCCGCGCCGCCAGCCGGTCGAGCGCGGCCTGTCCGAGCTTGTCGCCGCAAGGCGCACCGGCCACCCGTTCGATCCGCTCGAGCAGATGCATGCCGACAGAGGCCCGCACCGCGTCAGGCAGAACCGAGAGCGTATGCCGGGTAAGGGCAGACGGCAGCCAGACCGCCGCCGCCGCAAGCATCAGTGCGGCAGCCGCAGTCGTGACCGCCAGCCTGAGCCGGCCCTTGCGCGGGTGGGATCGCTCGATGGCGCGTCGTACGGTCTCGATTGCCTCGATCATCAACGGCTCGGCGATCTCGAGCGTCTCGGCCTCGTCCATGGCGGCGGAAGGGGAATAGAGTGCCGGGCGTGCACCGGGGTTCAGCCGCCGCACAGCGGGCAGCGACCAATGCGCGAGCGGCCGCCCGGACATGTCGGCGAGGGTGAGGGTGGCGTCACCGATGGAGACGGCAACATCAAGCCGCCGCGCCTCCGGGGCGCTCTGCCAGAGGCCAGGGGCTTCCAGCCGCTGATATTTCCTGAGGGCCGTCATCGGGGCCGGGACTGCTCGTTGCTCGTTTGTGGGGGAAGATAGCGCGGGCGGGTGGCAAGCGTCCAGTTTTTCCGGGGCGTGTGTGGTCGGGACGACAAAGTCCAATAGTCCGGAATTCCGGTATTCCAGTAATCCAGTAGTCCGGAATTCCGGACTATTGGACACCCACCTCGCCAAAGCTGACCGGCAGGATCCCGGCCTCTACAGGAACCTGGCCCGCTTCCAACCCAAACCCCGGCCTGTGTCACACCGCCCTGAAACGCGTCGGGAAACAATGGGTTCACCCATGAAAACAGAGCGTTGCACGACGCCCCCCGACGCCCCCCGGCAAATCCCCGCTCGCAAACCCCGCTCAAAGCTCCTTCACGCGTTTCCTCAGCTGGAACTTCTGGATCTTGCCTGTCGAGGTCTTGGGAAGCTCCTCGAAGATCACCTGTTTCGGTGTCTTGAACCCCGCAAGCCGCTCCCGCGCGAAGGCGATGAGCTCTTCCTCGCTGGCCTCGGCGCCCTCCTTCAGCTCCACGAAAGCGCAGGGCACCTCGCCCCATTTCTCGTCCGGCTTCGCCACCACCGCGCAGAGCAGCACCGCCGGGTGATGCATCAAGGCCGCCTCGACCTCGACCGACGACACGTTTTCGCCGCCGGAGATGATGATGTCCTTCGAACGGTCGGTGATCTTGATATAGCCGTCCGGATGCTGCCGGGCGACATCGCCCGAATGGAAATAACCGCCCCGGAACGCCTCGGCCGTGGCCTCCGGGTTCTTGAGATAGCCCTTCATCACCACATTGCCGCGGAACATCACCTCGCCCACGGTCTCGCCGTCCATCGGCACCTGCGCCATGCTCTCGGGCTCCAGCACGGTCACATGTTCCATCATCACCTGCCCGAGCCCGGTGCGGGCCTTGCGCGCAAACCGCTCTTCATCGGGCAGATCCGCCCATTCGTCCTTCCAGATGCATTCGACCGTGTGGCCATAGGTCTCGGTGAGCCCGTAGGTCTGGGTCACCCGGAAACCCAGCGGCTCGATTGCGGCCAGGATCGCGGCGGGCGGCGGCGCGCCGGCGGTATAGGTGTTGACGATGTGGTCAAACGCCCGCCGGTCTTCGTCTTTCGCATTCACGATCATGTTGAGCACGATCGGCGCGCCGCCGAAATTGGTCACCCCCTCGTCGGCAATCGCGTCATAGATCGCCTTGGCGGTGATGTCGCGGCAACAGACCACGGTGCCGCCCACCGCCGGGATTGCCCAGGTGTGCACCCAGTTGTTGCAGTGAAACAGCGGCACGATGGTGAGATAGACCGTGTCGCGGTTCAGCCCCCAGTCGAGCGCCAGCCCGAGCGTATGCAGATAGGCGCCGCGATGGCTGTAGACCACGCCTTTCGGCCGTCCGGTGGTGCCGGAGGTGTAGTTGAGCGCGAGGCTTTCCCATTCGTCCTCGGGCAGGTGCCACGGGAAATCGGCCGACCCCGCGGCGATGAAATCCTCATATTCCAGATGCCGCCCCGTGGGCTGGAACCCGGCCTCCGGGTCGGCCACCTCGATGATCCGGGGGCCCGCGCCCTCCATCCGCGCGATCGCCCGCTCGACCGGTCCGAGAAAGGCGGTGTCGACCAGCGCCACCCTGGCCTCCCCATGGCCGAAGATATAGGCGATGGTGTCGACATCGAGCCGGGTGTTGATCGTGTTCAGCACCGCGCCCGCCGCCGGCACCCCCCAATGCGCCTCCGCCTGCGGCAGGGTGTTGGGCAGCAGCGTCGCCACCACATCGCCCGGGCCCACCCCGGCCTGAACCAGCGCCGACGCGAGCCGCGACGCCCGGGCGTGATATTCGGCATAGGTAAAACGGCGCCCCCGGTCGACGATGGCAGTCTTGTCGGGAAAATGCGCCGCCGCCCGGTTCAGATGGCTGAGCGGTGTCAGCGGCACATGGTTGGCCGCGGTTTTCTCAAGCCCGTTTTCGTCATTAAGCCAGCCCATGGTGTCCTCCCTCGCCGTAGATGCGGAAAAGTCTGGCCCATGGCGGGCGTTCGGGTCAATGGTGCAGGCCACTTCCTTTGCCCCCGGCAGGGCGTCTGCACTCGGGCGTCACAAGAGGAGCCGCGCCCTGTTCAGGATCGCCGCAGCCGAAGACCTGAAATCCGTCGCCCGCAGCCTGCACTACATCGCCATCGAGGCGTGACCCCCGCCTTCGCCCCGGCGCCATCTTCTTTTTCCTGGGGCAAATACTCCGGGGGTCCGGGGGCAGCGCCCCCGGCTCACGTCGCGCTCCGGGTGAAACTCCGGGCGAAACCCGGTCCGATCTCAGCTCCGGAAGCCTTTCTCGATCCGGTCGAGCGTTTCCATCGCCGGCAACACCTGCGCCACCGACCCGTTGGGCTCGCGGCCTTCGCGGATCGCCGCCACGAACTCACGGTCGATCAGCTCGATGCCGTTGTTCGACACCGCCACGTCCGACAGATCAATCTGGTTTTCGCGCCCGTCGAACAGATCGTCATAGCGGGCGATATAGGTGCCATTGTCGCAGATATACCGGAAGAACGTGCCCAGCGGCCCGTCATTGTTGAACGACAGGCTGAGGGTGCAGATCGCCCCCGAGGGGGTCTTCATGCCGATCGCCATGTCCATGGCGATGCCGAGATCGGGATGCGCCGGGCCCTGAAGTCCGAACGCCTCCGAGACGCTTTCGCCAGTCTGATATTGGAACAGGTCCACCGTGTGGCAGGCGTGGTGCCACAGCAGATGGTCGGTCCAGCTGCGCGGCTCGCCCTTGGCGTTGGTGTTGGTGCGGCGGAAGAAATAGGTCTGCACATCCATCTGCTGGAGCTTGAGCTCGCCCGCCGCGATCCGGTTGTGGATCCACTGATGCGACGGGTTGAAGCGGCGCACCTGACCCGCCATCGCCACCAGCCCTGTCTCTTCCTGCTTCGCCACGATGCGGCGCGAATCCGCGAGCGAATCCGCCATCGGGATTTCCACCAGCACATGTTTGCCCGCCGCCATGCAGGCGATCGCCTGCTCGGCATGCATCTGGGTCGGGGTCGAGAGGATCACCGCGTCGACATCCTCGCGGGCGAGGCAGTCTTCGAGCGTGGTGCCGGCATGGGCGATGCCGCGTTCGGCGGCCAGTGCCTCGATCTTCTCCTTCGTCGGCCCCATGACGGAGGTGACCTCCACCCCCTCGATCCGGGCGAGGGCGTCGAGATGTTTGAGGCCGAAGGCGCCGTAGGCACCGGCTACGCAGATACGCATGAAATGTCTCCTCAGATCAGGGTCGGGGGCCGTTGCGGCCGTGGGTCTTGTTGCGGGTTTCGTTACGCCGGGGCGGGCGCTTGAGGTGTTTTCGCCGGGCGCCGCGCCCATGACAAGTCGGAATGCGGCTGTCGCATCCGGGTTTCCTTCAGAGCTAGGGGGCGGAGGCGGCGAGGGGAAATCGAAACCGCCGCCGGGCTATTGGTTTTGCCTGTAGGTGGGGTCGGACCGCCCCTTGTTACGCCCCCGCCGCCGCCCGCAGGAGGTCGAGAAACCGCGCCTGTGTCGGCGTCGGTATCCAGCCCGCCCGCATGGTCAGCCCGATCGGCCGCGCCGAGCCCGGCAGCGGCAGATCGAGCGGCTGCATCAGCCCCTGCGCCACCTCCACCGCCGCCTGTCGCGGCGACATCAGCGTAAGATACGGCCCCCGGGTGAGCAGCCCGCGCACCAGCACCATCGACGAAGTCACCACCGACACCGGGCTTTGCGCGAGCTCACCGATCCGCAGGCTGCGGTAGAGATAGGCCCCGGCGGGCGTGTCCTTCGGGCCGGCGATCCAGGGGTAGTGCAGCGTGTCTTCGAGCCGCAGCCCGGTGCGCCGGGCGAGCGGATGCCCGGGGCCCGCCATCACCGCCAGCCGGTCGTCGAACAGCGCCTCCTGCACCACGTCCTCGGCGGGGGGCGGGTCGCGCAGCGCGCCGACCAGAAGATCGAGTTCGCCGTAACGCAGGCTGCGCAGAAGCTCGCCGAACGGCGCGTCGGTGAAGCGGAGCTGCACCCCCGCGGCCTCCCGCAACAGCGCATCACAGGCGGCGGGCAGGATCTCGCTGCGCGACAGCGGCAGCGAGCCCACGCGGATGCGGGTCGCATCCGCGCCCGCGAGCCGGGTAAGCTCGTCAAGCCCTTGCCCGAGTTCCGCCGCCGCGAGTTTCACCGCGCGGGCAAAGGCCTCGGCGGCCGGGGTGAGGTCGACACCCTTGCGGGCGGGGGCGAACAGCGTCAGCCCCGCGAGGCGCTCCAGATCGCGCGCGGCGCGGTGAACCGAGGGTTGCGCGAGGCCAAGCGCGCGCGCGGCGAGGCTGAAACTGCCCGCGTCGCGCACCGCGATCAGCGCCCGCAGCTGCGCCGCGGTTGCGCGCAGGTGGAAATCCGCAACCGGTTTCGTCTCACCGCGCGGCTCTCCGCGCCCCGCCAGCCGCAACGCCCGCCCGGCGCCTTCGGCGAGGTGGCCGAACATCCGCCGCACCCGGGCAAGCAGCACCGCGCCTTCGGCGGTGGGAAACATGCCCCCGGGGCCCCGGGTGAACAGCGCCGCGCCGAAGCGCCGTTCGAGCCCCGAGATCGCCTGGGTCACCGCCGGCTGGCTGAGGTGAACCCGGTGCGCCGCGGCGCTGATACCGCCCGCATCCGCAACGTCGATGAACGCACGAAGATGTCTCAGATTAGGGAATTCCAATGTCATTGCACGGCCTGTATCCAGCTTCGCCTGTGCGAGCGCAGGCTCGCCATAGCAATAATTTATGATCGGGGGGAGGGATTCAAATGGTCCCCTGCGGGGTTCGGGGCTAAGCCCAAAACAACCCGGAGAAACCCCGGCCGACCGAACAGGTCAGGGAAGCGGCCCCAAACGACCCCAAGGGAGACACATATGTCCGACCGCAAGACCGCATTGGTCATTTCCGCCCATTCCGCCGATTTCGTCTGGCGCGCCGGCGGCGCCATCGCGCTGCACGCGGCCAAAGGCTACGAGGTGACCGTGGTCTGCCTCAGCTACGGCGAACGCGGCGAAAGCGCGAAATTGTGGAAGCAGGAGGGGATGACGCTGGAGCGGGTCAAGGCGGCGCGGCGCGAAGAGGCCGAAAACGCCGCCCGGGCGCTGGGCGTCAGCGACATCCGCTTTCTCGACCGGGGCGATTATCCGCTCGATCTTGGCCGCGAGACCCTCGACATGATGGTCGACATCATCCGCGAGGTGCAGCCGACCTTCATGTTTTCGCATTCGAAATGGGATCCATACAACACCGACCACATGCGCACCACCGACTTTGTGCTGGAAGCCCGCATGGTGGCGCAGGCCTGGGGGCACAACCCGGGCCAGAAGGTGCTGGGCGCGCCGCAGCTTTACCTGTTCGAGCCGCACCAGACCGAACAGATGGGCTGGAAGCCCAATGTGTTTCTCGACATCACCCCGGTCTGGGACAAGAAATGGGCCGCGATCCAGTGCATGCAGGGGCAGGAACATCTGTGGCATTTCTACGAGAATGTCGCCGAAAACCGCGCCAACCATTACCGCCGCAATTCGGGCGGCATGGCGGGCGGGAAGCCCGCGAAATACGCCGAAGGGTTCGAGGCGGTGTTCCCGCGGACGGTCGAGGAGCTGGAGTGATGCGGATCGAGCCGGGCACCACGGGGGTCGTGGTTCAACAGATCGGGCGGGCGCCGCAAGAGGTGGTCGACGGGCTTGCGGAGATGGGCTGTGCGACGGTGCATGAGGCGCAGGGGCGCAAGGGGTTGCTGGCGAGCTACATGCGGCCGGTCTGGCCCGGCGCGCGGGTGGCGGGGTCGGCGCTGACGATCCTGAGCCCGCCTGCGGACAACTGGATGGTCCATGTGGCGATCGAACAGATCGAGGCGGGCGACATCATGGTGCTTGGCACCACCTCGCCGTCGGATGCGGGCTACTTCGGCGATCTGCTGGCGACTTCGGCGATGGTGAAGGGTTGCCGCGGGCTGGTGATCGACGCCGGGGTGCGCGATGTGGCGGATCTGGCGGAGATGCGGTTTCCGGTGTGGTCGAAAGCGGTGGGCGCGCAGGGGACGATCAAGGAGACGCTCGGTTCGGTCAATGTGCCGGTGGTCTGTGCGGGCGAGCTGGTCAATCCCGGCGATGTGATCGTGGCCGATGATGACGGGGTGGTCTGCGTGCGCCGCGAAGAGGCTGTGGCGGTGCTGGAGAAGGCGCGCGCCCGGGTGGCGGATGAGGAGGCGAAGCGAGCGCGGTTTGCGGCCGGGGAGTTGGGGCTCGACATTTACGGGATGCGCGAGCGGCTGGCGGCGAAGGGGTTGAAATATATCTGAGGGGGCGGTGGGGGGCGACCCGGACCACACCATTGCCGGGGGGCCAGCCCCCCGGACCCCCCGAGGTATTTCTGGAACAAAGGAAGGACAAGGCCTTGGCTGAAGCTGTGCGGGCGATGTGGATGCGGGGCGGAACGTCGAAGGGCGGGTATTTTCTGGCCTCCGACCTTCCGGCGGAGGCGGGTGCGCGGGATGCGTTTCTGCTGCGGGTGATGGGGTCGCCCGATGTGCGTCAGATCGACGGCATGGGCGGGGCCGATCCGCTGACGTCCAAGGTGGCGGTGGTGAAGCGCTCGGCGCGTCCCGGGGTCGATGTGGATTATCTGTTCCTTCAGGTGTTCGTCGACCGGGCGCTGGTGTCGGACGCGCAGAATTGCGGCAATATTCTTGCGGGCGTCGGGCCTTTTGCCATCGAGCGCGGGCTGGTGCCGGTGGCGGGCGAGGTGACGCGGGTGGCGATCCATATGGAGAACACCGGACAGGTGGCGGTGGCGGAGGTGGCCACCCCCGGTGGCGCGGTGTGCTACAGCGGTGACGCGCGGATTGACGGCGTGCCGGGCACGGCCGCGCCGGTGCCGCTGGAGTTTCGCGACACCGCGGGGAGTTCCTGCGGGGCGCTGTTGCCGACGGGGCATGCGGTGGATCTGGTCGGGGGCGTCGAGGCGACGCTGATCGACAACGGCATGCCCTGCGTGGTGCTGCGGGCGGCGGATCTCGGGATTGCGGGCGACGAAAGCCCGGAGGTGCTGGAGGCCAATGTGGGCCTGCGGGAGAAGCTGGAGGCGATCCGGCTTGAGGCCGGGCTGCTGATGAACCTCGGCGATGTGGCCGAAAAATCGGTGCCGAAGCTGACCATGGTGAGTGCGCCGAGGGCAGGGGGGGCGGTGGCGACCCGGACCTTCATTCCGCATCGCTGCCACAAGTCCATCGGCGTGCTGGGGGCGGTGTCGGTCGCCACCGCCTGTCTGATCGAGGGCACGCCGGCCGCGGCGCTGGCCGAGACCGGCGCGGGCGCGACCCGCAGGCTCGCCATCGAACATCCCACCGGGGAGATGAGTGTCATCGTCCGGCTGGATGCCACCGGAACCCCGGCTTCGGCCGCCATCCTGCGCACCGCGCGCAAGCTGATGGACGGCGAGGTGTTTGGAGACTGACGCATGGAAAAACAGATCACCGATGCCGATTGGCTCGACTTTCACCCCGCCCCGAAACGTCCGGATTTCGTGTTGCCCGAGGGGGCGGTGGACGCGCATTGCCATGTGTTCGGGCCGCGCGAGGCCTTTCCCTTCGCGCCCGAGCGGAAATACACGCCTTGCGACGCGGGCAAGGACAAGCTCTTTGAATTGCGCGATTATCTCGGGTTTTCGCGCAATGTGATCGTGCAGGCCACCTGTCATGGCACGGACAATGCGGCGCTGGTGGATGCCTGCCGGGCCGGCGGCGCGCGGGCGCGCGGTGTGGCTTCGGTGCGCCATGACATCAGCCGCGACGCGCTTGCGGAGATGGATTCCGCCGGGGTGCGCGGGGTGCGGTTCAACTTCGTGCGCCGTCTGGTGGAAGCGACACCGCGGGCGCATTTCGTCGAGGTGGCGGAGCGGATTCAGGAGTTCGGCTGGTCGATCGTGGTCTATTTCGAGGCCGCCGATCTTGCGGGGCTGGCGCCCTTCCTCGCCGGGCTGCCGGGCATCGTCGTGGTCGACCATATGGGCCGGCCCGACATTGCCAAAGGTGTGGAGCATGAGGATTTCGGCGCTTTCATCCGGCTGATGCAGGACAACCCGCATATCTGGACCAAGGTCACCTGTCCGGAGCGGCTGTCGGTGGCGGGGCCGCCGGGTTACGGTGATGTGGTGCCCTTTGCGGCGAGGATCGTCGAACTGTTCCCCGACCGGGTGCTCTGGGGCACCGACTGGCCGCATCCCAACATGACATCCCACATGCCCGACGACGGAAACCTCGTCGATTTCATCCCGCGCATCGCGCCTGACGCAGAGGTGCGGCGCAAATTGCTCGTGGACAACCCGATGCGGCTCTACTGGGCCAGATGACAGCGGAGGAAACAGACATGGCTGACATGCCAGGCTTCGACTACCATATCGACATTCCCGGAACCACGCTCTTCGACGGCAAGCAGGCCATGAAAGGCTATGCGCTGAACAAGATGTGTTATTCCTTCAACGCCCAGGCGGCGCGCGATGCCTTTGTGGCCGATGCCGAAGCCTATATGGAAAAATTCGGCCTCAACGAAGCGCAGAAACAGGCGGTCCGCGACCGTGATGTGCTCGGGATGATCGAGGCGGGAGGGAATATCTATTACCTCGCCAAGCTCGCCGGGATCTTCAAGCTCGGGGTGCAGGACGTGGGCGGCATGCAGACCGGCATGACCACCGAGGAATTCCAGGACTTCCTCAAGAGCCAGGCATAGGGGGGTATCATGGCGCAGATTATCGGTGGCATCGCTACATCACACATTCCCGCAATCGGCAATGCGATCCAGAAAGGCTTGCAGGAAGATCCGTATTGGAAGCCGTTTTTCGAGGGCTACCCGCCGATCCATGCCTGGATCGCCGAGCACAGGCCCGATTATGTGATCAATATCTACAATGACCACGGGCTCGGTTTCTTTCTCGACAAGATGCCCACCTTCGCGATCGGGGCGGCGCATGAATACCGCAACGAGGACGAAGGCTGGGGGCTGCCCGCGCTCGATCCGTTCCCCGGCGCGCCGGAGCTCAGCTGGCATATCATCGAGAGCATGGTGGCGGATGAGTTCGACATCACCTCCTGTCAGGAGCTGGCGGTGGATCATGGGTTCGTGGTGCCGATGCAGCTGTTCTGGCCGGGGGCGCCGCATCATCCCGACATGCCGAAGACCGTGCCGGTCAGCGCCAATACGGTGCAGCACCCGATCCCGACGGTGAAACGCGCGCTCGCCTTCGGCCGCGCCCTGCGACATGCGCTGCTGAGCTTCCCGGAGGACGCGAAGATCGTGGTGCTCGGGACCGGCGGGCTGTCGCATCAGCTCGAGGGGCAGCGGGCCGGGTTCATCAACAAGGAGTTTGACCGCTATTGCATGGAGCATATCGTCCATGACCCGGATGTGCTGACGAAGATCACCCGCCAGCAACTGGTGGAGAAGGCCGGGGCCCAGGGGACGGAATTTCTGATGTGGATGATGATGCGCGGGGCGCTCGGCAACAAGGTGACCGAGGTGACGCGGAATTATCACATCCCGGTGTCGAATACCGCGGCGGGCACCATGCTTCTCGAGTGTGGCTGAGGCCGCTGCCCGGGGGGGTTCACACCCCCGGGACCCCCGTGGAGTATTTCACCCAGGAAAAAGGGGCGGGTCAGGCGCTGGCTTCGGATTTTCGGCGGAACCCGGTGGGGGAGAGGCCGGTGGCGCGGCGGAACACGCGGGAGAAATGCGCCGGGTCTTCATAGCCGAGCCCGTAGGCGATCTGGGCGACGGAGAGGGTCGAATAGGCGAGCTGGCGGCGGGCCTCGCGGATGATGCGCTCGCGGATCACTTCGGTGGCCGGGCGTCCGGTGGCGGCGCGCATCACCCGGGTGAGATGGGTCGGGGTGACGCCGAGGCGGGCGGCATAGGTCGAGACCGGCAGGTGCTCGGCGTAATGGGCGTCGACCAGGGTTTCGAAACGGCGTTGCAGGGTGTTTTCGGTGGCGGCGGCGCCGGGGAGGCCGGCTTCGGCGATGGCGCGGGCGACAAGACCGGCGAGAAGCGCTGTGCGGGCGCGCAGCTCATGGGCGCGGCCGAAGGCACGGCCGTCGAAAGCGGCGAAGATCGCGCGGATGGTGGCGGCGATCTCGTCGGTGCTGTCGAAGACATGGGGACGCGCCAGCATCGGCCGCAGGCCTTCGCCCTCGGCGAGGCCTTCGTCGAGCACCTCCACCGGGATCGTCACCACCCAGCCTTCGGTGCCCGGGGTGAAGCTGAACCCGTGCACGCAGCCGGCCGGCACATTGGCCACATGGCCGCGCGCGAGCGCCCGGGTCTCGCCGTCGAGCGTCGCCCGGCCACCGCCTTCGGCCACCGCCAGAACCTGATGCAGACGCGCGTGACGATGGGGGACGAATTCCCAGTCGTGCCGCAGCGACCGGGTGGCGATTTCCTCGCAATGGACCACGTCGGGCAGGTCGTCCGATTCGCCGAACAGGTTGTAGCTCTCGATCCGTTTCATGTTCGATCGGTACAGGCGGCTGTGGTTTTGGTCCATTCAAACAGGGGGGATCGGCCGCGATAGTGGCACAGATTCTGCATATACGCGAACGGGAGGCGTTGCATGGGAACCAATCTCAAAACCCGGGTGGGCATCGTTGGCGGCGGGCCGTCGGGGCTTTTGCTGTCGCAACTGCTCGACCTCAAGGGGATCGACAATGTGGTGCTGGAGAAACACACCCGCGACTATGTGTTGGGGCGCATCCGGGCCGGCGTGCTGGAGCACGGGTTTGCCGCGCTGATGCGCGAGGCCGAGTGCGGCGCGCGGATGGATGCCGAGGGCGAGATCCACGAGGGCTTCTTCATCAACGACAACGGCACCATGCACCGGATGGACCTTGCGGCGCATACGGGGGGCAATTCGGTGCTGGTCTACGGCCAGACCGAGCTCACCCGCGACCTCTATGACGCCCGCGCGAAGATGGGTGGCAATGTGGTCCACGAGGCGCTCGACGTGGCGCTGCATGGCATCGACAGCGACAGCCCCTCGATCACCTATCGGCAGGGCGACGAGAAATTCACCGTGGAGTGCGATTTCATCATCGGCGCCGACGGGTTCCACGGGGTGAGCCGCAAGTCGATCCCCCGCGACGTGCTGCGCGAATACGAGAAGGTCTATCCGTTCGGCTGGCTTGGGGTGTTGAGCCGCACGAAACCGGTGAGCCCGGAGCTGATCTATTCGAAGACGACCCGTGGGTTTTCACTGTGTTCGCTGCGGTCGCAGGTGCTCAGCCGCTACTATATCCAGGTGCCGCTCACCGACACGGTCGAGGATTGGTCGGACGAGGCCTTCTGGGCCGAGCTGAAGGCGCGTCTGCCCGAAGCGGTGGCGGAGACGCTCGAAACCGGCCCGTCGATCGAAAAGTCGATCGCGCCGCTGCGCTCTTTCGTGGCCGAGCCGATGCGCTACGGCAACCTGTTCCTCGCGGGCGATGCCGCCCATATCGTGCCGCCCACGGGCGCGCGCGGGCTGAACTCGGCGGCGTCGGATATCTACTATCTCTACCACGCGCTGATGGATCATTACCTCAAGGGTGATTCGTCCGGGTTGGAAAAGTACTCGCAAAAGGCCCTTGCCCGGGTCTGGAAAGCGCAGCGTTTCTCCTGGTGGATGACCTCGATGCTGCATCGCTTCCCCGAACAAGCCGAATATGATCAGCGCTTGCAGGATATCGAACTTGCCTATCTGCTAAGCTCCGGCGCGGCAAAGGATTCGCTTGCCGAGAACTACGTGGGCCTGCCTTTCTGAAACATTCCGAACCCTGGCAACAGGTTGATGCAGGTCATGGCCCCGGGGGGCCGGGGCCTTCATCATGGTCGGGAGCGAAACAGGGAGCGCGCCATGTACAGAAACATCCTCGTGCCCGTGGCCTTCGAAACCGGCCGGGACACCATGCAGTCCATTGAAATTGCTGAGCGTTTGATTGACAAGGGCGGCACGATCACCGCTTTGCATGTGATTGAGGAAGTTCCCTCCTATGTGGCGCAGTATCTGCCGGAAGGACAATTGGACACAAGTATCAAGGAAATTGAAACAATCCTGCATAAAAGGCTAAACGAGCACGCGGAAGTTGTGGTAAAAGTGATCGAAGGCCACGCCGGGCACTCGATTGTTGACTATGCATCGGAGAATGGCATCGACTGCATCGTCATCGCCTCGCATCGGCCAGGGTTGCAGGATCTGGTGCTTGGGTCCACTGCGGCGCGTGTCGTGCGCCATGCGCCATGTGCGGTGCACGTCGTTCGCTGACGCGGGATCTGCGCGAAACGAAGTCATATTGCCGGAGACGGTACGTCGGAAAGAGGAAAGAGGCCCGGACCACCCCTCACGGACACCACCCCCAGTCGGGCCTCCTGCGGGCGCATTCCAGTATTCGGGATGCGCCCGTTTTATGTTCCGGTTCCGGCCGGGCGGGGCAGGGCGGGGCTGTTTGAGTGGCATGATCTGCTGCATGTTATCGGTCCGGACGGGATGCGCGCGCCACTGACGCAGGAGCAGGTCAGGATTTGCCGCCGGGATCGCGGAAGCGCCGCGGCAACAGCCGGAGTTCCCTGAAGCGGTTCCTCTCGCGGCGCAGGCTGGGGGCGGCAAAAGGAGCTCGGAAACGCATTTTCCCAACATTTGGCGCGTTCTGCATCATGTTGGCCGCAGCGGGTCTTGCCTTATGCCGACTTCTGCGCTGCCACATAAAGCGTTATGCGAAAACCTGAATCACCCAAGAACTGCCTGAAATCAGAGATTTTGGGCGCGTCACGCGATGCTCTGTGTCAGGTATTTCGTCAAACGCTATATCTGTTGGCATCTGCACCTTTTCACGGCTTCTTTGCCAGCCGCTTCGCCGGGCAAGAGGTGGCAGGGCCCTTGCCCGCGCCCAACCGGCCTTTCGGCAAAATCCCGCGCGTGCGGGATTTGCGCGGGGCATGGCGGGCATCGCGGGTTGCGCCGAACCGTGGCATGGACATAGTGGGGGTTCGGCAGTCACGCGGATGGGAAGACAGGTGGACAGTTTCGAATTCAGCCCGGTCGCCGGGCCGGACAAGGCTTACCGGTTGCGTCTTCTCTGGTTGGTCTCGACCGCCGGCATTGCTCTTCTGATCGGCGTTCTCACGCTTGCCCCGACCGTTCCGATGCCACCGGGCGAGCTGCCTTTCGACAAGATTGCCCATGCGCTTGCCTTCATGGCCCTGGTCATCCCGACGGCGGCGCTCTGGCCGCGGCTGACAGTCTGGGTCGGTCTGGCCGCGGTGCTTTACGGTGGTCTGATAGAGGTCGTCCAGCCCTATGCGGGGCGCACGGCGGAGGTCGCCGATCTGCTGGCCGACGGGGCCGGGGTGGTGCTTGGGGTGATCCTGGGGATGGGCTTTCGCCTCGCCTTCGCCCGCCGCCGTGCCCGTCGCCCTGTCCGGCATCGCCGATAGAGGCACTGGCGGCGGCACCTGGCAAGGCCATCATTTTTCCGGACTGTCCGGCTTCCGGCGACGGCAACGCCGGTCAAGATGCCGGGGCTGAAGCTGACCGAAGCCGACCGGTGGTGGGCGGGGTTTTCGCCCGGCCTTGCTTGCCGAAATGTCTGGCAAGACCCGCGGCACCCGCGGCAGGCCGGGAGACGCATTTCCGGGGCGCGTGACAAAGGCTGGCCCTCAGAAGGATGCCGGCAGAAGCGTCAGCACCCACCAGCCGGCCAGGAGATAGGCCGACAGCATCGAGCCATAGGCAAGCAGGCCGAGCCGCGCTTCGGCGCGGGTGAGACCGGGGCGCGGCCCCGGTTGCGGCGGCGGAACCAGCATCAGTGCGCCCGCGGCGGTGAGGCCGACAAGCAACAGCAGAAGTGATTGCATGGTGAGCGACATGCCCAGAAACATCGCCGCGAAGGCCGCGCCGGCAAGCCCCGAGACCCGCGGGAAACGCGCCTCGACGAGGATCTGCACCAGCCGCCCGCCCGCCAGTGGCCAGAGCGGCAGCAGCGAGACGAAGTTGAGCGCACCGGCGGCCAGCGCATAGCTCCTGAGTGCCTCGGCCAGCCCGGGGGCGGTTTCAGCGAACAGATTGCTGAGCGCGAAGGCCGCGACCATCGGCGCCAGCCCGAGCCCGGGCCCCATGAGCAGGATGAAGAAGCTGGCGAGATCGTCGCGCGGCCGGGTGCCCGTCGCTTCCGGCCCTCGTGGGAAGGGCACGAGGCGGAAATCCGCGTCATCGTCGCCAGCCAGCCTTTGCCCGACAAGATGGCCCGCCGCCTTGACCAGCCCCGCTGCCAGCAGGCCCAGGGCATATCCCGTTCCCAGCAGCAACGCGCCAGCCGAAATGGCGAGAATAAGGACAACCACCCCGCGCGCTTCGATACGCAGGCGCTGAGGCCACAAATTGCCCGAGGCCAGAACCGGCGCCGCCACCCGGAGGGTGGCGGCGAGAAGAACCATTGAAAGCAACAGATAGGCCATGGAGACCCTTGAATTCACAGGGGGCCACGCGGTCATGATCGGAGGAATCATCGCGCGGCCCGTGTCTGGAATGTGCCGAATTTGTGGCAATAGGACAAGGTCATTGATGAAAAAAGACTGTTTCCGCCTTCTTTCGTCAAAGTTTTCCACAATGTTGCAGTTTTCTGAACCATATGCAGGCCAGAATGCGGATGATTCGCCTGACGGCCCCCCCCACACGCGGCTCCCAAGGCTGACGGGAGTGGATCTTGAGCCGGATTCACGGAGTATCAGCGTAAATTCAAGGTGTTACAGGCAAGGGGTCCAATCAGGATTGCGTCATTTGGCTGGATTGGCGGTGCTGTGCGGAGGTTCCGCAGGGGGCGGTAAGGGCGTTGCAGATCGGGCCTTTTGCGGGTCGCGGCAGTAAGCCCGGCGATTCGGGAACGGGTATGATCGTCTTGGCGCTCCGCCGGTTGGCAACATTTCGACGGCCCGCGGCGAGGGGCAGGCCGCCTCCGGCTCGGTCCGGCAGGTGAGTCGCCCTCATGTGGATGGCGCTGGACCTTGCCTGCCTTGCATGGTTATCTCCGCCCAACCGGGAGGGCAGCATGGGCCGAATACTCGCTTACATCCTGGGTGCCGCGATGATCCTGGTGGGGGTGGTGGCGCTCGTTGGTGCCGTCGAGGTGCTCATCGGCGGCGGCAGTACCGAGGCCATCGCCCAGAGCTTTCTGGTGCCCGCGTCGCTGTTCGTGGTTGGCGGCTTCGTGATCTGGATGGGGATGCAGTCGGGGCGCAGATAACGTGCCGGGGAAGCGGACGTCCGCTCCGCCCGGTGCCCCGACCCGTCGCCCGGTTCAGCCGCCCGCTTCAGCCGCGGAACCGGCTCAACACCATCGAGCCGTTGGTGCCGCCGAAGCCGAAGGAATTGGTCATCACCGAATCGAGCCCGGCGTTTTCCACCAGCGTCGTGGCAATCTCGCCCGGGTTGATGCCCGGATCGAGGGTTTCGACATTGATCGACGGGGCGATGAAATCGTGCTCCAGCATCAGCAGGCAATAGACCGCCTCCTGCGCGCCGGTGGCGCCCTGGCTGTGGCCGGTCATCGACTTGGTGGAACTGATCGGCGGCGTGTTGCCTTCGCCAAAGACCCGCCGCACCGCCTCCACCTCGCCGACATCGCCCACCGGCGTCGAGGTGCCATGGGCGTTGATGTAGCTCACCTTGCGGCCTTCGGGCAGGGTCTCGAGCGCGAGCCGCATGGCGCGTTCGCCGCCCTCGCCGGAGGGGGCCACCATGTCATGGCCGTCGGAGGTGGCGCCGAAGCCGGTGACCTCGGCGTAGATCTTCGCCCCGCGCGCCCGGGCGTGCTCCAGCTCTTCCAGCACCAGCATCGCCCCGCCGCCGGCGATCACGAAACCGTCGCGATCAGCATCGAAGGCGCGCGACGCCCGTTCCGGCGTGTCGTTGTATTTCGAGCTCATCGCGCCCATCGCGTCGAACAGACACGACAGGGTCCAGTCAAGCTCCTCGCCGCCGCCGGCAAACATGATGTCCTGCTTGCCCATCATGATCTGCTCCGAGGCGACGCCGATATTATGCAGCGAGGTCGAACAGGCCGAGGTGATCGAATAGCTGATACCCTTGATCTTGAAGGCGGTCGCAAGGTTGGCGCTGATCGTCGACGACATGCATTTCGGCACCGCAAACGGCCCGATCCGCTTGGTGGCGCCGGATTTCAGCACCGTCTGATGCGCGGCGAACATGGCCGAGGTCGACGGCCCCCCGGAGCCCGCGATCACCCCGGTGCGCGGGTGCGACACCTGTTCCGGCGCCAGCCCCGCATCGGCAATCGCCTGCTGCATCGAGATATGGGCATAGGCCGCGCCCGGCCCCATGAAGCGCAGCGTGCGCTTGTCGATGAAATCGGCCGGATTGATCTGCGGCGCCCCCGCGACCTGGCTGCGAAACCCATGCGCCTGCATGGCCTCGTTGGCGGTGATCCCGGATTTCCCGGCCTTCAGGTTCTCCAGCACCTCTTTGGCAGTGTTGCCGATCGGCGAGACGATCCCGAGCCCGGTGACGACGACGCGACGCATTGCGTTCTCCTCCTTGAGTTCGCCCATCTGTCTAGGGCAGGGGGCGGGTCCGGGCAAGGCGAATGGAGGCGCTGCCGGCCTTCCGGGCGGCCCCCTCTTCCTCTTTATTCCCGGGCCAAATACTCCGGGGGAGTTCGAGGGGGCAGAGCCCCCTCGTCCCCGCTGCTTCAATCCTTCACAGGAAATCCTTGTGTATCTCCGGCACGAAGGTCTGGTCGGCCATCGGCGGGCGGACATAGCCCTTCTGCGGCGGGCGTTCCTCGAGCACGATATCGTCGGGCGTCACATCCTCATAGGGCACCTGGCTCAGGAGGTGGCTGATGCAGTCGAGCCGCGCGTGTTTCTTGATGTCGGAATTCACCACGAACCACGGCGCCTGCTTGATGTCCGTATGCGAGAACATCATGTCCTTGGCGCGGGAATATTCGTTCCAGCGCTTGCGGCTTTCGAGGTCCATCGGTGAGAGCTTCCAACGTTTCGTCGGGTCGGTGAGCCGTGACTGGAAGCGGCGTTCCTGTTCCTCGTCGGAGACCGAAAACCAGTATTTGATCAGATGGATGCCGGAACGCACCAGCATCCGTTCGAACTCGGGGGCAGAACGGAGAAACTCCTCGTATTCCTCATCGGTGCAGAAGCCCATGACCTTCTCGACCCCGGCGCGATTGTACCATGACCGGTCGAAGATCACCATTTCACCCGCGGCGGGCAGGTGTTTGACGTAGCGCTGAAAATACCACTGGGTCTTCTCGCGTTCGGTGGGGGCGGGCAGGGCCACCACCTCGCAGACGCGCGGGTTCATCGCCGCGGTGATGCGGCTGATGGTGCCGCCCTTGCCCGCGGCGTCGCGGCCTTCGAAGATCACCACCATCTTGTAGCCGGTGGCCTTGATCCATTCCTGCATCTTGACCAGTTCGATCTGGAGCCGTTTCAATTCGGCCTCATAGGTCTTGTTCTTGATCTTCGGCTGAGATGTGCGTGCCATGCTGTCCCCCGTGGCTTGGCTGGCGCAGGGCTTTTGCCCCGTCTTCGGCTTGTCATGGTTACAACACATAGCGAAAAGGCTTCGATTCGCCACGTTTCCTCCGGCGCCGGGCCGTGGCGGCGGGTGGAGGTCCGCCCCGCGGCCCTTCGCCGCCTGCCGCGCAAGAGGGGCGGGGGCCTGGTGCGGATCATGCGGTTTTGGGGACGCGGCAGATCAGGTCGCCACCCTTGCGGGGCGGCTGCGGGGCGCGGCCAGACCGCCCCGGCTGACCTGATCTGATATGCTGATGTAAAACGAGAAAACTGCGGCCAGCATGTCCAATAGTCCGGAATTCCGGACTATTGGTATTCCGGACTTCCGGAAACACAGACGTGCCGTTTGCGGACCGCTTCGCCGAAGCCGAAACCGGCCCAGACCAACCCAGACCGTCCCAATCTGGCCCGGACCGTCCAAATCCGGCCGGGCTGGCCGGTCTCGACCGGGATCCTGGCGCAGCGCGCCACCCGGCTTGCGCCTGCGCCTGAAGCATATGGCCAGGCGCCGCAATCCGGACGATGTCGCCTGGAAACAGCCCTTTGATTGGCGCCGATACTGTCAGGACCAGGGCAGTCAGGGTCCACACCCATCAGTCCCGCCCATCAGTCCCGCCCGTCGGCAATGCCGGGGCGCAGGCCGGGGCGGGGTTGCGCCGGGGCGCGGCAGCACGCAGATTGTGGCCATGAGACATGCCCTTGCCGTTCTGGCCACCGCCCTGATCTTCGCCTTTCCTCCTGCTGCGCCGGCAGACCCGCGCCTCGGCCTGCCGATCGACTGCACCCTGGGCGAAGACTGCTTCCTGATGAACTATGTCGACCGCGACCCCGGGCCGGGCGCCGAGGATTTCACCTGCGGTCCGGCGAGCTACGACGGCCACGACGGCACCGATTTCGCCCTGCCCTCCCTCGCGGCGATGGAGCGCGGCGTGGCGGTGCTGGCCGCCGCCCCGGGCCTGGTGCGCGCCACCCGCGACGGGATGCCGGACCTCGGGTTGCACGGCACGCCCGAAGACCGGATCGCCGGCCGGGAATGCGGCAACGGGGTGGTCATCGACCATGGCGACGGCTGGGAAACGCAGTATTGCCATTTGCGCGAGGGCAGCATCTCGGTGCGCGAGGGCGACAGGGTGACGGCGGGTGCGCCGCTCGGGCAGGTGGGGTTCTCGGGGATGACCGAATTTCCCCATGTCCACCTCGCGGTGCGGCACGAGGGGGTGGTGGTGGACCCGTTCGACACCGCAAGCGAGCGGGTGTGCGGCTCGGGCGACAGGTCTGAAAACGCGCTCTGGAATGTCCCGCTCGGGTATCTCGCCGGCGGTATCGTCGCCGTTGGCGCCTTTACCGGGGTGCCCGATTACGAGGCCATCAAGGCGGGCAAGGCACATATGCCCGCGCTCGGGCCAGATGCCCCCGCGCTGGTGGGCTGGGTGCTTCTCAACAACGGCCGGGCGGGAGATACGGTCACGATCACCCTCAGCGCGCCCGACGGAAGCGTCTGGCACCGCCACGAAGATGTGCTCGGGAAGAAACTGGCGCTGGCGATGCGCGCGTCCGGCCGCAAGCGTCCGGCGGACGGCTGGGAGCCCGGAACCTGGACGGTCCGGGCCGTGGTCGCGCGCGAAGGCACGGTGCTCGGGGCCGCCGAAACCGAAGTGCGCGTGGGCAAATAGCGCAGGGCTGCCGCGCGGCAGCCCTGAGCAGGCCGCACGCGGCGCGGGGCGCGCTGGCCGGTGTTGCGTCCGCCTTCGCCCCTCTCTACCCCGGGGGCCGTTTCCGGCCGCTTCGCTTGACACACCGGCCCGGGGGACGCATATCCAACCGGACAAGACAGGTGCGCCCGATGTTCATCCAGACCGAATCCACGCCGAACCCGGCGACGCTGAAATTCCTTCCCGGCCGGACCGTGCTCGACGCAGGCTCCGCCGATTTTCCGACCGCCGAAGCCGCCGCCAACGCGCCGCTCGCGCGCCGGATCTTCGAGGTCGACGGGGTGACGGGGGTGTTTTTCGGCACGGATTTCGTGACCGTCACCAAGGCCGACGCCGTGGCCTGGGAGCACATCAAACCCGCGATTCTCGGTGCGATCGTGGAGCATTTCCAGTCCGGCGAGCCGGCGGTCGCGGGGCCGGTCGCGGGCGGCCACCGTCCTGTTGACGCGGAAAACGCCGAGCTGATCGGCCAGATTCAGGAGCTGCTCGATACCCGCGTGCGCCCCGCCGTCGCACAGGACGGCGGCGACATCATCTTCCACGGTTTCGATCGCGGTGTCGTCTATCTGCACCTGCAAGGCGCCTGCGCGGGCTGCCCCTCGTCGACATTGACCCTGAAGATGGGCATCGAAAACCTGCTCAAGCATTTTCTGCCGGAAGTGATCGAGGTGCGCGCCATTGCGCCCTGATCCGGTCGTTCTGGGCTTCGACACGTCGGCCGCGCATTGCGCGGCCGCTTTGCTTGCGGGCGGAGACATCGTCGCCGCGCGGGTCGAGGAGATGCAACGCGGCCAGGCCGAACGGCTGATGCCGCTGCTCGAAGAACTGCTCAGCGAAGCCGGGTGCGGCTGGGCCGATCTTGACGCGCTGGGCGTGGGCATCGGCCCGGGCAATTTCACCGGCATCCGCATCGCCGTCGCCGCCGCCCGCGGCCTCGCGCTGGGGCTCGGAAAGCCCGCGATCGGCGTCGACGGGTTCGAGGCCCGCAGCTTCGGCAAAACCCCACCGTTCGCCTGCCTCGTCCCGGCCCCGCGCGGCGCGGTCTACCGGGTGGAGATGCACGAAACCGGGGCCTCAGACCCGGTGCTCCAGCCCCGCCCTGACGCCGCGCTCGGGCTCACCGTCCTGCCCGAGCCCCCAGTGGCCACCCAGGTGGAAAACATCGCCCGCGCCGCGGCCTGCCGCTGCCACGTCCCGCAGCCCCGCCCGGCGCCGCTCTACCTGCGCGCCGCCGACGCCGCCCCGCCGCGCGATCCGGCCCCGGTCATCCTGCCATGACCCCGCCGGAGAGCAGCCCGGCCCTGACCCCGCAGGACATGGCCGCCCTCTACGCCCGCGCCTTCCCCGCCAGCCGCCCGTGGTCCGCCGCCGAGATCGCCGCGCTCACCGCCCCACCCGGCTTCGCCACCTGTGCCGAAACCGGCTTCGCCCTCGGTCGCAGCGTGGCCGGTGAGGCCGAACTGATCACCATCGCGGTCGACCCCGCCGCCCGCCGCAAAGGCACCGGCCGCGCCCTGCTCGACGCCTTCCACGCGCTGGCCCGCGCCCGGGGCGCCGCAACCGCCTTCCTTGAAGTCGCCGAAGACAATGCCCCCGCCCGCGCCCTCTACCGCGCCGCCGGCTGGCGCGAGACCGGCCGCCGCCGCGGCTATTACCAACGCCCGACCGGCCCGGTCGACGCCATCACCATGGCCCGCCCGCTCCCCTGACCTGCTCCTTTTTCCTGGCCCAAATACTCAAACCCGGCGCCACCGCCCCCGCGACGCGGCCTGCACCCCCGGCAAAACCGGGGGACACAGGCCTGCCCCGCCCCGAATCCCTGGACATATCAAGGCCATTGCACCAATACCGACCCCATGCAGATCTACCTCCCCATTGCCGAAGTCTCGGTCAACGCCTTCCTGCTCCTCGGTCTCGGGGGGCTTGTCGGGGTGCTTTCGGGCATCTTCGGTGTCGGCGGCGGCTTTCTGATGACGCCCCTGCTGTTCATGATCGGCATCCCGCCTGCGGTGGCGGTCGCGACCGAAGCCAACCAGATCGTCGCTTCTTCCTTCTCCGGGGTGCTCGCGCATCTCAAACGCCGGACGGTCGACATCAAGATGGGGATCGTGTTGCAGATCGGCGGGCTGATCGGCGCGACGCTGGGGATCCAGCTGTTCAACTGGCTGAAAGCCATGGGCCAGGTCGATCTGCTGGTGAAACTTTCCTATGTGGTCTTTCTCAGCATCGTCGGCGCGCTGATGTTCATCGAATCGCTGCGTGCGATCCTGAAATCGCGCAGCGGCGCGCCACCCCCCACAAGGCGCAAACACACTTGGGTGCACAACCTGCCGTTCAAGATGAAATTCCGCGCCTCCGGCCTCTATATCTCGGCCATCCCGCCGATCATGGTGGGGGTCATGGTCGGTATCCTCGCTGCGATCATGGGCGTCGGCGGCGGCTTCATCATGGTCCCGGCGATGATCTACATCCTCGGCATGCCGACCAAGGTGGTGGTGGGCACCTCGCTGTTCCAGATCATCCTCACCACCGCCTACACCACGATGATGCATGCGACCACCAACTACACCGTCGACGTGGCGCTCGCGGTGCTGTTGCTGGTCGGCGGCGTCATCGGCGCACAGGTCGGCACCCGCATCGGGGTGAGGCTCAAGGCCGAACAGCTGCGGATATTGCTGGCAATGATGGTGCTTGCGGTCTGCATCAAGCTCGGGCTCGATCTGCTGATCGAACCCGCCGAGCTCTATGAAATCGGCGCGGGGGGGCATTGAGATGAACCGCCTGTTCGCGTTTCTGAGCTTCATCGCCTTGCTTTGCCTTCCGGCGCGGGCGCCCGCGGAAGAAATCGTCGCCGGGCTCAGCCAGAACGTGGTCTCGATCACCGCGACCTTCGTCGGCTCCGAGATTCTCGTCTTCGGCGCGGTCAAGCGCGAAGCCCCCGCGCCCGCGGGCGAGCTTGGCGTGGTCGTGGTGGTCGAGGGTCCGTCGCATCCGATCACCGTGCGCCGCAAGGCGCGCCGGGCGGGGATCTGGGTCAATACCGACAGCGTCGAGGTCGACCGCGCCCCCTCGTTCTACGCCATTTCCACCTCTGCTCCCTTCGCGGAGGTCATCGGCGAGAACGCCGACCGCGCCATGCATGTCTCGATCCCGGAATCGATCCGCATCTTCTCCTCGGAGGATGTGGAAGACCCGGAGGCTTTCGCCGAAGCGGTGATCCGCATCCGCAAGAAATCCGGGCTCTACAAGATCGACGAAGGTAATGTCACCGTGACCGACGGCACCCTGTTCGACACCCGCATCGAACTGCCCGCGAACCTGACCGAAGGGGCCTACAAGACGCGGATCTTTCTCACCCGGGGCGGCGAGGTGGTCTCGCAATACGCCACCGAGATCGACGTGCGCAAGGTCGGTCTCGAACGCTGGCTCTACAACCTGGCCCATGAACAGGCGCTGCTCTATGGGCTGATGTCGCTTGCCATCGCCGTGGCGGCGGGCTGGGGCGCCTCGGCCTTCTTCCGGATGGTGCTGCGGAACTGAATTTGCGGGCAAATCTTTGGGGCAGGGTCTTCTGCCCGTGTCTTCCCCGGTGGCCGTCAGACCCGTCTGAGGCGGATCACCACGTCGATCCTGGAAATCTCGGTGCCTTCGGGAGCCGGCGGCAGGTTTGACACCGTTACCTCGCCCGAAGACCCGCCATGACCGGCATCCGCCAGCTCGCCGGTATCTTCGCAGTAGAAATGCGCATGGTTCGACACGTCGGTGTCGAAATAGCTGCGTGTGCCGTTCACGGTGATTTCGCGCAGAAGTCCCGCTTGCGAAAACACCTTGAGCGTATTGTATATCGTGGCCAGCGCAACCTTCCCGCCGCTTTCGCGCACCGCTTCGTAAAGGCTTTCGGCAGTCACATGACGGTGTTTCCCATCGCCCGCCAGAAGCCCGGCGATCAGCAGCCGCTGCCGGGTCAGGCGTACACCGGCCTTGTTGAGCCAGGCTGCGCTCCGGTGTTTTGCATCCCTGCCGGTCATTTTGTTTCAGTCTTGTTCCAGTTCAATGCGCTGGTACCGGACGATAAGGGGCAAGGCCCGGTTTTTCAAACCTTTTCCCGCACCGCGGTCAGGCATCCCGCCCTTGCCGCGCCCTTGCCGCGCCCTTGCCCCGGCCCGCCCCCCGGGTGTACGCTCGCCCAAACTCCCCGGCAAGAAAGGCTGCGACGCCCCAATGGCAGATTATCCCACCCGTTTCACCAAGGAAGACCTGCTGAAATGCGCCGCCGGCGAGCTCTTCGGCCCCGGCAACGCCCAACTGCCCGCCCCCCCGATGCTGATGATGGACCGGATCACCGGGATTTCCGGCGACGGCGGCAAGCACGGCAAGGGCCATGTGGTGGCCGAATTCGACATCGTGCCGGATCTGTGGTTCTTCGACTGCCACTTCCCCGGCAACCCGATCATGCCCGGCTGCCTTGGCCTCGACGGGCTCTGGCAACTCACCGGCTTCAATCTCGGCTGGCGCGGCTGGCAGGGGCGCGGCTACGCCCTTGGCGTGGGCGACGTGAAGCTCAAGGGCATGGTGCGGCCCGACCGCAAGATGCTGACCTATTACGTGGATTTTACCAAGGCCGTGCAAACCCGCCGCCTGACCATGGGCGTGGCTGACGGGATCGTCGAAGCCGACGGTGAGGTGATCTACGAGGTTTCAGACATGAAAGTGGCCCTCAGCGCAAGCTGACGGGGGCGCGCGGCCTTGCCGGCATGGCGCGGACAGGCCAGCAGGGCCGAAACCGCGGCGCCGGGCTCTCCCGTTTGCGGCAAGCCCATGCGCCTGTCCGGCTGCCCAACGCTTGCCCAAACCGGGGGCACCGCGCGAGCGCGCCCCTTTTCCCTGGCAAAAAAACTCACACGACCAAAGCCGCGTCATTGCCTGGCCGTTGTTCGTCAACGGGAGCGGCAACCCGGCCCCGGCCCGCCCGCCGCCGCTCTGCAAAAGGGCCGGTCCCGGGGCCGGCCCTTTGCGCGAAAACCTGCAACGCTCAGTCCGCGGTGAGCAGTGGCGGCTTTTTCTTCGAGCCGATGCGGGTTTTCGGCGCTTCGATAACCAGGTCGATCCTGCCGTCCTTCACACCCACCCGGACGATGCCGCCCTTGGTGAGCTTGCCGAACAAAAGCTCCTCGGCGAGTGGCTTCTTGACATGTGTCTGTATCGCCCGGCCCAGCGGGCGCGCGCCCATCTTGTCGTCATAGCCTCTGTCGGCCAGCCATTCGGCGGCCTCCCTGGACAGCTCGATGGTCACCCCGCGGTCGAGCAGCTGCGCTTCGAGCTGCAACACGAATTTCTCGACCACCTGAAGGATCACCTCGCGGCCCAGCGGCGCGAAGGTGATCACCGCGTCGAGCCGGTTGCGGAATTCCGGCGAGAAGGTGCGTTCGATGGCGGCGGTGTCCTCGCCCTCGCGGCGCGACCGGCCGAAGCCGATGGCCTCCTTCGCCTGTTCCTGGGCGCCGGCGTTCGAGGTCATGATCAGCACCACATTGCGGAAACTCACTGTCCGGCCGTTGTGGTCGGTCAGTTCGCCATGGTCCATCACCTGAAGCAGGATGTTGAACACATCCGGGTGGGCCTTTTCGATCTCGTCGAGCAGCAGCACGCAATGCGGGTGCTGGTCGACGCCATCGGTGAGCAGCCCGCCCTGGTCGAAGCCGACATAGCCCGGCGGCGCGCCGATCAGCCGCGAGACCGCGTGTTTCTCCATGTATTCCGACATGTCGAAGCGCAGCAGTTCGACGCCGAGATTGTCGGCGAGCTGTTTGGCGACTTCGGTCTTGCCGACGCCGGTGGGGCCGGCGAACAGATAGTTGCCGATCGGCTTTTCCGGCTCGCGCAGCCCCGCGCGGGCCAGTTTGATCGAGGAAGCCAGCGCTTCGATGGCCTTGTCCTGACCGAAGACCACGCGTTTCAGCGCGCCTTCCAGATCGCGCAGGGTTTCGGCATCGTCCTTCGAAACATTCTTCGGCGGGATCCGGGCGATCCGCGCCACCACGGCCTCGATGTCCTTGACCCCGATCGACTTCTTGCGTTTCGACGCCGCCAGCAGGTGCTGGGCGGCACCGGCCTCGTCGATCACGTCGATGGCGCTGTCGGGCAGCTTGCGGTCGCTGATATAACGTGCCGATAGCTCGACCGCGGCCTTGAGCGCCTCGTTGGTATATCTGATCCTGTGATGCTCCTCGAAATGCGGCTTCAGCCCGCGCAGGATCTTCACCGTGTCGTCCACCGAGGGTTCCTTGATGTCGATCTTCTGGAACCGGCGGCTGAGCGCACGGTCCTTCTCGAAATGCTGGCGGTACTCCTTGTAGGTGGTGGAGCCCATGGTGCGCAGCTTGCCGCTTTGCAGCGACGGTTTCAGCAGATTTGACGCATCCATCGCGCCGCCGGAGGTGGCGCCGGCGCCGATCACGGTGTGGATCTCGTCGATGAACAGCACCGCGTCCGGGTGGGCTTCGAGCTCCGAGACCACGGCCTTCAGCCGTTCCTCGAAATCGCCGCGGTAGCGGGTGCCGGCCAGCAGCGCGCCCATGTCGAGGGCGAAAATCGTCGAGTCGGCCAGCACTTCGGGCACCTGTTCCTCGACGATCTTCCACGCCAGCCCTTCGGCGATGGCGGTCTTGCCGACGCCGGGGTCGCCCACCAGCAGCGGGTTGTTCTTGCGGCGGCGGCAAAGCACCTGAATGCAGCGCTCGACCTCCTCGTCGCGTCCGATCAGCGGGTCGATATGGCCCTCCCGCGCCTTGGCGTTGAGATCGACGCAGTATTTCGCCAGCGCGGTTTCGCCCTGGGGGTCGCCCGTTTCGGCTTCGGCGATCTCTTCGTCGAACGCGGGCGTGCCGGTCACCGGGCGGGATTCGCTGAAAGAGGGGTCTTTCGCCACGCCATGGGCGATGAAATTCACCGCGTCGTAGCGGGTCATGTCGCGTTCCTGGAGGAAATAGGCGGCGTTTGATTCGCGCTCGGCGAAGATCGCCACCAGCACGTTGGCGCCGGTCACCTCGGTGCGGCCCGACGATTGCACATGGATCGCGGCGCGCTGGATCACCCGCTGAAAGGCGGCGGTTGGCACCGCTTCGGAGCCTTCGATATTGGTCTCCAGCGTGGAAAGATCCTCACCGATGTATTTCAACAGCGCAGCGCGCAGGTCTTCGAGGTCCACGCTGCACGCCCGCATCACCCGCGCTGCATCCGGCTCGTCGATCAGGGCGAGCAGGAAGTGTTCGAGCGTGGCGAGTTCGTGGCGGCGTTCGTTGGCATGGGCCAGAGCGGCATGGATCGCCTGTTCCAGCGTCGTCGAAAAGGATGGCATGTGTTCCCTCCTTCATGGGATCTCGTGGCGCAAGCGCCCCGTCATGGGATCTTGTGGCGCAAGCGCCTTCAGGACACCCGCACGTTACGCCTAAAGTTCGGTCTTCGCGGCGCGTCTTCAAGGCCTTTTTGCGAAAATGCCGCCACGGGTTTCCGTGGGGCGCGGGATTTGCGGGGGTTCCCGCCGTTTGATGCAAAGCCGTGGACCACATCCTTCCCCTGCGCTATCAGATTCTGAACACAGGAGGAGCCCAGATGTCCGGTCACGGCCGCCCGATCCCGATGACATCCCGCCCGGCCGGTCCGCTTCGCGGCGAGGCGCGGGTGCCGGGCGACAAGTCGATCAGCCACCGGGCGCTGATTCTCGCCGCCCTCAGTGTCGGCGAAAGCCGCATCACCGGGCTGCTCGAGGGTGAAGACGTTCTGCGCACGGCGGACGCGATGCGCGCCTTCGGGGCCGGGGTGGTGCGCGAGGGGCCGGGCGCATGGCGGGTTCGTGGCGTCGGGGTCGGCGGTTTGCGCGAACCTGAAGACGTGATCGACTGCGGCAATTCCGGCACCGGGGTGCGGCTGATCATCGGCGCGATGGCGACCAGCCCGATCAGCGCCACCTTCACCGGCGACGCCTCGCTGCGGTCGCGCCCGATGGCGCGGATCACCGAACCGATGGCGCTGTTCGGTGCCGAGGCCCATGGGCGGTCCGGCGGGCGGCTGCCGATGACCGTGACCGGCAGCGCCGCGCCGGTGCCGGTGCGCTACACCACGCCGGTGCCCTCGGCGCAGGTCAAATCCGCGGTGCTGCTGGCGGGGCTCAACGCCCCCGGCCAGACCGTGGTGACCGAGCGCGAGGCCACCCGCGACCATACCGAGCGGATGCTGGCGGGGTTCGGCGCCGAGGTGACGGTGGAAGAGGGGCCGGACGGTCGGGTGATTGCCCTCACCGGCCGGCCGGAGCTGGTGGCGCAGGAGATCGCCGTGCCGCGCGACCCGTCTTCGGCCGCCTTCCCGGTGGCGGCGGCGCTGATCGTCGAGGGGTCGGATGTGCGGGTGCCGGGTATCGGCCTCAACCCGACCCGCGCCGGGCTGTTCGACACCCTGCGTGAGATGGGCGCCGATCTCGCCTATGAGAACCCGCGCGAAGAAGGCGGCGAGCCGGTGGCCGATCTGCGCGCCCGCTATTCGCCCGAGATGCACGGCATCCGGGTGCCGCCGGAGCGCGCCGCCTCGATGATCGACGAATATCCGGTGCTTGCGGTGGTGGCGGGTTTCGCTACCGGCAAGACCGAGATGGCCGGGGTGAAGGAGCTTCGGGTGAAGGAGAGCGACCGGATCGACGCCATGGCCCGAGGGCTCGAGGCCAACGGGGTCCGCGTCGAAGAGGGCGAGGATTTCCTCGTGGTGCAGGGGATGGGACCGGCGGGAATGCCCGGCGGCGGCACCGCGGCGGCGCGGCTCGACCACCGCATCGCCATGAGTTTCCTGGTGGCGGGGCTTGCCGCGCAGGCGCCCGTGAGCATCGACGACGGCGCGCCGATCGCCACCAGCTTCCCCGGGTTTGAGGCGCTGATGACCGGGCTCGGTGCCCGGATCGAACGGGCAAACCGGTGACGGGAGGCCCCGGATCATGAGCTTGCGCCGCGTCACACCCGGCTGGGTGCTGCTGATTGCCTGCATCATCGCCACCCTGAGCGCGCTGGTGACGATGCGGCTGTGGACCATCCCCGCGCTCAGGGCGGCCACCGGCGGGCTCGACGTGTTCGACGTGCTGATACAGGGCTATTCGCCGGATTACGTCGCGCTCTATCTCGACGTGCTGCCGGACGCGGCGCGTGACCTCCAGCTCGGGGCGCACCGCGCGCTCGACACGCTGTTCGTCGCGGGTTTCACCGCCACGCTCTCGGTGGCCTCCTATCTGCTGGCGCGGCGCTGGAACCTGGTGCTGGCGCTGTCGCTCGGGGTGATCCCGCTGTTCTATTTCGCTTTCGAGATGCTGGAGAACGCACAGGTCGCGGTGATCCTCACCCATCCCGGCCCGCATCCCGCCATGGCGGCGGCGGCGAGCCGGTTCACGGTGCTGAAGGCCCAGGCGCTGGTCTTCGCCCTGTCGGCGGTATTGTTCCTGATTTCGGCGCGTTCGTTCGAACTTGCCTTTGCTCCGGAGGAAAAACGATGAGTTTCACGGTTGCAATCGACGGCCCGGCGGCCGCTGGCAAGGGAACGATCTCCAAAGCGGTGGCGGCGCATTTCGGCTTTGCCCATCTCGACACCGGGCTGCTGTATCGCGCTGTCGGGGCAAAGGTGCTGGCGGGGGCCGATCCGCTGGAGGCGGCGCGCGGGCTCACGGCGGAAGATCTTGAGGCCGAGGGCCTGCGCCGTCCTGAAGTGGCCCAGGCCGCGAGCCGGGTGGCGGTGGAGCCGGAGGTGCGCGCAGCACTGGTGGATTTCCAGCGTGCTTTCGCGCGGCGCGCCGGGGGCGCGGTGCTCGACGGGCGTGACATCGGCACCGTGATCTGCCCCGAGGCGCCCGCCAAGCTCTACATCACCGCCAGCGCCGAGGTCCGTGCCGAACGGCGGTTCCGCGAATTGGCGGCGCGCGGCCATGCGACCGACCTTGCCACCGTGCTCGAAGATGTGCGCGCCCGCGATGCCCGCGACAGCGAACGCGCCACGGCGCCCTTGAAGCCGGCCGATGACGCGGTGGTGATCGACACCTCCACCCTCTCCATCGAACAGGCGGTGGCGGCGGCACTGGCGGCGGTGGACGCGCGACGGTAGCGGCGCCACAACCCGCAAGAAACGGGTCGCCCGCCCGGGGGCTTGTGTGCCACAGCCTCAAAAGCCCCACAGGAGAGCGCCCGATGTCCGCCCGTCCGCCTGAACCGCCCGCGTCACCGGAAGGCCAGTACCACTACCAGGTGATCCGCCGCGCCATCGCGGCGATCGACGCCGGCGGCCCGCGCCAGTCGCTCGAAGAGATCGCGGCCGCCGTCAACATGAGCCCGGCGCATTTCCAGCGCGTCTTCTCCGCCTGGGTGGGCGTCTCCCCCAAACGCTACACCCAGTTCCTTGCGCTTGACCACGCCAGACAACTGCTCGCCCGGCGCTTCACCACGCTGGAGGCCGCCGACAGGGTGGGCCTCTCCGGCACCAGCCGGCTGCACGATCTGTTCCTGCGCTGGGAGGCGATGAGCCCCGGCGACTATGCCCGTCGCGGCGCGGGGCTCACCATCCGCTGGGGCTGGTTCGACAGCCCCTTCGGCCCCGCCCTCGCCATGGCCACGACCCGCGGCCTCTGCGGCCTCGCCTTCGCTGCCGAAACCGGCCCCGAAGCGGCGATGGCCGACATGCGGGCGCGCTGGCCGAAAGCGGGCTACAGCGAAGACCCGGCGGCGCTGAAACCGCTGATCGACGCGCTCTTCGGCCAGAAGGGTGAGGCGCGGCTGCACCTGATCGGCGCGCCGTTCCAGATCAAGGTCTGGGAAGCGCTGATCTCGATCCCCACCGGCCATGTCACCACCTATTCCGAAATCGCCTCCGCCATCGACCGCCCCAGGGCGGTGCGGGCCGTCGGCACCGCCGTGGGCCGCAACCCGGTGAGCTGGATCATCCCCTGCCACCGCGTCTTGCGAAAGTCCGGCGGGCCCGGCGGCTACCACTGGGGCCTGCCGGTCAAACGCGCCCTCCTCGCCTGGGAAGCCGCCCGCGCTGACAGCTGATCCGAAGAATCCATCGTCCTTTTCCTGGCAACAATACGCCGGGGGTCCGGGGGCTGGCCCCCAGCCCGCAGGTCCAACAACCTCAAAATCAAGCGGTTTTTCGCGGAAACAGTGTGTTGCCCAATATCCACACTGGTGCATCGGTGAAATACCTCTAGGATACGCCCCAGGAATCTGCCCAATCCCCCTGGAGGTATCCATGCACAGATCCAAGACACTTCTTGTCCTGCCCCTAGCCGCGCTTCTTACGCTTACCGCCTGCACCGAGACCGGTCCGCGCCAGAATACAGGTGCCGCTGCCGGCGCAGTTGCCGGCGGGATCCTCGGCGGGCTGGTGTCCGGTCGCCCGGGCGGTGTCGCGGTCGGTGCCGTGGGCGGCGCGCTGGTCGGCGGGGCCATCGGCCAGCAACTCGACAAGCAGGCGGGCGAATTGCGCTCGGGCTTCGGCGATTCGCGTATCGGCGTCGTCAACACCGGCAATTCGCTGGTCGTGACCATGCCGCAGGACATTCTCTTCGCCACCGACAGTGCCCGGCTGACCGGCACCCTGCGCGCCGATCTCGCGGTGCTGGCGGCGAGTCTGAAGAAATACCCCAACAGCTCTGTCCAGGTGATCGGCCATACCGACAATCAGGGCGCAGCCGGCTATAACCTCAACCTGTCGCGCAAGCGCGCCGCGGCGGTGAGCACCGTGCTGCTCAACCACGGGGTCTCGCCCTATCGTGTGACCTCGATCGGCCGTGGTGAAGACCAGCCGGTGGCCTCGAACCTCACCCCCGAGGGACGGGCGCGGAACCGCAGGGTCGAGATCATCATCATCCCGAACTGACACCGGGCAGGGGGCCTTGCCCCCTTTTCCCTTTTGCGAAATCTGATGCCGCCGCCCGGGGCCTTCCCGGGCGGCGGTTTCGTCTGACAGCCGTCTGGACCCTGCAATCTGGCAGGCACGTGTTCCTGTGAAGACTGTCGCCCGCTGGTGCTGCCCCCGGACCCCCGGAGTATTTCGGCCAAGAAAAAGGGAGAACGGGGGGATACGGGGCGTGAGCGCAAGGGCACGCGCGTTTCAGGGAGGTGCCACAGCCGGATCCGGGCGTTCTTGCCCGCAAGCCCCGCATTTTCGGGCGTCTGCGCGAGGCCTCGGGCCGGACGGGGTGATCGACGATGCGGTGGGGCTCCGGGTCTGTGAATGCCACGGGCTGTCGGCCTGTCGCTGTCCGCCGTTTTGCGCGGTGTTACCGGCCTCGACGCAGGAGGTCTCGGCGGTGCTGCGGATCTGCCATGAGGAGGGCGGGCCGCCAGTACCGCGCGGCGCGGGGATTTCGCTCGCGGCGGGGCGCTGGGACGCTGGCTGGATGCGATCATCGTCAACACCTCTGGCGGCGGCACCACGGTGAGGGATTTCGGCGACATGTTCCGAAATGGCCCGCTGGCGGCCGATGCAGCGAAGGTTTCGAAGCTTGCCCGCGGCGTGACCGGGTTTCTGGCGGAGATCGGGGTTCCCGGGGCCGATATGGGGCTGCGGGTGGCCTGTCACACCGGCCTGTCACACCGGCCTGTCACGCGGGCCTTTTCGCTGCACCATGGCCAGAAGGTGAAGGACGCCCCCAGGACGCAGTCGCGGCGCGCCGGGTTCGAGGTGGTGGAGCCGGCGGAGGCGCATCTGTGCTGCGGCCCGGCGGGCCGAAACCGGCGAAATCCGGGCAAGGGCAGGGGCAGCGATCCGGCTTTGCTTTGCAAGCCATTGATTGCCAAAAGTATTCCAGATCGCCATCAGTGGGGTGGCGCGCAACAAAAGGGGGCGCCTGCGGTCTTCCGGCCCCCGCTGACCGGCCCGAACCCGCTCCTTTCATTCGCGTTCCGCCACATTGTTGCCCAATCGCTCTGATACGTCCGGACACGTTCGATCGGTGGAGGAATCCCGGGCATGTTCAGATTTCAGCTCTTCGTTGCGGCCATGTTCATGGCTGCCGCACCTGGGTTTGCGGGCTCGGAGCTGGAGAGCCTTGACACCGCCGATGCCAGCCGGGGCTGGGAAGGCATCGGTCTGCTGGACGTTGCGGGCGGGCGTTTGTGCACCGGGTCGCTCATCGCCGACAACCTTGTGCTGACCGCGGGGCATTGCGTCTTCGACCGCAACACCGGGCATCTGGCGGCTCCTGACAAGATCCGGTTCATGCCCGGCTGGCGGAGCGGGCGCGCGGCCGCCTACCGTGGCGCGCGCCGCCTGGCGGTGCATCCGCGCTATGTCGAAGACAGCGAGCAGCGCTCTTACGACCTCGCCCTGATCGAACTGGATCAACCGATCCACAACGGCTCCGTCACCCCCTTTGCCACGGGCAGCCAATTGCTGCCGAACCAGAAGGTCGGCGTGATTTCCTATGCCTTCGACCGGTCCGAGTCGCCTTCGATCGAGCCCGAATGCAAGGTGCTTGGCCATGCCAACGGGGCGCCGGTGCTCGATTGCGACGTGGATTTCGGCTCCTCCGGCGCGCCGGTCTTCGACCTCAGCGGCGATGAGCCGCGCATCGTTTCGGTGGTGTCGGCAAAGGGCGAACTGGGTGACCAGAAGATCTCGATCGGGACCAACCTGGAGCAACCGCTGGCCGAATTGCGGGCGTTTCTGGGGCAGAGCGCCTATTCCGGAACCGGGCCTGCGGGCAGTGCCTCCCGGGTCGGGATTGTGTCCACGGGGTCGAAATCCGTGCGCCCGCCCGGATCTTCGCCCGGGTCTTGACGCGCCGCAAACCGATCCTATCTGATGAGCACGGACGCCGAAGCCCGGGTCCGGCCACCGCCCGTCCCTGAGGGAGGGCATTACCTTGTTGTCGCTCAATGGAGGATGACCCATGCGCAATTTCGACCTTTCGCCGCTCTTCCGTGCCACTGTCGGTTTCGACCAGCTTGCCGAGATGATGGACCGGGTATTCGAAAAAGACGTGAGCCGCGAGAGCTACCCCCCTTACAATATCGAGAAGACCGGTGACGATTCCTGGCGCATTACCGTCGCCGTTGCCGGTTTCACCGAGGCCGAGCTTGGCGTCGAGGTGAAGGAACACGAGTTGGTGATCTCGGCTCGCAAGGCGGGCGAGGATGCGGCGCGCAAATATCTGCACCGCGGCATTGCCACCCGCGCCTTCGAGCGCCGGTTCCAGCTGGCCGAGCATGTCCGGGTGACCGGTGCGCTGCATGAAACCGGCCTTCTGCATGTGGACCTTGTGCGCGAAGTGCCCGAGGCGCTGAAGCCGCGCCGGATCGAGATTGCCTCGCCGGAAGGTATCGAAACCAGAGCCATCGAGGCCTGATCCCGCCGCAAGCTGACATCATCTGACACGACCCCGGGCGCGGGATGCCCACGCCCGGGTTTTCTGCCTTCAGCTTTCAGGCGCAGGCCGCATACCAGGGCCTCAGCATCTGACGCACCGTGCGGCGGATCAGTACCTCCGGGCTGGCCGGGTCTTCGCCCGCCTCCAGCACCTCTTCGACCAGCGGCGCGCCGAGATACTGGCAGAGCAGCCCGAGCGGCGGCCTGGTTCTGGCAAGGCGCTCTTCCAGCGCCCTGACCGCCGCCCTGGCCTCCGGCGTGGGCCAGAAGTAACGGATGCGGTCGGCGAGCCCGTAGTGACGCTGGAGCTTCATGCTTGCCGCATCGCCGTGAATATGGCCTGTCCAGACACCGGGGTCGGCCAGCATCAGTTTTTCCATCACCGCGTAAAGCTCGCGGGCGCCGCCGTCGATCTCGCAGGCCGCGAGTTCCAGCCCGTAGAGCGCGGAGCGCAGCGCGAAGGTGAGACAGGGCCCCACCTTGAGAATGGCAAAGCCGTCGTCCACCAGCGCCTTCAGCGCCGCGGGCGTCTGGTAATCGGTCGAATGGGCCTCGTAGACCAGGCCGCCAAGACTGCCCCGCGCCGCGACCAGCGCTTCGGCGCGCGCCGGATCATAGAGCACCACGCTCATCTGCGCGCTTTCGACCCGGGGCTGCACGACAATGGCAATGACGCGGCCGAAAGCGCCGGAAAGCCCGGCGGCCCCGAACACGCGTTTGTGCACCGCGAAGGTCTCGCGCACCGCCTCCGGCTTCGTCGGCTCCAGGTCGGTCAGTTCCTGATGCGCGCCGCCGGGGGGCGGGATCTCGGTGCCGATGATATAGACCGCCTCCCGGCTCACCGCTTCGGCCACCTCCGCGAGCGCCACCGCCCGCGCGGCGGTGGTCTCGTCGTCGAGCGCCACGGGTTCGCCCTTGCAGCCCATCGAGCAATCGAGATGCAGCTTGCGGATGCCCGCCTCGGCATAGGCGCGCATCATCAGCCGGGCTTCGTCCATCGCCGCTTCGGCGGGCAGGTGGGTCCAGGGGTTGGGGCCGAGATGGTCGCCGCCGATGATCAGCCGGTCCTGCGGAAAGCCCACCGTTTCGGCGATCCCCTGCACCATGCGCACGAAATCCGCGGGCGTCATGCCGGTATAGCCGCCCCGGTGGTTGACCTGGTTGCAGGTGCATTCGATCAGCCCGGGCTGGCCCTGTGCCTTCGCCTCCTCCAGCGTGGCGGCGATCACCACCGGGTGGGCGGTGCAGACCGAAACGATGCCGCGCAGCCCGCGGCCGAGCGTGCGGAGCCTGTCAGGCATGTGTCCCCTCCCTGTGCTTGTCGGCAAAGGCCCGGACGGTTGCGAGATGTTCGGCGCCTTCCATCGGCCCGCGTTTCATCACCGCGAGCGCCCCGGCGGCGGCGGCGAGGCGAAGGCATTCTGCCGGACTCTCGCCTGCCTTCCACAGCGTCACAAAGGCGCCGCCGAAACAATCGCCGGCACCGGTCGGGTCCACTTCGCGGGCGGGGTAGGGGGGCTGGTTGAGCCTGAGCGTCCCGTCGTAGAAGGTCGCCCCCTCGGCACCACGCTTGTGTACCACGGCCGTCATGCCATTTTCGAGGTGGCGGGCAATCGCCGCGTCCACATCCTGCGTGTCGACGCCGAGGAACAGCTCGTCGCCCGAGGGCAGGAACAGATCGGTGTAGGACAACACCGCCTCGATCGCCTCTCGAAGACCGGGCTGGGCCAGCATTTCCTTGCGCAGGTTCGGGTCGAACGACACCGTGCCGCCGCGCGCCTTGATGTCGGCGGCGGCCCTGGCGGTCATGTCGCGGATGTCCTCCGTGAACATCGAGTTGCCGACCACATGCAGGTGGCCGGCCCCGGCAAGAACCTTCTCCGCCTCGGGCGTGAGGCGGGTCGTGCCGGAGGCCGAATAGGTGATGTTGTAGCAGAAATCGCGGTTGCCGTCGGGCCGGTAGCGCACGAAGGCGTGGCCCGTGGGCAGCACCGGGTCAACCCGGATCGCCGAGATGTCGACCCCGTCCGCCTTCAGCCGGTTCAGGTTCAGCCTGCCGAAATCATCGTTGCCCACGGCCGAGACATAGGCGCAGTCGCCGCCCATTCGCGCCGCCTGGCTGATGAAGATCGCAGGCGCCCCGGAGGGGAACGGGCCGGTGAAGGTCATCGGCTCCAGAAAACCGAACCCTTTGCTGTCTGCCATGACTTCGACAAGGGTTTCGCCGAGAGATACGATCCTGGCCATTGTGCTTTCCTTCCTGCCCGGTCCCGCCCGGGCGCTGGTCTGTCATCTGGACTTTCAGGCCGCCCGCTTTACGGGGCTCACCCGGCAGGCGCCGGGGGCGCGCCCCCCCGGGGGGCCGTCCGGCCCATGCCGCCGCTACCTTTCCACCCGGCCCCGGTTCAGGGCCGGGCCGGGTGACGGTTTTGGCGTGAACCTTCCCCCGGGAAGACGATCGCCTTCCTGAGCCTACCCTTTCAGGTACTGCCCGACCGCATGTTCCGCGCCCTTGTCCCACAGCATCGCCAGCCAGCTGGCAAAGGGCGCGGCGAAGGCCGCTTCATCCTTGAGGGATCCATAGGTCGTGGATTGCGCAAGCCAGGCGCCGGGGTCGTCGCGCGCCGCGAGGGCGGTCTGGTTGAGCTTGTCCCAGAACGGGTCGTTGGGCGCGATGGCGGAGCCGTCGTCGCGGGTGCCGGCGCACATCCGGCACCAGGCGGCCTCGACCAGCGCCAGACCGCTGACCGGGGTGCCGGCCCTGAGCCCGTCGCGGACGGTGGGCAGCACGAAGCCCGGGTGCCGCGAGGAGCCGTCGAAGCAGAGACGGCGGGTGGTGTCGACGATCCGCGGGTTGGAGAAGCGCTCGACGATCAGGTCGAGATACTGCGCCGGGGTCTTGCCGGGGACCGGCACCACATGGGGCAGGATCTCGGTTTCGGCGACCTTCCTGAGGAAGGCGCGGAGCCTGTCATCGGCGAGGATCTCGGAAACGATGCCGATCCCCATGAGTTCGGCGAGGTTCGCCACCACCTGGTGGCCTGCGTTGAGAATGCGGATCTTCTGTGCCTCGTAGCCATGCACATTGTCCGAGAACTGCGCCCCGCCACCGGCCTTGTCCCAATCCGGGCGGCCGGCGCAGAAATCGTCCTCGATCACCCATTGGCGGAAGGGTTCGTGGGTGACCGGAGCGGCGTCGTCGATGCCAAGCTCGCGGGCCAGCGCCATTTCCTTTTCTCCGGTGGCGGGCACGATGCAATCGACCATTGCATTCGGGAAGGTGCAATGGCTGTCGATCCAGTCGGCAAGCGCCGGGTCCGACAGCCGGGCGAGCGACACCACTGTCTGGCGCAACACCGCGCCGTTCGATTGCAGGTTGTCGCAGCACTGGCCGGTGAACGGGCCGGTGCCTTTGTCGCGGCGGATCTTCAGCGCCGCCACCATCGCGCCGAAAGCCGTCTTCGGGGTGTCCGGGTGGGCTGCGTCATGGAGGATGTCCGGGTGAGCGGCGTCGAAACCGCCGGTGGCCGGGTCGATGTAATAGCCGCCCTCGGTGACGGTGAGCGAAACGATGCGGATGTCGGGCCGGGCCATGCGCGCGATCAGGGGGCCGTTGCCTTCCTCGACGGGCACATAGTCGATCATGCTGCCCACCACCTCGGCGGAGGTGGCGTCGGGGGCGAGTTCGATCAGCGTGGTGAGGTAATCCTGGGCCGCGAGCTTTGCGCGCATGTCGGCGTCATAGGGGCGCACGCCCGCGCCGACGATCGCCCAGTCCTGCGCCAGCCCCTGCTGCATCAGCCGGTGGAGATACCAGGACTGGTGGGCGCGGTGGAAGTTGCCAAGCCCGATGTGGAGAATGCCGGCGGTCAGTTTCGCGCGGTCATAGCCCGGGCGCTGCACGGCTTCCGGCAGGTGGTCGAGATTTGCATTGGAGAGTTTCACAGCCATTTGGAACCCTTTCCTCTAATCGGGCAATCACCGGTAATCCCCGACCGGAAAGGGCCTCGCAACGGCCAGCCGGCCGGAAACCGGCATCGGGCGGGGCCCCGGGGGGCCGCCGCCACCATCCTGTGCCGGGCGGGGCCCGGCGGGGCGGGCCTCAGCTCATCCAGTTGCCGCCATCGACGTTGAGCGTCTGTGCGGTCACATAGCGCGCATCGTCCGAGGCGAGGAACACGGCCGGCCCGGCGACATCGGCCGGATCGCCCATGCGCCCGAGCGGCACCGCCTCGCCGACCTCACGTTTCTTCTGGCCGATCGCCTTGTGCTCGTATTCGGCGAACTGGGAGTCGACCACCTTCCACATCGGGGTGTCGACCACGCCGGGCGCAATGGCGTTGACGCGGATATTGTCGCCCGCAAGCTCCAGCGCCAGCGACTGGGTGACCGAGATCACCGCCGCCTTGGAGGAGCAATAGATCGCGATATTGGGCTCGCCGCGGCGTCCGGCCTGAGACGAGAAGTTCACGATCGCGCCGCCGCCCCGGGCCTTCATCCCCGGCACCACCGCCTGCGACACGAACAGCGGGCCGCCGACGTTCACGTCATATTGCTTGCGGTAATCCTCGGGGGTGATCCGGTCGAGCGAGGCCATGTTGAAGATGCCCGCGTTGTTGACCAGGATGTCGATCCCGCCCCATTTTTCCTCGACCGCCTTCACACCCGCGGCGATGGCGTCAAGATCGGTCACATCCATGGCCAGCCCGATGGCGTTTTCGCCGAGCTCTTTTGCCAGCGCTTCGGCCTCTCCGGCCAGCATGTCGGCCACGGCGACCTTCGCGCCCTCCGCCACATAGGCCCTGCAGATGGCCTGTCCGATTCCGCGTGCCCCACCGGTGACGAGCGCAACTTTGCCTTCCAGACGTTTCATGCGATTCTCAGTCCTTTGCTGTCAAAACGATGCAGATGTTCGGGTTGCGGCGTCAGCCAGACGTCCGCGCCATAGGCGAGTGCCTTTTCGCCGCTCGCCCGCACGGTCAGCGGTTCCCGCGAGACCGCGCATTGCACATGGAAGAAGGTATCGGAGCCGAGGTGCTCCGAAACCCCCACGGTGCCCTTCCAGGTGCCGCTTTCCCCGCCGATGCCGATATGTTCGGGCCGGATACCGATGGCTGCGGCATTGTGCCTGGCCGCCTCCGGGCCGTCGATGATGTTCATCTTCGGGCTGCCGATGAAGGAGGCGACGAAGCGGTTGCGCGGGGTCTGGTAGAGTTCGAGCGGCGAGCCCACCTGCTCGATCACCCCGGCCTGAAGCACCACGATCTTGTCGGCCATGGTCATCGCCTCGACCTGATCGTGGGTGACATAGATCATCGTGGTGCCGAGGCGCTTGTGAAGCTCGGAGATTTCCAGACGCATCCCCACCCGCAGCGCCGCGTCGAGGTTGGAGAGCGGCTCGTCGAAGAGGAAGGCCGCGGGCTCGCGCACGATCGCCCGGCCGATCGCCACCCGCTGGCGCTGGCCGCCCGAAAGCTGCCCCGGCCGCCGGTCGAGATACTCGCCGAGGTTCAGCACCCGCGCGGCTTCGTCCACCCGGCGGTCCTGTTCGGCCCGGTCGAGCCCGGCCATGCGCAGGGGGAAGGCGATGTTCTTCTTCACCGACATATGCGGATAGAGCGCATAGCTCTGAAACACCATCGCCAGCCCGCGCTTTGCCGGCGGGATCGCCGTGGCATCGGCGCCGTCGATCATCACCTGGCCCGTGGTCACGTCTTCCAGCCCGGCGATCAGCCGCAACAGCGTGGACTTGCCACAGCCCGACGGGCCGACGAAGACCACGAATTCGCCGTTTTCGATGGTGAGATCCAGCGGCGGGATCACTTCCACGCTGCCGAACGACTTGGAGACCTGGTTGAGTTGGATCTGGCCCATGACGGTTTCCTGAGGTTCCCTGTTATTTCACCGCGCCGAAGGTCAGGCCGCGGACGAGTTGCTTCTGGCTGAACCAGCCCATGATGAGGATCGGCGCGATCGCCATGATCGAGGCGGCGGAAAGCTTGGCGTAGAACAGCCCCTCCGGGCTCGAATAGCTGGCGATGAACTGGGTCAGCGGCGCCGCGTCGGCAGAGGTGAGTTGCAGCGTCCAGAAGGCTTCGTTCCACGCCAGAATGATGTTGAGCAGCACCGTCGAGGCCAGCCCGGGCACCGCCATCGGGGTGAGCACATAGATCAGCTCTTCGCGCAGCGAGGCCCCGTCCATCCGCGCGGCTTCGAGGATCTCGCCGGGGATCTCGCGGAAATAGGTGTAGAGCATCCAGATGATGATCGGCAGGTTCATCAGCATCAGCACCACCACCAGACCGCTGCGGGTGTCGAGAATGCCGAGATCGCGGAAGATCAGATAGATCGGCACCAGCACGCCCACGGGGGGCAGCATCTTGGTGCTGAGCATCCACATCAGCACGTTCTTCGTGGATTTCGACGGCACGAAGGCCATCGACCACGCCGCCGGTACCGCGACCACCAGCGCCAGCAGGGTCGAGCCCACCGAGATCACCACCGAATTGGAGAAATGCTTGAAATAATCCGACCTTGCCTGCACCGCGCTGAAACTGTCGAAGGTCCAGCCGGAGCCGAACAGCACCTCGAGCGGCGCGCGGATTGCGTCTTCCTCGGTCTTGAAGGCGAGCACGAGGATCCACAGCACCGGAAACACCATCATCAGCCCGAGGCTGCCGGCGATGGCGGTGTTGAGGGCCTTCTTTCCGTTTGAGACGGCACGTGCCATGGCAGCCTCCTCAGGCGTCGAGGTTCTTGCCGATCATCCGCATCAGGAAGATCGCGACGATATTGGCGAGGATGATGGCGATCGCGCCACCGGCGGAGCCCATGCCGACGTCGAACTGCAACAGCGACGAGACATAGATCAGATAGGTGAGGTTGGTGGTCGAGACGCCGGGGCCGCCGTTGGTGGTCACCAGAATTTCGGCGAAGACCGACAGCAGGAAGATCGTCTCGATCAGGATCACCACGGTGATCGAGCGTGCGAGATAGGGCAGCATGATCCAGATGAACCGCGAGGGCCAGCCCGCCCCGTCCATCTCCGCCGCTTCCAGCTGTTCCTGGTCGAGCGATTGCATCGCTGTGAACAGGATCAGCGTGGCGAAGGGCAGCCACATCCAGCTGACGATGATCACGATCGACAACAGCGGAATCTGGCTGAAGAAATCAACCGGCGGCACGCCGAGAGCCTTGGCGATATGGCCGAAAATGCCGTTGACCGGGTTCATGAACATGTTTTTCCACACCAGCCCCGAGACCGTGGGCATCACGAAGAACGGCGCGATCACCATGATCCGCACGATCCCCTGGCCAAACATCGGCCGGTCCAGCAGCAGCGCAAAGCCGATACCCCCGACGACGGTGATCAGCAGCACCCCGCCCACCAGAATCAGGGTGTTGATCATCGCCGCCTTGAAACTCGGGTCGGTGACGAACCAGTAGTAATTGTCCCAGCCGGCGAAGGGCATCGCCCCCGGCTGCAACAGGTTGTAGCGCATGAAGGAGAAATAGAGCGTCAGCGACAGCGGGATCAGCATCCAGCCGAGCAGCAGGATCACCGATGGCGAGATCATCAGCCGGGCAGCGGCGCGGGAAGCTTTGGTCGCCATGACATTCTCCGGTTTCTTTCGGACAGGTATGGAGACATGACCCGGACCAGGCGGCACACATCGCGCGCGCCGGGTCATCGCTGCAACCCTGTTGCGGGAAGGTGCGGGGCCGGCCCGGTGAACCGGCCCCGCGAGAGGCATTACTTGATGTAGCCGGCCTTGATCATCTCGCGCACCGCGAACTGCTGGCTGTTGGCAAGCGCTTCTTCAACCGTCATCTGGCCTGCGAGCGCAGCGGCGATCTGCTGGCCGACATAGTTGCCGATGCCCTGGAATTCGGGGATCGCCACGAACTGGATGCCGGTATAGGGCACCGGGTCGCGCGTCGGCTTGGTCGGGTCGACCGAGAAGATCGCCTGCTTGATGGTCTCGGCGAAGGGCGCGGCCTCGAGAAGGCGCGGGTCGTCATGCACCGAAGCGCGGGTGCCCGACGGCACCGCCACCCAGCCTTCGGTCTCGCCGACCATGGTGAAATATTCCTTCGAGGTCGCCCATTTCAGGAAATCCTTGGCGGTGTCGACCTTCTGCGAAGACGCCGGAATCGCCAGCGCCCAGGACCAGAACCAGCCGGTGCCGTTGGTGGTTTCCTGCATCGGCGCCTGGAAGAAGCCGGTCACGTCGGCGACCTTCGAATTCGCCGGGTTGCGGATGTCGTTGGCGGCCGAGGTGGCGTCGATCCAGGTGGCGCATTTGCCGTCCTTGAACAGGGCGCGGTTTTCGTTGTGGCCGTTGGCGGTTGCGCCCGGAGGACCGTATTTGGTCATCAGGTCGACATAATAGTGGATCGCCGTGTTCCACTCGGGGCTGTCGAGCTGCGGCTGCCAGTCCATGTCGAACCAGCGCGCGCCGAAGGCATTCGCCATGGTGGCGATGAAGGCCATGTTCTCGCCCCAGCCCGGCTTGCCGCGCTGGCAGGTGCCGTAGATCCCGTTGTCCGGGTCATGGAGCTTTGCGGCGATCTCGGCAAACTCGGTATAGGTGATCTGTTCGGTCGGCACTTCGATGCCGGCCTTCTCGAACAGATCGGTACGGTAGAAGGTGAACGAGGTTTCCGAATAGAGCGGCACCGCGTAGAGCACACCGTCGGCCGAAAGCCCGTTGCGCACCAGCTGAAAGATGTCTTCGAGGTCGTAATCGGGATCGTCGGCGAAATCGTCGAGCGAGGTCAGCCAGCCCTTGGCCCCCCAGATCGGCGTTTCATAGGCGCCGATGAAGATGATGTCGAACGACCCGCCACCCGTCGCAATATCCGTCGTCGTGCGCTGGCGCAGCACGTTTTCTTCAAGAACGACCCAGTTGATCGAGTTCCCCGTGGCCTCCTCCCACTGGGGCGCGAGCTTTTGCAGCACGATCATGTCGTTGTTGTTCACCGTCGCAACGGTGATCTCTTCCGCCTGCGCCGGCCCGGCGGCGATCAGGCCAAGGCCGACCGCGGTGCTGAGCAAGGTGCGTGAAACAGACATGGGAATCCTCCTCCTTTTTACACATGTAAAAGGTGCTCTGAACGCGTGCGGTAGTCAAGGCAAATCTGCCTGCGGGCCGGGATTGCTGGCGGGGATCGCCCCGGGGGTGTGCGGGGCGGGCAGAGGCGTGCCGGGGGTGGCTCAGGCGCTTTCGCGAAGCCGCAGCCGGGCGGGCAGCAGCCGGCGGACGGGCGCGCCCCGGCGCTTTCCGCCGATCCGCTCGACCAGCAGTTCGACGGCGCTGCGGGCAATGCCGTCTACGTCCTGCGCCACGGTGGTAATGGCGGGATACATGAACCGCGACAACGGGTGATCGTCGTGACCGGCGATGCGCAACTGCCCGCGGGTCTTGCCCCCGGTGCCGAACAATCCATGCTCGTTGGCGGCGCGGATCGCGCCAATGGCGATGCGGTCGTTGGCGCAGAGCACGGTGGCGCCGGTGTAGCGCTGCTGGCTGAAGTGGTGGCTCATCACGCCGTGGCCGAACGCCTCGAACTGCCAGGACATGTCGGCCCCGGCGGGCTCGATGACATGCGGTTCGTGGCCCAGCGCGCGCATCTGCGCGACATAGGCGGCCTCGCGTTCGAAGGCGTTGGTGTTGACCGGCGGCATACCGAGAAAGACGCAAGGGCTGTCGCCGGCGCGGCACAGGTAGTCCACCAGGGTGGCCACGCTCTGGCTGTTGTCGGTGCCGACGAAATCCGCGCAGGACATCTCGCCGGAGGGGTGGGCGTCGGCGAAGACGACGGGCAGGCTCTCGCAGGCCCATTGAAACAGCCCGGCCGAGCTCGCCGCGCCCAGCGGCGCGACGATCGCGCCGTCGGCATTCATCGAGCGCAGCTTGCGCACGGCGTGTTCCTCGATCCGCGGGTCGCCGTCCGAACTCTGGGTCATGATCGTGTAGCCGAGGCCCCGGGCGTGGCGTTCGATGGCTTCGAGCAGCGCGGCGAAGAACATGTCCTTCAGATGCGGAACGATCACCCCGATCAGTTCGGTCGACTTCCGGTTCTGCCGGGTCGCCATGAAATTGTAGACGTAATCGACCCCCTCAAGACGCTCGCGGATCTTCTGCGAGGTGGAGGGCCGCACGGAATCGGGGTTCTGGAAATAGCGCGAGAGCGTCGGCCGCGAAATGCCGATGGTCTCGGAAAGATCTTTCATCGTGTAGATTTTCTTTTTCGCCATGCCGGTTCGTATTGTTGCCTGCTCCGGACTGTTCCCGCTGGCCGGATTTCCGGGTGCGGACCTTGCATCGTCAAATATTACCTTGGCACATGTAAAGGAATTGTCCAGCCCCCGACAGCTTCCGGGCAGCTTTCGGGCAGCTTCCGGACAGGCCCGGAACGGCCTGCCCGGGGTGGTGTCTGCGCTGCGGTCAGCCCGGCTGGGTCTGCATCTGTTCCTTGCGCAGCAGCCAGGCGCTGGCGGCAATGATGATGCCCGCGCCGATCCACATCGATCCGGTCGGGGCAAAGCCGAAGGCCGCAAAGCCGAGAGCAACGTTGAAGGGGAGCTTCAGATGGTCGAAAGGTTGCAGGAAAGCCGCGTCAGCAAGCGTATAGGCGCGGGCGAGCGCGAACTGGGCACCGGCGGAGAGCACGCCTGCCAGCACCACCATCCAGATCGCCGGCCCGGGCAGGGCGAGGCCGGGGCCGAGGGCGAGCAGGAAGTTGATCGGCGTCAGCAACAGCAGCAGATAGATGGTGATCGTCGCCGCGCCGTCCTCGCGGGTCAGCCGCTTGGTGATCACCGAAGAGGCGGCCCAGAAGGCGGCGGCGCCCACCGGCAGCAGGGCGGCCAGCGCGAACCGGTCGGACCAGGGTTCGAGGATGATCGCGCCGCCCGCCATGCCGAGAATGACCGCACCCCAGCGGGGGGTGGTGACCTCTTCGCCAAGAAACAGCCCGGCGCCGAGGGTGACGAAGAAGGGCGACAAAAGGATCAGCGCGATCGCCTGCCAGATCGGCACATGCGCCAGCCCCATGACCCAGAGCTGCACCCCGATGGCGCCGAGGCCGACGCGCAACACGTGCAGCCCGATCTGGTTGGTGGCAAAGACCGCGGCGCGGTGCCGCCAGATCCACGGCAGGAAGAACACCAGCGCGATGAGATATTGCCACAGCGCCACCGCCTGCGCCCCGGCGCCGGCCATCATCGTTGCGCCCTGAACGGCGGTGTTGACGGCGGCGAAAAACGCGCCGGCCAGCACCATGAGGCCCGCCGCGCGGGTCGGTTGGGAGAGGGTGAGAGCCATTGCCTTGTCCTTTCTTCGCTCTGGCACTCGAAGGCAGGACAAACCCTGCACAAACCCCGAAAGGCCCGTGCCGGGCTCGCCATTCTCTTTCATCCGGACTGTTACCGTCGGCCCCGGAATTGCACCGGATCTGCTGACACCGCTGCGCGGCCGCTCGCGGGCTTTCACCGCCGGTGGGGAATTGCACCCCGCCCCGAGAATGCGCCGCCGGTCTGGCGGCCCGGCCTTGGTAAGGCGTCGCGGCGGCAGGGTCAATGGCGCCGCCCTGTCCGGCCCTGTCCGGCCCTGACCGGTCTTGTCCGGCCCTGACCGGCCTTGTCCCCGGCGCGGCGGCTTGCGGGCTCTGTTCCGGCCGGCACCGGTCTTGTGCTGCTGGCCAAAGCGCCGGGCTTGCCGAGGGGGAACAAGCGTGGCCGATGGGATTCACCTTTCTCCGTGCCGTACCGCACGGGATTTGACAAGCCCCCTCCGCATCAGCAAAACCGTTGCAAACCCGGAGGTTCCGTCTTGCGCCCGTTCCACATCGCTCCCGCCGCCCTCTTGCTCGCCCTTCTGCCCGGCCTTGCCCTGAGCCAGGAGCAGGCCGAATGCGAGTACCGCAACCCCGATCACCCGGGCTGGAATTTCACAAGGCCCTGCACGGTCACGGTCGGGCCCGCCGCAGCCGGGCGCAGGACCACGGTGGCGCGGGTGTCGAACGGGTCGGAATTCACCCTTGTGGAGACCGAGACCGCCGAAGGCGCGCGGCTGACGGTCAATGGCCATGCTGCCCGGGCTCATCCCGACGGGCGGCCGGGGTGTTACCTTACGATCAAGGACGAAGAGACGATCTGCATTCACGGCGAATATGTGGATCCCGCAGCGGCAGAGACCGCAGCCGCGCCGGACCCGGCGGCGGGCTCCGGCCCCGCCGCGCCCGCCGCCACGATGGACGCTGCCTTCGGTGGCGCCGAGGCGGGCCATTGCCTCGCCTGGGTGGCGAGCGACAGCCGCGAGGGGCTCATTGGCAAGGGCCCGTGCAAACGGCGCAACGATTGTGCCGAGGATGAGGGCGAGGACGGGGCCGAGGGCGGCATGAGCTGCCTGACCGATTTCATCTGGGCCGACGGGCGCGAAACCGTGATAACCAGCCAGGCCGGGGTCTACACGCTTGACGGTGCGGTGGCGGTGGACGCGGGCGAGGGCTGTTTCACCGATGAGGCGGAAGGCCTGCATTTCTGCTTCTCGAAATCCAGGATGACCGAGGCCCGCTACCCCGCCCTGGCGATGGACCCGGCGCCCGTGCTGGTTCCGATGGCGGTGGCCGGGCCCGAGGCGGGTTCCGTGGCCCCGGGCCCCACCGAAAACCGGTGCAGCTTCCTGCGCGGCGAGGTCGAGGTGTCAAACTGGGCCTGCTCGGTGGCGGTGCAATGCGAGCCGCCGCTGTGTACCGTGAGCTATCTGTTTGAAAACGGCACCAGCATCACGCTCGACACCGCCGACGGCCAGGTGATGCTGATGAACGGCGCCAAGGCCAACCCGACGCCCTGGGCCGAGGGCGCCCCCGTCGAGGTTACCCGCCCGGGCGCGCCCTACACTTTCCGCTTCACCCCGGGCGCGGCGGCGCCGGCAGAATAGCCCTGCGCGAACGCGGACGCGTGACCCGTCGCGCGACCCGTGTGGCAAGCGCGCGGCACGCGGCCGCTTTACGGGGCCGCTTCCCGGGCGTGCCGGTCCCGTCAGCCGGCCACCGTCAACTGGCCCCCGTCAACTGGTCCGGTCAGCCGCCGAAGTTTTCCAGCGCCTCGTAGTCGATCATCTCAAGGACCGGCACCATCACCGCGGGGGAGGCTCCTTCGGCCTGCACCAGAATACGCTTGTCGATCAGCGCCATGAGCTGATTGTCATTTTCGAAAAACTTCTCGCGCTGCACCCGGTGGGTCTTCAGGCCGAGGACGCCTGCGTTCGAGATCACCCCGGCAAAGCCCGCAACCATCGGGTTGTCGGCCATGATCGAGAGCGAGAAGCTTTCCGTACCGTTGGAATAGGTCGCCTCCGCCGCAACCCCGCCGCCCAGAAAGGCGAGCCCGGCATTCATTCCCCCGCCGCTCACCTCACGGGTCCAGCCTTCGGGCGGTTCGGGCAGAAAGGCGGTGAGCGCCTGCGCGGATACCTCCTTGAGAAGTTCCTTGGCGTAGTCGAGTTCCTCGATCGCATCTTCGATATTGCCGTCTTCATAGGCCCGAAGCGCGGAAGACAGCGTGTCGGTCACTTCGTCGGCAAGGGCGGGGTTTGCGAGGGCGGCAAGCGCCAGTGAAAACAGGGTCGCGCGAAACATGATTACTGCTCCTGGTCCATTGTCCGTCCGGCAAGCCTAGATGCGCGTCACCGGGGCGGCCTTGATCCGTATCAACCCGCGCCGAAACGCATCGTCCAGGTTTCGAGAACGTCGCCGGGCGCCGGGCGGGCAGCAAAGACCCCGCGCGCAATGGCGCGGGCGAGGCAGACCGCCGCCCCATGGCCGATCGCGAGAAGATCGACATCGCCCGCCTTGAGCGGCAGGGCACCGGTGGCGCAGGCGAACACCAGATCGCCGTCGAAGGGCGTATGGCTCGGCACCAGCGCCCGCGCCATGCCGTCATGGGCGGCCACCGCCATGCGTGTTGCCTGGGCTTGCGTGAGATCCGCGTCGGTGGCGACGATGGCGATGGTGGTGGCCGCGCCCGGCTCTTCCCCGTCTGGCCCTCCCTTGAGCGGCAAGGGCGTGGCCGGATCGTGGCCGGTCACCGGTCCAAGCCCCCCGAACTCATCGCCGAACTCGAAAGCGCCCGCCCAGAAGCGCCCCTCGGGGCCGGTCGCATTGCCAAGGGCGTTCACCGCCACCAGCGCGCCAACGCTGTGGCCGCTCTCCAGCACCAGCGAGGCGGAGCCGAGACCGCCCTTGAGCGTGGCCAGCGTGGCCCCGGTCCCGGCGCCCTCCGAGCCGAGCGCGAAATCCTCCCCCGCCGCGGCCAGAGCCTCCCGCCCCAGCCGCTTGTAAGGGTTTTCGGTCCAGCCCTTGTCGCCGCCGTTCAGCAGATCGAAACAGATCGCCCCCGGCACGATCGGCACCTTTTGCCCGCCCACATCAAACCCCCGCCCGGCCGCGCGCAAGGCATCCGCCACGCCCGAGGCCGCATCGAGCCCGAAGGCCGAACCGCCCGAGAGCACCAGCGCATCCACCTGCTGCACCAGCTTGTCGGGCGCCAGAAGGTCGGTCTCGCGCGTGCCCGGCGCGCCGCCCATCACATGAACGCCGGCGGTGAACGGCGCCTCGCCCACCAGCACGCTCACCCCGGACTTCACCGCCTCATCCGACGCGTTCCCGACCCTGAGCCCCGCCACATCGGTGATCAGATTCCGCTTCCCCGGCCGCATGCGCGCCCCCTTTTTCCTGGGTCAAATACTCCGCGGGGGTCCGGGGGTGCGAAACCCCCGGCCCCGGGTTCAGATACAGCGTCCGCCGTCCACTTCCAGCGCGACGCCGGTGATCATGCCCGCCTCGTCCGAGCACAGGAAACAGGCGGCATTGCCCATGTCTTCCGGCGTCGAGAACCGGCCGAGCGGGATGGTCGCGAGAAACTTCGCGCGGATCTCCGGCGTGTCCTGTCCCATGAAGCTCTGAAGCAGCGGAGTTTCGCCCGCCACCGGCAGGATCGCGTTCACCCGGAGGCCGGCGGGCGCCAGTTCCACGGCCATGGATCTGGTCGCGGTGAGCATCCAGCCTTTGGAGGCGTTATACCAGCTGAGGTTCGGCCGCGGCGAGATCGCGGCGGTGGAGGCGACGTTGAGGATCGCGCCGCTACCGCGCGCCTTCATCATCGGCACGATCTCGCGGGCGGCGAGATAGACCGACTTCACATTCACCGCCAGCACCCGGTCGAATTCCTCTTCGGAGATGGTTTCCATCGGGGCGGGCAGATGGGTGACGCCGGCGTTGTTGACCAGAATGTCGATATGGCCGAAGGCCTCGCGCGCCGTTTCGGCCAGCGCGCGCATCCCGGCGGGGTCGGCGACGTCGACCTGTGCCGCCAGCCCGCCGATCTCATCCGCCACGGCCCGGGCGGTGTCGGCGTTCAGATCCGCGACCAGCACCTTTGCGCCTTCGGTGGCGAATTTGCGCGCGATGCCGGCGCCGAAGCCCGAGCCCGCGCCGGTGACGATGGCGGTCTTGCCTTCGAGTCTCATCTTGTCCTCCGTCGGTCTTTCCCGGGTTCTGCCCTTGCGCGAGCCTGCCCGGGTTGGCCGCGCGGGGCAAGCCTCGGGCGGGGGTCAGCCGTATTTCGTGGCCACGGTCTTCAGGGCCGAGAAGCCGTAGAGCGCTTCAAAGCCCTTTTCGCGGCCATGGCCGGAGAGGCCGGTGCCGCCGAAGGGAAGCTCGACGCCGCCGCCGGCGCCGTAATTGTTGACGAAGACCTGTCCCGTCCGCAAAGCCCGGGCCAGCCGCATCTGGCGGGCGCCGTTTTCGGTCCAGACGCTGGCGACGAGGCCAAAGCCGGTGCCGTTGGCGATCCGAACGGCCTCGTCTTCGGTGTCGAAGGGGATCGCCACCTGCACCGGGCCGAAGATCTCTTCCTGTGCCAGCGGATGCTCGGGGGGCACGTCGGCAAACAGCGTGGCGGGAAGGTAATGGCCGCCCTCGGGGGCGTCATCGGCGATGCTGCCCTGGCCGGCGAGGCGGAGATCCTTGCCCCGGGCAAGGTAGCTCTCGACAATGGCCTTCTGCTTCGCCGAGATCAGCGGGCCAAGCTGGGCGTCGCGCTCCGCCGGGGCAGAGACCATGGCGTTGTAGCTTTCGGCCATGCGGGCGACGAGCCGGTCATAGATCGGGCGCTGGATCAGCACCCGGGAGGCGGCGGAGCAGGTCTGGCCGGCGTTCTGGATACAGGCGCCCACAAGGAAGGGCAGGGCGGCGTCGAGGTCGGCATCCTCGAACACCAGCTGGGGCGATTTGCCGCCAAGCTCCAGCGTCACCGGCACGAGGTTTTCGCCCGCCGCCTTCTGCACCAGCCGGCCTACCGGGACCGAGCCGGTAAACGAGATGTGGTTCACGCCGGGATGGGCGGCAAGCGCGGCGCCTGCTTCTTCGCCGAGGCCCGGCACCACGTTGAGCGCGCCTTTCGGCAGCCCGGCTTCCTCGGCGAGGGCGGCGAAGGCAAGCGCGGTGAGGCAGGCCTCTTCGGCGGGTTTCAGCACGCAGGCATTGCCCATGGCGAGCGCGGCGCCGACCGACCGGCCGATGATCTGCATCGGGTAGTTCCACGGGATGATATGGCCGGTGACCCCGTGGGGTTCGCGCAAGGTGTAGACGGTATAGCCGTCAAGATAGGGGATGGTCTCGCCCATCACCTTGTCGGCGGCGCCACCGTAGAACTCCATGTAACGCGCCAGTGCCACGGCGTCGTTACGCGCTTGGGTGAGCGGTTTGCCCACATCGGCGGCCTCGAGGGCGGCGAGGGTGTCGAGGCGGGTTTGGACAAGCGCGCCGATGCGGGTGAGGATCCGGCCACGCTCCAGCGCGCTCATCCGGCCCCAGTCGCCCTCAAGCGCGGCGCGGGCGGCGGTGATTGCGGCGTCAATGTCTTCGGCGGTTCCGCGGGCGATGGTGCCGATCTGTTCGCCGGTCGAGGGGTTTTCGAGCGGCAGTTGACCGCCCTGTGCGGGGGCGGTCCATGCGCCGTTCACATAGGTCCGGGTCTGGTCATACCAGGTTTTTACGGGTCTGTTCACGGGCATCAGGAGCCTCCTTGCCAACCGGCGGGAATGCGCGGCGTCGCCGCGATCAGGGAACGGGTGTAGCCATGCGCGGGGGCGGCGAAGACCTGTTCGGTTGCCCCCTGTTCGACGATCCGGCCCGCCTGCATCACCAGCACCCGGTCGGTGATCGCGCGCACCACCGAAAGGTCGTGGCTGATGAACAGATAGGCGAGCCCGTGTTCGGCCTGAAGCCGGGCGAGCAGATCGAGGATCTGGGCACGGACCCGCACGTCGAGCGCCGAGACGGCTTCGTCGAGCACGATCAGTTCGGGATTGGTGATCAGCGCGCGGGCAATGGCGATGCGCTGGCGCTGGCCGCCGGAAAACTCGTGGATGTAGCGGCGCATCGCTTGCGGTTCCAGCCCGACATCGTCGAGCGCCGCCGCCACCCGGGCGCGGATGTCGGCCGGACGCGGGTGCATCAGATGAAACGGCTCGGCGACGAGGCGTTCCACCTTCCAGCGCGGGTTGAAGGAGCCGTAAGGATCCTGAAACACCACCTGCATCCGGCGGCGCAGCTCCGGGTCGAGCCCGTGGCCGGCGTGGATCTCTTCGCCGTCGAGGCGGATGGTGCCGCCCTGAAGCGGGTCGAGCCCGAGGATGGCGCGGGTGAGGGTGGATTTGCCGCAGCCCGATTCGCCCACCAGCCCGAGGCTTTCGCCGCGCCCGAGGGTGAAGCTCACCCCGTCGACGGCGCGAAAATGCCCCGGCCTCCCGAACAATCCCCCGAACAGCCCCTTCCGCGCGGTGCGGTAGTCGCGCCGGGCGTTGGTCACTTCGAGCAGCGGCTGGTCCTGCGCTTGCGGGACGCGCCCGGGCCGGTGCGACGAGGCGGCGAAGAGCTTGCGGGTATAGGGGTGCTGCATCGCGCGGAACAGCGCCTCGGTCGGCCCCTGTTCGACGATCCGCCCCGCCTGCATCACCGCCACATGGTCGGCGAGCCCCGCGACCACCGCGAGATCATGGGTGATGAGCAAGAGGCTCATGCCTTCCTCTTCGACGAGGCCCTTGAGCAGCTCGAGGATCTGCGCCTGAGTGGTGACGTCGAGCGCCGTGGTGGGCTCGTCGGCGATCAGCAGATCGGGGTTCAGCGCCACCGCCATGGCGATGCAGACCCGCTGGCGCTGGCCGCCGGAAAGCTCGTGCGGGAAGCGGGTGAGCGGGAAGCGCTCTTCGGGCAGGCCGACGCGGGCGAGGCGGGCCCGGGCGATGTCGAGCGCGTCGCGCCGGCTGGCACGGCCGTGGATCACCAGCGTCTCGGCCACCTGCGCGCCGATGGTCTTCAAGGGGTTCAGCGCCGTCATCGGCTCCTGAAAGATCATCCCGATGCGGTTGCCGCGCAGCGCGCATTTCCCGCGCTCCGGCAGGGCGAGCAGATCCGTGCCGTCGAGACAGGCCCGCCCCGTCGCCACACTGCCGCGCGGCAGAAGTCCCATGATCGCCAGCGCCGTCATCGACTTGCCCGACCCGCTTTCGCCCACCAGCCCGGTGACCTTGCCGGGCGCGATGTCGAGCGTGAGGTCGCGCAGGATCGGATGCGTATGGATGTCGAGCGAGAGCCCTTCGAGCCGGATCATCCGCGCGCCCTCCTGACCCGCGGGTCGAGCAGATCGCGCAGGCCGTCGCCCATCAGGTTGAGCCCCAGCACCATGGCGACGATCGCCAGCCCCGGAAGCATGGCGAGGCCGGGATTGGTGTAGATCATCGTCTGGGCGTCGGCGAGCATCCGGCCCCAGCTTGGCGTCGGCGGTTGCGCGCCGAGGCCGATATAGGAAAGCGCGGCCTCCGAGAGGATGCCGAGCGAAAACTGGATCGTGCCCTGGACGATCAGCAGGTTGAGGATATTGGGCAGAATATGTTCGAGCGAGATCCGCAGCCGGCCCTTGCCCGCGACCCGGGCGGCGAGGATCCAGTCGAGCGTCCAGAGGCTCAGCGCCCCGCCACGGGTGACGCGGGCGAAGACCGGGATGTTGAAGATGCCGATGGCGAGGATCGCGTTGAGCGCGCTGGGCCCGAAGACGGCGGTGATCAGGATGGCGATCACCAGCGCCGGGAAGGCGAAGATCAGATCGTTGCCGCGCATCACCGCCTCGTCGAGGAGGCTGCCACGGCTGGCCGCCGCGATGAGCCCGAGCGGCACGCCCACGCCCACGCCGATGCCCACCGCGACCAGCGCCACGGCAATGGAGGTGCGCGCGCCCACCATCAGCATCGACAGCATGTCGCGGCCGAAATGGTCGGTGCCGAGCGGATAGAGGCGCGAGGCCGGGTGCAGCTTGTCGGCGATCGACAGCTGGGTCACGTCATGCGGCACCCAGACGAAGCTGAGGAGCGCCGCGGCGATGAAGACCGCCGTCAGCGCCGCGCCGATCCAGAGTTGCGCCCCCACCCGCCTCATGGCGCGCGTCTCAGCCGCGGGTCGACCGCGGCATAGGCGATGTCGACGAGGAAGGTCACGAGGATCACCGCGAAGACCAGCAGCATGACGAGGCTTTCGACCACGATCAGGTCGCGCTGGGTGATTGCCTGAAAGATCAGCCGGCCGAGGCCGGGGAGGTAGAAGACGTTTTCGATCACGATGGCGCCGGCCAGCAGGAAGGAGAATTGCAGCCCGATGATGGTGAGCACCGGGATCATCGCGTTGCGCAGCGCGTGGCGCGTGGTGGCTTGCCGGCGCGTGAGCCCCTTGGCGCGGGCGGTGCGGATGTAGTCCTGCCCCAGCGTCTCGATCAGTGCCGAGCGCATGACGCGGGCGAGGATCGAGGCCTGTGGCAGGGCGAGCGCGATGGCGGGCAGGGTCAGCGCCTTGAGGCCGGGCCAGAGCCCGTGGTCCCAGCCCGGGAACCCCCCGGCGGAGAACCAGCGCAGGTTCACCGCGAAGACCAGCACCAGCAGCATCGCGAACCAGAAATTCGGCACCGCGATGCCAAGCTGCGTGGCGCCCATGATGCCGTAATCGGTCACACTGCCGCGTCTGGCCGCGGCGATCAGCCCGACCGGAAAGGCAATGGCAGTGGAGAGCGCGAGCGCATAGAGCGCCAGCGGCAGCGACACCCAGAGCCGTTGCGCCACCAGATCGGCAACCGGGACCTTGTAGGTGTAGGAGGTGCCGAAATCGCCCGTGACCATGCCCGAAACCCAGGCGCTATAGCGTGCGATCAGACTGCCGTTCAGGCCCAACTGGTCGCGCAGCGCCTCGACCGCTTCGGGGGTCGCGTTCAGCCCCAGCATGTAGCTCGCCGGGTCGCCCGGGACGATCTCGACCACCGCGAAGATCACCAGCGAGGCGACGGCGAGGCTCAGGGCAAGCGACAGCGCGCGGGTGAAGGCGAAGCGGAGCATGGGGCGAGGTTAGAGCGCGGGGGGCGAAAGGGAAACCGGTGAAATGCAGGGCGTGGCGCGTCGGGGGCGGCGGGCGCGGTTTCGGGTGGCGTGGGGAAGTGTGCGGGGTCTGGAGGTGGGTTTACAAACCGTTAAAGCGCGTGGGGGGGTGGGGTGTAAGGTATTGTTTTTGCAATGGAAAAGTGATATTCCATTAGTCCGGTATTCTGGACTAGAGTCTTTCCCGATCAGGTTGAGTTATAGCCTGCGTTTTGGATGTAGTTTGCGCATTCTTGTTGGCTGATCGCGTTGA
>PDRW01000013.1 GCA_002746935.1 Rhodobacterales bacterium
GCGGGTTGGGCATGAACTGATCCTCCTGAACAGGATGAATCAGAAATCAGACCAAATGTGAACCCCGCGCGATTCAACGTAAGATGGAAGCGCTTTAGCGGCCATGACGCCGGGAAACGGGTCAAAGGACGCAAGCGCCATATCGCCACCGACACGCTTGGATTGCTGGTCGGCCTTGTGGTGCGCAGCGCCGGGATACAGGACCGCCCCTCTCGGCAGCATGGCACTGCCATGCGCCTGCCGGGCAGTGGACGGAGCGCCCGACGTCCTGAAACGTGTCGCCGCGCGATATCCAACGCTGCGCCATATCTTCGCCGATGGTGGTTATGCCGGACCCAGATTGCGCGCGGCCCTGAAGGAGATCGGGCACTGGACCATCCAGATCGTCAAGCGCTCAGACACCGCCAAAGGGTTCGAGGTGTTTTCCTTGCGTCATGAACAGGACCGCCAGGTAGTTGAGGCGGGTCGCATAGGTCGGATGCGTCTCGCCCAGGGTCTGCCGGGTGATCTCCATCACCTGCCGGGAAAGCGGCTCGGCCTCGTCATGGCGGCCCGTGACTCTCGGCAGCGCGGCCAGGTTGCTTAGGCGGGTCGCCTGGTCGCGCAGCTTTTCGTTGATCCTGTCGGCGCGGGTGATCGTCCCGGTCGGAAGGCGGCGACGCTGCCCGGCGGCGGGTCGTTCGCCAAGACTGAAGTGCCGATCGGTTCCGGGAAGCCCTTTTGGACAAAGGGCCCCGCATCCCGCATGCGAGAATTGGTGGAATGCAGATGGCGGCCAATCGAGGGAACGGGTGCAAACGACGGATGTGTCATGCCCCGGACCCCTTCGGGGCCCGGAAGCTCAACCGGAGGCGTTGCCCCCGGACCCCGAAGGGGCCCGGAAACTCACCGGGGGCTCTGCCCCCGGACCCCCGGAGTATTCCCCCCAGGAAACGGGGCGGGTGCGTTTTTCGAGCGGAATTAGAGGGTGAAATCCGTGCGTTCGGCGCCGGAGAGCCGTTGCAGCGCGGCCGGCGCGATGGCGAAGACATGGCGCGGGGTGCCGGCGGCGGCCCGGACCAGTTCGAAATCGACCAATCGCGGGTCGATCCGGCTGCGCAGCGGCGAGAGGTGACCGACCGGGGCGACACCGCCGGTGGCAAAAGCCGGTCTCGGCCCGGATCAGTGCCGCATCGGCCTTGCCGAGCGGCTCGCCGGCGAGGGCCGGGTCGACCCGGTTGCCGCCGGCGGTCAGGAACAGCACCACATGGCCGTCGGCCTCGCCGCGGAAGACGATCGACCTGGCGATCTGGTCGGGCGCGCAGCCGGCGGCGGTTGCGGCCTCGGCGGCGGTCCGGGTGGACCCCGGCATTTCGACAATGGCGGTGTCGAGCCCGGCCGCTTCAAGGGTGCGGCGGACGCGGGCGAGAGATCTGGACATGGGCGCTCCTGTTGCTGGGCTGCGGTGGCCGGTGAGGGCCGGGGATGGGCGGTGCAGGACGGTGAGGGATGGTGAAAGGCGGTTGACCGCATTGTTTCGGGCAGGGCGATTCTGCGCAATGGCCGGGCGAGGGGGCCGAAGGGAGGGGCCGGATGAGTGGGCCGGGCGAAGGGGGCGGGCGAAGGGGCAGGCGAGGGGGCCGAAGGGAGGGGCAGGCAGATGCGCGACGGTCCGGCTCTCGGCTCCTGGCCGGTTCACCCGCCGCCCCGCTCAACCGCCGACGCGGACGGGCACCCGTGCGGAGGCCAGCAGGAACGCCCCTCCGGCCGCCTCCACCAGATGCTGGCGCCCGCTGAAAACCAGCCGGAACAGCCGCAGCGGTGCCTCGCCTTCGAGCCGCATCACATATTCGCCATCGGCCAGCCTCCAGGCCTCCACCAGCGCCGCCGGCCGGTTCCACAGCGCCCTGGCACGCCAGCCACGCAACAGCACCTGCTGGCGGGCGGCAAGGAGGAAGTCGGGCGCGTTGGCCGCCGGGTCGAGCACCGAAGGGCGTACCTTCAGCACCTCCCGTGCCGCGATGTCGCAATATTCGGTCCGCGCGAGCCGCACCAGCCCGCGGTCGAAGGTGACGATCCGGTCGCCAGCGACGAGGTATTCGACCGGCAATTCACCGTCGCCGGTCAGCACGCCGGTGCCGGCGCCGATGGCATTATGGCAAGGGACAAAGGCCGCGCGAACGGCGCATGCCCTGCCTGTGGAGGTCCGGGACATGAAAACCTGCTCTTCGTTTGCCTCAGTGTTTTGCCACAGGGTAGATGAAGGATTCGTAAACGGCGACGGTCTTTCGCATTGTTTGTGCCGCTTTTCCGCCACATTCCTCTCGCCAGTTCCAGGTGCAACTGGTAAGGGCTGGCCCGGCGCGGGTGTGGCGGAACTGGCAGACGCACCTGGTTTAGGTCCAGGCGCCGCAAGGCGTGGGGGTTCGAATCCCTTCACCCGCACCATGCGCCCTCGCGCGCATGCCGCGCGAATTGCGCACCGGTTTGCGCTCTTCGGCATGCGGGAGCAAAAGGGTGCCGTATCGGTTTGGGCCGACAGGCTTCGGGGCCATTCCGGTCGGATCTGAGGCGGGCGACGCGCTCAGGATCGGCTTGCGCAGGCGTGCGCGGCGCGCGACTGTGGCGGGTTTTCCGGTGTCATCCAGTGCGACGTATCAGGCCTTGTGTATCTGTCCTGGTGCATGTGATCTGGTGTTTCCGGCCCTGAGGCCGGGAGTGGGCCGCAAGGCGATCGGCACCGTCAGGGATGGCGCCGGGGTCAACGGCGTGCGGCCGCCCTTCGCGACTGACCGGCCGCCCCGTTGCTGCGCGCGATGCTCCCCCGATGCCCCCCCGATGCTCCATTGCGCCGCCGGGGCTTTTGCGACATCTTGCCGCCAGGTTCGAGCCCTTCGATCCTTCTCAAACCCACAGGAAATGGCTGCCCGATGACCGACACCCCCGACACCCCGCAAACCAGATACAAGCGCGTCATGCTGAAAATCTCCGGCGAGGCGCTGATGGGCGATCAGGGCTACGGGCTGCATCCGCCCACCGTCGAGCGGATTGCCCGCGAGGTGAAGGCGGTGCGCGATCTCGGGGTCGAGGTCTGCATGGTGATCGGCGGGGGCAACATCTTCCGCGGGCTGGCGGGGTCGGCCCAGGGCATGGAGCGCTCGACCGCCGATTACATGGGCATGCTGGCGACGGTGATGAACGCGCTGGCGATGCAATCGGCCCTCGAAGGGCTCGGGGTGTTCACCCGGGTGATCACCGCGATCCGCATGGACGAGGTGGCCGAACCCTATATCCGCCGCCGCGCCGTGCGCCATCTGGAGAAGAAACGCGTGGTGATCTTCGCCGCCGGCACCGGCAACCCCTATTTCACCACCGATACCGCCGCCACCCTGCGCGCCAGCGAGATGAATTGCGAGGCGATCTTCAAGGGCACCAAGGTGGACGGGGTCTATGACAAGGATCCGGCGAAGTTCGACGACGCGACGCGTTACGAGAGGGTCACCTATGACGAGGCGCTGGCCAAACGTCTCGGGGTGATGGACGCCTCCGCCATCGCGCTGGCGCGCGACAACAAGCTGCCGATCATCGTCTTTGCGCTCGACGAGCCCGGCGGGTTCAGGACGATCCTCGCGGGCGAGGGAACCTATACCACCGTTTCCGGCTAGGCCACCCCTGGGAGCGATGCGGCAGATGCCGCGGGGGGGCGGCCATCGCAGGGCCTGCCGCGCAGTCCCCCCGGCGGTGAGCGGGCGAAAACACGCAAGGCAGCACCAAGGCCCGGCCCCGCCCCATGCCCCATGCGCGCCCCATGCGCGCAATCCCGCCGGGGCGGGAAAGAAATCCGAAATCTGCCCGCAAGGCTATACATTCCTGCCACATTCCCTGTATATCTCTGGCCGGAACCGCAGGTGGAAAGCAGCGGAAAGCAGAAGGGTAGGCCCATGTCCGACCAGGAATTCGAGCTCGATCTCGACGATATCGAACATCGCATGAAGGGCGCGATCAGCGCCTTCAGGGCGGAGCTTCTGACGCTGCGCACCGGCCGCGCTTCGGCCTCGATGGTGGAGCCGATCCAGGTCGAGGCTTACGGGTCCATGACCCCGGTCAACCAGGTCGGGACCGTCAACGTGCCCGAGCCGCGGATGGTCACCATCAACGTCTGGGACAAGTCGCTGGTCCACAAGGTGGAAAAGGCGATCATGGAATCCGGTCTCGGGATCAACCCGCAGACCAACGGCACCATCATCATGCTGCCGATCCCCGAGCTCAACGAGGAGCGCCGCCGCGAGCTGACCAAGGTCGCCGCCGGCTATGCGGAGGGCGCCCGGGTCGCGGTGCGCAATGTGCGCCACCACGGCATGGACCAGGTCAAGCGCCACAAGGAGGGCATGTCGGACGACGACCACAAGTTCTGGCAGGACTCGATCCAGGAGCTGACCGACCAGTATGTCGGCGAGGTCGACAAGGTGCTGGCCGCGAAGCAGGAAGAGATCATGCAGGTCTGAGTGCCGCCCGGGGGGCCGCGCGCGGGTGCCCGCGCGCGCGCCCCGCACCGGCGTTCGGGCCAGAGTCGGGCCAGAGCTGGGCCAGAGCCGGAAAGCGGCCGGTCAGAAACCGACGGGCCGCGGAGCCGGACGCCCCCCCCTTCGCCCGGTGCCCGCCCGCAAGCCGGTGCCCGCCCGCACCCGCCCGCAAAGGAGACATCACGTGACCAATGCCCCGGGCGGGACACCCGCCAACGCCAGTGCCAGCGCAGTCGAGACCGCGAAGGGTCCGCGTCATGTGGCCATCATCATGGATGGCAATGGCCGCTGGGCGCAGCAGCGCGGGCGGCCGCGGCTGTTCGGCCATCACGCAGGCGCCAAACGGGTGCGCGAGATCGTCGAGGCCTGTCCCGCCCTCGGCGTCGAATACCTCACGATCTTCGCCTTCTCGACCGAGAACTGGAAGCGCACCCAGTCCGAAGTGGCCGGGCTGATGAGCCTGTTTCGCCGCTACATCACCTCGCAGGCGCGCGACCTCAGGAAAAACGGCGTGCGGGTGCGGTTCATCGGCGACCGGGTGCGGCTGGAAAAAAGCCTGATCAAGATGATGGACGATCTCGAGGAGATGACGAAGGACAACAGCCGCGTTCATCTCACCGTGGCGCTCAACTATGGCGGCCGCGACGAGGTGGCCCGCGCCACCCAGCGCATGGCCCGCGACGTGGCAAGCGGCAAGCTCGACCCCGAAACCGTCGACGAACAGACCCTGGCCCATTACCTCGACACCCGCTTCCTGCCCGACCCGGATCTGGTGATCCGCACCTCCGGCGAGGCGCGGATTTCGAATTTCCTGCTGTGGCAATCGGCCTATGCGGAATACGAATTCATCGAAACCCTGTGGCCGGATTTCTCGCCCGAAGTCTTCGCCGGGATCGTGCGCAGCTATGCCGGGCGCGACAGGCGGTTCGGCGGCGTGAAGAAGGGCTGATCCATGGCCGGCCCGCAGCCCGCCCCCACCGGCACTCCCGACGCCCCCGCCAAGTGGCGCGACCTCTCCACCCGGGTGCTCTCGGCCGTGGTGCTGGTGGCGGTCTTCGCCATTGGGCTCTGGACCGGCGGGATCGTCTGGATGGGCCTGGTCGTCGCTGTCTGGGTGGCGATGCTGTGGGAACTGGCGCCGCTCTGTGCGCCGGGGGTGGCAGGCTGGCGCCGGGGCCTCGTGGCAATGACGCCGGTTCTGGCGGTGGTCCTCCTCTGGCTGATGACAAACACACCCGGTCAGATGTGGCTCCTCGGGCTGCCACTGGTGGTGTTGCCAACGCTGGCTGGCGTCCTGCTCCTGCCCGCGGGGCGGGCCATCTGGCTGGGCTACAGCCTGATGATGATGCTGGGGGTCGTGTTCTTCATCATCGGCGATGAATTCAACCCGGCTCTGATCCTCGCGCTCGCGGCGATCGTGGTGATTTCCGACACGCTGGGCTATTTCGCCGGCCGGATGATCGGGGGGCCGAAATTCTGGCCCCGCATCAGCCCGAAGAAAACCTGGTCGGGCACCATTGCCGGCTGGCTCGGCGCGGCGCTGTTCGGCGCCTTTGCGGTGGCGCCCATGGTGGGGCCCATGGTCGAAACCGCGACCGACGGCCCGCAACCGCTGCGTTTCGCGCTCATCGCCGTGGCGCTGGCCTTTGCCGGGCAGATGGGCGATATCGCCGAAAGCGCGATCAAGCGGCGTGCCGGGGTGAAGGATGCCTCGGCGCTCATCCCCGGCCATGGCGGCTTTCTCGACCGGCTCGACGCGATGATCGCGGCGGCGGCGGCGGCCATGGTCTATCTGGCGCTGTCGGGGCCGCCGGTTTTGCTGTGATCTCACCCGAAGGGGCCGAACCATGACCAGACGCATATCCATCTTCGGCTCCACCGGGTCGATCGGGGAATCGACCCTCGACCTGATCGCCCGCGCGCCCGGGGGGGATGGGGAGGCCTTCGAGGTGGTGGCACTTACCGGCGGCCACAACGTCGCCCGCCTCGCCGAACAGGCGAAGGCGCTCGGCGCCGAAATCGCCGTCACCGCGCATGAGGAAAACCTCGGTGAGCTCCGCGCCCGGCTCGCGGGCAGCGGTGTCGAGGCGGCGGCCGGGGAAGGCGCCATCGAAGAGGCCGCGCGCCGTCCGGCCGACTGGGTGATGTCGGCCATCGTCGGCGCCGCCGGGCTGCCGCCGGGGCTGGCGGCGCTGGAACAGGGCGCGACGCTGGCGCTCGCCAACAAGGAGAGCCTGGTGACCGCCGGGCCGCTGGTGCTCGAGACCGCCCGCCGCCACAACGCCCGCCTGCTGCCCGTCGACAGCGAACATTCCGCCGTTTTTCAAGGGCTTGTGGGCGAAGACATGTCCGCCGTCGAGCGCATCATCATCACCGCCTCGGGCGGTGCCTTCCGCGACTGGCCGCTGGAAAGGCTGAAAACCGCAACCCTCGAACAGGCCTCGTCGCATCCGAACTGGGACATGGGCCAGCGGATCACCATCGATTCCGCCTCGATGTTCAACAAGGCGCTGGAGCTGATCGAAACCCGCGAGTTTTTCGGCATCGCCCCGGAGCGGATCGAGGTTCTGGTGCATCCGCAAAGCCTCATCCACGCGCTGGTGGGCTTCAACGACGGCGCGCTGATGGCCCATGTGGGCCCGCCCGACATGCGCCACGCCATCGGCTATGCGCTCAACTGGCCCCACCGCCGGCCGCTGCCGGTGGAGCGGCTCGACCTCGCAGCCATCGGCGCGCTCGACTTCCGCGCCCCCGACGAGATTCGCTGGCCGGCGCTGCGGCTCGCGCGCGAGGTGATGCAGGCCGGCGGGCTTGCGGGGGCGGTGTTCAACGCCGCCAAGGAAGCCGCGCTTGACGGGTTCATCGCCGGGCGGATCGGGTTCGTCGAGATGCCGCAGGTGGTCGAAGAGGTTCTGACCCGGCTTTCCGGCCAATCCGGCCTTGTTGATGCCGCGATTACCCTTGATAACGTGCGCCGGGCCGACCGGGCCGCCCGGGACGAGGCCGGTCGGATCGTCGGCCTCCTGTCGGAACGGGGCTGAACCCGGTCAAAGACCCGGTGGCTGAGGAAATAGGAGCAGATATGGATTTCATGAGCCTGATCCCGTCCTTCGGCAATCTTGCCGTGACCATCCTGGCCTTCGTGGTGGCGCTGGTGATGATCGTCGGGGTGCATGAATTCGGTCATTACATCGTCGGGCGCTGGTCGGGGATCAAGGCCGATGTGTTCTCCATCGGCGCCGGGCCGGTGCTCGCCAGCCGGGTCGACCGCCACGGGACGCGCTGGCAGGTGGCGGCGCTGCCGATCGGCGGCTATGTGAAGTTCCACGGCGATTCCAACGCGTCCTCCTCCGGCGCGGCGGACGAAGAGGCCATCGCGCAGATGAGCCCGGAAGAGCTGCGCACCACGATGCACGGCGCGCCGCTCTGGGCGCGCTCGGCCACGGTGGTGGCGGGGCCGTTCATCAACTTCCTGTTCTCGGTCCTGATCTTTACCGCGCTTGCCTTCACCCAGGGGGTTGCCAGTGATCCGCTGACGGTGGCCGAACCGAAACCGCTGACCGGGGTCGTGGGGGTGCTGATGCCGGGCGACGAGGTGCTGGCGATCGCCGGGATGGACGCCCCGGATCTCGAGGATTTCGGCGACTATGCCGACAAGCTGCCGGACCGGAGCCCGCTCGACTGGACGCTCCGGCGCGACGGCGCCGAGATCACCGTGTCGACGCTCCACCCCTATCCGGCGCTCGTCGGTCTGGTGGTGCCGCAATCGGCGGCTTCCGACGCCGGTTTGCAACCGGGCGATCTGATCGTTGCGGTCAACGGCGAAAACGTGGGCACCTTCAACCAGATGAAGGCGCGGATCGAAGGCGGCGAGGGGGCGCCGGTGCGGCTGTCGGTCGAGCGCGGCGGCGCGGTGCATGAGGTCACGCTCAAGCCCCGCCGGATGGACGAGCCGCAGCCGGACGGCGGCTATGTCACCAACTGGCGGATCGGTGTCGGCGGCGGGCTGAGCTTCGAGCCGGCCACCCGCACGCCCGGCCCGGGCCAAGCGCTTCTGTCCGGCATCGACAGGGTGCGCTATCTCATTTCCACCTCGGTTTCGGCGGTCTATCACATGGTCGCGGGCAAGATCTCGTCGTGCAACATGCGCGGCGTCATCACCATGGCCGAAACCTCGGGCGAAGCCGCAAGCCAGGGGTTTGCCACCTTCCTGAGCTTCGTGGCGGTGCTCTCCACCGCCATCGGATTTCTGAACCTGTTCCCGATCCCGGTGCTCGACGGCGGGCACCTGCTGTTTCACGCCTATGAGGCGATCGTCCGCCGCCCGCCGCCCGACCGGGCACTCAACCTGCTGACGCTGATCGGCCTCGTGGTGGTGGTGTCGCTGATGGTGTTCGGGTTGTCGAACGACATTTTCTGCGAATGATCACGGGCCCCCGCCTGCTGCGGGCGGGGGCGTGAGCAAACCGGCAAGGCAGCCCGGTTCGCCGGGGTTCTGGTCGGGGTTCCGGTCGGGGTTCCGCCGGTTCGCCGCGGAAATGCCATGGTCTTGCGCAGCTTCCGCCACAATCCGCACCTACCCTGACGGTGAGGCACCCCCGAAGACTGCGCGGAAGGGTGCGAAAGGGCGCGTGGAAATGGAACTCATTCAGCAAAACGTCCGAAGCCTGTCGCTTCTGATGCGGATCAACTGGGACCGGCTGCTTTTCGTCGCCACCATCGCCGTCGCGCTTGGCGTCGGCGCCTGGATCGGCACATTACTCAACTGAACGGTCCAGCCGGGCGGCAAGCGGTGCCACCCTGTTGCCACAGTGGTGACCCGGGGCCGGCGCCGGACCGCCGTTGCGGGCGGGCGGCAGCGGGGAGCGCGGTGTGAAGCTGCGTGAAGCCATGAGACAGCCAGAGGTTTTTCGACCATGGGCACGACTATGGGCGCGGGGCCACAGGCCCGCGCCCCTGACGTTTGACGCTTTGACTCGCCCCAGGTTTCCCGGTAGTCAGATCGGAAAAGAGGGCTGTCTTTGCGGAACACACCTATGAAAAATTTCTTGCGGCGCGCTGTGAACGACACGGCGCGGAACGGTGCAGCCGGGGGGCTGCATCCTTCTGCTTTTGTTGACTCGACGTTGAAACCGGCCGCCGTGGCGGTTGTGCTCGGCGCGTCGGCCATCCTGCCAGGTGGCGCGGTCGCGGCGGATTACGCCTTTTCATCGGTGCAGATCGAGGGGCTTGCCGCCATTGATCCCGGCACGGTGACCACGCTGCTGGGCTTCGACCGCGGCGAGCCGGTTTCGGGCGCCCAGCTCAATGACGGCTACCAGCGGCTCGCGGGTTCCGGGCTGTTCGACAGGGTGGAGCTGATTCCCCGGGGCGGCACGCTGATCGTGCGCGTCACCGAATTTCCGGTGATCGCCCGCATCAATGTCGAGGGCAACAAGCGGCTGAAGGACAAGGCGATCCTTGAAATGATCACCTCGCAGGCGCGCCACATGTTCAACCCCGCCACCGCCGAGGCCGATGCCGATGTGATCGCCAGGGCCTATGCCGCCGGCGGGCGCCTCGCCGCGACGGTGACCCCGAGAATCATCCGCCGGCCCAACAACACGGTCGATCTGGTCTTCGAGGTGGTCGAGGGCAAGAACACCGAGATCGAACGCATCACCTTCACCGGCAACCGCGCCTTTTCCGATTCCCGGCTGCGCCGGGTGGTGTCGTCGAAACAGGCGGGCGTGTTCCGTTTTCTCGTCCAGGCCGACACGTTCGACCCGGGCCGCGTCGAGTTCGACAAACGCCTGCTCAAGGATTTCTACGCCTCGCGCGGCTATCCGGATTTCGATGCGGTGGCGGTCACCTCCGAGATCCCCGGCCAGGAAGACGCCTATTACGTCACCTATGAAATCCGCGAAGGGCAGCAGTTTTCCTTCGGGCGGATCACCTCCGTTTCCGAGGTCGAGGGAATCGTGGCCGCGGATTATCAGGGCTATGCCAATATCCGCCAGGGGTCGACCTACAACCCCGACATGCTCGACCGTGCCGTGCAGCGCATGGAAAAGGCTCTGGCGCAGGCCGGCTACAGCTTCGTGCGGGTTGATCCGCGGGTGACCCGCAACGAACGCGCCGGCACGCTCGACATCGAGCTTGCCATCGTCCGCGGCTCGCGGGTGGTGGTCGAGCGGATCGACATCGAGGGCAACGAAACCACGCTCGACCGGGTGATCCGCACCCAGTTCACCACGGTCGAGGGCGACCCGTTCAATCCGCGCGCGATCCGCGCCGCCGCCGAACGCATCCGTGCGCTCGGTTACTTCTCCAATGTCGACGTTTCCGCCCGCGAGGGCTCTTCCTCCGACAGCGTCGTGGTCGATGTGGATGTGGAAGAAACCGGCACCGGCTCGTTCTCGGCCGGCGCCACCTATCAGCCGGGCGAGGGCGTGGGCTTCGTCGGCGCCTTCACCGAGACCAACTTTCTCGGTCGCGGCCAGTTCCTGAAGCTCGAATTCACCGGCGGCACCGACCAGCGCAACTATGCCTTCAGCTTTGCCGAACCGAACCTTCTCGGGCGCAAGCTGACCCTGGGGCTCGATGCTTCCTTTGCCGACCGGTCGTGGTCGGGCGATTTCCAGACCACGGCGGGCAAGTTCGAGCCCTATATCCAGTTTCCGGTCGGCGAGCTTTCGAACCTCAGGCTGCGCGCCGGAGCGCGCTATTCCGACATGAAGGATTATACCGGTCCGTCGGCGATCCTTGCGGCGGAGAATGCGCGCGGCGAGCAATATGGCGCCTTTGCCGGGCTGACCTATACGTTCAACACCGCCCGCAACGGGCTCGACGAGCCGACCACGGCCTTCTTCAAGGTCTCCGCCGATGTGGGCGGGTTCGGGTCCGACAACCAGTATCTGCGCGGCAGCTTCCTCGGCAACGTGACCTCCACCGCCTTCCACGAGGATGTGACGCTGAAGGCGACGGTCGAGGGCGGGGCGATTGCCTCGCTCGGCAACGATGCCCCGGGCACCAGGATCGCCGACCGCTTCATGATGTCGCCGCAACAGGTGCTGGGTTTTGCCTCGCAAGGCATGGGCCCGCGTGACGGCACCAGCGAAGACCAGGCGCTTGGCGGCAATTTCTACGCCGCTGCCCGGCTCGAGGCCGACTTCCCGATCGGGTTGCCGGAGGAATACGGCATTTCCGGCGCGCTTTTCGCCCATGCGGGGTCGGTCTGGGGGCTCGATGTGGAGCCTTCCGACGGTGCGGATGACTTCTACCTGCGCAGTTCCGCCGGTGCCGCGCTCGACTGGAAGACCCCGATCGGGCCGCTGCGGTTCTACTACGCGGTGCCGTTGCAGATCGAGGAACAGGACGAGGAGCGGCGTTACGGTGTCTCGATCTCGGCCGGTTTCTGATCCGGCGATGGTGCTCCCCCGCCGAACGGCTGTACTGACCGGCCCTTGCGCCACGCTGCGCGTGGCGCGTGCGGCGGGGTTTGTGGCTGCGGTGATGCTGGCCGGCCTCGTCTGGCTCCTGCCTGGCGGCGCCGCGGCGCAGGAGCCCGCCCGGGCGGTCTCGCCCATCGTGATCCTGGACCGCGACGCGCTGTTTGCCCGCACGCTTTACGGCCAGCGGATCAACCGCGAGATTGAAAGCGCCTCCACCGCGATGGCAACCGAGACCCGCGAGATCGAAGCGGCGCTCGAGGAAGAGGAACGCGCGCTCACCGAACAGCGTGCAACGCTGACGCCCGAGGCCTTCCGCGCCCGGGCCGCCGCGTTCGACCAGAAGGTTCAGGCATTGCGCAGCGAACGCGAAGCGCTCGAGGCCGATTTTCTGGCGCAGATCGAAGCCGCCCGCAACGATTTCTTTGCCCGGATCGGCCCGGTGCTTGGCCAGCTGGTGCGCGACCGGGGCGCGGTGGTGATCATCGACCGGCGCGCGGTGCTGCTGGCCGCGGCCGACATCGACATTACCACCGAAGCGGTTGGCCGGATCGACGCCACGCTGGGCGATGGTGCCCGCCCCGGGAGCGGCGTGACTGGCGGGGCGCTGCCCGGCCCGGGGTCCGCCGCCGGTGGCGCCGGTGGCCCGGAGGGTGCGGGCGAAAACCGGATGATGCCGGTCGACACGATTCCCGCGCCCGGTGCTGGTTCGGTTACCGGAACCGGCGCCGGCACGCAAAACTGAACCGGTCCGGATGGACCAACCTTTGTTGCGCCGGGGCCGCCCAGGCCCTTAGGGCGTATATAGCCGGGATGGAGCCACGAGGATGGCGCCACGACGACAAGGGACGACAAGGAGAGCCCCGATGACCGAACCCTTCACGGTTCCCGAAAGCGCTGACATCGAGCTCATCAAGCAATGTATCCCGCATCGCTACCCGTTCCTGTTCGTAGACAGGGTGGAAGAGATCGTGGCGCATGAGAGCGCGGTGGGGATCAAGATGGTCACCGTGAACGAGCCGCATTTCCAGGGCCATTTCCCCTCCATGCCGATCATGCCCGGGGTGACCATCGTCGAGGCGATGGCACAGACTTCGGCGGTGATGGTGGCGTTGTCGCTCGGCCTCGCGGGCAAGAATCCACTGGTCTATTTCATGGCAATCGACGGGGTGAAGTTCCGCCGCAAGGTGGTGCCGGGCGATGTGCTGCGGATGGAGATCAAGGCGCTGCGCGGCGGCGCCGGGTCCAGGGTCTGGAAGTTTTCCGGCGAGGCGACGGTGGATGGAGACGTGGCCTGCCAGGCCGCGTTTTCAGCGATGATCGACCTCTCCGGCAGCACGGGCTGAACGGGTTTTCGCGGTCGCGCGGGCGTGGGCGACCGGGGGCGCCGGCCACCTGCGCCGGCCCCGCCGCGCCCGCCGGCCCCGCGCTGCCTCAGCCATAGCCGTCTTCGGCGCCCTGCTGCCAGGCCTTTGCGATGTTGCCGAAGCGGGTGAACTCGCCTTCGAAGCTCAGCTCTACGGTGCCGATCGGCCCGTGGCGTTGCTTGCCGATGATCACCTCGGCCCGGCCATGGAGGCGCTCCATCCGCTCCATCCAGGCGGCCATCTCGTCGAGCTTGTCGTCGGAGGGCTTTTCGCGTTCGACGTAATATTCCTCGCGGAAGACGAACATCACCACGTCGGCATCCTGCTCGATCGAGCCCGATTCGCGCAGGTCCGAGAGTTGCGGGCGTTTGTCGTCGCGGCTTTCGACCTGGCGCGACAGCTGCGACAGCGCCACCACGGGAATGTTGAGCTCCTTGGCGATGGCCTTCAGCCCCATGGAGATTTCGGCGATCTCGTTGACCCGGTTTTCCGCCGTGCCGCGCACCAGCTGGAGGTAGTCGACGAAGAGCACGTCGAGCCCGTGTTCGCGTTTCAGCCGCCGGGCGCGGGCGGCAAGCTGGGCGATGGGCAGCGCCGGGGTGTCGTCGATATAGAGCGGACAGCTTTCGAGCGCCTTGGCGGCCTCGACGAAGCGGCGGAACTCCTCGGCCGTCATGTCGCCCCGGCGGATCTGCTGCGACGGCACGCGGGAGGCTTCGGAGAGGATCCGCGCGGCGAGCTGTTCGGCCGACATTTCCAGCGAGTAGAACCCGACCACGCCGCCATTGACCGCGCCTTCACTGCCGTCGTCCAGCTTGCCGCGTTTGTAGGCCCTGGCGATGTTGAAGGCGATGTTGGTGGCGAGCGAGGTCTTGCCCATCGAGGGGCGCCCGGCGAGGATCAGCAGGTCGGAGCGGTGAAGCCCGCCGAGCCTGGCGTCGAGGTCGATCAGCCCGGTGGAGGTGCCCGCCAGCCCGCCGTCGCGCTGATAGGCAGCATTGGCGACGGCAACTGCGTCCTTCACCGCGGAGAGGAAGGACTGGAAGCCGCTGGTGGTCTGACCGGTTTCGGCGAGCTTGTAGAGCGCCTGTTCGGCGGCGACGATCTGCTCGGCGGGCGCATCCTTCGCTTCGAGCCGGGCGGCACGGTCGCCGATCTCGGCGCCGAGCTTCATCAGCTCGCGGCGCTGGTGCATCTCGTAGATCATCTGCGCATAGTCGCGCGCGGCGAAGGCACTGATCGCCCCGCCGGCAAGCCGGGCGAGATAGGCGGCGCCACCAAGTTCCCTGAGGCCCTCGTCATCGGCGAGGAAGGGTTTCAGCGTCACCGGCGAGGCCAGCATGTTGGCGGCGATGCGGGATTCGGCCAGCGCGTAGATGCGTTCGTGCACCGGTTCGTAGAAATGCTGCGGCCGGATGATCTGGGCCACCCGGTCGTAGATGTCATTGTTGGTCAGGATCGCGCCGAGAAGCTGTTGTTCGGCCTCGATATTATGCGGCATAGCCGCCGGTCCGGTCTCGTTGCCGGCATCTGTGGCGTCCGGGTTGCCCCCGGGCATTGTGAAGTTGCTCATGTCTACCCCCTTGCCCGGGCGGCATAGCCGGTCGGGGAGGCGGTTTCCATCTGGAAATCCTGTGGATAAAAGCCTGTGCTACAGCGGATTGGGCACGGTCTGGTGACAATCCGCGGGTTGGGCCGCGAAATGTTGGGGTGGCGCGGGTGTGGCGACCCAGGATCGTGGGACGTTGCGAGACCGGGAACAAGGGCGCGTGGGGGCATCCTCCGCAGCATTTGCTGCCGCAGGCCGAGGAGCACAAACCGGTGCCCACTTTGCGCGGCATGCTGGTTGCGGTGGCCACGCGGCACCGTCGTCCGCCCGGTTCAGCCGGGCTTGTGCGCGTCCTGCCACTTGGCCTGCCAGGCCCTCGGGTCGTCGAGGAAGGCCGCGACCGCGTCGAGCGTCGCGGGTGCAAACGCCCCCTGGGCGCGGGCTTCGGCGAGCACGTCGCGCCAGGTGCACAGGTGATGCAGCCGGACCCCATGATCGCCGAGGGTTTTCTCGGTCTCGGGGAAGATGCCGTAGTAGAAGATCACCGCCGTATGGCCGCAAAGCGCGCCGGCCTCGCGAATCGCGTCGACGAAGGAGAGTTTCGAGCCGCCGTCGGTGGTCAGATCCTCGACCAGCAGCACCCGCGCGCCTTCGGCCATGTCGCCCTCGATCCGGGCGCCGCGGCCGTAGCCCTTGGGCTTCTTGCGCACGTAGCTCATGGGCAGGGCGAGGCGTTCGGCCACCAGCGCGGCAAAGGGGATGCCCGCGGTCTCGCCGCCGGCAATGTTGTCGAACGCCTCGAACCCCGCCTCGCGCATCACCGTGACCGTGAGGAAATCCATCAATACGCTGCGGATCCGCGGATAGGAGATCAGCTTGCGGCAGTCGATATAGCTCGGCGAGGGCAGGCCGGAGGCGAGGATATAGGGCTCTTCGGGGCGGAAATTCACCGCGCCGATTTCCAGCAGCATGCGCGCAGTGAGGCGGGCGATGTCGGCCTTGTCGGGGAAGGCGGAGGGGATCATGCGGCGGCTCCTTCGCTTTCGGCCACCCGCCAGTGCAGCGAGAAGCCGGGGTCGAACAGGGTGACGGGGCCGTCGGCGGTGTCGATCGCGGGCGGATAATCCACCGGCGCGCCGCGTTTCAGCGTGATGGTCTCGTCGTTGACCGGCAGGTTGTAGAAGGCCGGGCCGTTGAGCGAGGTGAAGGCTTCGAGCCGGTCGAGCGCGCCGTCTTGCTCGAAGACTTCCGCGAGGCAGGAGAGCGTGTTGGTGGCCGAGAAGATCCCGGCGCAGCCGCAGGCCTGTTCCTTGAGCCGGGTCAGATGCGGGGCGCTGTCGGTGCCGAGGAAGAAGCGCGACGCGCCGCGTGTCGCCGCCTTGCGCAGCGCCAGCCGGTGCGTCTCGCGTTTGGCCACCGGCAGGCAGTAGTAATGCGGGTGGATGCCGCCGACGAGGATGGCATTGCGGTTGATGATCAGATGGTGGGTTGTGATGGTGCCGGCGATGTTGTCGCCGCCGCCGGCCACATAATCGACCCCGTTGGCGGTGGTGATATGTTCCATCACCACCCGCAGCCCCGGCGTGGCGCGGCGCAGGGGATCGAGCACCTTGTCGATGAACACCGCCTCGCGGTCGAAAATATCCACCTCCGGCGCGGTCACCTCGCCATGGACGCAGAGCGGCAGGCCGATCTCGGCCATTTTCTCGAGCACCGGGCGGACCTTGTCGAAATCGCGCACCCCGGAGGCCGAATTGATGGTGGCGCCGGCGGGGTAGAGCTTCACCGCGGTGACCAGCCCGGAGGCGGCGGCGCGGGCCACGTCTTCGGGGTCGGTCTCCTCGGTAAGATAGAGCGTCATCAGCGGCGCGAAGGCCATGCCCCCGGGCAGCGCCGCCATGATCCGCGCGCGATAGGCGGCAGCCTCGGCGCCGGTCACCACCGGGGGCACGAGGTTGGGCATGACGATGGCGCGGGCGAAGTGGCGGGCGGTTTCGGGCAGGACGGCGTCGAGCATCGCGCCATCGCGCAGATGCAGGTGCCAGTCGTCGGGGCGGCGGATGGTAAGCGTGTCGGTCATGGGGCCGGGATAGCGCAGCGGCGGGCCCCGGACCAGTGGCAATTCCGGCGGGGCAGGTTAAGGTGGGGCCGGAGGTGTCGCGATGAAAACCCTTATGCCTGTTCTTCTCACCCTGTCTGTTGTCACGCTCTGGCCGGGACGGCTTGCCGCATGGCCGGAGCCGGAGGTGCTGGCCGAGCGCTATGGTGCGCCGGCCGAGGCCTGTTGGGCCTCTGCCGCCGATTTCGAGGCGCGCCGGGCCTGCGACGGGATGGTGTTCGAGGCCTGCACCGCGGGCGAACCCGGTGGCCAGTCGAATCAGGGCATGTCTGCCTGCCTCTATGGTGCCAATGCTTTCTGGGACGGGCTGCTCAACGCCGAATGGGCGCGGGTGATCGCGCAGGCGAAGGCGGTGGATGCCGAAACCCGCCGGAGCGAGCCCGTATACGCGGTGCGCGAGGAGCGTCTGCGCGCGGCGCAGCGGGCGTGGATCGGCTTTCGCGATGCCCAATGCGCCTTCGACGAAGCGGTTCCCGGGTCGGGCAGCATGCGGCTTCTGTACTATCCGGGCTGCCTCGGGCGCATGACCTTCGAGCGGCTGCTCGATCTGGTCGCGATCGGCGATGAGCTGGAAGAGTAGTGAGCCATGACCATTGAAATCATGGAAGCCGACATCACCCGTTTGCCGGTGGATGCCATCGTCAACGCCGCCAACAGCCGCCTGCTCGGCGGCGGCGGGGTGGACGGGGCGATCCACCGCGCCGCGGGGCCGGGGCTGCTGGCGGAATGCCGCGATCTTGGCGGCTGTCCGACCGGTGAGGCGCGGATGACCGGGGGCTACGATCTGCCGGCCAAACATGTGATCCATACGGTCGGACCGGTCTGGCAGGGCGGCGGTGCGGGGGAGGCGGCACTGCTGGCCGCCTGCTACCGCTCGAGCCTGACGCTCGCCGAGGCCGCGGGCTGCCGCTCCATCGCCTTCCCGGCGATCTCCACCGGGATCTATGGCTATCCGCCGGAGGCGGCGGCGAAACTGGCGGTGCGCGAGGTCACCCGGTGGCGCGAGCACCACGACGCGCCGGAACGGATCGTGCTGTGCTGCTTCTCGGCCGCCTCCGCCCAGGCCCATGCCCGTGCCCTGGCGGCGCTTCGGGCGATGTGAGCGGGGCGGCGCTTCGGGCGATGAGGCTGAGCCGGACAGAAGCCCTGCCGGGGAAATGCGGCCCTGTAAGCGCGGAATCCGTCGCGGTCTTTGCCGCAAAACGCCCGGATCTGCGGCCGGTCTTGCGCGCATGTTTCTGCAAACAATCGCGTTTGCGGGAGAATCCGCGCAGAAGGCTGAAATATTCACATAGCAGAATGTCACAGGGCTTTGGTTGACCGCTCAGGGCCCCGGCGGTAAACCGCGAACATGTCAGCTGCCGCGCGCCAGCCTCCGGGCGAGGTGGGCCCGCAACATCAAGGAGCCGCCCGTGGACGAGTTTCTTCGCGAATACCTCCCCGTTGTCGTTTTCCTCGTCATCGCCATCGTCATCGGTCTGGCCTTTCTGATCGCGGCCTGGGTGCTGGCGGTGCGCAACCCCGACCCGGAAAAGGTCTCCGCCTATGAATGCGGCTTCAATGCCTTTGACGATGCGCGGATGAAATTCGACGTCCGCTTCTATCTGGTGTCGATCCTGTTCATCATCTTCGATCTGGAGATCGCCTTTCTCTTCCCCTGGGCGGTGGCCTTCAAGGATGTGGGGGCGCTCGGCTTCTGGTCGATGATGGCGTTTCTGGCGGTGCTCACCGTCGGCTTTGCCTATGAGTGGAAGAAGGGGGCGCTGGAATGGGCCTGATGACCGGCAACCGCGCGGGCGCCGACAAGGAGGTTTCCGCGAGGCAACTCGGCGAACAGCTGGCCGACAAGGGCTTTCTGCTCACCACCACCGACGACATCATCACCTGGGCGCGCACCGGCAGCCTGCACTGGATGACCTTCGGCCTCGCCTGTTGCGCGGTGGAGATGATCCATGGCGCCATGCCGCGCTATGATCTCGAACGTTTCGGCACCGCGCCGCGCGCCTCGCCGCGCCAGGCGGATCTGATGATCGTCGCGGGCACGGTGACCAACAAGATGGCGCCGGCGATCCGCAAGCTCTACGATCAGATGCCGGAGCCGCGTTATGTGCTCTCGATGGGCTCCTGTGCCAATGGCGGGGGGTATTATCATTATTCCTATTCGGTGGTGCGCGGGGTCGACCGGCTGATCCCGGTCGATGTCTATGTGCCCGGCTGCCCGCCGACCGCCGAAGCGCTGGTCTATGGCATCATGCAGCTGCAACGCAAGATCCGCCGCACCGGCACGATCGAGAGGTGAGCCAGATGAGCGACGCGCTGATGGAACTGGGCGCCCGGATCGAGGCCCGACGGCCCGAACAGGTGACCGGCTGGCATGTGGAGCATGGCGAGCTCACGGTCTGGATCCGGCCGAAGGCTGTGCCGGGCTTCATCGAGTTTCTGAAGGCCGATACCGGCTGCCGTTTCACCACGCTGGTGGACATTACCGCCGTGGACTGGCCGGAGCGCGAACAGCGCTTCGACGTGGTCTACCACCTGCTGTCGATGTGGCAGAACCAGCGCATCCGGGTGAAAGTGCGGGTGGGCGAGGGCGAACTGGTGCCGTCGATCTGCACCATCCACAAGGCGGCGGACTGGTTCGAGCGCGAGGTGTTCGACATGTTCGGCATCCTTTTCGCCGACCACCCGGACATGCGCCGCATCCTCACCGATTACGGTTTCCGCGGCCACCCCTTACGCAAGGATTTCCCCACCACCGGGTACACCGAAGTGCGCTATGACGAGGCCGAGAAGCGCGTGGTCTACGAGCCGGTGAGCCTGGTGCAGGACTACCGCCAGTTCGATTTCATGTCGCCCTGGGAGGGTGCGAAATACGTGCTGCCGGGCGATGAAAAGGCGGAGGAGGCGACATGATGGACGGCACCGGCAGTGATCCGCGCGGCTTCCACGACGTCGAGACCGGCGAACAGAAGATCCGCAATTTCAACATCAACTTCGGCCCCCAGCACCCGGCGGCGCATGGGGTGTTGCGGCTGGTGCTGGAGCTTGACGGCGAGGTGGTCGAACGCGCCGACCCGCATATCGGCCTGCTCCACCGGGGCACCGAGAAGCTGATGGAGAGCCGCACGTACCTGCAAAACGTGCCCTATTTCGACCGGCTCGATTATGTGGCGCCGATGAATCAGGAGCATGCCTATTGCCTCGCGATCGAGAAGCTCACCGGCACCGAGGTGCCGCGCCGGGCCTCGCTGATCCGGGTGCTCTATTCCGAGATCGGCCGGATCCTGAACCATCTGCTCAACACCACCTCGCTGGCGCTCGACGTGGGCGCGCTCACCCCGCCGCTCTGGGGCTATGTGGAGCGCGAAAAGCTGATGGAATTCTACGAGGCGGCCTGCGGCGCGCGGATGCACGCCAATTACTTCCGCCCGGGCGGGGTGCATCAGGATCTGCCCGAGGGGCTGCTTGACGCGATCGAAGACTGGTGCGGCACCTTCCCCGGGGTGCTCGACGACATCGACGCGCTGATCACCGAAAACCGGATCTTCAAGCAACGCACGGTCGACATCGGCATCGTCACCGAAGACGACATCAACACTTGGGGTCTGTCGGGGGTGATGGTGCGCGGCTCCGGCCTCGCCTGGGATCTGCGCCGGGCGCAGCCTTATGAATGCTACGACGAGTTCGATTTCGAAATCCCCGTGGGCACCCATGGCGACACCTATGACCGCCAGAATTGCCGGATGATGGAGATGCGCGAAAGCGTGAAGATCATGCGGCAAGCGGTGGCGAAGCTGCGCGAGCCGGAGAACCGGGGCGACGTGCTGGCGCGGGCCAAGATCACCCCGCCGAAACGCGGCGAGATGAAGCAGTCGATGGAAGCGTTGATCCATCATTTCAAGCTCTACACCGAGGGGTTCCATGTGCCTGCGGGCGAGACCTATGCCGCGGTGGAGGCGCCCAAGGGCGAGTTCGGCGTCTATCTGGTGGCGGACGGGACCAACCGCCCCTACCGCTGCAAGATCCGCGCCCCGGGCTTTCCGCATCTGCAATCGCTGATCCAGTTCTGCAAGGGCCACCAGCTGGCCGATGTGGCGGCGCTGGTGGGCACCATCGACATCGTTTTCGGGGAGATGGACCGGTGAGGGCGCGCGTCTGGCTCGTGGCGCCGGTTGCCGCGTTCACCGCCGCGTTCACCGCCCTGCCGGCGCTGGCGGATGATACGCCCCGCTTCAGCCTCGCCGAAGCGATGCAGGACGCGACGGCCATGGCGTCGCTCGGCAATTACCTCTTCGTCACCGGCGCAAAGGGCCCGGCGGTCTGTGCCGTCAGTGTCACCTCGCGGCATTTCGCGGCGCTGATCGACGGCGACGACGTGGTCGCGGAGCAGACCGTGCCGGGCGCGCTCTGCGTGCCGGCGGCCCATTTCACGAATCTTGCGGAGTGACCATGCTCAGACGCCTGTATCACGACCAGCCCGAGAGCTTCGCCTTTACCCCCGCCAATCTGGAATGGGCCAAAGCGCAGCTCACCAAATATCCCGAGGGCCGCGAGGCCAGCGCGGTGATCCCGCTTCTGTGGCGCGCTCAGGAGCAGGAGGGCTGGCTCACCCGGCCGGCCATCGAATATGTCGCCGACATGCTCGGCATGGCCCGTATCCGGGTGCTGGAGGTGGCCACCTTCTACTTCATGTTCCAGCTGCAACCCGTTGGCAGCGTTGCGCATTTCCAGATCTGCGGCACCCTGTCCTGCATGATCACCGGGGCGGAAGACCTGATCGAAGTGGCGAAGCGCAAGATCGCCCCGGAGCCGCATATGCTCTCGGAAGACGGGCGGTTCAGTTGGGAAGAGGTGGAATGTCTCGGCGCCTGCACCAATGCGCCGATGATTCAGGCGGGCAAGGATTACTACGAGGATCTGACGGCCGAGACATTCGGCGAGATCATCGACGCCTTTGCGCGCGGCGAGGTGCCGGTGCCGGGGCCGCAGAACGGCCGTTACGCTGCCGAACCGCTGGCGGGGCTGACTGCGCTCACCGGGTCCGAAAGCGGGCGAGCGCCGCATAACGCCTCGGTTTCGCTGGCGCTGGGGATCGGCGACACGGTGAAGCGGATCGACGGCCGCGAGGTGCCGCTTTCCACGCCTTGGACGGCGGGCGGGCGCAAGGTGCATGTGAGTGGGCAGAAGGCGGCGAAGCCCGCCCGGAAGTCGGTGCCGAAGCCGGAGGCGAAACCCGCTGAGGCGCCCGAAGCCGGGGCCGCGCCCGAAGCCGAAGGCGTGAAGCCCGTAACGCTGGAAGCGGCCCGCGACGGCAGGCCCGACGACCTGAAGCTCATCAAGGGCATCGGCCCGGCGCTGGAAGCGCTCTGCCATGAGCTCGGGTTCTTCCATTACGACCAGCTGGCCGCCTGGACGCCGGAAGAAATCGCCTGGGTCGATGCCAATCTCAAAGGCTTCAAGGGCCGTGTCAGCCGCGACAACTGGGTGGCGCAGGCGAAGCTGCTGGCCGGGGGCGGCACCACCGAATTTGCCGAAAGGGCCGGGAAAACCGGCCTTTACGACGACAAGGGCTGACGGTGAGGGACGCGTGGCAAAAAGCTTCGACATCCATGGGGCTGAGGGTCCGAGCGGTGTCGGAACGCGCCGGAAGAGGGAAGGATAACAGATGCTGAGGGACGAGGACCGGATCTTCACCAACCTCTACGGCATGCACGACCGCTCGCTCGCCGGCGCGCGCGCGCGCGGCCATTGGGACGGCACCGCGGCGCTGATCAGGAAGGGGCGCGACTGGATCGTCGACGAGATGAAGGCCAGCGGGCTGCGCGGGCGCGGCGGCGCGGGCTTTCCCACGGGGCTCAAATGGTCGTTCATGCCGAAGGAATCCGACGGCCGCCCCGCCTATCTGGTGATCAACGCCGACGAATCCGAGCCCGGCACCTGCAAGGACCGCGAGATCCTGCGCCATGACCCGCATACGCTGGTCGAAGGCGCTTTGCTCGCGGGTTTCGCCATGGGCGCGCATGTGGCCTATATCTACATCCGGGGCGAGTTCATCCGCGAACGCGAGGCGCTTCAGGTGGCGATCGACGAGGCCTATGACGCCGGGCTTCTGGGGAAAAACGCCGCCGGGTCGGGCTGGGAGTTTGATGTTTTCGTGCATCACGGCGCCGGGGCCTATATCTGCGGCGAGGAATCGGCCCTGCTCGAAAGCCTCGAAGGCAAGAAGGGCATGCCCCGGATGAAACCGCCGTTTCCGGCGATGGCGGGGCTTTACGGCTGTCCGACCACGGTCAACAATGTCGAGAGCATCGCCGTGGCGCCGACGATCCTGCGGCGTGGTGGGGCGTGGTTCGCCGGGATCGGCCGGGCCAACAACACCGGCACCAAGATCTACGGCATCTCGGGCCATGTGAACAATCCCTGCGTCGTCGAAGACGCCATGGGGATCAGTTTCGAAGAGCTGATCGAGAAACATTGCGGCGGCATCCGCGGCGGCTGGTCGAACCTCAAGGCGGTGATCCCGGGCGGCTCCTCGGTGCCGGTGGTGCGCGGTGAAAACATCCGCGACGCGATCATGGATTACGACGGGCTGCGCGATGTGGGCTCCTCGCTCGGCACCGCGGCGGTGATCGTGATGGACAATTCGACCGACATGATCAAGGCGATCTGGCGGCTTTCGAAATTCTACAAGCACGAAAGCTGCGGCCAGTGCACCCCCTGCCGCGAAGGCACCGGCTGGATGATGCGGGTGATGCAGCGGCTGATGACCGGCGAGGCGGAGATCGAAGAGATCGACATGCTGTTCGACGTCACCAAACAGGTGGAAGGCCATACGATCTGCGCCCTCGGCGATGCCGCCGCCTGGCCGATCCAGGGGTTGATCAGAAACTTCCGCGACGAAATCGAGGACCGGATCCGCGCCGCCAGGGCCGGCCGGATCGCGGCGGAGTGAGCCATGATTGGTTTTGTGTTATTGGGCAGGTTCGGTTTTTACCTGAGCGTGGTGTTCGGGCTGGTGGCCCTGCCGGCGATGACCGCCTGCCTTGCGGTGTTGTTCCGGCGCACCGGCCACGGGTCCGGGGTGGTGCCGTTTCTGCGGTTTCTGGTGATCCTGTTTGTCGTCAGCGGTGCGGCGGCTGTTTTTCTCGGTTTTCGACCCGTGACAGCCCGGGCGCCTCACG
>PDRW01000026.1 GCA_002746935.1 Rhodobacterales bacterium
CTGCGCAATGCCGGTGGCAAAAACCGAGAAGAAGCCGAACAGGTTGGTAAACCGCACCCGCGCGTCAAACAGCGACATTTTCTTCGCCTCGCCGGTCTTCTTGTGGCTGTCCGGCAGGGCTTTTGCGATGTAGATCGCGGCCAGGACAACAAGGGCGGTCAGGATGATCAGCGCGGTTTCCATGGAGAAAAACATCGCCAGCGCCACCAGTCCGGGGCCGAAAATCATCCCCATCGCCTGCGCCGCGCCAAAGCGGCCCATGAAGGCGGCGCGGTCGTCCGGCGCAATGTAATCGGCGATCAGCGCGTTGGACCCGGCGGGCACGGCGGCGTAGCCAAAGCCGATGGCGGCGCGGGTCACGATCAGCCCGGCAAGGATGAGATAGGCTCCGGCCCAGCCGTAAAACCCGGCGATGATGACCAGCGAAATCGCGGCATAGCTCACCGCGAAAATGGCCAACCCGGTAAGGATGACCGGCTTGCGCCCGATGCGGTCGGAAACGCGCCCCCAATAGGTCGCCGCCACCACCCAGGCCAGCCCGGCCACGGTCACGGTGATCCCCAGTTGCCACGCCGCCAGCCCGGTCGCCTCCGCCAGCGGCCCGGCGAAGGAAACAAAGGCGAGCATGGCAGCGGAACAGGCGAAAGAAGCAAAATAGGCGGGGGCGAAATTGGGGATCGCGGAAGGTTGGAAGGCGGTGTCGGTCATGGCAGGCTCAGGGTGGGATACTGGACAGGGTACTGGGTCGGGTGGAAGGTCGATGCCTTGACCCAAGGGTAAGCGCCGGGTCTGGGAACCAGCGCAGGGGACCATGTTCAAAGCTTCTGGTCAATATTGCGCGGGCGGCGCGCCCTGTGCTTGTGTTGCATGTGCCGGAAAGCGCCAGACCCGGGCCCGGGGTCGCGCGGCGTGCTCAGCGCAGTTTCAGCGTCGCCAGCCCGATCAGCGCCAGAACAAGCGCGATGATCCAGAAGCGGATGACGATCTGCGGTTCGGCCCAGCCGCGTTTCTCGAAATGATGGTGGATCGGCGCCATCAGGAACACCCGCTTGCCGGTGCGCTTGTAGTAGAGCACCTGGATGATCACCGACAGCGCCTCGACCACGAACAGCCCGCCGACGATCGCCAGCACGATCTCGTGTTTCATCGCCACCGCGATCGCGCCCAGCGCGCCCCCCAGCGCCAGCGAACCGGTGTCGCCCATGAACACCGCCGCGGGCGGCGCATTATACCACAGGAAGCTGAGCCCCGCCCCCGCGAGCCCGGCCGCAAACACCAGAAGCTCCCCGGTGCCCGGCACATAGTGAACGTCGAGATATTCGGTATAATCGACCCGGCCAACCGCATAGGCGATCAGGCCGAGCGTGGCGGCGGCGATGATCGCGGGCATGATCGCCAGCCCGTCGAGCCCGTCGGTAAGGTTGACCGCGTTGGCCGAGCCCACCACCACCAGCGCCCCGAAGGGAATGAAGAACCAGCCGAGATTGATCAGCGTGTCCTTCAGCACCGGCAGCGCGAGGCGGAAGGCAAGCTCGTCCGGATGCACCGAAGCGGCCGCCCAGACCGCAAGAAAGGCGATCAGCGTTTCCAGCGCCAGCCGGGTGCGCCCCGAGAGCCCGCCATAATTGTCGCGCGCGGCAATCTTGCGGTGATCGTCGGTAAAGCCGATGAGCCCGAAGCCGAGGGTCACGGCGAGCACGATCCAGACGAAGGGATTGTCCCAGCGGGCGCAAAGCAGGGTCGACACCGTGAGCCCGCCGAGGATCAGCGCACCGCCCATGGTGGGCGTGCCCGCCTTGGTCTCGATATGCCCCTGCGGCCCGTCCACCCGGATCGGCTGGCCATTGCCCTGGCGGGCCTTCAGAAGGTTGATCAGCGGCCGGCCGAACAGAAAGCCGAAGACCAGCGCCGTGGCAAAGGCCGCCCCGGCCCGGAAGGTGATGTAGCGGAACAGATTGAAGATATCGCCGCCATCGGAGAATTCGGTCAGCCAGTACAACATCGAAAATCAGCCCTCCCGGTTGTCCTGCGGATGACCCAGTTTGCGCACCGCGTCAACCACCAGCGACACGCGCGCCCCCTTGGAGCCCTTGACCAGCAGCACATCGCCCGGGTCGATCAGCTTGTGGATGCGCGCGGCCATTTCCGGCGCTTCGGCCACCCATGCGCCCTGCTTTTCCACCGGCAGGGATTGCCACAGCGCCTGCATGAGCGGCCCCACCGCATGCACCACGTCGATGGCGGCGAAACCGGGGCTGTCGGCCAGCGCCCGGTGCATCGCCACCTCTTCCGGCCCGAGTTCCAGCATGTCGCCCAGCACCGCGATCCGCCGTCCGCGCAGGATGCGGCCCTTGCCGTCTTCGGGGGTGGCGACGGCGAGGGCTTCGAAGGCGGCCTCCATCGAGGCCGGGTTGGCGTTGAACGCGTCGTCGATCAGGGTGATCGCCTGATCTTCCACCGGGTCGAGCAGGATGCGTTCATGGCAGCCGCGCCCCGGCGGCGGTGCCCAGGCCGAAAGGCTGCGCGCCGCCCGGGTGACATCGGCGCCCAGCGCCTCCGCCGTCGCCAGCACCCCGAGCGCATTGGCGGCGAAATGCCGCCCCGGTGCGGCGAGCTTGAAGAGCTGCGGCCCGGAGATCAGATCGGCCTCGATCACCGTCGCCTCCGGGGTGATCTCCACCCGGGTCAGCCGGTAGTCGCAGCCGGGGCTGGCACCGAACCGCAAGGGCTGGGCGCCCGCGGCGCGGGCGGCGGCGGCGATGAGGCGCACAAGCTCAGGCGCCAGATCGCCGTTGAACAGCGCCAGCCCCGCGGGGGCAAGCCCTTCGAACACCGTGGCCTTTTCCCGGGCGATGCCGGCGAGACCGTCGAAGGCCGCGAGATGCGCCGCCACCACGGTGGTGATCAGCGCCACATCGGGCCGGGCGAGCCGCGCCAGCGGCGCAATCTCGCCGGGATGGTTCATGCCGATCTCGATCAGGGCGAAATCGGTGTCTTCCGGCATCCGCGCCAGCGTCAGCGGCACGCCCCAATGGTTGTTGTAACTCGCCTCGGCCGCATGCACCCGGCCCTGCCCGGCAAGCGCGGCGCGCAGCATCTCCTTGGCCGAGGTCTTGCCCACCGACCCGGTGATCGCCGCCACCCGCGCATGTGTCCGCGCCCGCGCCGCCGCGCCGAGCCCGCGGAGGCCCTCAAGCACATCGCCGACGATCAGCAGCGGCGCGCCCTCGTCGACCCCCTCGGGCAGATGGGTCACCATCGCCGCGCCCGCGCCCCTGGCCAGCGCATCGGCCACGAAATCATGACCGTCGCGCGCCGCGGTGAGCGCCACGAACAGATCGCCGGGCGCGATGTTGCGGCTGTCGATCGAGACCCCGCTCACCTCCCAGCCCCCGCGCGCCTCCCCGCCGGTGGCCGCCGCGGCCGTCTCGGAGGTCCAGAGCGCGCTCATGCCGGCCGCCCGTCGAGCGCCGCCACGGCCACGCTCGCCTGTTCGCTGTCGTCAAACGGCAGCAGATCGTCGCCGATCTGCTGGCCGGTCTCGTGTCCCTTGCCGGCGATCAGCAGCGCGTCGCCCGGCTCCAGCATGTCGACACCCCGCAGGATCGCCTCGGCACGGTCGCCGACCTCGTTGGCCTCGGGGCAGCCCTCAAGCACTCCGGCACGGATCGCCGCCGGGTCTTCCGAGCGCGGATTGTCGTCGGTGACGATCACCACATCGGCATTTTCCGCCGCCGCCCGCCCCATCAGCCGGCGCTTCGAGGCATCGCGGTCGCCGCCCGCGCCGAGCACCACCACCACCTTGCCCATCACATGCGGCCTCAGCGCCCTGAGCGCGGTCTCCACCGCGTCGGGCGTATGGGCATAATCGACGAACACCGCCGCGCCATTGCCGCGTTTCGCCGCCAGCTGCATCCGCCCGCGCACGGTTTCGAGCCGGTCGAAGGTGTCGAACACCGCCTGCGGCGGCGCCCCCGACGCAATCGCCAGCCCCGCCGCCATCAGCACGTTTTCCGCCTGAAAACCGCCGATGAGGTTCAGCCGCGCCTGATGCGCCGCCTTGCGCCAGTGGAACCGCAGCTCCTGCCCGGTGGCGCCGAAACGCTGGGCGATCAGCCTCAGGTCGCTTTCCTCGGAACGCCCGACGGTCAGAACCTTCTGGCCCCGGGCCTCGGCATCGCGCGCGATCACCCAGCCCTTTGACCGCTCGACATTGACAACCGCCACCCCGTCAACCGGCAGAACCCGGCTGAACAGGCCCTCCTTGGCGAGGAAATAGTCTTCGAAAGTTTCATGGTAATCAAGGTGATCCTGGGTGAAGTTGGTAAATCCCGCGGCCGCGAGATGCACCGCGTCGAGCCGCCGCTGGGCGAGCCCGTGGGAGCTTGCCTCCATGCAGGCATGGGTCACCCCCGCCGCCGCCATCTCGGCCAGCAGCCGGTGCAGGGTGACCGGTTCCGGCGTGGTGTGGGCAGTGGGCGCCGACCACGCCCCCTCGACCCCGGTGGTGCCGATATTGACCGCCTCATGGCCCAGAAGCTGCCAGATCTGCCGGGTGAAACTCGCCACCGAGGTCTTGCCATTGGTGCCGGTGACAGCGCAGATCACCTCCGGCTGGCGCCCGTAAAACAGCGCCGCCGCGAAGGCCAGCGCCGCGCGCGGATCTTCCGCCACCACCAGCGCGACACCGGGGTTCGCGCCCAGCGCATCCGCCGCGCGCCGCGCGCCCTCCTTGTCGGTCAGCACCGCCGCCGCGCCCATGCGTAGCGCGTAAGGGATGAACTCGGCGCCATGCACCCGGGTGCCGGGCAGCGCGGCGAACAGATGCCCCGGTCCGGTCTTGCGGCTGTCAACCGACAGCCCGGTCACCAGCACATCGGCCCCGCCCTGCGCCGTCAGCCCGAGGGCGGCAAGCGGTCTCGGTGGATAGGTCGCGCTCATTCTGGCCTCCTCAGTTGGAGGTGAGTGTTACACCGGGCCTCTCCCCGGTGGCAATCTCGGGCTTGAGCCCCAGAAGCGGCGCCACCCGGCGGATCATCTCCGCCGCGATCGGCACCGCGGTATAACCGGCGGTGCGGCGCGGCTCCGGCCCGGACGTGTCGACACCGTTGTCGAGCATCACCACCAGCACATATTCCGGGTCATGCGCCGGAAAGACACTGGCAAAGGTGGCGATGACATCGTCGCCGTCATAGCCGCCTGTGGGGCTTGGCTTGTCGGCGGAGCCGGTCTTGCCGCCCACCGCATAGCCTTCCACCTCGCCCCGGCTCGCGGTGCCGCGCACCACCACCTGGCGCAGCATGTCGCGCAGGATCGCCGAGGTTTCAGGCGAAATCACCCGGGGCCCCGGCGCGGGCGGCGCGCTGCGCAGCAGCGTGGGCACCACCAGCGTGCCGCCGTTCACCATCGCCGCATAGCCGCTGGCAAGATGCAGCGGCGAAACCGAAAGCCCGTGGCCATAGGAGATCGTCATCGCCGAAAGCTCCGACCAGCGCGGCGGCAGCAGCGGCTTCACTTTCGGCGCCTCCGCGAGTTCCACCGGCACCGCCGCGCCGAAGCCGAGGCGGCCGAGGAAATCCTGCTGCCGCTCGGGGCCGATCATCCGGGCGATGCGCGCGGTGCCGACGTTGGAGCTGTTGACCAGAACATCGGTGACGCTCATCACCGGGTCCATCCGGTGCATGTCGCGGATACTGTGCCTGCCCCAGCGGATCGGGCCTCTGGTTTCGATCGCGGTTGCGGGGTTCACCAGCCCGAGATCGAGCGCCTGGGCGACGGTGAACACCTTGAAGGTCGAGCCCAGTTCATAGACCCCCTGCACCGCGCGGTTGAACAGCGGGCTCTCGTCCGCACGGCCCTTCGTCAGAGGCGGCGGGCGGTCGTTCGGGTCGAAATCCGGCAGGCTCGCCAGCGCGAGAATCTCGCCGGTATGCACATCCATCAGCACCGCCGCCGCGCCTTCGGCATTCATGATCTTCATGCCGCCCGCCAGCACCCGCTCGACGGCCGCCTGCACGGTGAGGTCGATGGTGAGCGCCAGCGGCGTATCGGCGCGGCCGGGATCGCCGAGGTGGTCATTGAAGGCCAGTTCCACACCTGCGACGCCAACCACCTCGGCGGCGTTCACGCCTTCCTCGCCGAAACGCGCACCACCCAGCACATGCGAGGCGACGGGGCCATTGGGATAAAGCCGCATCTCGCGCGGGCCAAACAGCAGCCCCGGCTCGCCGATGTCGAACACCGCCTGCTGCTGCTCCGGGCTCAGGGTCTTGCGGATCCACAGGAATTTCCGGTTTCCGGTGAACGCCTCATAAAGCTTCGCCGGATCCATGTCCGGGAAAATCACCGCCAGTTCACGCGCCGCCCGCGCCGGGTCGGCCATGTCGCGGGTCTGGGCATAGAGGCTGTGTGTCACCATGTTGGTGGCCAGCAGCCGCCCGCGCCGGTCGACAATATCGCCCCTGGCACCGGCGATCGCCGTTCCGGCCGCCCGGGCCCGCGGCTCGACCGGCTCTGAAGAGGCAATCGCCGTCATTTTCGCCCCGACCGCGGCAAAGGCCACGAAAAACAGCACCGCAAGCACCAGAAGCCGCCCTTCGGCGCGCAGCCGCGCCCGGTCGGCGATTTCCTCATGGCGCGCCCGCAGGTTTTCGCGCTCGATCAGGTCGGGGTTCTCGCCCCGCGCCCGCGCGTCGAGAATCCGCGCCAGCGGACGGAGCGGCACCCGGGTCATGGCGTCCCCCCGGCGCGGGCTTCGACGAGGCCGGAAAGCCCCGTCTGATCGAACGGGTGGCCGGTGCCCATCGCCAGCGGATAGCCGATGCTGCCGACCTCGCCGAACTGCCCGGGTGTCAGCGGCAACAGGCCGAGACGGTCGAAATTCATTTCCGCAAGCACGCGCAGCCGGTCGGGGCGGTTGAGATAGGCCCATTCGGCGCGCAGCACCGCCAGTTCCTCGCGCAAGGTGCCGATCTCGCGCCGCAAATCCGCCACCCGGTCGAGCGATGCCTTGGTCTTGTAATTGCCCATGTTGGCCCAGGTGCCGAGCCCGATCACCGCAAGCGTGGCAAGGATGTAGAAAAACACGCGCATCTAGCGCCTCCCCTCGTTCAGTGCCGGCCCCGGCAGGCCCAGCGCCCCGCGGTCGGACGGTTCGGCAGGCGCCGCGGTGCGGGTGGCGATCCGCAGCCGCGCCGACCGCGCCCGGGGATTGGCCGCAAGCTCCGCCGCATCCGGCACCAGCGCCTTCTTCGGCGTCAGCCGGAAGCGCGGCTCATGTGCCGCCAGCTCGGGGGCATGGCGCGAGCCGCCGCCGCCGGTGGAGCCCGCCGCCTGAAGGAAGCGCTTCACCACCCGGTCCTCGAGCGAATGGAAGGTCACCACCGCGAGCTTGCCGCCGGGCTTCAAGGCGCGTTCCGCCGCGTCCAGCCCGGCGGCCAACTGGCCGAATTCGTCGTTTACCGCGATCCTCAGCGCCTGAAAACTGCGGGTCGCCGGGTGGCTTTGCCCCGGCTTCGGACGCGGCAGCAACCGCTCGATCAGCCCGGCCAACTGCAAGGTGCGGGTGACCGGCGCGTCTGCCCGCGCCCGGACAATCGCCCGCGCGATCCGCCGCGCCTGCCGCTCCTCGCCATAGTGAAACAGGATGTCGGCCAGCTCCGCCTCGGAGGCGCGCGCCACCAGATCCGCCGCGCTCTCGCCGCTGCCCTCCATGCGCATGTCGAGCGGCCCGTCGCGCAGGAAAGAAAACCCGCGCTCCGCCCGGTCGAGCTGCATCGAGGAAACGCCGAGATCGAGCACCACGCCATCGACCCTGTCCCCGGCGATGGTATCAAGCTCCGAGAATGTGCCCTGCACCAAGTCGAGCCGGCCGCCCCAGGCCCCCGCCCAGCCAGAGGCCAGTTCGAAGGCCAGCGGGTCGCGGTCGATGCCGATCACCCTGTCCGCCCCCGCCGCCAGCAGCCCGCGCGCATAGCCACCCGCGCCGAAGGTGCCGTCGACCCAGACACCGCCGACCGGCGCGACCCCGGCGAGCAGCGGCGCCAGCAGGACCGGAACATGCGGGGTGCCGGCCGCCTCGGCCCCGGTCCGGCCATCCCCGGCGGACGCGGTCATCTCACACGCCCTCACCGTCGGGAAGCAGGGTCAGCGGATCGAAATCTTCCGGAAGATCGTCAAGCCAGGCCTCGGTGCGGGCCTCCTCGACCTCGTCATAGGTCTCCGGGTTCCAGATCTGGAAGGTGTCGCCGGTGGCGATGAAATAGGCCTGGTTGCCGAGGCCGATCTTCTGGCGCAGCTTGGCGGGCAGCACCAGCCGGCCGGTCTCGTCCACGCTGGTGGGGAAGGACTGGCCGTTGAACATCTTTTCGAGCATCCGCCGCTCCATCGAGCCGCGCTGCATCTTCGCGATCCGGGCATCGACCTCGGAAATCGCCTCCATCGTGTAGCATTCGAGATATTGCCGGCTCTTGCCGCCGTAGACGATGACCAGGTTGGGGTTCAGCCCCTCGGTCCAGTCCGGGTCCGAGGCTTCCAGCACGCGCCGGAACAGGGCCGGGATCGAGACCCTGCCCTTGCTGTCCACCTTGTGGTGGCCCTCTCCTCTGAACACGCGTGCCACGTAAGTGGTCCTCGTCTGCCCCTCGTTTGCGCCGTTTCCGGCCCCTGAAACGGAAACGACGGATCGAGCTGCTGCCACTGCCCGATCCGCCGCCCTCGTCCCATTGCTGGGTAAGTCCGATCACGAGCGCCACCTGGGGGGGGGGGATGTCTGCTCGCGCCCGTGCCGGATCTCTTTGTTACGATCGGAAAGTGGGGTGCCTGTATGAAACCTGACTTGGGAGATGATTTCCGGATCTTGCTGTCCGTTGGTGTTTCCCGCTTCCTTTCGATGGACTATGTTTCGCACGGGAAATCGTGGGAAGCAATGGCCTTTTGAGCCACCAGCAGCCGAAACCGCCCCGGACATCTTCCGAAAAATCGAGCGCCGCGAAAACGAAGGGGGAACGTTTCGGCAAATATCGCGTAATTACACAATTTCAACACAAAATATAGGTCGGCACCGGGCAATAAATTTTCCCCAAAAAATATATATTTTTTTCCGAGTCAGCCAACTGAACGGCCCGCCCAACCGTCATTTTGGCGTTCGGCGGGAGGTTTTCTTGGGAAAGTGGAGCCTTTTCCCATAGCGATCCGGCCGGTTTCACCACGAATCAGCATTGATTCGCCAAATCTCTGCGGATTGTTCACATGGCCGGATCAGCGCGCCGGACGGGGCGCGGGTTTGTCGGGGGGCCTGAGCGGCTCTTCCCGCGTTTGTCCCATGATTTCCCGTGGGGCTTCCCGTTTCCGGCCAACCGCCCCGGACCTCCCCAAATCGAACCCTCCGGAACCGCCTCGCAAGCCCCCAGCACCCCCAGAACAAAGGGCAGGACGAACCGCCCTGCCCTTCCGCGCAACCGTACTGTGTAGGTGCGGCCCCGCCGCAGCCTCAGCCGACACCGACCTCGATCAGATCCCGGGCCAGTTGCCGGTAGGCCTCCGCCACCGGCCCCTCACCCAGCGCCACCGGCCTGCCCGCATCGCCGGCGGTGCGGACTTCGCGCGCCAGCGGGATCTCGCCGAGGAACGGAATATCCAGCCGCTTCGCCTCCGCCTTCACCCCGCCCTCGCCGAAGATATGGTCTTCGTGGCCGCAGTTCGGACAGACATACATCGCCATGTTCTCGATCAGCCCGAGAACCGGGATGTCGACCCTGTGGAACATGTCGACCGCCTTGTGGGCGTCGACCAGCGCCACATCCTGCGGCGTCGAGACCACCAGCGCGCCGGTCATCTGCACCTTCTGCGCCAGCGTGATCTGCACATCGCCGGTGCCGGGCGGCAGGTCGATCAGCAACAGATCGAGCTCGCCCCAGTGCACCATGAACAGAAACTGCTGAAGCGTGCCGGTGATCAGCGGCCCGCGCCAGATCACCGCCTGGTCGGGATCGACGAACAGGCCGATGGAGACCATTTTGACCCCATGCGCCTCGACCGGATACATCGTCTTGCCATCGTCGGACTTCGGCTTTTCGCTGGTGCCCATCATCATCTGCTGGCTCGGGCCGAGCACGTCGGCATCCAGCAGACCGATCTTCCGCCCCTGTGCGGCCAGCGCCACAGCGAGGTTCGACGCCACGGTCGACTTGCCGACCCCCCCCTTGCCGGAAGCGATCGCCACCACGTTGGTCACGCCGGGAATGGGTTCGGGACCGTCCTGCGGCATCGGGTGCTGGCCGATCTTGAGCGACGGCGGCGCCCCCTTCCCGGCAGACGGTGCAGGCGCGGGCCGGGGCGGACCCTTCGGCGTCGCGTCATGCGCGGTCAGGATCACCGTGGCCTTGCTTACCCCGTCGAGCCGTTCCACCCGGGCCTGAGCAGCATCACGCTGCGGCGCGAGGGTGGCGGCAAGCTCCGCCGGAGCTTCGATCAGAAAGCTGACCGCCCCGTTTTCCTGCACCATCAGCCCCCGGATCAGATCGCGCGACACCAGGTCGCCGCCATCGGGCAGGCTGACGGTTGCCAGGGTTTCAAGGATCTTCTCGCGTGTCGGTGCCATATGCGTCTTTGTGCCTCTCGGTGATCTCGGGTTCCCCCAGCAAATTGGCGATCCAATCGCCAGACGCAAGGGCAGACTGACCTACGACGCCGAGATTGCGCGGAACTGCGGCAATACACCCGGGTCCGTGGCGGCAAGGGGTCCGTGGTGGCAAAGGGTCTGCACCGGACGCGGCCGCCCGAAATAGGTCAGCAATACGTATGCATTTCACGCATGGCGGCAATACCGAAGCGGAGATTGCGCAACCGCAGCATCGCGTCCATCTTTGCCTCAACGCCAAAGAGCGACACTGGGGACGACACCCACGCAAAGCTGACAGGGCAAACCCGACACCGCCGGCCCGCCGGCAGAAGAGAAAGCAAAAGACATGGCCTTCGCATCCGACATCCGCACCGGCTCCTCCGGCAGCCTCGCCGCAGTCGCGCACAACATTGCCGAAAACTTCCGCAAAGCCCGCGCCCAGCGCCGGGTCTACCGGCAGACCGTCAACGAACTGTCGGTCCTCAGCGACCGCGAGCTCAACGACCTTGGCATCAGTGCCTGTCAGATCCGCTCCATCGCCCGCGAAGCGGCGCAGATGGTCAGGTAACGGTTTCGGGCGCCCGCCTTTCTTTCGGGTGCCCATGACCTGGGTCCACGCTTCCTCCTCCCTTGGGCGGGACCGGGTCACCTTTTCGCGCGCCACTCCTCCTCCCTGAGGCGCGCGTGACCTGCCGGCGGCACCTTCTCCTCCTCCCTGGGTGCCGCCGCGCAGAGTCAGCCCGAAGCCGGGGCGGAAGAAACGCAATTGCGGTGCCCTGCCTTCTCCCCGGGGCGCCAACAGCCCTGCCGGCCCTGCCTCCTTTTGGGCCCAGGGGCGAAATGGGGCGGAAACGCCCCGACGCGTGCAACGGTCTTGCCTCCTCCCTGAGACCGGGTGCCAACAGAACGGCGGCGCCTCTCCTCCTCCCTGGCGCCGCCGTTTGCCATACGGGTCCGCCGGACCCGGTTCACAGAAATGCAACCCTTGCCATGCAAATGACCCTTGACCCTTGCCTAACGACCCGTTTGGGTGGCATTCGCCCGGGCAACCGGCCGCAAACGCATGGCGTCAGCGGCCCTTCCGGGCCACGTGGCACCGGCAACGACACCAATCCGCCAAGTTCAGGAGAGACCATGGCCCGCCAGTTCATCCCCTTCGACACGCTGTGGAAAATGCGGATTCCGCTGCCCTATTCCGGCCTCGTTGTTGATGGCGACCGGGCCTGGACGACCGGCCTCCTGCCGCTCGACACCGACGGCGACGTGCGCTTTCCCGCCAACCCGGTGGAACAGGCCAGGGTACTGATCGCCAACGCCCGCACCCTGCTGGCCGAGGCCGGTCTCGGCAGCGGTGACGTGAGCCGCGCGGTGCTTTACCTGGCCGTGCACGAACCGGCCGTCATGGCGCGGCTGGTGACCATGTTCACCGAGGCGTTTGGACGCGATACCCTGGTCGAGACCGTGCCGGTGCCACGGTTTCACTACGGTGGCGCGCTGATCGAGGCCGACATCTTCTGCGCCCCCTCGGAACCGGTGATCGAGGAAGACCTGGCCGGCGGCGGCCATGCCCGGGTCAAGCGCGAAGGCGGGCTGGTGCTGCTGAACGTCACCACGCCGATCCAGACCCTCGGGCGCGCTGTCGGCGAGATGCTGCACCTGCACGATCTCTCGCCCGACCAGCTGCTGTCCGGATGGGGCATCGCCCCCGAACCCTACCTCACCGCCGTGCCCGGACAGATTGCGCCAAAGCTCCCGGGGTTTTTCTCGGGCGCGCTGATGCCGTGCTACAACATCTTCGACATGGCCCACCTCTACCTCGCCTTCGGCGTGGGCGAGGTGGAGATCACCGAGAGCCGCGAAGAACATGTCAGGCTGCACCTCGCCGATGCCGGCGACCTCGCGGTGCTCGACGGGCGCTATCTCGGCGGTGAACCGGTGGATCTCAACACCCAGACCAAGGTGGTGATGAGCGGCCTGTCGGTGGCACTGGCGGCGCGCGGCATGAGCTTTGCCAATGTGGTCAAGAGCACCACCTTCTTTGCCGGCGGCGAAACCGTGGAGGAGATGCACAGCAACATGACGGTGCGCAAACTGGCCTACGAAAGGCCCGGGCCCGCCTCCACCTCGGTGCCCATCGCCCGCATGGCCGACCCGGGCGCCAAGGTACGCATCGAACTGGTGCTGCGGCCGCTCGACTGAGGCGCACGCGCCGCGATCCGGCGCCCTGACGGCCCCATTTTCCACGTGTATTGCGTGAGGCCCTGCGGGGCCTCTCGTGTTTTGGCCATGCGGCCCCTCCCATGCGGCCTCCCCCCGGAAGCCCGGCTGTCCATGCACCCCGCACCCAGGCGCCGGGTTTGCACCCGTCGCGGCACAAATGTCGGGCGGGCAATCCGCTTTCGCCGGATCATGACCCACGGCCCGCCATCTCACCGGGTTTCCAGGCTGTTGCATTGTTCGGGAAGTCCGGAAGTCCGGAAGTCCGGAAGTCCGGAAGTCCGGAAGTCCGGAATAATGGACTTTGAATGTGTCGATAAAGCAAGCCTTGTCAATATGTTACACGGTTAACAAAAAATGGATGCCACCGCGACCGCCCCTCAGAACGGCACATCCTCGCCGCCGGCGCGCTCTGCGGGCCGGACGAATTTCGCCACCACCTTCTTGCCGCCCGCCTTCTCGAACTCGATGTCGAGCTTGTCGCCCTCGACCCCCATCACATAGCCATAGCCGAACTTCTGGTGAAACACCCGGTCGCCCTGGGTAAAAGCCGAAACCGCGGTCGCGTCGATGGTCAGCCCGCGGGCCTCGCCCGGGCTCCGGAGCCCGCGCTGGTCGCCCCTGGCCTGCATCCGTTTCCAGCCGGGGCTGTTGTAGGCATCGGCCCGCGCGGCGCGTTCTTCAAGCCGCGACCCGCCCCGCGCCCCATCGCGCGCCGCCACCGCCCCGCCGCCGTAGAGCCCCGGCGGGGTCAGCACCTCCACATGTTCGGACGGCAATTCGTCAATGAAGCGGCTCGGCATTTGCGACTGCCACTGGCCATAGACCCGCCGGTTCGCCGCGAAACTGACGGTGCACAGCCGCTCCGCCCGGGTGATCCCCACATAGGCCAGCCGCCGCTCTTCCTCGAGCCCGCGCAGCCCGGTCTCGTCCATCGAACGCTGCGACGGAAACAGCCCGTCCTCCCAGCCCGGCAGAAACACCGCCGGGTATTCCAGCCCCTTCGCCGCATGCAGCGTCATCAGCGTGACCTTCTCGCCCGCGCCCTCGCTCTCATTGTCCATGATCAGGCTGACATGTTCCAGAAACCCCTGGAGATTGTCGAATTCTTCCAGGGCCTTGATGAGTTCCTTGAGGTTCTCCAGCCGCCCCGGGGCCTCCGGCGTCTTGTCGTTCTGCCACATCGCGGTGTAGCCCGACTCGTCGAGCATCTGCTCGGCCAGTTCCACATGACCACCCGCCCCGGTCTCCTCCTCATGCGCCGCCGCCCGCTCATGCCAGCCCGCGATCTGACGCAACAGCAGCGCCAGCCCCTTGGCCCCGCGCCCCCTGATCTCGCCGCGCTCCAGCGCAAGCCCGGCGCCTTCCACCAGCGAGACGCCCGCCGCCCGCGCCACCCGGGTGAGGCTCTGCACCGCCTTGTCGCCAAGCCCCCGGCGCGGGGTGTTGACGATCCGCTCGAAGGCCAGATCGTCCTCCGGCGAGACCGCGAGGCGGAAATAGGCCATCGCGTCGCGGATCTCCATCCGCTCGTAGAACCGCGGCCCCCCGATCACCCGATACGGCAGGCCGATGGTGAGGAACCGGTCCTCGAAGGCCCGCATCTGATGCGACGCCCGCACGAGGATCGCCATATGGTCGAGCGGCATCGGCGCCTGCCCGCGCGTCCCGCCCTGCATCGCCTCGATCTCCTCGCCGATCCAGCGCGCCTCCTCCTCGCCGTCCCAATGGCCAATGAGCCGGAGCTTCTCGCCATCGCCATCGGCGGTCCAGAGCTCCTTGCCGAGCCGGTCTTCGTTGCCCCGGATCACCCCCGCCGCGGCGCCCAGAATATGCCCGGTGGAGCGGTAGTTCTGCTCCAGCCGGACCACCTTTGCACCCGGAAAATCCTTTTCGAACCGCAGGATATTGCCCACCTCGGCGCCGCGCCAGCCATAGATCGACTGGTCGTCATCGCCGACGCAGCAGATGTTGCGGTGCCCCGCCGCCAGCAGCCGCAGCCACAGATACTGGGCGACGTTGGTGTCCTGATATTCGTCCACCAGAATATAGCGGAACCAGCGCTGGTATTGCCTCAGCACATCCTCATGGGCCTGAAACACATGCACCATATGCAGGATCAGATCGCCGAAATCGACCGCGTTGAGGGTCTTCAGCCGCGCCTGATAAGCCGCATAAAGCTCGCCTCCGCGGTGGTTGAACGCCCCCGCCTCCGCCGCGGGCAGCTTCTCCGGCTCCCAGGCGCGGTTCTTCCAGCCGTCGATCAGCCCCGCCAGCTGCCGCGCCGGCCAGCGCTTCTCGTCGATCCCCTCGGCGATGATGATCTGCTTCAGCAGGCGCAGCTGATCGTCTGTGTCGAGAATGGTGAAATTCGATTTCAGCCCCACCAGCTCGGCATGGCGGCGCAGAAGCTTCACGCAGACCGAATGAAACGTGCCGAGCCAGGGCATCCCCTCCACCGGCTGGCCGAGCAGCCCGGCGACCCGGGCCTTCATCTCCCGCGCCGCCTTGTTGGTGAAGGTGACGGCGAGAATCTCGTTGGTCCGCGCCGTGCCGGTGGTGAGCAGATGCGCGATCCGCGCGGTCAGGGCCCGGGTCTTGCCGGTGCCCGCGCCCGCGAGCATCAGCACCGGCCCGTCGAGCGCCTCCACCGCCTCGCGCTGCGCCGGGTTCAACCCGTCAAGCCAGGGCATCGGCCGCGCCGCCATCGCCTGCTGGCTGAGGGGCGCGGGCGCGGCATCACGGGGCGGCGCGGGGTCGAAATCGAACGGGTCAGGACTGCTCATGGGCCAGAAGATAACCGCCCGCCCACGAAAGGGAAAGTTCCTTTAATGTTCCGCCCCACCCGCGAAAGCCTCCGGCGATGAACCGCCCAAAAACCCATGACCGCCAGATCCGGCCCCCGGGAAGCCAATCCCGCGCGCCCCGCGACCCTATTTGCGGTAGGCCCTGAGATAGCGCCCCTCGAACGCCCGCTTTGCCCAGTGGAACAGGCGCAGCGGCGGCAAGGTGACCGAAAACCTGTGGCCGCGGAAAACCAGGATGCCCTTGTCGGCGGTGTCGATGATGCAGACGAGCTCCGACTTGAAATCGTGCCCCGGTTCCCGCCCGGCCATCTGATCGGCAATATTGGCCACCGCCGCTTCGGCCTGCAAATCCGCCTGATGCGCCTGTTTCGCCAGCCAGACGGGGCCCGGATAGGCGCCGCTGTCGCCCACCACATAAGTGCCGGCCCAGGCCTCGCCCACCACCCGGGTCTTCTCGTCGGCCTGCACGAAACCGCCGGGCGAGCGCGGCAGATCGGTATTGTCGAGCCAGGCCGGCCCGGTGAGCCCGGGCATGAACAGGATCAGATCGGTCGCGATCTCCTCGCGTTCGGTCACCACCTTGTCGGCCTCCATCCGCACCGGCTTGGCGCCGATATGAATGCCGATCTCCCGCCGCCGCATCTCGCCCAGAAGCCTGTCGACCGACTTCTCGCCCAGCCGCTGACCCGGCTTTTCGGCCGCGCTGACGAACACCAGCCGGAACCTGTCGCGCCGCCCCTGCCGCCGCAGCATGGTGTCGACCCCGAACAGAAACTCGAACATCGGCCCGCCCCGCACCGCCGACATGTCCTTCGGGTTGGCGCCGAAGCCGAAGGCGATGGTGCCGCCCTCCATCTCCGCGATCCGGTCATGGATCCGCTGCCCCATCGCCACGCCCTCGCAGGGGACGACCGCGTGTTCGGCCAGCCCCGGCAGCTTCTTGATGTAGCGCCCGCCACTGGCGATGATCAGATAATCATTCGTGAGCACCTCGCCCGCCTCGGTCTCGACCGTGCGGCCGCCGTCGCGCACAGCGGTCACCCGGCCCTGGTGCCACGCGACCCTTTCACGCGCGAAGAACCCGCCGAGATCGACGTCGAGATCCGCCGCCTTGCGCAGCCCCGATGGCATCCAGATCAGGCTCGGCAGATAGGTGAGATGGTTCGTCGGCGAGATCACGGTGATCTCGGCTGCGAGCTTCCGCTTGCGAATCGCGCGCACGGCGGTCAGCGCGCCGAAGCCGCTGCCGATGATGGTAATCTGGGTCATGATCCGGCCTTCCGGGTGGATTTGGCTTGTTCACAAGGGTGATACCGGTTCTGCCATGAAGGCGCAAATCCCCTCTCCCGCCTGTGCCAAAACGCCTGTCCCCGGCCCGGTACCACCACGACCTTCAGCCGGGGCCCAAAAAAATGACCCCTCCCGAAATTTTCCCTTGCACCCCCCCGCACGATTGCCTAAATCACGCCTCACCAAAGGATGCGGGCGTAGCTCAGGGGTAGAGCATTACCTTGCCAAGGTAAGGGTCGTGAGTTCGAATCTCATCGCCCGCTCCATTTGGTCCTCCCCCGTCAGATATTCAGACGACGCGTGGCTGTCGTTGCTCGGTCGGGTGTTTTGCCCATGAAATGCCCGATTTTTCAGTGGTTTGAAGCATGCCGCGCAAAAGCGGGAACCGGTTTGCCACCTGTCGCCGCGACCGTGTCCCGGGTGGTGGTGCAGAAGGCTGCGGGCGGAGCCTTCGGCGTAGCGCAGCGCGTGGCCGGTGGTGATGCTGGCGGTCACCGTCGATCTTCGGAGAAGGTTCGGGTTGCACAGCTTGAACCGGGAACGGAGACGACGATGACCGATGAGAGAATGGCCTGATCGGGCTGACTGAACAGCAGGCCGACGGCGACCTCGTGCGCGAGAGGCCGGCTTTTGCAGCCGGGCGGATCATGGCAACCGGGGTTGAGGGGCGGACCGGTGCCGCGAAGGGCGCGCGCTCGCCGCTGCGGGAGGTCCAGCGCAACGGGTATGGCGCGTAACGACCCAATTCTGATTGTGCCTTTTGGCGATAAAGCGTCATGCGAAAAACCTGAATCACCCAGGCGCTGCCTGAAATCAGAGATTTTGGGCGCGTCAGGTGATGCTTTCGGTGTCAGGTATTTCGTCAAACGCTATAGCCAAAGCGGTCTGCTTTTTTCGTGGGAAAAATACTCACTGTCCCGGCCGCGCCACGACCGCCACCCTCTCCGCCATCTGCTTTTGCAGGCCATGTTCCATTGCGGAACGGGCCACCCTTCTCCGGAAGGGCGGCCAGTCATGGGCCGGATGGCCCCGTTGCACTTCAGAGGAAGCCGGAGCGCATCACGGCTTGAGCGGCACGAAATTGACCTTCTTGCGGGTTGTGATCCGGATGTCGACACGGCGGTTCAGGGCACGGCCTTCGGGGTTGTCCTGCCCGTTGATCTCGTTCGCCGCGACCGGCCGGGTCTCACCGAAGCCCGCCGTCGTCATCAGACTGCCGTCCATACCCCTGGCGAGAAACCACTCATACACCGCCCTCGCCCGGTTTTCGGAAAGGGTCTGGTTATACGCATCCGATCCCTTGCTGTCGGTATGGCCCTCAATGGCGATTTCGGTGCCTTCGTATTCGTGATACAGATCCAGCACCTGTGCCAGGGCGGTCTGTGCCTCTTCGGAGAGCGTGAACTCATCGAAGGCAAACAGATAGTCGCCCGAAAGGCCGATGGTAAAGCCGAAACCGCTCGGATCGCTCAGAAGGCTCGCGGCCCCGTCGATCGCCGAAGGGTCGCCGCTCAGGGCGCTGGCCTTCCTGGCCAGGGACACAGCGCCAGGAACCAGAGCGACACCGCCCCGCTTCAGGGCAATGCCGCTGCCCTCCGGCCCGTAACCCGCCAGCACGGCCGCCATATCGACATCTGCGAAAGGATCGGGGTTTTCAGCCAGAATGGCCTCGATATCCACCCCGTCCGCCAACAGCGGGTGCGCGCCCATGCACAGCACGACCGCCAGCCTCTTGAGAGAGCGCATCTGCCTGACCCTTATTGCGAGGGTTTGGCGATGACAAAGGGCGAGACGCCCGGAAGCGAAAGGTCCACCGGCCAGTCGGTGTCGCCCGGGGCTTCGAACTTGACCCAGCCGACCTGCTTTTCGCCGCCAGACATGTAGATCGTTGAGCCTTGAGCATCGGGGCCCCTGAACAGATTGCCGTCATCGCTTGATTGTTCGTATGTGATGGGCGAGGCGAGGTAGTCTCCATTGGCATCCTGGAGAACGGGAAACTTCTTGTCGCTGGTCGTGTAGACGACTTCGGTAACGTCCAGCAAATCCATGCGCTCGCCGTCCGTGCCGGTATTCTCGATCATGAAGGCAACGGTCAGAACGTCGTTGGCAACCGTGGCTTTCAGCAGATGCACTTCCCAGCCATACGGGCCGAATTGGGTATCCAGATAATTGTCCGCAATGGCCGGACCGGCGATGGTGAGGGCGGCAGCGAGCAGCAGGCGTTTCATTCGTATCCTCCATGACAACGGCTGCCAAACATTTTGCCCGCATGCATGAATTGTCAAGCTGCCCGTTTGTCAGCGGCGGTTCTGCGCCCCTGTTTGCCGCTGGGGCCCGGTCCGGGAAGCGCCACTGCGCCCTTCGGCCCGGGCTCCCCGGCTCAAAAGGCGGCGCGCGCGCGGCGGCCAGGGCAGGCCGGTTTGCGGGCCGGTTCAGGCGATGCTCAGGCGGGGGTGCGGGTGCGGAGCCTCGGGAAGAAACGCCCGGCGAGGCTGCGCGCGCCCCTGCCCGCGCGCGGCGCGACCAGCGCGTCGAGCTTTGCCTCCACCGCCGCCCCCGGCACCGCCGGGCGGCCCGCTTCCACCTCGGCAAACAGGAATTCCGCCAGCGGCAGGATCGCGTTGTGGGTGCGCTGGTCGGAAAACACCTGTTCGGCCACTTCCTCAAGTTCGAACCAGATCGAGTCCGGGTCGCGCTTGCCGTCGATCCCGGCGATCAGCCGGCACAGCTCGTCGATCCGCGCCACGTCGCCCGAGCAGCAGGAATTGGTGCCGCAGGCATGTTGTTCGGCGATCTGGCCGCCGAACAGTTCGATACAGCGGTTTTCCAGCACCGCGATCAGCGAGTTCAGGCTGTTGCCCTTGAGGATCTTGTCGCTCTCCATCACCGGCGGGCGCGGCAGCATGGTGATCGACAGGATTTCGAACCCCATGGCGCGTGCGGTCAGCGCGTGGCCTGCCTCGTAGACCGCCAGCCGGTAGTTGAGATCGGCGCAGCGGCCCCGCGGCAGCGGGCAGACGTCTTCATACATCGGCGCCCTCCGGCTTCGCCCTGGAGGTTTTCTCCGGCTTCGCCTCCGGTGCCTGATCCGGCTTCGCCTCCGGGGCCTGATCCGGCTTCGCCTCCGGGCCTTGAGCCGGCTTCGCCTCCGGGGCTTCCGGCTCCACCCTCGGGGCCTTCGCCGCTTCCACCGGCTCCAGCGGACGCGACTTCACCGAAGGATCGGCGTAGCGGTCGTTGAGCGACTGGATATGGCCCGCGACGGTATCGCGCACCGCGCGCAGCCGCGACTGCGCCCGTTTCGACCAGCCGACCGGACGCTTGCGCAGGATCGTCCGCCACGCCTTGGTGCCCTTGAGGAAAGCGGCGCGCAGATCGAGTTCGATCTCGCCATAGGCTTCCGGGAGGCTGCGGGCCACGCGCTTCGCCACCCGCGACCGGGCCGAGAAATGCACCACCCCGGCCATCACCAGCGCGGCGATCGCCACCGCACCGGTCTCGATCCTGTTGGCGGCGATCCAGTCGAGACTGAAGAAATCGAGCAACGGCCAGTCGAAGGCCACCGCAAGCCCGCCGGTCGCGGCCAGCACCAGCACCAGCGCCACCAGGTCGATGATCCCCACCGACCGCCGCCAGCGGTCGCGCGCAGCCTCGAGCTGGGGCAGCACGTCATGTTCGAGCTCCTTCGACATGGTTTCGAGGAAGGAGACGATGCGGTAATTGCGGTGCAGCTCCACCTCTTCGATCCGGGCGCGGATCCGCGCCATGTCGGTGTCGCGCTTCTCGCGGAACCGCTTCTCGCGCGCCGGATCCTTGATGACCACCGCCGCGCCTTCATCGTAGATGGTGAAGAACTGCCCCGCGGCAAGCCCGGCGGCGGCCAGCGAGCGCTGCCAGGCGCCGGTGATGTCTTCGGGGTTGTCTTCCGCGGCGGCTGTGTCGATCTGGTTGAGAACATAGAGGAATTTCGACGCATCGGTGCGCACGGCGGTGCGCGCGACGAGATGGTCGAGGGTGTCCTGCATGGCGCCGGGCTCCGGGTGGCGGGCATCGAAGAACACCAGCACCAGGTCGGACAGATCGAGGATGTGATCGGTGATCCTCAGCGTCGAGCGGCGCTGGTCGTCGGCATCGAACCCGGGGCTGTCGATGATGATCTTGTTTTCGATCGCCGGGGTCCGGGTGGTGCGCAGTTGCAGATAGCTCTCGATATGCTTGCCCTCGCCCTGCGCCACCTTCTCGATCTCGGAAGAAATCCGGAAGAAGGGGAAACGCGGGTCGGCGTCGAGCGCGGTGCCGGGGAGCGTGAGGTTGCCCGCCTGGTCCGACGAGCGGTGGCAGATCACGGTGAACTTGTCGTCCACCGCCTGGTTGCCGGTGTCCTGCACCTTTTCGCCCACGAAGGAGTTGATGAAGGTGGATTTGCCGGAGGAGAACGTGCCCAGCACGGCGATCAGCGGCCACCAGGAGATCCTTGTGGCAAGCGAGGTCTGGGCGTCGATCAGCCCCATGCCGCGCAGGATCCGGTCGGCCTTGTAATAGGTCGGCAGAACGTCGAGCAGCACCGGGTTTTCGGCCTTGAGATGGCTTTCGAGCCGTTTGAGACGGGTAGTGAGTGACTGGTTCATGGCCGTGTTCCCTGGTGGTCCTGAAGGCGCGCGGCGAGTGCGGCGGCCTTGTCAGGGGCAATGGATTGCAGGATCGGTTGCCAGGACATCACCCGCGCGCCCTCGCCGCGCTCGATGAGCAGAAGCCCGGCCTCATACCAGGCGCTGGCGGCGGCGGCATAGTCCTGGGTGGCGAAAGCGAGATTGCCAAGCTCGCCGAGCACCTCGGCATTGGCCGGATGGGCCTTGGCAAGGGCGTCCATCTTCGCGCGGGCACCGGCGAGGTCGCCCGACCAATAGGCGGCGCGCATCTCCGCCAGCGCATCAGTGAGGCCGCCGGGGGTAGCGGCAGAGGGCGCCGGGACGGGTGCGGGCAGCGGCATGGTGAGCAGTGCGGGCTGCGGGGCAGCCAAGGGCGCGGGCTGCGGGGCGGCCAAGGGCGCAGGCTGCGGTGCAGCCAAGGGCGCGGGCTGCGGGGCAGCCAAGGGCGCAGGCTGCGGGGCGGCCAAGGGCGCGGGTTGCGGTGCGGGCGCAGGTGCGGCCGGGGCCGCCGCGGCATCCGGGGTCTGTGCCCCGGCGAGCGGCGGGGGGACGGCCACCGGCTGAGCCTCGGCAACAAACGGCGGCACGACGACCGGCCCGGCTTCGGCAAGAAACGGCGGCACGGCGACCGGTTCGGCTTCGGCCAGAGGGGCGGGCGCGGGCATTTGCGCGGGCGCCGGGGCGCCGGGGCTGGCATGCTGGCCCGGCAAGACCGGCACGGCCCGTGGCAGGGGGTGCGGCACCGGGTGTTGCAGCGCGGCCGGGGCCGGTTGTGAAACAGGGTCCGCCGCGCCCGGCGCAGCCTCGCCCCCGTTTGAAGCCCCGTTTGAAGCCCCGTTCGAAACACTGTCCGGTGCCCCGTCCGACGCACTCTCCGCGAAGAGCGACGGGTCGGGGTAGACCGGGCCTTCGCCGGGCGCTTCCACGGCTGCCGCGGGGGCGCCCTCGGCAGATGCCGGGGCCGCCGCTTCCGGCGCGGGTGCGGCCAGCGGCTGCGGGGTGGTCTGAGGCGCGGGTGCGGTGGCGGCTGCGGGTGCGGCCCCGGGCGCGGCGGTTGTGGCCTCTGCGACCGGCGCCGCCGCACCGTACCCCGGGAGCAACCGGGCCAGCCTGTCGCGGTTGAACACCGCCACAACGCCCGCCACCAGCAGGAAATAGATCAGTACCAGACGCAGGATCGGCAGGACCATGAGGCGGTCTCCTCTTGAGGTTGGATGCGGTGGTGTCAGTCGAAAACCGCAAGTGCCAGCGCTTCGAGTTCAGCCGCGGCCTTGCCACCCGGCTCCAGTTCGAAGGCCGCCAGCCCTTCGGAAAACGACCGCCGGAAAGCCATGCGCTGCACCAGCTTGCACCCGAGCGCGGTGACGCCCGGCAGCATTTCGAGCGCGGCCAGCGTCTCTTCGTTTTCGCGGCTCAGCGGATGCGGATCGGCGCGGTTGACAAAGGCGCGGATGTCGAGCCCGTGGCCCTTGCCGCGCTCTTCCCCGACGATCTCGAGAAACCGCTGGGTGGCCCAGATGTCGGCCTGGGAGGGCGACACCGGCAGCAGCACCCGGTCTGCCCGGGCGATCGCGGCGCGCATTGCGGTCATGTCGGAAAGCCCGACGTCGATCAGCAGATCGCCCTTGCCGGATGCGGGCAGATCGGTCACCACGGTGATCTCCGGCTGGTAGCCGTATTCGCGGCGGATGTCGGCGGTGTCGACGATGGTGCGTTGCGGATCGAGGTCGGCCACGGTCACCTCACGCCCCGAAACCGCGCGCCAGACCGCGAGATTGAACACCACCGTGCTCTTGCCCGTCCCGCCCTTGAAATTGGCAACCAGAGTTTCCATTGCGCCCCCCTTTCGCATTGCTTGCCGTCCGCTGCGGCCCCCCATTGCGGCCCCCGTCGCGGCCCATCATCGCGGCCCGCCCGTTCAGACCGGATTTCAGTTGGCCGGCGGCGGCACCGGGGCACCCGGGGCGCCGGCCCCCGGCGCCCGCCTCGCCACCGGCGGCTCGACCTCGCGCCAACCCGCAGGCGGCGCGAAAGCCGCCGGGTCGACCGGTCCGACGACGATGTTGCGCAGGCTGCGGGTCGGCCCCCCGGGAATTTCCTCGCGCAGATCGACGCGCAGTTCAGGGTCGAAGTACCAGGCACCGGATTCCGGCGGCTGGCCAGGACGGGTGAGCGTGATCGCCCAGTGTTCGGCGCTGCGGCCCTCGATCTCCACCATCGCCTGGAAGGTCCGCGTCAGCACGGTGCCGTCGGGGCCCTGCTCGCGCAGCGCCCGCTGGCGGGTGCCGTCCCACAGGATGCGGCTGACATCGGCGCCGCCGGGCGGGCCGATCTCCCAGAGTTCGGCGGTGATCCCGGAGGCCACTTCGGTGCCGAGGCGGCGGCAGAGGTCGGCGCTCATCATGGTCTCGCCGCAGGGTGCCCTGTAGGCGCCGCTTCCGGCTTGCGGGTCCGGCTCGGTCCGGACCTTGAACCAGACCTGCCGGGCCGGGTCGAGCATGTACATCATGCCTTCGCCCTGGCGCAGGATCTGCACCATGGCGCGGCCGCCGTCATTGCGTTCCATCCGCATGTCGGGGCCGGACTGGACCACCCGGCCGGTGGATTCGCTGCCGTCGGGCATCTGGTAGAGCACATCGGCGGCATAGGCCGGGATTGCGTCCGCGGCCGCGGCGGGACCGGCCGCGCCACCGGCAACCGAAAAAGACAATGCCAGAAGCGGCAGCACCGGCATCAGCGCGGCAGTCTTGCGCAGGACACTCCGGCGGGTCCGGCCAGTGTGGCGCCGGGCGGCCTGACGAGGGGATGTATTAAGCCGGAACAGTCGCATCTGAGCCTCCTGAACGTCAGTGTTCCCGGGAAATTCTTCAAGGAACAGCGGTGCTTTCCAGGCCAAGGCTACATTGGCCGAATTGGCTCCACAAGTGGCCGGGGCGGCCGGGATGGCCCGGATTGCGGGAACCGGCCCGGATTGCGGGAACCGGACGTATGCCCCCGGGATCGCGGCCCCGGAGCCGCCTGTGGCCGCCTGCGCCGTTTCACCGGCGGTTTCAGGGCCGGAGCCTGGCGGAACGGGACGGGCGCCGGGCGGCACATCCGGGTGGCCAAGCAAGGCCGCGGCCTGCCCCCGGACAACCGGAGACAGGCCAGATTTTCAGCCGGAAACCCGAAGGGCCTTACTGGGCGGCCGGGGCTTCGGCCGGGGCGGCTTCCGCCGGGGCCTGACCTTCCGGAGCGGCCGGCATCGGCGGCGGCGGCATCATGCCCGGCTGCGGACCCCAGCCATAGGGGCCATAGCCATAGGGAGCGTTGTAGCCGTAGCCATAGCCGCGGCCGTAGCCGGAACCACGACCGGCGCCGGACCCGGAGGCCGAGAAGCCGAAGTCGAAGTCGCCGGTGCCGTCCATCAGGCCGTCAAACGGACCCCAGTCGGAGCCCCAGTTGTTGCCGTTGTTCCAGGGGAACCAGTTGTTGCCCCAGCCGTTGTTCCAGCCGTTGTTCCAGGGCGCACCGCCCCAGCCGTTGTTCCACGGAGCCCAGCCACCGCCATAGGGGGCATAGCCGTAGCCCGGACCCCAGTACTGGGCATCGGCGGCGGTGGCGAGGCCCGCGGCCATGCCGGCGGCGAGGGCGATCGTCGTCAGTTGCTTGCGCATGTTGGTTTACTCCCAAATTGTCCTGTCCCTAGAAATCTCTGGTTCCAAGCACCGGGACCTGCGCTCTTCCCCTTTGCCTCGCCCTGAGGAGAGACGTTCACATCACCCCGGGCATCATGCCGAAAGGTGAATATCCCATTACCGGCCAGCCAGCTCCCAGACCGCCGGGCCAGCCTGTCGCGATGCCACCGGGCCAGCCGCCGGCGCCCAGCCCGCCCGGCCAGCCCGTGCCAGCCCCGGCAAGACCCGGCCAGAGGGTGCTGGCACCCGTGAGACCCGGCCAGAGGGGGCTGGCACCCGTCGCACCCGGCCAGAGGGGGCTGGCACCCGTGACACCCGGCAAGAGCGCGCTGGCACCGGCAGCTGTCGCCGGCCAGCCGCTGCCCGTCAGTCCGGGCCAGGCTCCGGCGCCGCCGGGCCAGAGCGGCGTAGTGTTCGTTGTAGCGGCGCTGCCAGCTCCCGCAAAGGGCGTTGTCGTCGCACCCTGATAGGGCTGCGCGGGCGCGGGTCTGTTGCCGGAAGGATAATAAGGCCCCGTCGCAGCCCCGGAGGGCCAGCCCGGCGCAGGGGTCGCTGTGGGGGCCGCCGTGGGGGCTCCCGGATAAGTGCCGTTACGGCCGCTGTTGTAACCGCTGCCCGTTACCGGGGCTGCCGTAAAGCCCGCCCCCCCCGGCGCCGATGCAACGGGTGCTCCCGGCGCGGGCGCGGCCTGGGGCACGACCGCCCCCGGCAGAAAGACCGCCGACGGTACAGGCAGGCCGCTACCGGGCAACGTGGTGACAGGCGGCGGCACCGGCTGCGCCAGAGGCACGGCAGCCATGCCCGGCGGATAGGGGGCCGGGGTCAGGAAAGGCGATGTCGCCGCCGGGCCGGAATAGGGGGCCGGAGGTGTATAGGCCGGAGCCGGTGTGTAGGCCGGGGCCGGTGTGTAGGCCTGCGGCGCAGCCGGGACTGGCGCTGTAGAGAGCGGCGCTGTTGCGGGCGGCTCGGCCACCGGTGTCTGAAGCGCGTCTTCCGGGGCGACACCCGTTGCGGGCGGGAAAGACGGCCGGGCGGCAGGCCCGGCGGGCGCCACCGGCGGCCAGGCCACCGCTCCGCCCGGGTAAACGGCTTCTCCCGGGTAGACGGCTCCACCCGGGTAGCCAGCCGGGGCTTCCGGATAGGCCGGGGCGGTTGTATCGTCACGCCCGGTGCCGCCCGAGGACAGGGCGGCATCAAGCGACGACGGCGCGTAAGGTCCATTGTCCGCGCCCATCGCGTCCCCCGGGAAGCGGCTGGGCGGGGCGGCAGCATCGCCGGGGTAAACCGGAGCGCCGGACGTGCCGGCCGGCACCCACGGGTTTGCGGCATCGGCTCCCGCTGGCGTTCCGGCGGCACCGGCAAGCGCCGCAGCGATCAGGAGCACGCAGACACGCCGCCCTGAATGATCCGCAAGTCCCGGTGTCATCGTCATGGTCCCCGTTGTCATCTGGCCGACGTGCGCAAACGAGCGGTTTACCGGTCCGGCCGCATCGGATAGGGCGCCACAGCGCCTGTCGTTGGCGAGGATGAGTATCCCCAGGTCGGTTGGCCAGGGAATGCGGCAGGTTGACCCGGTGCGACCGAAATGCCCGGCTGCGCCCCGCCAACCGGGGCCACCGGCGCCGGAGCGCGCGGCGGAGCGCGAAGCTGAGACGGCGCCTGGACGGGAGCAAACCCGGGGGCTTGCGGTGGGGAATACCCCTGACCGGCGGCATCCGGCGCATGCCGGAACTGCCAGTTTGGAGGCTGCCAGCCCTGCATCTGCCAGCCAGCGGCCGGTTGCGTGCCGCCCGCCGAAGACGCCTGCGGCGCCGCCCTGCCCGGCCCGTACCCCGCCCCGTAACCCGGCCTGTAACCCTGCGGCATATAGGGCATGGGCTTCAGGGCGCTGCGGCCCGGCCGGGACCGGACCGGCATGCCCGGTGCAAAGGCCGGGGCGGTCGCGGTGGCTTCGCCGCCCGGCGGAGTGGCAGGGCCCGCGGCCCCCTCCCCGCCCGGCGGCGGCGCGGGGGGCTGCATCCAGTAGGGCAGTTGCAGCGCGGCGCCGGAGCCGTTGTGGCCGAAGCGCGGCACTGTCTCCCGGGCCTGCGGAACCGGCGGCACCGGAACCGGCGGGCCGAAGCCGCCTGCGGGCATGACCGGAAACGGCCCGGGCACCGGCGGCAACGCAGTCTGCGGCGGCTGCATCGGGGGTGGCGGCACCTGTGGAGCCTCTGCGACCGCTGGTCCGGCAGCGGCAAGCGCCACCGCGAGACAAAGCGCGGCCCGGTGCCGGAAATGGCGCGGCAGATCGTGGCGAGCGGGATCATTCATCTGCACTGTCCTCCAGACCCTTCAGACGGATGCCACGCCGTCCGCCGCGCGCGGCGGCGGGCTTTGCCGGTCCGGTCTGAGCGGCCGGTTTCGGCGCGGGATTTGCGCGGGCAGAAGGCTTCGCGGGCGCGCGCCGGGGCTTCACCGCCGGTTTGGCCTTCGCCTTTGGCGTCGCGGCGGGCGCGGGGCGGGCCTTCGGTTTGGCTGAGGGCGCCGCGCCGGCTTCTGCCTTCGCGGGGGCTTCCGGCCCGGCCTTCGGCTTCGCGGCGGGCTTCGGCTTCGCCACCGGCCCGGCCTTCGGCGTCTTGGCAGGTTTGGGCCTTGCCGCCGGTTTGGTCTTTGCCACCGGGCTGGCCGCGGGTTTCGGCTTTGCCGCCGGTCTGGCCTTCGGCTTCGTGGCGGGCGCTTTCGGCTTCGCCACCGGTTCTGCGGCCTGCTTCGCCGCCGGTCTGGCCTTCGGCCTCGCCGCCGGTTTCGCCTGCACCGCCGCCGCTGCGGATTTCGCCTCCGTCGGCGCGTCTTCGGCGCGCGCTTCGGGCTCCTCCCCGACCACAGCATCCGCCCGTGCCACCGCCGGTTCGACAGCGGCAAGCGCTTCGGCGATGCTCTCCCCGGCGGGCTCCGCCGCCGGTCCGGCGGCGGTCACCTCTGCCCGGGGCGCCCGGACACGCGCCCATCCGCTCGCCACCCGGGCCACCAGCCCCGAGGCCGCCGCGCTCACCTTGCCGAGCGACCGGGCAATGCCGCCGCCGGTGGTGGGACCACCCGGACCATCGTCCGGCCCCTGCGGCTTCGGCATCTCCGGCACCTGACCCGCTGCCGGGTCGACCGGCCCGTCGATCGACGCCAGCAGCGCCTTCGACCATGTGACGCAGCCCAGCGGGATCACGATCAGCGTGAGCAACGTCGACACCAGCCCGCCGAACATCAGCGAAATCGCCATGCCCTGGAAGATCGGGTCGGAGAGGATCACCGAAGACCCCGCGATCAGCGCCAGCGCGGTGATGATGATCGGCCGCGTCCGGGTCTGACAGGAATAGATCACCGCATCCTGCACCCGCATGCCGGTCTTCACCGCATGCAGCGAGAAATCCACCAGCAGGATCGAGTTTCGCACGATGATTCCTGCCAGCGCGATGAAACCGATCATCGAGGTCGCGGTGAACGACGCGCCGAACATCCAGTGGCCGGGCACGATGCCGATCAGCGTCAGCGGGATCGGCGCCATCACGATCGCCGGGATGGTGAAATTGCCGAATTCCCAGACCACCAGCACATAGATCAGCAGCAGCGCCACCCCATAGGCCAGCCCCATGTCGCGGAAGGTCTCATAGGTCACGGTCCATTCGCCGGTCCATTCGAGCGCCGATTTCATCGAGACATCGGGCGGTCCGAGGTAGTTGGTCTCGACCCGCACCCCGTCGGGGGCGGTGTAGCCGTCGAGCATGTCCTCGATCTCGAAGATCGCGTAGATCGGCGCGCCGAGGGCGCCGGTGACATCGGCGGTGACGAATTCCACCGCGCGCAGGTTCTTGTGGAAGATCGGGTCGTCGAGCCGGAATTCCTCGAAGGAGCCCAGCTCCGTCAGCGGGATCATCGCCCCGGTCGCCGAGGGCACCGGCAATTGCCCGAGCCGGCCGAACTGGCCGCGCAGCGACAGCGGCATTTGCAGGTAGATATAGGTCGGCTCCACGGCGCGGTCGTTCTTCACGTCGCCCAGGATGTAACCGCCCATCGCCATTTCCAGCTGCCGGTTGATGGTCTCCACCGAAACCCCGCGGCGCGAGGCCTTTTCACGGTCGACCACGAACCGCCAGGAGCTGTAGCTGTCCTGCATCAGCGCGTCGGCGTCGACGGTGATTTCCGCCGCGTCGAACATGTCGCGGATGTCGCGCGCCACCTGACGGCGGGTTTCGGCATCAGGCCCGTAGACCTCGGCGACCATGGTTTGCAGCACCGGCGGCCCGGGCGGCATTTCGATCACCTCGATCCGCGCGCCCATCTCGCGGGCCAGCGGGGTCAGCATCTCGCGCACCACCACGGCGAGGTCTTCCGACGACCGGTCGCGATGGTGCTTGAGGCCGATTTCCACCTGAATATCCGCCATCCACGGGCGGTTGCGCAGATAGGTATGCCGCACCAGACCGTTGAAGTTGAACGGGCTCGCGGTGCCCACATAGCTTTGCAGCGCCACCACTTCGGGGATGTCCATCAGCTTTTCGGAGAGCCGCGAGGCCACGTTGGCGGTGACCGGAAGCGGGGTGCCCTCGGGCATGTTGATGGTGACGTTGAACTCCGGCTTGTTGTCCTTCGGCAGCATCTTCACCGTCACCGACTGGGTGTAGAACAAAAACAGCGACAGGAAGAACACCACCACCAGACCGATCAGGAACGACCAGCCCGCGACCCGCTTGTGGATCAGCGGCACCAGCGTCTTCACGAAGAAGCGGTTGAGCCAGAGGGTCTGCCTGTGTTCGCTCTCCTGGCTCTTTTCCAGCGACGCCATGGAGGGGCGGATCCGCTGCGCGAGCCAGGGGGTGAACAGGAAGGCGGCGAACAGCGAGAACAGCATCGCCACCGAACCCAGCGCCGGGATCGGCGCCATGTAGGGGCCCATCATGCCGCGCACGAAGCCCATCGGCAACAGCGCCGCGATCACCGTGAAGGTCGCGAGAATGGTCGGGTTGCCGACCTCGCGCACCGCGTCGACCGAGACCGCTTCCGAGACCTCGCCATCCTCGAGCCACCTTCGATAGATGTTTTCCACCACGACAATGGCGTCGTCCACCAGAATGCCGATCGAGAAGATCAGCGCGAATAGTGACACCCTGTCGATGGTGAAGCCCAGGATCCAGGCCGAGAACACCGTCATCAGGATCACGATCGGGATCACGATCAGCACCACGATGGCGGCACGGACACCCAGCGCCAGCCAGATCAGCAGCGTCACCGCGCCGGTCACCACGAACAGCTTGAAGATCAGCTCGTTGACCTTTTCGTTCGCGGTCTCGCCATAGTTGCGGGTGATTTCCACATGGACATTGTCGGGGATCAGGCTGCCCTTCAGCCGCTCGACCGAGGCCAGCACCGCATTGGCGACCGAGACCCCGTTGGAGCCGGATTTCTTGGCCACCGCGATGGTCACCGCCGGGGCGCCGAGCGGGGCCAGCTCGATCTCGCCATGATCGCCGCCTTCGCCGGCTTCACCATGTTCGGCATGATGGCCATAGGCCGGGCCGGTGTAGTAGCTCACCATCGAGGTGGCATCGTCGGTGCCCTGGGTCACCAGCGCCACATCGCGGATATAGGTCGGCTGGCCGTGGCTCACGCCGATCATCAGGTTTTCGATGTCACGCGCATTGCGCAGGAAGGAGCCGGTGTAGAGCGTGAACGAGCTCGTGCCCGCCTCCACCATGCCGACGCCGCGTTCCGAATTGGCGGCGTTGATGGTCTGGGCGATCTCGTCAAGGCCGATGCCGAAGCCTGCGAGACGTTCGGGGAAGACCTCGACCTTGATCGCATCGGAACGCCCGCCAACCACGAAGCTCTGCGAGGTGTTGGGCACCTCCTTCAGCCGCTGCATCACGTCAAGCGACAGCGAGCGCAGCGCGCCTTCGTCGACCGTGTGGCTCCACAGCGTCAGCGTCACCACCGGCACGTCGTCCACGCCCTTGGGCTTGATCAGCGGCTGGCTGACCCCGGGCGGGATCTTGTCGAGGTTGGACTGGATCTTGTCGTTAAGCTTGACCAGCGACGGGCCCATCTCCTCGCCGACCTCGAACTGCACGGTCACCATGGCGCCGTTGCGTTCGGAGGTCGAATAGACATGCTCGACACCGGGGATCTCGCTCATCAGCCGCTCCAGCGGGTCGGTGGCGAGCGAGGCCACCTGTTCGGCGGAAATCCCGGGGTACTGGAACATCACGTCCACCATCGGCACCGAGATCTGCGGATCTTCCTGCCGGGGGGTAACGACGATGCCCATCAGGCCGAGCGCGAAACACGCGATCAGCAGCAGCGGCGAAAGCGGCGAGTTGATGAAGGCTTTCGCAAGGCGGCCGGCCAGGCCGAGATCTTCGCCATGCCCGTTGCCATTTTCGCTGCCGTTCACGGTGGCACCATTGCCGGTGCCGTTCTGTTTGGCGGTCTGATCGGTCATGTCAGCTCCACGATCCTGCGTGTCTCACCCAGAACGTGCCCGCGCTCATTCGCATTCATACGGGGCGCCGCTCTGTTCTTTCGTTCTCACATGCCGGAAGGCGCAAACCGGGGCCGATTTGCGCGGCATGCTGAGTTGTGGTCGCATGCCGGAAAGCGCAAAACCGGGGTCCACTTTTGCGCGGCATGCTGAGTTGTGGTCGCATGCCGGAAAGCGCAAAACCGGGGTCCACTTTTGCGCGGCATGCTGAGGGTCGTCGCATGCCGAAAGGCGCAAAACCGGTTTCCACTTTTGCGCGGCATGCTGAGGGTCGTCGCATGCCGAAAGGCGCAAAACCGGTTTCCACTTTTGCGCGGCATGCTTTTAATGCCCGGAAATCAGCGACGAGGGCGGCGACAGGATCACCGTTTCGCCGCCGGACAGGCCGGAGACCACCGAAATCGACCCGTCCGCAAGCGGATAGCCCACGCGCACGATGCGCAGAGACGGCACCCCCTGGTCGAGCACGAAGACGGCCGGAAGCGAGCCGCGCCAGATCAGCGCTTCGGCCGGCACCGAGGTCTGCCCCGAGGTCGGCACGGAGGCGTCCGGCACGGTCACTTCGGCATACATGCCGGGGCCGCCGGGGGTACCGATCGGCAGGTCGAACTTGACGGTGACGGTATGGCGCCTGGCGTCGGCCACCGGATAGATCTGCGCCACCCGCGCCTCCACCGGCCCGCCGCCCGAATCGAGCCGCGCCGGCACCAGCATGCCCTCGGCCAGCCCCGCCGCGAGCCGCACCGGCACATCGGCCTCGATGCGCAGATAGTCGATGAAGGCGAAGTCGATGATCGGCATCCCCGGCTGCACGGTGTCGCCCACCTCCACATGCTTGCGCATGATGATGCCGTCGAACTCGGCGGTGGCCTGGAAATCCTTGAGCGTCGCGTCGATGGCGTCGAGATTGGCCTGGGCGGCAGCCAGCCCGCTGGTGGCGGTTTCAACGCCGATGCCCTGGGCATAGAGGTCGGCATGGCGCTCGACGCCGCTGTCCGACTGGCCCATCATCTCCGAGAACCCTTGCGTGAAGAACTGGTCGAAGGTGGCCGGAATCCCCATGCCCGGAACCCCGGTCACCGAGTTGACCCGCGGCGAATAGATTTCGCGCGAATATTGCATGTAGGAGTTGCGCAGCGCCGCTTCCGCCTGCCGGACCTGGCTTTCGGCCGCGCGGCGTTTGGCACGAAGGTCGGCGTCGTCGATCCGCACCAGCATTTCGCCGGTCTTGGCGCGGTGGCCCTCGGAACCGGCAAGATAGGTGATCCGCCCCGGCACCTGCGCAGCAACGGTGATCTCCTTGTAGGGAATGACCGTACCGCCGACGATGGCCGAGCCGCCGACCTGCGACACCATGACCGGGGCCGTACGATACCCCTCCGCCAAGGCGGACACCGGATTGTCCTGCGACAGCGCCGCCTGACCGGCGATGACCGCCAGAGCGAAGGCCGCAAGAACGGGTGCGATTCCAGCAGTTTTCTGCATCCCTACCCCTTTGTTTCAAGTCCCGACCGGATTGGCCCGATCCGCCTCCCCGTGCCTGCGCGAAGTATATTTGGCACCTGCGGGATTTCACTACGGTTTTTCAGGCATCCACACAACATGCTATCTGAATGGTTGCAAGAGGCAGGGCACCGGGCCGGGCCGGCAGGCGGTCAGAACGGCGAAAACCACCCCATCGGGTTGGCCATGACATTGCCGACCCGGCTCATGTCGCGGGTCATCCGGCTCATGTTGGCGTTGACCCCATAGATGTTGCCGACCATCGCATTGACTCCCTTGTCCATGCTCTCGATGTCGCCCGACACGGCCGCGAGCGCGCCGTCCATGGAGCCGATCGCGCCCGTCATGGTCTCCATCGTCCCGACCATGGTCTGCATCGCCAGCGTCATCTCGCCCATGTTGACGGTGAGCTTGTCCATGTTGGCCGAAATGCGGTCCATGTCGTCCACCATTTCCGCAAAATGCTGGTTCATCTCCACCATTGTGCCGGTGAGGGTATAGACCTGCCGGGCCATGCCGTAGAGCACCCAGGACAACAGAGCCATGACCACCACGATCAGAAAGGTGGTGATGACGATGAATCCACCGCTGGTTGCGCGCCGGTACATGCTGCCTCCGTTCCGATCCCATGGCCGCCCGCGCCGGTTACGCCGAAGCGCCTTGCCTGCCGGGCGGGCGGGCTTTGGGCCGCAGACATATATCAATGAAAGAATTTGTTCCAGCTAAAAAGGGTCGCATGGGGTCCGGGCTGGCAGCGGGCCCGCGCCGGAAAACGCGGAGACAGCGCGGACCCGCTGCATCATGAGTTTTTTTGCCAGGAAAACGGGTGCGCAGGGTTGGGCAGGAGATCTCCGGGCAGGGCCGGCGCATCCGGCCCCCAGGACCGGCACCGGCCGGCGGTGGAGGCATGGCGACGCGCTGGCAGGGAGCCTGCATGGCCCGCCGGGTCTGCACCGTTCAACGCCGGATCCCGCTGCTCTCAGTCGACGAAAGCCTTCTCGACCACATATTCCGCCGGCTCCGAATTCGCCCCCTCGCGGAGATCCCAGCCTTCGAGGATCTCCTTGATGTCAAGGTTGAAGGCCAGCGAGCCGCAGACCATGCCACGATCCTCCGCGGGGTCGAGCCTGTCGATGCCGAGGCCAAGGTCGCGGAACACCTTGCCGGAGATCAGATTGTCGGTCACCCGGCCCTTGTGCGGAAAGTCGTCGCGGGTGGTGGTCGGGTAGTAGACCAGCTTGCCATCGACCGCATCGCCGATCAGCGGATCGTCTTTCAGGCCCTCCACCAGACGGCGACCGTATTCCAGCTCCGGCGCGATCCGGCAGGTGTGCATCATGATCACCTGATCGTAACGCTCGTAGGTATCCGGGTCGCGCATCAGCGAGGCGAAGGGGGCGATACCGGTGCCGGTGGCGAAGAACCACAGCCGTTTGCCGGGCAGCAGCGCGTCAAGCACCAGCGTGCCGACGGGCTTCGGCCGCAGGATGATCTGGTCGCCCACCCTGATATGCTGAAGCCGCGAGGTGAGCGGGCCGTTGGGCACCTTGATCGAGTAGAATTCCAGCTCCTCGTCCCAGGCCGGCGAGGCGATGGAATAGGCCCGCAACAGCGGTTTGCCGCGGTCTTCGTCCATCAGGCCGATCATCACGAATTCGCCCGAGCGGAACCGCAGCGATTGCGGCCGGGTGCAGCGGAAGCGGAACAGACGGTCGGTATAATGCTCGACCTCGGTGACGATCTGGGCATCGGGCAGGGTGGGCACGGGTCTGGGCTTGGTTTCGGTCACGTCAGTCACGTCGGTCTCGTCATGGAAGGCATTTCCCGGGCGATAGCAGCCCGGGGCATCGCCGAAAACCTGTATATCGGATACAGGAATAATGCCAGCGCAGAATGGGCAGGCCGCACCGGCAGGGCGGCATCGGTGAAAAGACCGCCCGGGATCTCTCCCGCGCGGCCGTGGTCTCGTGCGAGGCGCCCGTTCCCGGGTACCCGTCTGGGCACCCGTCTGGGCACCCGGCCCCAAACGCCCGCCCGGGCGGCCGGGTGATGATCCGCCATGCGGGCACCCGGCGGGCGGGCGGGTCAGCCGGGCTGCTCGCCGGTATCGCCCGACTCGTCGCCAACCATCAGCCCGTCGTCGTCTTCCGAAGCGACACCGATGTCGTCGAAAAGCTCCGCGATCTCGAAATCGTGGGCCTCTTCCTCTTCGGCGGCAAGCTCCTGGATCGACTTGCCCGAAGCCTGAAGCTCGGCTTCTTCCTCGGAGCGGGCAACGTTGATGGTGATCTCGGCCTCGACCTCCGGGTGCAGGCGCACGTCGACCGCATGGAGCCCGAGCTCCTTGATCGGCGCCTTGAGCACCACCTGTTTCCGGTCAACGGAAAAGCCGCCGGCGGTGGCCACTTCGGCGGCGTCGCGCGGGGTGACCGAGCCGTAGAGCGCGCCCGAATCCGAAGCCGAGCGAATCACCACGAATTGCTGGCCTTGCAGCTTTTCGGCGAGGGCTTCGGCCTCTTTCTTCGTTTCGAGGTTGCGCGCTTCGAGCTGGGCCTTCTCGGCCTCGAAACGGGCGATGTTGGCGTCCGACGCAGTCAGCGCCTTGCCCTGCGGCAGCAGGAAGTTGCGGGCGTAGCCGGGTTTGACCTCGACCACCTCGCCCATCTGGCCGAGCTTGGCCACACGTTCGAGAAGAATGACTTGCATGGGGTCGTCCTCCTTACTTCACGGCATAGGGCAGCAGCGCCAGGAACCGGGCGCGCTTGATCGCCCGGGCCAGCTCGCGCTGCTTCTTGGCCGAAACGGCGGTGATGCGCGAGGGCACGATCTTGCCGCGCTCGGAAATGTAGCGTTGCAGCAGGCGGGTGTCCTTGTAGTCGATCTTCGGCGCGTTGTCGCCGGAGAACGGGCAGACCTTGCGACGGCGGAAAAACGGTTTCGCAGCCATGTGTTAGCTCCTTCTCTTACGACCGGTCGCGGCCGCCACGGCGGTCGCCGCGCTCTTCGCGCTTCTGCATCTGGACCGAGGGGCCCTCGTCATGGGCGTCGACCTTGATGGTGAGCACACGCATCACGTCGTCATGCAGCCGCATCAGGCGCTCCATCTCCTGCACCGCCGAGGCCGGGGCGTCGGTGCGCAGGAAGGCATAATGGCCCTTGCGGTTCTTGTTGATCTTGTAGGCCATGGTCTTGACACCCCAGTATTCGGTGCCGACGACCTTGCCGCCGTTGTCATTGAGGACGGTGCTGAAGTGCTCGATGAGGCCTTCAGCCTGCGCGTTGGACAGATCCTGACGCGCGATCATCACATGCTCATAGAGTGGCATGGAATCTCCAGTTCTGCTGGCGGGCTTCAAAGGGCGGGCTCGATCCTTCCGCGCCCACCCACGAGGGGCCGCGCGGTTCACGTCTCGCGGAAGGACGGGCCCTTATACACCGCCCCCGCCGCGATGCAAGCGGCACGGTGCCCACACTTGCGCCCCCGCCTTGCCCCTTTCCCCCGCTCCGGCAGCCACCGCGAATATTTCGTCAAATTGCCGCGGAGTTTCGTCAAATCGCCGGAGTGATGACACATTCATACCACCGTGACGGATAGACTCCGGCCAAACGGAGCAGGCACAACGGGGGAGCCCGCAATGGCACTCTCTGACGATCACCCCGGTCTCCGGCCCCGGCCCGGAACCGACGGCCAGGGGCCGGTCATCCGCGAGACCCCCTGGGGCTACATCATTGGCGCCAACGAGGCTGAGCCCGACATCCGCGCGGCCGGGTCCATTGCCGGACCTGTTGCGGGATCCCTGCTGCTTCTGGCCGCCGCCGGGCTGTGGCTGCTGCCGGACCCGAACCACAGCACCGGTCTCGCCGCCATCAGGATCGCCGCAACGGTTATGTTCGCGGTCACCGGCGGCTGTCTCTTCCGGGCCGGCCGCAACGCCAGGCAGCCCGAATACCGGATTGATCTGCAACGCCGCGAAATCCGCATGGCCTTTCCAGGGCGCGGGTTTCCAGGGCGCGGGCCAGGGCGCGGGCCAGGGCGCGGGACTGTCCGCCCCTCCGCCCGGGCCGGCTTCGAGGATGTCGGCTCCGTCTTTCTGCTGCGGTCGGAAGGCCTTCAGCCCACACGGCTGTTCCTGCGGCTTGCCGAGCCCCCCACCGAACTCGAGATCGCGCACGGAAGCCGGGCGCGGATCGAAGCCCTGAAAAACCGCCTGTCCGAAGATCTTTCCGGCCAGGCCCGCCAACCGGTCGCGCATCAGCTCGGCCGTCACCAGCGCCTCGCCGCCTGACCCGGGACGCCTGCCCGCAGAGGCACCCCGACAGGCACGCGACGCGCTGATCTGCCGCCCGGCAGGCCCGAGGGCCTGCTTCGTCCCGCGCCGCATCGCCGATCTGCCCGGAGGTGCGGCGCTTTCCTTTTGGGTCCGCCTCCGCTACCAGATGCGGGAGAGACAGAAAGGGAGGGGTCATGACCCGCGCATTCGTATTCCCGGGCCAGGGGGCACAGACGATCGGCATGGGCCGCGCACTGGCCGAGGCCTGTCCGGCGGCAAAGGCGGTGTTCGACGAGGTGGACGAGGCGCTCGGCGAGAGCCTGAGCGCGCTGATCTGGGAGGGCGAGCAGGAGGCGCTCACCCTCACCCGAAACGCCCAGCCCGCGCTGATGGCCACCTCGCTCGCGGCGATGCGCGCGCTCGAAGCCGAAGGCGTGGGCATCGAAGCGGCGGCCTTCGTCGCCGGCCACTCGCTTGGCGAATATTCGGCGCTGGCCGCGGCCGGGGCGCTTTCGCTCGCCGATACCGCGCGGCTGCTGCGCACCCGGGGCGAAGCGATGCAGGACGCGGTGCCGGTCGGCGAAGGCGCCATGGCGGCGCTGCTCGGGCTCGATTTCGAGGCCGCGTCGAAAATCGCGAAGGAAGCCGCTGAAGGCGAGGTCTGCCAGGCGGCAAACGACAACGACCCGACCCAGGTGGTGGTCTCCGGCCACAAGGCGGCGGTCGAACGCGCCGTCGCCCTCGCCAGGGAAAGCGGCGCCAAACGCGCCATGCTGCTGCCGGTCTCCGCCCCGTTCCACTGCGCGCTGATGCAGCCCGCCGCTGAAGCGATGGCCGAAGCGCTGTCGCATGTGGACATCCAGCGGCCGGCGGTGCCGCTGGTCGCCAATGTACGCGCGGCGGGCCTCTCGGACCCGACCACCATCCGCTCGCTGCTGGTGGAACAGATCACCGGCGCGGTGCGCTGGCGCGAAAGCGTGTCCTGGATGGGCGCCCATGGGGTTGAGGAAATCTGGGAGATCGGCGCCGGCAAGGCGCTGTCGGGGATGATCCGCCGGATCAACCGCGAGATCGCCACGCGTCAGGTGGGCACCCCCGAAGAGGTGAAGGCCGCGGCCGAAAGCCTCGCGCAGTAACTGCACCCCGGGGCTTTTCCCAAAAGCCCCGGCAAATCCGTCACCTGAAAATCCGTCACAAGGACATATCAGGATTTGCCCGCCACGGAAGGAAACACAATGTTCGATCTCACCGGCAAGACCGCTCTTGTCACCGGCGCCTCCGGCGGCATCGGCGGCGCGATCGCCCGCGCACTGCACGGCGCCGGCGCTGTCGTCGGCCTATCCGGCACCCGCGAAGCGCCGCTTCAGGCCCTCGCCGCCGAGCTTGGCGACCGCGCCCATGTGCTGCCCTGCAACCTTTCCGACCCCGAAGCCGTCGACGCGCTGCCGAAACAAGCCATCGCCGCCATGGGCGGGGTCGATATTCTCGTCAACAACGCCGGCATCACCCGCGACCAGGTGTTCATGCGGATGTCCGACGCCGACTGGCAATCGGTGATCGACGTCAACCTCACCGCCACCATGCGGCTCTGCCGCGGCGTGATGCGGCCGATGATGAAGGCGCGCTGGGGGCGGATCGTCAATATCTCGTCGATCGTCGGCGCCACCGGCAACCCGGGCCAGGCCAATTACGCCGCCTCCAAGGCGGGCATGGTCGGGCTCACCAAGTCGATCGCCCATGAGGTCGCGAGCCGCGGCATCACCGCCAATTGCGTCGCCCCCGGGTTCATCGCCACCGCGATGACCGACAAGCTGACCGATGACCAGAAGGCCACGATCAACGCCCAGATCCCCGCCGCCCGCATGGGCACGCCGGAGGAGATCGCCGCCGCGGTGCTCTATCTCGCCGCCCCCGAAGCGGCTTACGTCACCGGCGCCACGCTGCATGTCAACGGCGGCATGGCGATGCTCTGAGGCCCCGGAAACGGGCAGGTCGCGACAATCCGCGCGGCCGGGACAAACCGTTTGCCCCGCTCATCCAGTATGATAAAGGGGGGCAGATTTGGCCCCCTTGCCATATGAACGGGCGGGGGCCTTGTGGGTGTTGCACCCCGAAAATTTCGAAACGGCCCCTGGCCGGAGCAACCGGGCGAAAAGCCTGAAACCCGGGCCAAGAGCCTGAAAAAGTGAGGAAAGAACATGAGCGACATCGCTGATCGCGTGAAGAAAATCGTTGTCGAGCACCTCGGCGTTGAAGAAGACAAGGTTGTTGAATCGGCCTCCTTCATCGACGATCTCGGCGCCGACAGCCTCGACACCGTTGAGCTGGTCATGGCTTTCGAAGAAGAGTTCGGCATCGAGATCCCGGACGACGCGGCAGAAGGCATCCAGACCTTCGGCGATGCAGTCAAGTTCATCGGCGGAGCCGTCTGAACCGCCCGCATGGGCCACCCCGGGGAAGAGCCCGGACGGAAAATGCGGCGTCCCGTTCGGGGCGCCGTTTTCTTTGCCTTACGGCAAGCCCCCCTGCCCCGGCTGCCCCTGCTGGCCGGGCGGGCGCCCGGTTGTCACCCGCCCAGCCGCTCCAGCGCCGCGCGGGTCGCCACCCCGGTCACCGGCAGCCCTTCGGCCGCCTCCCAGGCGCGGATCGCGGCGGTGGTGCGGTGGCCGAACACCCCGTCAGCACCGCCGGTGTCGAACCCGGCCCGGGTGAGCCTGGTCTGCAACGCCTGACGCGCCTCGAAATCGAGTTCGGCACGGGTCGCCGCCAGCGGCTTGCCTCCGCCCAGCCGGTCGGCCAGATGCCCGACCCCGAGCGCATATTTGATCGAATCGTTATAGGCCCGCAGCACCCTGGTATTGGCGAACAGCAGAAAGGCCGGACCGCCCGCGCCATCGGGCAGGATCAGTTCCGCCGCCCCGTGGTCCGGCACCGCGCCGCCGCCGACGCGGGTCACGCCACGGGCGCGCCATTCGGCCACGGAACGGGTCGCGAGCGGGTCGCGCCCCCCCGGCAGGCGCACCTGAAGCCCCCAGGGCGCGCCCGCCACCCAGCCGGAGGCGCTGAGGTAGTTGGCCGCAGAAGCGAGCGCGTCCGCCGGATCCTCGCCCCGGATGTCGCGCCGCCCGTCGCCGTCGAAATCCACGCCATGGGCGAGCCAGGTCGAGGGCATGAACTGCATGTGCCCCATCGCGCCCGCCCAGCTTCCCCTGAGCGGGCCGGGGCCGGTGTCGCCCGCCTCGACAATCCTGAGCGCCGCGAGCAATTCGCCCTCGAAATAGCTGGCGCGGCGGGCTTCGAAGGCCAGCGTCGCCAGCGCCGAGATCACCGGGGTCTTGCCGGTCATCGCGCCAAAGCCGCTCTCCATCCCCCAGATCGCCGCCAGCACCTCGCGGGGCACGCCGAAACGCGCTTCAAGACGGTCGAACAGCCGCCGGTGGCGCTTCAGTTTCGCGGCGCCGATCCTGAGCCGCTCCGGCGAGGCGGCGCGGGCGATATAGGCTTCGAGCGGGCGGCGGGGGGCGGTCTGGGCGCGATCGGTCGCGGTAACGCGGGAAAGATATTGCACATTGGCAAAGGCGCGGTCGAAGGTGGCGGGTGCAATGCCTTCGGCCAGCGCGCGGCGGCGGAACCCGGCGACCCAGGCATGAAACCCCGGGTCTGGCCGGGGTTTCGGGCGGATCTTCGGCGGCCCCCCGGAGCGCCGGTCAGGACGCGGTTCCGGCGGTTCGCCGGCCGATGCCGCAAGCCCCGCGCGGCAACCGCAGCCAAGCCCGAAAGCGGTGAGCCCGAACGTTAGCTGTCTGCGTCCGATCTCTGCCATTGTCTGCCTCCGATCGCGGCCCCGCAGAAAGGCTAAACCAAACCGGGCGGGGCACAAGCCGCAACGGGACGGACAAGCGAAAAGCGGCGCGCCGGAACCCCGCCGCGCCGCCCGGGTAAGCTTTGCCCGGGCGAGCGCAGCCCCCGGGACTTCCCCGGTTACTTCTTCTGCTTGCGCCGATGGCTCGGATGCAGGCTCGAACCCAGGATATGCTCAGCCCCGTGGATCACCTGGCTGGCATGGCCGATGATCAGCGGATCGGGCTCGGTCACCAGCGAGGTGTTCTTTTCAGGATAGTCCAGCGTGTGCAGGAAGTGGCGGATCGCTTCGAGACGCGCGCGCTTCTTGTCGTTGGATTTCACGATGGTCCAGGGCGCGTCGGCGGTGTGGGTGTAGAAGAACATCGCCTCTTTCGCCTCGGTGTAATCGTCCCACTTGTCGAGCGAGGCCTTGTCCACCGGCGACAGCTTCCACTGTTTCAGCGGATCATGCTCGCGCGACTTGAAGCGGCGCAGCTGCTCGTCGCGGGTCACCGAGAACCAGAATTTGTAGAGCCGGATGCCGGAACGGACGAGCATCCGCTCAAGATCGGGTGCCTGACGCATGAATTCGAGATATTCGTTGGGCGAACAGAAACCCATCACCCGCTCGACACCGGCGCGGTTATACCACGACCGGTCGAACAGCACGATCTCGCCCGCCGTCGGCAGATGCGCGAGATAGCGCTGGAAGAACCACTGGCCCTTTTCCTCGTCGGTGGGCTTGTTGAGCGCCACGACACGGGCTTCGCGCGGGTTCAGATGCTCCATGAAGCGCTTGATGGTGCCGCCCTTGCCGGCGGCGTCGCGGCCCTCGAAAACCAGCACGAATTTCTGGCCGGTGTCCTTGACCCATTTCTGGACCTTCAGAAGCTCGGCCTGAAGCTTCGCCTTCTCACGCTCGTAGCTCTTGCGGTCGAGCTTGCCTTCATAGGGGTATTCGCCGTTTTCGAAGGTCTGGCGGATGAGATCGGAGGTCACCTGCGGGAACATGCGCTTGCGTTCGGCCGCCTTTTCGCGGGCCAGTTCTTCTTCCATCTGCTTTTCTTCGGCGAGTTTCGCGCGTGCCCGGCGGCGCAGCTCTTCGCGCTCTTTCGGGGTGCGCTCGCGCTTCTTCAGCGCCTTGGCGCCGGCTTTCGCCTTTCCGGCCCCTGATTCCATGCCCCCGTTGGGCTTGGCCTTGTCGGCCGGCTTGCTGGACGGTGCTGGCATTTCTTCTCTCCCTTTGTTCACTTGGCAACGGTTTTATTGGAGCCTCGGGCCTTCCGCCTTGATCCGGGTCAACAAGCCCGAAGACATTCAGTTTACGGAATATCAAAGAAATGGCCGATCGACCGGAATTGTAAACAACCCTTTCGAAATACCATTCTGAAACCGCCCCCACGCCCAAATCCCGCCGCCTTTGAAAGCGAGTTTCGCCGCGCCAGCAGACGAGGAGAACACCATGCCGCTTTTCGGGCTTCACAGCCTCACCGTCGATCAGGTCATTCTTGCCATTCTGACAACCGCCGCCCTGCGCGAATTGCTTCCCGTCGTGCTTCCGGCTTCGGTGGCCGGTCCGAACGGCTGGCTGCTGCGGATCGAGGACGACGAAGAATAGACCCCACCGCCCGGCGCGGACAAGCGCGCCGGAAACGGGGGCTCCCCACAGCGGGATTCCCCTTCTGCCTTTCAGCGCAGCCCGCTTTCCAGCACAACCGCCGCAACCGCCGCAACCTGCCGCAGCGCAGGCCCGGTGCCGCGGGCGTACGGCGTCCGGCATCTGGCGTACGGCACCCGGATCAGCCGCCCGAAGGCGCCTCCGGCCCGACCAGCTCGCCCGCCAGCGCCTTGTCGATCAGCGCCACGGTCTCGCCCACCCCGTAGAGCGCCACGAAGGAGCCGAAACGCGGGCCCTGATCGGCGCCCAGAAGCACCTGATAGAGCGCCTTGAACCAGTCGCGCATCGGGTCAAAGCGTTCGCGCCCACAGGCGAAAACCTCCGATTGCAACGCCTCGCCATCGGCCGGGCCGTCCCACGCCGCCAGCCGGGCGCGCAGGTCTTCGAGCGCCACACGCTCCAGCGCCGTGGCCTCCCGGTAGGTCTTCGCGGGGGCCACGAAATCCTGATAATATTTCACCGCGAAACCCGCCGCCGCATCGAGGTCGGGATGGGTTTCGGGCGAGGCGTCGGGGGCGTAATTGCGGATGAAGCCCCAGAGCACGTTCTTGTCATCGGCGCTCGCCACCGAGGCGAGGTTGAGCAGCATCGCGAAGCTCACCACCATGTTCGACGCCGGCGGGTTGGGCCCGTGGATATGGAACACCGGGTTGGCGAGGCGCTGCTTGTCGTCCTGACGCGGGAAGGCGGCGAGCTGCTGATGGTATTCGTCCACCGCTTTGGGGATCACGTCGAAATACAGCCGCTTCGCCGTCTTCGGCTTCTGATACATGAAATATTGCAGGCTCTCGGGGGCGGCATAGGTGAGCCATTCCTCCATCGACAGGCCGTTGCCCTTCGACTTGGAGATCTTCTGGCCATGCTCGTCGTTGAACAGCTCATAGCTCAGCGTCTCCGGCGGGGTCTTGCCGAGCGCGCGGCAGATCTTCGTGCTCTGGGTCACCGAGTCGATCAGATCCTTGCCGGACATTTCGTAATCCACCCCCAGCGCCGCCCAGCGCATGCCCCAGTCGGGCTTCCATTGCAGCTTCACATGGCCGCCGGTGACCGGGATCTCGACCCGCTCGCCGTCGGGCTCTTCATAGACGATCGTGCCCCGCGCCAGATTGCGCTCCAGCGTCGGCACCTGAAGCACATGGCCGGTTTTCGGGCTGACCGGCAGGAAGGGCGAATAGGTGGCGCGGCGCTCTTCGCCCAGCGTCGGCAGCATGATCGCCATGATCTTGTCGAACCGCTCCAGCGCCACCATCAGCATCTCGTCGAACCGGCCGGAGGTGTAATATGCCGTCGCCGAGGCGAATTCGTAGTCGAAGCCGAAACTGTCGAGAAAGGCGTTAAGACGGGCGTTGTTATGGGCACCGAAGCTCTCATGGGTGCCGAAAGGGTCGCGCACGCGGGTGAGCGGCAGGTGCAGGTCTTCGGCCATCTCCGCCTGGTTCGGCACATTGCCGGGCACCTTCCTGAGCCCGTCCATATCGTCGGAAAAGCAGATCAGCCGGGTCGGGATGTCGCTGAGCAGCTCAAAAGCCCGGCGCACCATGGTGGTGCGGGCGACCTCGCCGAACGTGCCGATATGCGGCAGGCCCGAGGGGCCATAGCCGGTTTCGAACAGCACATGGCCTTTTTCGGGCGGCGCCTTGCGGAAGCGTTTCACCAGACGGCGGGCCTCTTCGAAGGGCCAGGCCTTCGAGCTTTCTGCAAGGGCGCGCAATTCGGACATGTCTCTCTCCTTCGAAGTGCCGCGGGCGGGGGGCTGCGGGGTATCACGACCCCCCCCCCGGCCCCCCGCGATCACCGGTTCCTATTGAAGCCTTTCGCGGGGGTCAATATTCTGCGGGGAAACAGCCTGAGCGTAAAGGAGGCCGAGGTGCCCGACGAACCCCATGCCCTGTCGCCCGAGGATTGTCTCGTCGCGGTGATGATCGCGGTTTCCGCCTCCGACAGCGAGATCCGCACGGTCGAGCTTCTGCATATAGAGGCGAGCGTCAACAACCTGCCGGTCTTCGGCGCCTATGACGCCGACCGGATCAAGGTGGTCGCTCAGGTGGTGTTCGACCTTCTCGGCGAGGAAGACGGGCTGGATGCGCTGTTCGGTCTGGTGCGCGAGAACCTCCCCGAACGGCTCTATGAAACCGCCTATGCGCTGGCCTGCGACGTGGGCGCCTCGGACGGGGCGCTGCACACCCAGGAATTGCGCATTCTCGAGGAGATCCGCCATGAGCTGTCGATCGACCGGCTGCACGCGGCAGCGATCGAACGGGGCGCGCGGGCGCGGCATCTGACGCTGGAGGCTTAGGCGGCCGGCGTTGCGAGCGCACCGGGCGGTCGGGTCTTGAGTATTTGAGCCAAGAAAAAGGGGGGGTGCCGGGCTGGCGTGGTTTGGCGTCCGGCTTGACCTCGGGCAGCGATTGCGGGACATCTCGTGCAAACCGCCGCCTGCGCGGCCCGATATTGCGGAGTGCCTCATGCTCGAAGACTTCCCCATCACCCAACGCTGGCCGGCGAAAGATCCCTCCGTCATCCAGCTCTATTCCTTCCCGACCCCCAACGGGGTGAAGGTTTCGGCCATGCTGGAGGAATGCGGGCTGGCCTATGAGGCCCATGCGATCCGGTTTTCCGAGGCCGACCAGTTCACGCCTGAGTTCCTGTCGCTCAACCCCAACAACAAGATCCCCGCGATCATCGACCCCGACGGCCCCGGCGGGGCGCCGATGGGGCTGTTCGAATCCGGCGCCATTCTGGTGTATCTTGCGGAAAAGACGGGGAAATTCCTGCCCTCCGAGCCGCAGGCGCGGTATCAGGTGCTGCAATGGCTGATGTGGCAGATGGGCGGGTTCGGACCGATGCTGGGGCAGTTCGGCTATTTTCAGGCCTTCGCCGGCAAGGAGATCGAGGACCGGCGCCCCTGGACCCGGTACAAGGAGGAAAGCGAGCGTCTGCTCGACGTGCTGGACGGGCATCTCGAGGGCCGGGAATTTGTTGCGGGCGGGGAATACTCGGTCGCCGACATGGCGATCTGGCCATGGGTCCGGGTGATCGGGCTGGCCTATGAGGCCTGGGAGGTGCTGGAACTCGACAACCGCGCCAATGTGATCCGCTGGTATGAGGCCTGCGCGAACCGGCCCGCCAGCAAACGGGCGGTGAACGTGCCGCCGCGGGGGTAAGCGAGGCTTGGGAGCGGCGCCGGGCGGGACAGCCCCGCGACAGGTTCAGAGCGGCCCCGGCCGGCGTTCCTCGGACAGCAGCACATTCGCTTCCACCTCGCCGACCCCGGGGAGCGTCATCACCCGGCGGCGGAGGATGCGTTCGAAATCGGCGAGATCGCGGGCGACGATCCGCAGGCGGTAGTCGTAAAGCCCGAGCACATGGTGGACCAGCTGCACCTCCGGGATCGCGCGGACGGCGCGTTCGAAGTCTTCGAGGCTCACCCGCCCCTTCCGCGCCAGTTTCACCCCGAGGAAGACCGTGACCCCGAAGCCGAGCGCCTCGCGGTCGAGGTCGATGCGCCGACCGCGCAGCACGCCCGCATCGCTCAGCCGTTTCAGCCGCCGCCAGGCCGCCGGTTGTGACAGGCCGAACTGCCGCCCCAGCGCCCCGGCCGACAGCGTCGCATCGGCTTCGAGCGCCCGCAGAAAGCCGCGGTCGGTATCGTCGAGCCGGATCATAGCGGGAGGGCGTCGCGTTCGCTGATCACCGCCACCAGCATCAGCGCTTCGATATCGGCGATATGCGGCAGCACAAGTATCTTTTCGCGGTAGATCTGCTGATAATGCGCCATGTCGCGGGCGATCACGTGGAGCCGCACGTCGACCCGGCCGAGAAAGGTCTGGATCTCGGTCACCTCCGGCACCTCGCGCGCGGCGGCGAGGAATTCGTCAAAGGCGCGCGGGTCGGTCTTGTCGAGGGTGAAGCGGAGCGACACCTCGACCTCCCAGCCGAGCGCCGCCCAGTCGATCACCGCATGCTGGCCGCGGATGATCCCGCCCTTGCGCATCCGTTCGAGACGGCGGCTGCACGTGGTGGCCGTCACCCCCGCAAGCTCCGCCAGCTCGCCCGCGCAAAGCGCCGGATTGCCCTGCAACCGCCGCAGGATCCGCCGGTCGGTATCGTTGACTTGCATGAATTCTCCGATATTACGGGCTTTCACGAATGATCGTCGCAGGTTTATCACCCTGCATATCGGTTTTGCAAACCCCATGCAGCCGAACCCGCTAGGATGCGCCCCAGAACACCAGACACGGGAGCACGACATATGCGCGTCTATTACGACCAGGATTGCGACATCAATCTCATCAAGGACATGAAAGTGGCCATTCTCGGCTACGGCAGCCAGGGCCATGCCCATGCGCTGAACCTGCGCGACTCGGGGGCGAAGAACGTCGTCGTGGCGCTGCGCGAGGGGTCGGCTTCGGCGAAGAAGGCCGAGGCGGAGGGGCTCAAGGTGATGGGCATCGCCGAGGCCGCCGCCTGGTGTGATCTGATCATGTTCACCATGCCCGATGAGCTTCAGGCCGAGACCTACAGGAAATATGTCCACGACAACCTGAAGGACGGCGCCGCGATCGCCTTTGCCCATGGTCTCAACGTGCATTTCAACCTGATCGAGCCGAAGCCCGGCGTCGATGTGATCATGATGGCGCCGAAAGGTCCGGGTCACACGGTGCGCGGCGAATACCTCAAGGGCGGCGGCGTGCCCTGCCTCGTGGCGGTCGACAACGACGCCTCCGGCAAGGCGCTGGAGATCGGGCTGTCTTACTGCTCGGCGATCGGTGGCGGGCGCTCCGGCATCATCGAGACCAATTTCCGCGAAGAATGCGAGACCGATCTGTTCGGTGAGCAGGCGGTGCTCTGTGGCGGCGTGGTCGAGCTGATGCGGATGGGCTTCGAGACGCTGGTCGAGGCGGGTTATGCGCCGGAGATGGCCTATTTCGAATGCCTGCACGAGATGAAGCTGATCGTCGATCTGATCTACGAAGGCGGCATCGCCAACATGAACTACTCGATCTCCAACACCGCGGAATATGGTGAATATGTCTCCGGGCCGCGGATCCTGCCGCGTGAGACCACCAAGGCGGCGATGAAGGAGGTTCTGGAGGATATCCAGACCGGCAAGTTCGTGCGTGACTTCATGCAGGAAAACGCGGTCGGGCAGCCGTTCTTCAAGGGCACGCGGCGGATCAACGATGCGCATCAGGTCGAGGAAGTCGGCGCGAAGCTGCGCGGGATGATGCCGTGGATCGAGGCCGGGAAGATGGTCGACAAGGCGAAGAACTGAACCGGGACGTGACGGTTTCGCCCGGGGCGCGCGCGCGCACGCATAGCGCCCGGGCGACCCGCCGGGGAGGCCAGCCCTCCCCGGACCCCTCCCGAGGTATTTCTGGACCGAAGAAACAGACGGGGGGATAAAACCGCCCGCGCGACCCGGGTTTCGGCGGAGTTGGAAATCATGGCCGGACAAGCGAAAGCGCAGGATTGGGCCGGGCTGATCGCCCTCAGCCTGTTCTGGGGCGCGAGTTTCATGGCGGTGACGGTCGCGCTCGAAGGTTTCGGGCCGCTGCAACTCGCCGCCAGCCGGATCGTGCTGGGCGCATTGGTGCTGACCGGGTTCGCGCGGGCGATGGGGATCAGCCTGCCGCCGCTGTCAAACCGGCGGCTGTGGCTGCATATCGCCGGCATCGCCTTGTTTTCCAACGCAATTCCATTTTTTCTGCTCAGCTGGGGTCAGCAACATGTGGCCAGCGGTTTCGCCGGGATCACCATGGCCGTGGTGCCATTGTTCGTGCTGCCGCTGGCGCATGTCTTCCTGCCCGACGAACCGCTGACGCCCCAAAAGGCGCTGGGGTTCGGCATCGGCTTCGCGGGCGTTGCGGTGCTGATCGGGCCCGGGGCCTGGGCGAGCACCGGGGCCTTGGGCGAAGGCTGGGCGCGGCTCGCCTGCGTTGGGGCGGCGGGGTGCTACGCGATCGGCGCGATCATCATCCGCCGCGCACCAAAGGCCGATCTCGTGGCGGTCTCGGCCTCGGCGCTGATCGTGTCGAGCCTCGCGATCGCCCCGGTGGCGCTCGCCCTCGAAGGGCTGCCCGCCCTGCCCGGCCCCCGCGCGGCGGCGGCGATGATCTATCTCGGCCTGTTGCCGACGGCGCTGGCCACGGTGCTGCTGGTGCGGGTGATCGTCTCGGCGGGCCCCGGCTTTCTGAGCCTGGTCAATTACTTTGTGCCGCTCTGGAGCGTGGTCTTCGGCGTGGCACTACTCGACGAACAGCTGCCCGCAAGTTTCATCGGCGCGCTCGGGTTGATCCTCATGGGGCTTCTGGTCAGCCGCGGACGGGGGTCAGGGCTGGGGCTGCGGCGCGGGCCCTGACTTCGGGCATTGACCCGGGGGGCGGAGACGCCCCCGGCCGCCTCAACTCGCCTCGGCCACCGCCGCGACGATCTCTTCGACCACCTCGGTCATCAAGCCCTCGTCCTCGCATTCCGCCATCACCCGGATCAGCGGCTCGGTGCCCGATTTTCGGATCAGGAGACGGCCGGTTCCTTTCAGACGCGCCTCGCCACTCTCTATCACTTTTCGAACTTTTTCGCTCTCAAGCGGCGCGGAATCCGCCTCAAACCGCACGTTTTTCAACATCTGCGGGATTCTGTCGAACACCTCGGACAGTTCCGAGGCGCGTTTGCCCGTGGTGACCATTTCGCCGAGATACTGTAGCCCCGACAGCAGCCCGTCACCGGTGGTGGCATAGTCGGTCATCACGATATGGCCCGATTGCTCGCCGCCGAGATTGTAGCCCCCGGCCCGCATCGCCTCGACCACATAGCGGTCGCCGACCGCGGTGCGCAGCAGCCGGAGCCCCTGCCCTTCGAGAAAGCGTTCGAGGCCGAGGTTCGACATCACCGTCGCCACCAGCGTATTCTTGTTGAGCCGTCCCTCGGCGGCCCAATGCGTGGCAAACAACCCCATCACCTGGTCGCCATCGGCGATCCGGCCCTTCTCGTCGATCAGCGTCACCCGGTCGGCATCGCCGTCGAGGCAGATGCCGAGATCGGCGCCCTCGGCCAGCACCCGGGCCACCGCAGCCTCCGGGGCGGTGGAGCCGACACCATCGTTGATATTGACCCCGTTGGGCGAAACGCCCATGGGCACCACCTCGGCGCCGAGTTCCCAAAGCGCTTCGGGCGCGGCGCGATACCCGGCGCCGTGCGCACAATCGACCACCACCTTGAGGCCGTGCAGTTTGCGGGCCGAGGGGAAGGTGGTCTTGATGAATTCGACATAGCGGTGACGGCCCTCGTCGATCCGCGTGGCGCGGCCGATATTCGCCGGCCGGGCGAGTTCGACCGCCTGTTCGAGCAGCGCTTCGATAGCGGCTTCGTCCTCGTCCGAAAGCTTGAACCCGTCCGGCCCGAACAGCTTGATGCCGTTGTCGTGGAACGGGTTGTGCGAGGCGGAAATCATGATGCCGAGGTCGGCGCGCATGGAATGGGTCAGATGCCCGACCGCCGGGGTCGGCACCGGCCCGAGCAGCAACACGTTCATGCCGGTGGAGGTCAGCCCCGCGGTCAGCGCGTTTTCCAGCATGTAGCCCGACAGCCGGGTGTCCTTGCCGATCACCACCCGGTGCTCGCTGGCGCCGTCGTGGCGGCGGAAGAACTTGCCCGCGGCCTCGCCCAGTTTCAGCGCCATTTCGGCGGTCATCGGCGGGGTGTTGGCGAGGCCCCGGACCCCGTCGGTTCCAAAGAATTTGCGGCTCATGCGGTCAGGCCTCCTCTTGCGGTTCGGCTGCGTTCAACGCCGCGAACAGCCGCAGCGCCTGTATGGTCTCGTGGGTATCATGCACCCGCAGGATGTGAACCCCCTGCGCCGCCCCGTGCAGCGCCACGGCCAGCGATCCGCCGAGCCTGTCTTTCGCCTCGGGCGCGCCGCCGACCGCGCCGATGAAGCGCTTGCGCGAGGCGCCGAGCAGCACCGGGGCGCCGAGGTCGTGGAGCGCGGCGAGGTTTTTGAGCAGGGTGAGGTTGTGGGCTTCGGTCTTGCCGAACCCGATGCCGGGGTCGATGATGATGGCTTCGCGCGCGATCCCCTGCGCCTCGCTGTAGACAATCCGTTCCTCAAGGAAATCAAGCACTTCGCGGGTCACATCGGTATAGCTGGGGGCCGTTTGCATGGTCTCCGGGCGGCCCTGGGCATGCATCAGGATCACCGGCACCCGGCGTGTGGCACAAAGCCCGGCAAGCTCCGGATCGAAGGTGAAGGCGGCCACGTCGTTGACGATATCGGCCCCCTCGTCGAGGGCCGCTTCGGCCACCGCGGCCTTGCGGGTGTCGATCGAGATCGGGGTGGCGATCCCGGCGGCGCGGATCTCGGCGATCAGCGGCCGGGTGCGGGCGATTTCTTCGGCCGCCGGCACCGCGCGGGCGCCGGGACGGGTGCTTTCGCCGCCGATGTCGATGATGTCGACGCCCTCCGCCGCCATCTCCCGGGCGCGGGCCACGGCGGCCTTGCGGGATGCGAAATCGCCGCCATCGGAAAAGCTGTCGGGGGTGGCGTTGAGGATGCCCATCACCCGGGGGTGGTCGAGCGGCATCCCGCAAAGCGCCGGACGCGGGCCGGAGAGCCGGGCGCGTGTGGCGGCGTCGAGGCCGGATGCGCTGAGGGGGGCGGCGCGGCTCTCGGCGGCCTCGGCGGCCTCGGCGCCGTGCCGTTCGACGCGGTCGAACCAGGCAAAGCGGGAGCCCGCGAGCAGAAGGCCCTCTGCCGTGCGGTCCCCGAGACGGGGGATCGGGCGCAAACGGGTCATGGCATGTCTCCCACCGCGAGGCGGCGCAGCGGCAGGCCGGTTTCGGGCCCGGTTTCAGGCCGGATTTCAGGCGCCGCGTCGCCCACGACCACCAGTTCGGTCGCCTGCATCAGCCCGGCAAACCACGCCGCAAGCGCCACCGCGTCACCGGGCGCGGCCGAGGGCCCGTCGACTGCGTCGAGGACGATTTTCGACGGCGCCCAGACGCAGATCTGCCCATGTTTCATCGCCCAGTCGAGCTCGGTCCGTGTGGCCACCACCACGCAGCGCGGGTCGCGGGCGGCGAGGGTCCAGGCGTTCTGTTCGATGGCCAGAAGGTCGATCCGGCGCTGGGTCAGCGCGTGGCCGGTCTCGGGGCGCGCGGTGTCGGGGAGGCCGACGCAGAGGATCGCGGGCTGGCCACCGGCCTCCAGCGCGTCGAGAAAGGCCGACAGCCCGGCGCCGGCAATGGCGGCGTTGGAGAGATGGACCACACGGGGGTGCGGCACATCGCCCGCATCGGCCACGGCGGGCGCGGTCTCGCCGCGGGCCCGCACGATCTCGACCCCCAGCGCCCCCGGCCCCCGGTCGAGCTTCTCGATCCGCACGAAGACCCGCAGCGCCTGCGGGGCGAGAAGAATACGGTCGGCGAGGCGTTCGGCGAGGGTTTCGAGCAGGTTCAGCCGTTCCTCGGCCAGCTCATGGGCGATGGCCTCGGTGAGGGTGTCGTAGGAAAGGATACGGTCAACATCGTCGTCAAGCGGCCCGGCATGGGGCGCGACCTCGACCACCAGATTGAAGGCCAGCCGCTGGCTGCGCCCGCGTTCCTGCTGGAAGGCGCCGATATCGGCCTCGACCACATGGTCGCGCAGCGAGATCCGGTCGGGGGGCCGGACCGGCTGGCCCGGGGCCGAAGCCCGCGCGCCCGGATGCTCGAAGGCAAGGCGGATATCGGATGTCATCGGGGCCTCCTCTGGCGCGGAGCATGGCCTATTCGGGACGCGGGCGCCAGAGGCGTTGCTCCGCCCGACGCCAGCCGGACCTGCACCGCCCGACGCCGGCCGGTCAATACATCGGCGGCGGACGTTTCGCGCCGCGGTCAAGGATCGCGAAATGCGCCGCCGCGAGGCGCGCCACCGGCACCCGGAAGGGCGAGCAGGAGACGTAATCGAAGCCCGCCCGGCGGCAGAAGGCGATCGAGGCCGGGTTGCCGCCATGTTCGCCGCAGATCGACAGCGTCAGCCCCGGTTGCGCCGCGCGGGCGCGTTCCGCCCCGATCGCCAGCAGCTCGCCGACCCCGTCCTGATCCAGCGTGTGGAACGGGTCTTCCTCGTAGACGCCCTGGCTCACATAGCCGCCCATGAACCGGCCGGCATCGTCGCGCGACAGCCCGTAGGCCATCTGGGTGAGGTCGTTGGTGCCGAAGGAGAGAAAGGCGCAATGGGGCGCGATCTGTCCCGATTGCAGCGCCGCGCGCGGGGTTTCGACCATCACCCCGAGGCGGTAGTCGAATTCCGCGCCCATCCCGATCTTCACCGCCGCCGCCACCGCGTCGATCCGGCCCTTGACGATCTCCACTTCACGCCGCGCCGAGACCAGCGGGATCATGATTTCCGGCACCACCTCGGCGCCCGACCGCGCCAGCGCCACCTGCGCCTCGAAGATCGCCCGCGCCTGCATGTCGTAGATTTCCGGCACCATCAACCCGAGGCGCACACCGCGCATCCCCAGCATCGGGTTGAATTCGGTGAGCGCCTGAGCCCGGCGGGTGACGTCGGACACGGGCAGGCCGAGCGCCTCGGCAAGCTCGCGCAGACCCTCGCGGCTCGCGGGCAGAAATTCGTGCAACGGCAGGTCGAACAGCCGGATGGTGACCGGCTTGCCGGCCATGATCTCGAACAATTCGATGAAATCGGCGCGCTGCATCGGGCCGATGCGGTCGAGGATCGAGCGGCGATCTTCCGCATCGTCGGCAAAGATCATCTCGCGCATCGCCAGCAGCCGGTCTTCGGCGAAGAACATGTGTTCGGTGCGGCAGAGCCCGACACCCTCGGCGGCGAAACGGTTGGCGGTGCGGGCGTCTTCCGGGGTGTCGGCATTGGCGCGCACGCCGATGTCGCGCGCCGCATCGGCCCAGTCGAGCAGCGATTGGAAGTTTTCGCCGAGCGCCGGCGCCAGCATCCGCGCTTCGCCCGCCAGCGCCGTACCGGCAGAGCCATCGACCGTGATCATATCGCCCTCGTGAAACACCCGCCCGTCCCCGGCGGTGAGCGTGCCCGCCTTGAGGTCGATGCCGAGCGCCGCCGCGCCGACCACGCACGGCAGGCCGAGGCCACGGGCGATCACCGCCGCGTGGCTGGTCACGCCGCCGCGTTCGGTCAGCACCGCCTGGGCCGCATGCATCCCGCGGATGTCTTCGGGCGTGGTCTCCCGGCGCACCAGAATGCAGGGCTCGTCGCGGGCAAGCGCGGCCTGGGCGGCGCGGGCCGAAAACACGATCCTGCCGATCGCCGCGCCGGGGCTTGCGGCAATGCCCTCGGCGATCACGTCGCGCGCGCCCTTGGGGTCGACCTGAGAATGCATCAGTTCCGGCAGCGACCGCGGCGGCACCCGGAGCACGGCCTCGTCTTCGGAGATGATCCCGTCCTTTGCCAGCGCCACGGCGATCCGCAGATTGGCCCGCGCCGAGCGGGCGACCCGCAGCGCGTCGAGAATGAACAGCCGGTCGTTTTCGACGGTAAACTCGATCTGCATTTCCTCGCGCAACCGCTTGCGGGCGAGGTCGCCGTAACCCACAAGATCTGCCCAAAGCTCCGGCAGCACCTCCTCAAGCGAGGGCCCGCGCTTGTCGGCGGCGAGGTAGAGGATACGCCCGCTGCCGGTGTCGCCGCCCAGCGCATCGCGCCCCTGCGCCTGGCTCATGTAGCGGCCGCGGATCCCCGCCCGCCCGCTCTGGCTGTCGACGAACTGGATCACCCCCGAGCCCGACGCCCCGCGCCCGACCCCGAGCGCCATGCGCTGCACCACAAGGCCCAGCCCGGCATCGGCCGGGGCGCCTTTCGCCTCGCGCAACAACCGCGCCGAGGTGCCTTCCCAGGCCCGGGCCATGGAGCGCAGCACCTGGGTCAGCTGGACCGCCACATCCTGCGGAAACGGCTCGTCGGTCTCGGCCTCATAGGCCGCGAGCGCCGCCTTCAGCGCCTCCGCCGAGGGGAGATCGACCGGCTCGAACCCGTCCGGGTCGAGCCGCGCCACATGCACCGCATAGGCCTGGATGAAGCGCAGATAGAGCGCATTCGCCGCCGCCTGCCCGTGGTCCGCCGCAAGCCGGGCATGAAGCGCATCGTTCATGCCGATGTTGAGGATCGCCCCCGGCCCGCCCCAATGCGCGCTTTCCGAAGACGGGCGCACCGAAAGCAGCGGATCGGCGCCGAAACAGGCGAGCATCGCCCCGACATCGGGCACCTCTCCGCGCGCCAGCCCGGAGACGGTGGCGAAATCGAGCGCCACGCTCTGCGGCACCGGCATCTCGAGACGCACCAGCCGTTGCAGGCATTTGGCCCGGACCCCATGACGGTTCGCCGCGATGGGCGCGCTGGGGGTGATCTCGGTGCAGCCTTGGGGTTCGGTCATGGCTCGGGCTTTCTGCGCTGCGACAAACATGTACCGGCCAAGATAACGCCCCCGGGCGCTGTGGCAAGCGGGCGCGATGTCCCGGGGGGCGTGTTGCGGCGCGGGGAACGCGCGCTTTGGACAGCGCGCAAGCCCGCGTTGCGCGGGCTTTCCCCCTCAGCCCTCGATCCGCGTGAGATCCGCCACGCCAAGGCAGATGTCGCGGATCCGTGCCAGCAGGTTCAGCCGGTTGCGCCGCACCACCTGGTTGTCGGTATTGACCTGCACCGTGTCGAAAAACGCATCAATCGGGCCGCGCAGCCCCGCCATCGCCGCCATCGCCGCTTCGAAATCCTCCGCTGCCATCGCCGGGGCGATCGCCGCTTCGGCAGCGTCGAGCGCGGTGAACAACGCGGTTTCCGACGCATCCTCGGCCCATTTCGGATCGGCCCCAAAGGAATATTCCACCCCATCGGCCGCTTCCGCCTGGGTCAGGATGTTGTTGGCGCGTTTGAAACCCTGGATCAGGTTGGCGCCGTCTTCGGTTTCCAGCACCGCCTGAAGCGCGCGCGCGCGCCTCACCAGAAGCGTGAGGTCATCGTTTGCGGGCATGTTGAGGCAGGCGTCGATCACATCGTGGCGCATTCCTTCGCCGCGCAGATGCACCTTCAGCCGGTCGTGGAAAAACGCCAGCAGATCGTCGGACAGATCCGGCACCGCCTTGCCGATGCGCGCAAGATATGTGCCCTCGGCCAGATCCGGGTCGCGCCGGTCGTCGCGGGCGCGCCAGGCCTCCAGCACCGCGTCGAAGGCCGCCCCGAAGACGCCGTGCTCCGCGATCGCCTCGACGGTTTCTTCCAGCGCCGCGATCTCTTCCGCCTCCGCATGGCCCATCCGCGCCTGGGCGATCTCGTGTTTCAGAAGCTGGCTGTCGATGAAGCGGTCGAGCCGCAGCCGGTGCCCGCCGGCAAGCACGATGCGGATGATCCCGAGCGCGGCGCGGCGCAGCGCAAACGGATCTTTCGAGCCCGTGGGCTTCTCGTCGATGGTCCAGAAACCGGTGAGCGTGTCGAGCTTGTCGGCCAGCGCCACGGCGCAGGACACCGCGCCCTCCGGCACCGCGTCCGACGGCCCGAGCGGCGCGTAATGCTCCTCGCAGGCCACGGCCACCGCCTCCGGCAGCCCCGCGGCACGCGCGTAATAGCGCCCCATGATCCCCTGCAATTCGGGGAATTCATAGACCATTTCCGAGGCCAGATCGGTCTTGGCAACCTCGGCCGCCTGCCGCGCCAGACCGCTGTCGGCGCCCACCTCGGGCGCGATCTCGCCCGCCAGCCGCGCGATCCGCGCGACACGTTCGGCCTGCGAGCCGATCTTCGCGTGGAAGGTGACCTGCGCCAGCTTGTCGAGCCATGGATCGAGCCCGTGGCGGGTGACACTGCGGATGTCGTTTTCCCAGAAGAACTTGGCGTCCGCCAGCCGCGCCGCCAGCACCTTGCGGTTGCCGGCAAGGATGGTCGCGCCGGCATCGGCGGTCTCGCGGTTGGCGACGGTGACGAATTTCTCGATCCGCCCGGTCTCGGGGTTGCGCACCGAGAAGAACTTCTGGTGCTCCCGCATGGAGGTTTGCAGCACCTCCGGCGGCAGTTCGATGAAGGCCGCGTCGATGTCGCCCAGCAGCACCACCGGCCATTCCACCAGCCCTGCCACCTCGGCCAGAAGCCCGCGGTCTTCGACCACTTCGAAGCCCAGCGCAAAGGCCTTCTGGCTGGCGTCGTTCCAGATGGTGTCCGCGCGCTCTTGCGGGTCGAGCATCACATATGCGGCCTTGAGCTTCTGCCGATACTCCTCGAAGGACGTCACCGCAAAGGCCGCGGGCGCCATGAAACGGTGGCCGCGGGTGGTGTTGCCGGCCTTGAGCCCGTCGATCTCCAGCGGCACCACCTCGGCGCCGTGGTCGTCGGTGAGAATGCAGAGGATCGAATGCAGCGGCCGCACCCAGCGCAGGCTGCCCGCGCCCCAGCGCATGGATTTCGGCCAGGGAAAGCCGCGCACGGTCTTTTCCAGCACTTCGGCGACGATCTCCGCCGCCGCCCGGCCGGGGGTCTCGATGGTGGCGAAATACACCGCGCCCTTCGGCGTGTCGCGCGCTTCGAGCTGGTCGCGGGTCACCCCGGCACCGCGCAGAAAGCCCTCGATGGCCTTGTCGGGCGCGCCCACCTTCGGCCCCTTGCGCTCCTCGCGGGTGTCGGCGCTGCGCGCGGGCAGGCCTTCGAGCGCCAGCACCAGACGCCGCGGCGTGGTGAACACCCCGGCAGACGCATAGCTCAGCCCCGCCTCCACCAGCCCGCCGGTCACCAGGCGTTTGAGGTCTTCGCCGGCGCGGGCCTGCATCCGGGCGGGGATTTCTTCCGAGAAGAGTTCGATGAGCAGATCGGCCATCAGGGGTTACTCCGCATATGTCTCGTTGAGCTGGGTCCAGGCGAAGGCACGCCCGTCGGGAAACACCGCCACCACCCGGTCGACCCCGGGGTGAACATTCTGTTTCCCAAGGAAAGCAAAGGCTTCGCCCGTCTCCAGCGCGTCTCCGATGGCTCCGGCGTCAAAACAGCCGAAGCTGTCCGGCGCGGGGCCCGGGGCGGGGGTTTCGTAGTGCAGAAAGGTTTCCGACAGCGCCGGGAAGCTCATTTCCGGGGTGAAACAGGCCCGGTACCCCTCCGGCGCCGAGGCGGTGCCGGTGCTCTCGAGGCCCTCGACCCGGATGGTCTCAGGCTCGCCGGTGGCGATGTTCACCAGCGTCACGCCCACCGCCGCACCGGGGGCCTCGGGGGTGTTGGGCACCTCGGGTGCCCCGGGAGCGTTCGGCGCCTCCGCCGCCTGGGGGGAGGCACCCTCCGGCAGAGCGCGCGGCACCTCACCGGCCATGGCAACGGCCGGGAACGCCCAGACCACGCCGGACACCAGAGCGGCACCCACGCTGGCCCGCCCGGCACGCCCCAAGGTCACGACTCTGCCCTCTGGCCCGCCCTCTGGTCCGCGCCCCCGCCGCCCGCCTCGGTCTGCACGAAAGCATCGGCGCAGATTTTCGCGAGCCCCCGGACGCGGCCGATATAGGCCTGGCGTTCGGTGACCGAGATCACGCCCCGCGCGTCCAGCAGGTTGAAGATATGGCTCGCCTTGATGCATTGGTCATAGGCCGGATGCGCCATGACGATGCGCTTGCCGGTCTTGGGGTCGTCGGCCGGGGCCGCGAGGATCGCCTTGCACTCGGCCTCGGCATCCTCGAAATGGCGAAACAGCGCCTCGGTATTGGCGGCATCGAAATTGTGCCGCGAATACTCCTCCTCGGTCTGGCGGAAGACGTCGCCATAGCTGAGCGCGATCGGCGCGGATGGATCGTTGAACGGCATGTCCATCACATGGTCGATGCCGAGCACATACATCGCCAGCCGTTCGAGCCCGTAGGTGAGTTCCCCCGAGACCGGCTTGCAATCGTGGCCGCCGACCTGCTGGAAATAGGTGAACTGGCTCACCTCCATGCCGTCGCACCAGACCTCCCAGCCGAGACCCCAGGCGCCCAGCGTCGGGCTCTCCCAATCGTCCTCGACGAAGCGGATGTCGTGCAGATCCATGTCGATGCCGATGGCTTCGAGCGAACCGAGATAGAGCTCTTGCAGGTCGGGCGGGCTGGGTTTGATCAGCACCTGATACTGATAGTAGTGCTGCAACCGGTTCGGGTTTTCGCCGTAGCGCCCGTCGGTCGGACGGCGCGAGGGCTGCACATAGGCCGCCGCCCAGGGCCGGGAGCCGAGCGAACGCAGGGTCGTCGCCGGGTGGAAGGTTCCGGCCCCCACCTCCATGTCATAGGGCTGCAACACCGCGCAGCCCTTGCCGGCCCAATAGGACTGGAGCCGCAGGACAATTTCCTGAAAACTTTTGGGGGCTTGGGTCTCGGACATGGGGCACCTCGGCCTGGAAAAGGACGCGCCCTCCATAGGGCGCGGACGGCCGGGGGTCAATCATGGCTGCAACACTGCGCAGGCCGTTGCGGCAGGGCGCGGGCAAATCCTTGACCTTGCACGGGCTTTGCGTGTTAGTGGCCCGCAAACCGAGCCTGTTCCCATGAAATGCGGGAGAAACCAGATGAAACGGATCGTTTCAGCGATCGTGATGTTTGCCGCCCTGTTCGCCGCCGGGCTTGCCCAGGCGCAAAACGCCTATTGGGTGCAGCTTTCTGCCAATGCCACCCTGCGCGAGGCCGAGGACGATGCCCGCGCCTATGCGTCACGGCTGGAGGGGGTCAACGGCTTCCGGCTGGGCAATTCCGGCTGGTACGCGGTGACCCTCGGCCCCTTCACCGCCGAGGCGGCAACCGCCACGCTGATCGAATTGCGCGCCGCCGGGCGGATCCCGTCGGATGCCTATATTTCCGATGGCGCCCCCTACCGCCAGCGGTTCTGGCCGGTGGGCTCGACCCGGCCCGCCGCAGCGGCGGTGGCGGTGGAGCCGCTCGCGCCGGTCGCCGCGCCCCAGGCGCCTGAGGTGCCCGCGGCGCCCCCGACCCCCGAGGCCCCTGTGGCCTCCGAGGCTTCTGTGGCTCCCGAGACTCCTGTGGCCCCTGTGGCCTCCGAGACAGTGCCCGTCCCGGCGCCGCTCCCCGAAACCCCGGTGGTCGCCGCACCCGCGGCCGCGCCCGTGCCGGAACCGGCGGTGATCCCGGTTGAAGAGACCCGCAAACAGGCCCGTGCCGCTGAACGCGCGCTCGATGGCGAGGCCCGCAAGGCGCTCCAGGTCGCGCTGAAATGGGAAGGCTTCTACCGCTCCGCCATCGACGGCGATTTCGGCCCCGGCACCCGGTCCGCCATGAGCGCCTGGCAGGCCGCGAAGGGCTACGAGGAAACCGGCATTCTCACCACCCGGCAGCGCGCCGAATTGCTGGGCGGCTACAACGAGGCCATGGCCTCGATCGGCCTCGCTCAGGTGCGGGATGCCCGCGCGGGCATCCAGATGACCATTCCCGCGGCGATGGTCGGCTTTACCCGCTACGAAGCGCCGTTTGCCCATTACGAGGGCGACGAGGGCGTGCGCGTGGTGCTGATCAGCCAGCGCGGCGACAAGGCCACGCTCTGGGGGCTTTACGACATTCTGCAAACCCTCGCCGTGGTGCCGCCGGAGGGCAACCGCAAACGTGGCGACAAGAGCTTCACCATCGAAGGCGCGAACGAGCAGATCGTGTCCTTCACCGAGGCGAAGCTGGTGGATGGCGCGGTCAAGGGCTGGATGCTGGTCTGGCCGCAGGGCGCCGAACAGGTGGATGCCGGGACAGGCGCCACCACCCGGAAGCCGGACCCGCGCTTCGCCGTGGTGCGCGACGCGATGCGCGAAAGCTTCGCATCGCTCGGTGAAGCAGCGCTCGACGACAACGCCGGGCTCGACAGCGCCACCCAGTCGATCGACCTGATCTCCGGGCTGGAAATCCGCCGCCCCGCGAAATCGCGTTCGGGCTTCTATGTCTCCGACACCGGCGCGGTGCTCACCACCACCGAGGCCGTGGAGGGCTGCCGCCGGATCACCCTCGACGAAGCCTATGACGCGCAAGTCACCGCGCGCGACGAGGGCCTCGGCCTTGCGCTGCTCATCCCGGCGCAGGCGCTGTCGCCTCTCGAGGTGGCGGCCTTTCTCGGGGCGGACCCCCGGCTGCAATCGGAACTCGCGGTGGCGGGGTATTCCTACGGCGGGCGGCTGTCGTCCCCGACGCTGACCTACGGGCGGCTCGCGGAACTTCAGGGGCTCTCGGGCGAACCGCAGATTGCCCGGCTCGAGATCAACGCCCAGGACGGCGACACCGGCGGCCCGGTGATCGACCGCGGCGGCGCGGTGGCCGGGATGCTGCTGGCCACGCCCTCGGCCAATGGCCGGGTGTTGCCCGCCGATGTCGGTTTCGTCGCCAAGGGATCGGTGCTCGGCGACTTCCTGGCGCAGAACGGGATCGAGCCGCGCACCACCGCGATTGCCGGCGCGCTGAGCCCCTACGAGCTTTCCGGCCATGCCGCCGACCTCACCGTTCTGGTGAGCTGCTGGGAATAGGCCCGGTCAGACAACCCGGCGGACGCGTTGCAGGTTTCGGCAGGTTTCTTCAGGGGCCAGCCGGGGTCTGCGGCTTTCGGCAGGGTTCTCTGGCTGCGCCACTTGCTGAAGCCCCGGGAAAGCTTCGCACCGGAAGCCCGCCGGTCCCGGCGCGGCGCGACCTCCCGGCGCGCGCCCCCCGGCCCGGGGGCGTCCGCCTCACCCCGCTCGCGCCCTCAGTCCCGCCAGAACCGCAGGGTAAACAGCACATAGACCGACAGCACTTCAAGCCGGCCCACCAGCATCGCCGCCGTCAGCAGCCATTTGGCGGTGTCGTTGAGGCTCTCGAAATTGCCCGACGGTCCGATGATCGGCCCGAAACCGGGGCCGACATTCGCCAGCGCCGTCGCCGCCCCCGAAACGGCGGTGATCGTGTCGAGCCCGGTCATGCCCAGCGCCACCGACAGCACCCCGAGCGACACCACGAACATGCCGAAAAAGGCCATCACCGAGGACAGGATGTCTTCCGTCACCGGGCGGCCGTTGTAACGTGGGGTGAACACCCCGTGCGGCAGGTGGATCGCCCGGATCTGGGCGCGCACCGCGGCGAACAGCAGCTGATAGCGGAAGATCTTGACCGAACAGGCCGCTGACCCGGCGCAGCCCCCGACCAGCCCGAGGAAGAAGAAGACCACCACCGGGAACGGTCCCCAGAGCTGGTAATCGGTGCTGGCGTAGCCGGTGCCGGACAGGATCGAGGTGACGTTGAACAGGCTTTCGCGAAAGGCCTGTTCGAGCGGGCCGGTGCTGTCGAAGATGCGAAAGAGCGTCATCGCCAGCACCACCACCGCTGTCAGCCCGAAAAAGGCGCGCACCTGCGGGTCTGTAAACAGCGGGCGCGCGCTGCCCTGCACCATCTGGATATACCGCACGAAGGGCAGGCTGCCGAGGATCATGAACAGCGAGGCGACATATTCAGGCGCCCCGGAAAACGCCCCGAAACTCGCGTCATGGGTCGACGAGCCCCCGGTGGCGATGGTGGTGAACGCATGGTTTACCGCATCGAACGGCCCCATGCCGACGGCGAGATAGGCCAGCGTGTTGATCGCGGTCAGCGCCACATAGATGAGCGTAATCCGTCCGGCAATGTCGACCGCGCGGGGCAGCACCTTGCCCAGGGTATCGAACCCCTCCGAGCGGAAAATCTGCATCCCGCCAACGCGCAGTTCCGGCAGGAAGGCCATTGCCACCACGATGATCCCGACACCGCCGAACCATTGCAGCATCGAGCGCCACAGCAACAGACCCTTGGGCAGATCGTCGAGCCCCTGAAGCACCGTCGAGCCGGTGGTGGTCAGCCCCGACATCGCCTCGAACATGGCGTCCACCGGGCGGGCGCCGAGCGCGCCGAGCGCAAAGGGGAGCGCCGCGAATACCGGCAGCGCGATCCAGATCAGCGTGGTCAGCAGGAAGGTCTGCTGGATCGTCAGCCCCTGGCGCGCGGTGTTGAACGTTGCCAGCGCCAGGGATCCGCCAACCACCATCGTGATCGTCGCGGTGGAGAGAAACACCATCCAGTCAGGCGAGCCGAAATAGAGATCGACCAGCATCGGCACAAGCATCGTCGCGCCGAGAATGGCGGTGACGAGCCCGATCACGTAGACAATGGGGCGCAGGTCGATCATCGCCAGAGCGTTGGCGCGCGGCGCGGGCGGTGTCAAGCGGCACCGCGCATGGGAGGGGGCGGAAAGCCTGCCCCGGGGAAAGGAACAGCGCCCGGTGACCCGGAGCTGTTGCCCCCGACGCGGCAGTCAGCGAAGGGCCAGTGAAAGCGTCCGTTCCGCCGGGGGCGAGAGCGCCGCCTGCGGCCCGCGCCCGGGCATCGGCATCGGCCTGAGCTCTGGCCTGAGCTTTGGCCTGAGCTTTGGCCTGAGCTTTGGCTTGGGCTTCGGTCTGGGCTCGGATCGCGGCTCGGATCAGAGCTCGGGTCGGCGTCGGGGCTCGGGTCTGGGCTTGGGTCGCGGCTCGGGTCTGGGCTTGGGTCGCGGCTTGGGTCTGGGCTTCGGCCTGGGCTTCGGCCTGGGCTTCGGGCCCGGCTCCGATCCGGGCACCGGGCCTGGTTCCAGAACCCCTGCCAGTTCCCGCCGGGGGATCTCCCGCAGTGCCAACGGGCCATAGATGCGCCTTGCATCGGCCTTCGTCCGGATTGCGGCAAGCACCGGAAAACGGCGAAACAATCGCGCCCGGCTCGCAGGATCGAGCGCCGCGAGCCCGTCCGGCCCCGGATAGAAGCTCTCGACCCAGGCCCCATCCGCCCGGATCAGGCCGTGTTCCGCCAGCATCAGATGGACATAGCTCACCTGCCTCTGCCCGCGGGCCACGCGGAACCGCCCGTCGCCCGCCGCGGCCAGCCAGCGGGCGGGCACAAAACCCTCTGGCGCGCCCGCCCGGCCGAGCGCAATCCGGTGTTGCGGCGAGACCAGAAGATCGCGCCAGTTGCCAAGCGCCCCCTTGCGGATGCGCACAGGCCTCAGCCGTGGGTTTGCCGCCAGCGCCTCTGCATCCAGATGCCATGTGCCGATCCAGACCACCGGCCGCACCCCGCCGCAGACGGTACTGACCGGATCGCCGGGTCTCAGCTGTTCGACCGGACGCCCGCCGTCCGGCGTGTCGATCAGCGTGCCGGCGACCAGGCAGGGAATGCCCATCGCATGCAGGGTCTGCGCCTCGAGCTGGCCGGAGCTGATGCCCTCGAGCGTCAGGCGCTCGCCGTTCGGAAAGGTCAGGACCGCATCGCCGGTACCGTCGCCCGCGGTGTCGGAGACCACCACGTCCCAGATACTGACCGGGTTGCCCTCCGCATCCGTCAATGCGGACAGATCGAGCTGGTCGTTGGTGGTGCCGTCGCGGCCGGAAAGATCGAAATCGGTGATCGTGTCGGCCCCGTCACCATCGGAGAAGCGGAAGGTATCGTGACCCTCACCGCCGGTGAGACTATCGTTGCCCGCCCCGCCGGTGAGCCTGTCGTCGCCCTCGCCACCATCGAGCCTGTCAGCCCCGTCACCGCCGGAAAGGCTGTCGTCACCCTCGCCGCCATCGAGGATGTCATCCCCCGCGCCGCCGGTGAGACTGTCGTCGCTCTCGCCCCCGTCGAGCCGGTCGGCCCCGTCACCGCCGGAAAGGGTATCGTCGCCCTCGCCGCCGGCAAGGGTGTCGTCCCCCTCACCGCCGGAAAGGGTATCGTCACCCTCGCCGCCATCAAGGGTGTCGTCCCCGTCGCCGCCGTCGAGACTGTCGTTGCTCCCGCCGCCGTCGAGACTGTCGGCCCCGTCACCACCGGAAAGAGCATCGGCACCCCCACCGCCATCGAGGATGTCGTCCCCGTCGCCGCCGGAAAGAACATCGGCGCCCCCGCCGCCATCGAGGATGTCGTTCCCGTCGCCGCCGTCGAGACGGTCGTCGTTCCCGCCACCGTAGAGCCTGTCGGCCCCGTCGCCGCCGGAAAGGGTATCGGCGCCCGCACCGCCGTAGAGCAAATCATCGCCACTGCCGCCGGTCAGCACGTCGTCGCCCGCCAACCCGGTGAGGGCGATGCCGCTGGTGGAGGCAGAGGCATCGACCACATCGTCGCCGCGGGATGTGAAGACCATTTCGAACCCGGCGAAACTGCCGGAATTGGTGCCGTCGTCAAACACCCCGGCTTCGTCGCCGGTAAACGTTACCGAAACGGACGGACCGGCGCTGCCGTCGCCAACGAGGATCAGCTTGTCTCCAATCGTCTCGCCGGTCTCACCGCCGAAAATGGTGGTGGTCGAGCCTCCGCCACCCTGGATCCTGACCGTATCGTCGCCGCTTTCGCCGTGGAGCGTGTCGTTGCCCTGGCCACCGGACATGAAATCATTACCGGTGCCGCCGAAAACGGTGTCGTCTCCCGCATCGCCGTGAAGGTAGTCGTCGCCCGCGCCGCCATGGATCTCGTCGTTGCCGGCGCCGGCGCGCACCACGTCGCCCCCCCCAAGGCTCCAGATGATATCGTCGTCGTTGCCGGCGGCATTGTCGCCGGCGTCGATCCGGTCGCCATCGGGGTCGCCTGTGTACCCCCCGGTGATCACCTCGCCCCGGTCGCTGCCTTCGACCAGATAGTCGCGCCCCCTGGGAATGCCCATCGCCACCAGCGCGTCGGGATTGTCGATCTGCGCGGGTGCGATACCGGTCAGGGTAATGCTCTCGCCACCCGGGAAGCCGAGCACCGCATTGCCGGCGCCATCGTCGCTCACCGTCACATCGGTGGTGGTGACCGGGGTGGTGCCGCCGTCGGAGGTGAGGCCGGAGACATCGAGCCGGTCGAACCCGGTGAAACTGCCGCCGTTCTCCACGGGCGCTTCAAACCCCGTAACGACGTCGTGCCCGGAGCCATCGTGAAGGCGGATGGTATCAGCCGCATTGTCCCCGGCGGCACCACCGCCGAGGTCGATCCGGTCGTCGCCGCCGCCCGAAACCACCGTATCGGCACCTGCCCCGGCAGCAAGGCTGAGCCCCTCCGTGCTGGCCGAGAGATCGAACCTGTCGTTGCCGGCACCGGTGCTGAACGCCTCGATCCCCTCGAAAGTGGCGGTCGGCGCCCCGCAGGACATCGTGCCCGCGCCGTCGCCGGTGAGGGTGACGCTCAGGCCGGTGGTGACTTCGCTGGCGTCGAGCGTGTCGCCCAAGGTCTCGCCGCTTTCGCCGCCGGAAACCGTGTCGTCTCCAAACCCGTTCTGGAACACGAAGGTGTCGTCGCCGGCACCGCCGTGGAGCGTATCGTTGCCGTGCCCCCCCTGGAGCCTGTCGTCGCCTTCACCGCCAAGCAGGGTATCGTTCCCGGTGCCGCCAGAAAGCGTATCGTCCCCGCCGCCGCCGGTCAGCCTGTCGTTCCCGGCACCGCCGGTCAGCCTGTCGTTGCCCGCTTCGCCGTTGAGGGCATCGTCACCCGACCCGCCGATGAGGGTATCGGCGCCTTCGCGGCCGTCGAGGGTCTGGTTTTCGGTCGAGGCGGATGCGTCGATCGTGTCATCGTGTTCGGTGCCGATGATCTGCTCGATCTGGCTGAAGCTGCCGGTGGTCGAGGTGGTCGTGTAGTCGAAGCTGCCGGCCTCGCTGCCGGTGAAAGTCACCTGCACCCCGGAGGTGGAGGCCCAGTTGGAAAAGACGAGGATATCGTTGTCGCCGCCTTCGTCGCCGCCGATGGCCGTGACCGTGTCGTGGTCGTCGGTGACCGCGATGACGTCACTGCCGGTGCCGCCATCAAGCACATCTGTGCCCTGGCCGCCGCTGAGGTGATCGTTGCCAGCGCCGCCATGGAGCGCGTCGTCGCCGGCGCCGCCGATCAGCGTGTCGTTGCCGCCCTCGCCGTAGAGCCTGTCGTCGCCGGTCTCCAGCGACCAGTCGCCGATGGTGTCGTCTCCGTCACCGCCATGGACCGTGTCGTTGCCGTCACCGCCGACGATCCGGTCGTCGCCGGCACCGCCGTCGATCGTGTCACTGCCGCCATTGCCGCGGATGGTGTCGTCCCCCGCGCCGATGCTGTCGCCATCGGCGTCGGTGTGGCCGGCGTTCATCACATCGTCATCGGGCGTACCATCGACGCTCGGAAGAGTGGCGAAATCGGCGGCCACGCGGTCCGCCACGAACGCGGTGCCGGAAATCGAATCGTTGACGTGTATCTTTTCGATCGGCCTGGCTTCCAGCGCCGCCTGATCGTCATTGGCGCTGGTTTCGGGGGCGAGATAGAGGTTGCCCCCGGTGTCCTGGAAGGCAAGGGCGGTGATCGGGGCCGTGGTGCCATCGGTATAGGTCAGCGTGAGGGAATAGACATGGCAGCTGTCCATCACCTGATCGGCGCCGCCGTCGATGGAGAAGGTGTCGTTCGAAAGGGTGTTGTCGGTGTCGTAGGATCCGGGCGAACCGCCGCCGTAGCCGGTGCTGCCGGGCGCAAAGCTGTGGATATGCCAGTGCAGCGGGTCGGTGGAACTGCCGAAGTCATGCCCGACGATACTGGTTGCATCCTCGACCTTGCCGTTGCCTTCGGCCGGGTCGAGATCGGCGATCTTGCCAAGGAAAATGACATCGAAGGTGGTCGCCATCTAGCGCCCTCCCCCGTCGCCCCTGCCCCCGGAATGCCGGAAGACTGCCGCCGTTGCCCGATGTTTCGCGCGATAGTCCATATCGCCCCCCAAACCGTTCGTCGGCGGGAAGCATCCGCAAAATGTGCAAACCAAGGGTTAGCCGCGCGGGACAATCTGCGTGCAATTTGCCTCAAATGCCGGCGAACGACACCCGGCGGCCCGCCTCAGCCGCGATGGATCAGCGTCGAAAACAGCTTCGGGTCCAGCGATGGCGCGGTGAAGGTCTCGCCCTCGGTCAGGATCGACACCGCGTCATGGCTGTGCAGGCTCTCCTGATGGCTCGCCACCACCCGGAAATCGCCGATCCTGGGGTCGGCCTTCAGATGTTCGGTGAACAGCCGCGCCGCGTCCTCGACGAAGATCGGATTGGCGGCGTTGAGCTCGGCAAAGGCCTGTTCGTCCTCGCGTTTCACCATCACCTGGGTCTCGGTCGGCACCGCGTCGCGGCAGAGACCGATCAGGTCTTCGAACCACAGACACGGGCTGTCGCAGGCCAGTTCGACCGAGATCCGCGCCACCGAACGCTGCGAATGCGGCGTCGCCAGCTGCCGGCGCGACTGCCGCGCATGTTCGCTGAGCTCCAGCGAACAGGGGCAGGTCGAACTGTAGACATAGTCGAGATGGATGAATTTCCGCCGCACCCCCTTCTGCTCCACCAATTCCAGCGCAATATCGTAATATTGAAAGCCGGACAGGTCAGACCGCAGGGATTTGACCCTTAAAGGGTAGGAAAAAGACAATTCTATCCGCGCGTCAAGACTGTCGAGATCGGCCTTGCAGGCGTCGAGTGCGTGTTCGATCACCTTGAAGGAAAAGGTCTTTTCCGCATGGCCGTAGAAGCTCCGCATGATCCGGCTCATGTTGATGCCCTTCTTCTCGGCCTCGAGGCTCACCGTGCCGGTGACGGAGGTCTCGAGCGTCACCGCGCCGCCGTCGCGGATCTGGTAACGGATCGGCAGCCGGAAGTTGGAGATGCCCACATGCTGGATCTCCTGGCGTTCGCCCTGGATCAGCGAGGCGGGGCCGTTTTGCAGATCGGGCATCCGGGCCTTGTAGGCCGCATCGGGGCGGAACCCGTCCGGGTAGGTCCGGCTGAGCTCGGGGAAATTCGCCAGGGCCGCATCGGGCAGAAGCCGGGCGATGGCGGGGTCGAGCGTGGCCACTTCCACCGGGTCGGCGGCCCCGGCCCAGGCGCGCAGGGTCTCGAGCGCGGCGCGCGCTGCATCCCTGTCCGGCGCGGCGGGTCTCTTTGGCAAGTCGTTCATCGGCTCTCCCCCATGATCTGGCGCTATATAGGCCCGAACCGCGCCAGGCCCAACCCTGCCCGCTCAGAGCCCGTCGAGCGCCTGTGTGAGATCGCCGAGAAGGTCGCCCGCATCTTCGAGCCCCACCGAAAGCCGCACCAGCCCCGGGGTGATTCCAAGCCGGGCCTTCTGGGCGTCGGGCAGACGATGATGGGTGGTTGTCGCCGGATGGGTGACAATGCTTTTCGCATCCCCAAGATTGTTCGAGATCACCGGCAGCTTCAGCGCATCCATGAAGGCAAAGGCCGCGCCTCTGCCGCCCTTGAGATCCAGCGCCAGCATGGTGCCGCCATGGTCCATCTGCGCCGCCGCCACCGCATGGTCCGGATGGGTGGCAAGGCCGGGATAGATCAGCCGGGCGAGCGCCGCGTGGCCGTCAAGCGCCGTGGCGATCCGCGCCGCGCTTTCTGCCATCGCCCGCACCCGGAGCTCCAGCGTCTCCAGCCCCTTGAGATGCATCCAGGCATTGAACGGGCTCAACGCCGCGCCGGTGTGTTTGGTATAGGGCTCGACTGTGTCACGGATGAAATCCGCACCGCCGAGCACAACGCCGCCAAGTCCCCGGCCGCCGCCGTCGATATGTTTGGTGGAAGAATAGATCACCACATCCGCCCCTTGCGCGGCCGCGGACGCGCCGACCGGGGTGGCGAAAGTGTTGTCGACCACCAGCAGCGCGCCCGCGGCTTTGGCGAGCCGGGACACCAGCGCGAGGTCGATGACGTCGAGCGTCGGGTTGGCGATGGTCTCGAGGAAGACGAGGCTGGTGTCCGGGGTCAGCGCGGCGCGCCATCCGGCTTCGGAACGGCCGTCCACATAGACCACCTCGACCCCGAATTTCTCAAGCCATTCAAGGACATAGAGACAAGAGCCGAAAAGCGCGCGGGCCGCGACGATGCGCATGCCGGGGCTTGCGGCCGCCATCAGGGTGACATGGACCGCAGCCATGCCGGACGCCACCGCGAAAGCGTCTTCGGTGCCCTCCAGCGCGGCCAGACGCTCCTCGAACATCCGCACCGTCGGGTTTCCGTAACGGGCATAGATGAACTCGTCCGGCCCGGTCTCGACAAACCGCGCCGCGGCCTCTTCGGCGCTGCCGTAGACGAAGCCCTGGGTCAGGAACATCGCCTCCGCCACCTCGCCATAGTGCGACCGGCGGGTGCCGCCATGCACCGCCTGCGTCTTCGCTTTCCAGTCGCTCATCCTGCCCCTCCTTCGGCCGTGTCGGGCTTCTCCCGGACCGTCCCGGCTACGCCTCAGGGCGCTTTTCCGGTCTCGTCCTCCTCCACACCGTAGCGCGAGAACAGCCCCGACTGGAACATGAAGAAGGCAAAGATCGCCAGCGGCAGGCCGAAGGTCTTGAAATTGACCCAGGCGTCGGTCGACATCATGCGCCAGATCACCTCATTCGCCACCGCAAGGCCAAGGAAAAACAGCGCCAGCCGCTTGGTGAGGATCATCCAGCCCTCCGGGTTGAGCGGCACCGCCTGGTCCATCACCGCTTCAAGATAGGAGTGGCCGCGCAGGAGGCCGACGCCGAGCAGCCCCGCGAACAACAGATAGATGATCGTCGGCTTCATCTTGAAGAAGCGCTCGTCGTTGAACCAGACCGACAGCCCGCCGAAGACCACCACCAGCACCATCGTGGCGATCTGCATCTTCGAGAGATGCCCGGTGAGGTGCCATTGCAGGAAGGTGGCAAGGCCCAGCAGCGGGATGAAGATCGCCGTGACCGCCACGAAGCCCGAGTATTCCGTGCCCCCGACCAGGAAGGTCCGGTCCCTGAGCAGGAGATAGAGCAGGAAAAAGGCGATGATCGGCCCGTATTCGAGGGCGAATTTCAGCCCGGGGGTGAGTTTCTTCGCGGCCGGTTGTTCGGTCATGTCGCTTCCTCGCCTGTGCCTGAGGGGGACATAGGGGATTGCGGGGCGCGGGCGCAAGCCGCAAAGCTTCCGCCCCCTCTCAGCCCCCCTTTCAGCCCCCCGCCTCCACCACCACCGCGCCCAGCGCGATCAGCCCCATGAGCGCGATCTGCCGCGCCCCGCTGCGCTCGCCCAGCAGAAGCCAGCCGATGAGCGCGGCAAAGACCGTCGAGGTCTCGCGCAGCACCGCGGCCTGACCCACCTGATCGAGCCGCGTCGCCAGCATCACCGCGCCGAAGGAAAAGAAGGCGATCACCGCCCCGAACAGCCCGCGCCGCGCCAGCCCCTTGTATTGGCCCGGCGCCACCCGGCCCCGCCAGAAGAGCAGGAACAGCACCGGCATGGTGATGCCGTCGATCATGAAGAACCACGCAAGGAAGGTGAACGGGTCGGGCGTCGCGCGGATGCCCCAGGCGTCGGTGGTGGTGTAGAGCGCCACGAAGCCGCCGGTGACCACCGCCATCGCCAGCGCGGGGCGGAGCTTTTCGCGGCCGAATTGCCAGTGGCGCAGGTTGTGGAGCGCGAGCCCGTAGATGCCGGCGAGCAACAGCCCGACGCCGAGCCATTGCATGCCGGTGAAACGCTCGCCGAACAGCAGCCCCGCCCCCAGCACGGTGAACAGCGGCCCGGTGCCGCGGACCACCGGATAGACCACGGTATAGGAGCCGAGCGTGTAGGTGTAGCCCTGCGCCAGCTTGTAGCCGGTGTGGATCACCCAGACGAGGAGGAAGAACGGGGCCAGCGCGGCGTCGGGCCAGGGGACGACGAAAAGTGCGATGGGCGCGGCCATGAGGCCGTAGGCGGCGTCGATCGCGGCGCGGGTCGCCCAGGGGTCGTGCCGGCCTTTCTGGAGCGCGCCGAAGAGCGCATGCAGGAAGGCCGCAAGCAGGGCGAGCGCGGTTGCCAGGCTGCTGCCGGAAGGCGTGCCCTCAAGGGAGATGATCCATTCACTCAACGGGCGGGCCTTTCTGGGCGGAGCGATGCGGGGGGTGATACAGGGGCGACAGGGGCGACAGGGGCGACAGGGGCGACAGGGGCGACAGGGGCGCGATACGGGCGAGAGGTGGTGCCGGCAAGGGCGAATTCGCTGCCTCCGTAACCTCTTCGCATTTTGTGGGCGGGCGGCAGCACGAGGGCAAAGAGGCACGGGCCGCGGGGGCCGGTCCTGGGGCCGGTTCTGGGCGCGGACGGCGGGGAAGGAGGCCCCGGGAAGGAATTCCATTAGTCCGGAATACCGGATTAATGGAATTGCCGTTTTATCATTTATTATCAATATGTTATGAAGACACCACCGGCCACTTTGGTGTTTCATTAACCCAACCCGTCCCGCCGGACCGGTCCAGGCCGCGCGTCACCGAGGACGGCCAGGTTTCAACCCGCCCAGCCCACAAGACCAAGGCCACCAGAGCACAACAAGCCCCGGTTCGGATGAGAACGCCCCGGCGCTCAGGCCACCAGGCGGCGCGGACACCAAAGGCCGGTCCTGGGGACGGCATTGGGCGCGGGCGGCCGGGAAGGAGACCCCGGGAAGAAAATCCATTAGTCCGGAATACCGGACTAATGGAATTGCCGTTTTATCATTTATTCTCAGTATCTTATGAAGATACCGCCGGCCACTTTGGTGTTTCATTAACCCAACCCGTCCCGCCGGACCGGCCCAGGCCGCGCCAAGGGCAGCAAAGCCAAAGCCGCCAGGGCACAGCAATCGCCCGTTTCCGTGAGACACACCCCGGGAGAGATCAGACCACCAGGCCGCGCGGGGCCAGCGGGATCGCTTCAGGCAGATGCACCGGTTCGCGCGGCACCGCCGCCGCCTGCGGCTCCCTGGGGATGACGATCCGCCCGATCGGCACCGGCATCGTTGCCTGGTCCATCCGACGGGTCGCGCGGCGGCGGGCCACGAAGGCAGAAATCTTCATCGGCCTGCGGCAGGCGTCTTCGATTTCATCGACCTCTGCGAGATCGTGCGACGCATCCGCGAGCAACCGCCAGGTCAGGCGGCGCATGAATTCGTCCGAGCGGAACGGGTCCAGCAGCCCCATTTCCACCACCCGCACCACCGAGCCCGCGCGCACCAGCGCCGCGGCACCCACGACTTCCCAATTGGCAAACAGCACGCAGCGGGCCAGCACATCGGCCATCGCCGAATAGCCCATCTGTCCGGCCTCCGGATAGGGGTCGGAGATCGACAGACGCCGTGCTTCGGCAACGAAGGACAGCGCCGTCCGCGTGCCCTTGAGCAGGAGGTTGTCGTAGGTCCGGCCTGTTGCCATCTTGCCCGCACCACCCGTTGCCAGCCGGCGGCCCTTCTTGCTTTTGGTGCACCATCGCACCCGGCTGGCGATAAACGGAGGCGAAACTGCGGTCAACTCCCGGCGCCCGCCGTCTCCGCTTCCGCCAGCGCCCGGCCCCGCTCCGCAACGTCTTCCCGGTCGCCCCGGTTAGCCGGAGCCGCTATGCCCCCGTCAGCGCCCGCGCGAACTCCTCCGGATCGAAGGGCGCCAGATCGTCGATCTGCTCGCCCACCCCGATCGCATGGATCGGCAGGCCGAACCGGTCGGCCAGCGCCACCAGCACGCCCCCCTTGGCGGTGCCGTCGAGCTTGGTCATCACCAGCCCGGACACATCCGACATCTTCTGAAAGGTCTCCACCTGGCTCAGTGCGTTCTGCCCCGTGGTCGCGTCCAGCACCAGAAGCGTGTTATGCGGCGCTTCCGGGTCCTTCTTGCGAATCACCCGGACGATCTTGGCGAGCTCCTCCATCAGATCGGCGCGGTTCTGCAACCGTCCGGCGGTGTCGATCATCAACAGATCGGCCCCTTCCTCCTCGGCCCTGGTCATCGCGTCGAAGGCGAGCGAGGCCGGGTCGGTGCCCTCGGGCGCGGTCAGCACCGGCACCGAGGCGCGGTCGCCCCAGACCTGAAGCTGTTCCACGGCGGCGGCGCGGAAGGTGTCGCCCGCGGCGATGATGACACTCTTGCCCGCGGCACGGAACTGGCTGGCGAGCTTGCCGATGGTGGTGGTCTTGCCCGAGCCGTTCACCCCCACCACCAGCACCACCTGCGGCTTTTTCGCATAAAGCGGCATCGGCTTCGCCACCGGTTCCATGATCCGGGCGATCTCGTCTGCCAGAAGATCCTTGATCTCACCGACCGACAGCCGCTTGCCGAGACGGCCCTCGGCGATATTGGCGCTCACCCGAAGCGCGGTGTCGACCCCCATGTCGGAGGCGATCATCAGCTCTTCGAGGCTTTCGAGCATGTCGTCGTCGAGCACCCGGCGGGTCACGGCGCGCGCGTCGCGCCGTCCCAGAAGACGGCCGAAAAACCCGGGCGTGTGGGCCTCGTCGGGCGCGGCGTCGGTGTCGTCGCCGAAGCCGATGGCAAGTTCGGGCCGGGTGAAGCCGGGGGTGGCGGGCGCTTCCCCGGTGGGCTCTTCAGGCGCCGGGGCGGCCTCTGCGAGGTCAGTATCGGCCACCGCCTCCGGCTCCGCTCGCGCCGCAGGGTCGCGGTGCACCTCCGGGGCGGCCCCCTCCTCGGCGCCCCCCTCCCCGACAATCGCCTCGAGCCCCTCCTCGAGCTTCGACGACGAGCGGGTCAGACGGTTTCTGAGCTTGGAAAAGAACGTCATGTGGCCTCCGGGTCCGTTGCCCCCCACCTAATGCCGTTCGCGACGTTTTGAAAGCCTCGGTCAGGCCGAGAGATAGGTGATCACCCCCACCAGGATCATCGCCTGACCCGCGATATAGAGACACCACAACAGCCACCCGGCCCGCCCGGCCAGCGGATCGTCAGGCCCCATACGGAAATCGCGATAGGCAAGGATGACGTCGGACGCGACGAACCAGACCGCGCCGATGGCAATCGCCCCAAGCGGCAGGGTCAGCGCCGCAAGCACCATCAGGGTGATCACAAGCACATAGACCCGAACCGGCCATTTCAGGGTCTTGCCCACATGGGGCACCAGCCAGATCTCGACCGAGGCCGCCACCCAGGCGAGAAACAGCGCCAGCAGCGTGTGGTCGACAAAGGCCATATAGGGGGCCCGGCCCGACATCATGGTGAACAGCACCGTGTAGAACAGATGCGCCACGGCAAAAGCCGCCATCCCGCCCGTGAAGGCGCGCGGCCCCGGACGCGACAGGGCGAAATCGCCCAGCGCCGAGAGCGCCAGCGCAAGCGCCAGAAGAACCGGCCCGCCGGCGCTGAAGGCGGCAAGGGCAAAGGCCACCAGAGGCACCGTTTTCGCGAGGCTCCGCCCCGGGTTCGGCGGGTTCTCGCTGAACGGCAGGTAGATGACGGCGGCAAAAATGCCGAACCAGAGCAGAATAGCGGGCAACATGCGGGGGGCACTCCTTGTCGCGGCGATCATCGCCGCAGCCGCTCCCGGGTCAACCCCCCGCGTGGCCAAGAGGCGGCGCATTGTGCCCGCTCTGCCCAGGAAATGGGCATTTCCGCCATCGCCCGAATGACATTAGACTGGCCCCAACAGGAGACCCGCCATGCCCGCTGCCCCAAGCTTCGCCATCGTATCCCTCGCCGCGGCGGGTCTGGTCGCACTTGCCGCAATGCTCGGAGGCGGATGGATCTGGGCGGCGCTCGGGTACATGACGCTGATCGCCTGGGGGTTCGACAAGCTCTTGCCGCAGCGCGTGAGCCCCGTGGAGGACGCGCGCGGAGCCGATGCGCTGTCGGCCACGCTGGCACTGGTGCATTTCCCGCTGCTCGGCCTCGTGGCGGGCAGGCTCGCCTCCGGGGGCTCCGGCTTCGCGGACTGGCTCGGAGTGTTCGTGGCGGCGGGGCTGTTCTTCGGTCAGGTCTCCAACGCCAATGCCCACGAATTGATCCACCGCGGCAACCGGGTTTTGTTCAACCTCGGCAAATGGGTCTATATCAGCCTGCTTTTCGGGCATCACACCTCGGCGCATCTCAAGGTCCACCACCGCTTTGCCGCCAGCGACGAAGACCCCAATACCGCCCGCCCCGGCGAAAGCTTCTACGCTTTCGCGCCGCGCGCCTGGCGGGGGTCGTTCCGGCGCGGCTACGAGATGGAGCGCGCCGATATCATCCGGCGCGGCACCGGCGGCGCGACGCCTTATGTCACCTATGTTTTCGGAGGGCTGGGATTTCTGGCGCTGGCGCTCGCGGCCTTCGGGCTGGCGGGAGCCGCGGTGCTGCTGGCGCTTGCGGCCCATGCCCAGACCCAGCTTCTGCTTGCCGACTATGTGCAGCACTACGGGCTCACCCGCGCCCGCCGGGCGGACGGCAAGCTCGAACCGATGGGTCTTGCCCACAGCTGGAACGCGGGCGAAAGCTTCACCCGCCGGCTGATGCTGAACGCGCCCCTGCATTCGGACCACCACGCCCATCCGGCGCGCCGCTATCCGGCGCTTGCCCTGCCCGCCCGCAGCGAGGCCCCGCGCCTGCCCGCCTCGCTGCCGGTGATGACGAGTCTCGCGCTCTATCCGCCCGGATGGCGGCGGGTGATGGGCCGTGCGCTCGCGCGCTGGCAGCAGGAAAGCGGCGGATGATCCGGTCTGTTCAGTGCAATGGCCGTGATTTGCGTCATGCATTTGAACCAGATTTCATCATGCCGAAAATTTCTGCGCTCAGAGGCGCGATCTTGCGATCTTCAACACAGCCAGGACGGTGCCAGCACATTTCCTCTATCTCGGCCGAAATTGCTGGCGACCTGGCAAGCTCGACACGAAATACCTGCGCCTCAACAACATGGTTTGGTTCGTTGGCAGCGGGTGCGGTCAGTTGAGCAAGGAATTCAGCATTCCTGGTCTCCGCGCCCAGTTCTTCCAGCAATTCGCGTTCGAGGGATTGGCGAACGGTCTCGTTTGCTTCAATTTTTCCACCTGGCTGCATGAAGCTCTCGGTCCCCCTTTTTCTGACAAGAAGCATATTGCCAGAATCATCCATGATAACGGCCACCGCGATTTTCAGTGTCGTTTGTTGGGTCATGGAGACCGCAGCCTGGTTCCCTGAAGCTTCATAGGTCTTGCCTGCTGGCGGAACATATGCAGAAAACCGCTCCAGGATCGAGTCTGGATCGTTCTCCACGATCAGCATGTCCCGATAAGCCGGGGCCAGGAAACCTGCCTTTACCATTCCATCGACCATGTCCATCAACGGATCGAAAAACCCATCTACGTTGAGAAAGCCAATTGGTTTGGCGTGGAGTGCAATTTGCGCCCACGTCCATTGCTCGAAAGCTTCTTCCAGTGTGCCGGCGCCGCCCGGAAGAACGAGAAAGCCATCGGCCAAATCGCTCATCCTGGTTTTACGTTCATGCATTGTCTCGACGATCAGGAGTTCGGTCAGCCCGTTGTGCGATATTTCCCGCTCGACGAGATGCCTGGGCATGACGCCGACAACTTCACCGCCACGACTGAGCGCGGCGTCAGCGACTGCACCCATAAGTCCGACCTTTCCACCGCCATAGACGAGTTTGAGGCTTTGCTTCGAAAGAGCCTCCCCGGCTTTCCTGGCTGCGTGCAAGAAAACCGGATCATGCCCTGACGCTGATCCGCAAAAAACGCAAACTGTGCGCAAAGTGTGAGGTGGTGCTGCAATCATGCGCAACCTCTAAACCAACGCGTGGAATCATGGAAGGCGTCAGATGTTCCTTTTCTTCAAATGCATTCGGTCAGGCAGACGTTAGCGCAGCCGCAGCAAAACCGCCCTTCACCCACACAGCCGACTGTGGCGTGAAATCCCAAACACTTGTGATCACTGTGCGCTCTCCTTGCCCGTTCACCCCGCATCTGCCAAACGCATCCCATCCTGCCACCGCGGCAATCTCCTGCGGCCTGTCTGATGTGTTGCCTGCAAACCATCTGTTGACAAGAGGCTTCCCGTGTTTCTCGTTCTTCCGGTCATCTCGCTGACCGTGGCGCTGCATTTCATTGCGTTCCGGTTTGCGGTTTTCGCACTGCCGGTGAGAACGGCGATTGCATCGTTTCAATATCTGGTGGATCTGGGCCGGAGTATTTCGGGCTGTATTTTCGGCACGGCGGGGGCAAAGGTGCCATGCTGAGCCTCCTGCCCGCAGGCATCATCGTTCTGCCCGAAACCGGCATTCAGAAAAACCTCGCCAACAAACCCCGCAAGATGGGCCCTGGATCACGCATGCTGCACGCCAATATAAATGGCAGCTTTCTGTCTCAAAGCGTAATACGGCGCCGGGCCCCGATCCGGTCCAGAAACGCCGGGTCATGGCTCACCACAAGGATCGCACCGCCATAGGCGTTCAGTGCCGCTTCAAGGGTTTCCACCGCGTCAAGATCGAGATGGTTGTTCGGCTCATCCAGCAACAGAAGCTGGCGCGGCTGGCTGTGACCCAGGGTGCAGGCCAGCCCGGCACGCATCTTTTGCCCGCCGCTGAGGGTGGCTGTTTTTTTGTTTGCATCCTCCCCGCGAAACAGAAAGCGGGCGAGCGTGGCGCGGCGGTCATTTTCTGTGGCCTGCGGGTCAAGGCGGGCAAGCGCGCTTCGCACCGTTTCGTCGGGGTCAAGGAAACTGACATCCTGATCAATCAGCGCGGCCGGAACCCCGACAGTCACGGCGCCGGTCTGCGCCCGAAGCTGCCCGGCAATGCAGGCCAGCAGGGTCGATTTTCCGGCGCCATTCGCGCCCTCTATCGCGACGCGTTCGGGGCCACGCAGGGAGAACGAAACATCCCTGAAGATGGGCGCCGCAGGACGATACCCGAACCCGAGATGCTCGACCTCCAGCACAGGGCGCGTCGCAGTCAGGCCGCAGGGCCGAATATCCATCACCAGCGGTTCGAGCGCCTCGACCGCCGCACGGGCGGCCTCCAGCGCGGCCTTGGCCTCCTGCCCCTGCCGGTCGCGCAGCCGCGCTGCCGAGCCGCCAGACCCTTCGCTGCGCTCCTTCGCGGCATCGAGCAACAGCTTCGACTGGCTGCCCGCTGCGCGAAGCTGCCTGCCCTGCCGGTCCGTGCGCGCCTTGCGTTCCGTCGCCCGCTGCGCCCGCGCCTGCGTGTGCGCAACCGCCCGCTGCGCACGGGCCACGGCCTCTTCGGCAGCCGCCAGTTCTGCCTCCCTGGCGGCGCGACAGGCACTATATGGGCCGCCGTAGCTCCTGGCGCCCAGGCTTGTCAGTTCAACGATCGCGTCCATCTCGTCAAGCAGAACCCGGTCGTGGCTGGCGACGACAACGCAGCCCGGCCAGCCCCGCAAGGCCTCGATGACATGGGTCCGGCCCGCGCGATCAAGGTGGTTGGTCGGTTCATCCAGCAACAGAACGTCATGGTCGGCAAAGATGAGCGCGGCCAGGCTCGCCCGCGTCCTCTGTCCGCCGGACAGGGTGCTGAGCGGGGTATCTGGCGGCTGATCCAGCCCCAGCCTGCCCAGCGCGCCCTGAAGCCGCGCCTCCAGCGTCCAGTCTGCCTGCGCCAGATCCTCGGCCGTCGCATCCCCGCGTTCCGCCCGCGCGAGGAGGGCCAGCGGCGCCGCCACGCCGAACAGATCGGCAATCGTGGCTCCCGTCGCCCGTTCCGGGTTCTGCCGCAGAAACCCGATGGAAGGCGGGGCGGTGATCCTCCCGGCCGAGGGGGTCAACTCCCCGGCGATCAACCGCAAGAGCGTGGTCTTTCCGGTCCCGTTGCGGCCAACAAGGCCGGTGCGCCGGGGGCCGAAGGTCAGGCTGAGATCGGTGAAGAGGGGATCATTGGTCGGGCTGTGCCAGCTGAGGCCGACGATGGAAACGGACTGCATGTGTTACGCTCGCAATAGAAACCAAAAGGGGTCAGTCGGCGAGGGCGTAATCCATGTTCATTGGCTCCGTTTCACTGTGCCATACCTAGCAACGGCCCGGCAGAATGACAAGCGTCACGGAACCAGGGGCAAGAGTGGCCATGGGCAGAACCGCAGCGAGGGGCACTGCCCGTTTTGCCGCGCGGTGCATTCGATCCGAAGTATGGCCAAACGGCAAATTCATGATACTGTTCACTTATGACCCATCCGATTGCCTTTCGCCGCCATGTCCTTTCCATCCGGGAAAGGGAAGGGCTGAGCTTTGAAGAAACCTCAGAGCGGTTTGGCGTGGGGTTTGCCTCAGGCAAACGCTGGTCGAAACGTATCTCCCCAAAGTCCTATGAGCGCGGGAAAATACCAGGATCGACCTGACGAAGCTTGCCCAGGACGTCCGCGACCACCCCGACGCCTGCCAATACGAATGCGCCGCCCGGTTCTGGGTGTGCCTGAACAGATCCGGCAGACGTTGCAAAAACTCGACGTGACGCACAAAAGGCCCTGCGCCATCCAGTAGCGGACGCCGCAAAACGTCGCAGTTTCCGCGAGAAGATCAAGGCGCATGAGGCTGCCGGGCGGCGCATTGTATATTATTGATGAAAGTGGCTTTGCGGCGGATATGCCGCGCACCTCTACGGCTACGCGCCGCGTGGAACCCGTTGTTTGGTGTGCAAGACTGGAATGCACGTGGGCGAGTGAATGCGATTGGCGCACGTCTTGCGGGGGCCTTGGTCAGCGTTGGGTTATCCACCGCGAACGTCGATGCAGACATCTTCAGCCTTTGGCCTGAACACGATCCGATCCCGAAACTTCCGGCGGGGCGGTGCTGGTCATTGACAACGTGACCATTTACCGGCGCGCGGACATAGTCGGGATTGGCGCCCGGTCCGGACACAGCCCAGGGCGTTATGCGAAAAACCTGACTCACCTGACGCTGCCTGAAATCATGGATTTGGGGCGCGTCAGGTGATGCTCTTTGTATCAGGTATTTCGTCAAACGCTCTAGAATATGGCCAAACCACACAAGTCTGATTGTGCCTTTTGGCTACAGGTCTTTGGCCTTACGCTGATGCTTCACGGATTTCGGGATCAGGATCCACCCCTGTCAGCTGTACCTGCCACCCTTCAGCCCCGACCTGAACCCGATCGAGCCAAATGGGCTCTGGCAAGGACTCTGCGGCGAAAAACCACAGTAACCGTGGATGAACTGTTTCGGAATCAGTTTTTGTCGTTTGGCTATACTTCACCCAAGACAAAGAGCGGGCGCGCCCTTCGGGGCGGCGGGAAGGCTCGGGAGGAGGAGGGCACGGGACACGCCACCTTCCGGAGGCACGGCCGGGAGGCGGGGCCCTGTTCTGAAGCCAAAGCCGGGCGGTCAGGCCGGAAGGTTCTGGGCGGAGAACACCTTTCGACCGCCGCCCGCCCGACATGCTGGCGGGTTTCTCACGCTGGCCGGTCTGTTGCCGCTGACCCGGCCGGGCCCGCCGGCAAGGCTTGTGCCGGAACCACGCCCGGTGGAAGCGTCAGGCCGAAAGCAGCGCCAGCGCCTCGCCCAGATCCATCGCCCCGTCGTATAGCGCGCGGCCGGAGATGGCGCCGTTGAGCGGGGCGCCGCAGGTCATGAGGGCACGCAGATCGTCGAGCGAGGCGATGCCGCCGGAGGCGATCACCGGGATCGTCACCTCGTGGGCCAGCGCCGCGGTGGTCTCCACATTGGGCCCGGCCATGGCCCCGTCGCGGTTGATGTCGGTATAGACGATCGCGGCCACACCCGCGTCTTCGAAACGATGCGCCAGATCGGTGATTTGCACGTCGGTTTCCTCGGCCCAGCCCTTGGTCGCCACCCGCCCGTCGCGCGCGTCGATACCGACCGCGATCTGACCGGGGAAGGCGCGCGCCGCTTCGCGCACCAGCGCCGGGTTTTCCACCGCCGCAGTGCCCAGAATGATCCGTTCCAGCCCCCTGGACAGCCAGCGCTCGACGGTGGCCATGTCGCGGATGCCGCCGCCAAGCTGGGCAGGCACCCTGACCGCAGCCAGAATGGCCTCGACCGCCGCGGCATTGACCGGCTCCCCCGCAAAGGCACCGTTGAGATCGACGAGATGGATCCATTCGCAGCCCGCCGCCTCGAAGGCAAGCGCCTGGGCGGCGGGGTCGTCGTTGAACACCGTCGCCGCGTCCATCTCGCCGCGCAGCAGGCGCACGCACTGGCCGTCTTTCAGATCAATGGCGGGGTAGAGGATCATCGCTGGCATCCTTTTGGCTTTGGTGTTTGTCGCACGGGGAGGGATGGGCGTCCAGTGGGAGATGCGAAGGGCGCGGTTGGGCAACTGGGCGGCTGGCCGCGCAGGCAAGGGCAGGGTTTCCGGCGGCTGGGGGGTGGCGGAAGGACCGTGGACAAGCGCGGGCCGGTCGGTTCAGCCCGAAACAGGCTTGCGAAGCGCGGGGTTCGGGCCTTGCCGGGGCAGCCTGCCCGGCCAGCCCCCGACCCGCCACCAGCCTCTGCGGTGCCCTGGCGTGGCAAGCCCGGGGCCAGGATTGCCGCGCCGGGCCTGACGCCCGCCCCGGCATGGCGCCCCGGGCGTTGTCCGCCTGTGCGAGGCCCGCCAGTGTGATGCCCGCCTGTGCGCGGCACAGGCCCCCCGCCCGCCGCAGGCGGCGCATCAGCGCAAACGACCCGCCGCAGGCGGCACGTCAGCAAACCCGCCCCGCTCAGGGCTTCCAGCGCAGGAAATTCGCGATCATCTTCAGCCCGGCGGCCTGGCTCTTTTCCGGGTGGAACTGGGTGCCGAAAATGGTGTCGCGCCCGACAATGGCAGTGATGTCGCCGGCATATTCCGCATGGGCCAGCCGGTGCGCATCCTCCGCCACCCGGAAATGGTAGGAATGGACGAAATAGGCGTGGTCGCCGGTGGCAATGCCCGCGAGCACCGGGTGGGGATGGTCGATCACGAGGTCGTTCCAGCCCATATGCGGCACCTTGAGGCTCTTGTCGGCCGGGTCGATATGCACCACCTCGCCGCCGATCCAGCCGAAACCCGGGGTCTCGCCGCGCTCCAGCCCACGGCTCGCCAGCATCTGCATGCCGATGCAGATGCCGAAGAACGGCACCCCGCGCCGCATCACCGCTTCGTCGAGCGCTTCGAACAGGCCGGAATGGTCGAACAGCGCCCGCCGGCAGGCCGGGAAGGCCCCGTCGCCCGGCAGCACCACCCGGTCGGCCCGCGCCACCGCCTCCGGCTCGCCCGAGACCAGCACCTCGCCCGCCCCGGTCTCCTCCGCCATCCGCTGGAAGGCCTTCTCGGCCGAATGGAGATTGCCGCTTTCGTAGTCGATCAGAACGGTCAGCATGGGGTCTCCTCAGAGGGCGCCCTTGGTAGAGGGGATGGCGTCGGCCTTGCGCGGGTCGGTCTCGACCGCATCGCGCAGCGCCCGCGCCACCGCCTTGAAGGCGGCCTCGGCGATGTGATGGGCGTTGAACCCGTGCAGACGGTCCACATGCAGGGTGATGCCGCCGTTGCCCGCAAAGGCGGTGAAGAACTCGCGCACCAGTTCGGTGTCGAAGGTGCCGATCTTGGGGCTCGGAAAATCGACGTTCCACACCAGAAAGGCACGGCCCGAGAGATCGAGCGCGGCGCGCACCTGGGCCTCATCCATCGGCAGATGGCATTCGCCATAGCGCCGGATGCCGCGCTTGTCGCCCAGCGCCGCCTTCAACGCCTGACCGAGCGCGATGCCGGTGTCTTCGACGGTGTGATGGTCGTCGATATGCAGATCGCCCACCGCGCGCACCTTCATGTCGATCAGCGCATGGCGGGCAAGCTGGTCGAGCATGTGGTCGAAAAAGCCCACCCCGGTCCGGTTGTCATAGCTGCCGGTGCCGTCGAGGTCGATTTCGACGGTGATCTCGGTTTCCGCCGTCTTCCGGCTGATCCTGGCCTGGCGCATGGTGTTCTCCCCGGGTCTGGTGGCACCCCGGGGTTATAGGCAGGCGGAGGGTAGGTGAAAAGAGGGAGGGGGTGCGCGCAGCCTCGTGGCTCTTGCGAAAGACCCGGCCTGCCCCGGCGCGCGCTCCACACCCGGAGTTTCGGCAGCCGCCGCATGGAACGGGATCGCGAACACGAACGCGCGCGCGCCGCACCCGGGGTTGTGGCAGCCGATTCGCCAACCGGTCTGCCCGCTTTCCGTTACCATTCGGTTAATCCCCGGCACAAAACCGCCAACGCCGCACGACTGTCGCCCAGGCGTGACCGGCTATTGTCCGGGTCCAGTCAACAGTTCCAGCCGCTCACCGGGGGTTGTTCCCGAACCCGAATATATACGCCCCGCGCGGGCCTTGCGTGTTCCCAATACGCGGCTTTCGCGCTATCCCGTCGAACGTGGGCTCCGGACGACCGGAGCAGTCCGGGGGGCTGGCGTGGCGTGTCGCACGCGACATCGTAACTTGCTGGTCGCACTAATTCTTGTTGCCACAGGAGGGTACCATGGCAGTCCTTAACGCTTATTTTGCGTTCAACTTCGATAATCTGGACTGGAACTTCTATATCCAGAACTTCAACCGCGACTGGCTTGCCGAAGACTGGGAAGATATGTCGGACGACCGTTATTCGGTCTTCTCTACCAACGATGACCGCGCCTTCGTCCAGCAGGGCACCGGCTTCGCCACCGACGACATGGGCCAGATGACGATCGGCACCACCGAATACATCAGCGAATGGGTCTGGGAGGACGATCAGCCAGCCGAACTCAGCTACCGCTTCAGCGACATCAGCGTCTCCGCCGCGGCGGTCAATGACGCGCTTCGCAGCGAAAACCCCGCGGACGAGCGCGGCCTGCTGGCCGGCCTGCTGTCGGGCGACGACGAATTCAACCTGTCGGCCGGAGCCGACCTCGCGCGCGGCTTTGCCGGTGCGGACACCATGCGCGGCGGCAAGGGCGCCGATGTGCTCTATGGCAACCAGGGGGCGGATTTCCTCTCCGGCGGCGGCAACCGGGATACGCTCTATGGCGGCAATGGCCGTGACACGGTCTATGGCGGCAAGGGCAACGACAAGCTTTACGGCGGCAACGGCAACGATACGCTTTACGGCGGCACCCACAATGACAAGCTCTACGGCAACCAGGGCCGGGACGCCCTCCGTGGCCAGAACGGCAACGACATGCTGTTCGGCGGCAAGGGCCACGACCGGCTGCACGGCGGCAAGGGCAACGACACGCTCACCGGCGGCAGGGGCCACGATACCTTCGTGTTCAAATCCGGCGACGACGCCGAAACCGTGAAAGATTTCACGCTCGCCGGAAACCACAGCGACAAGGTGGACCTCAGCGGCATGGCGTCAATCACCGGCTGGAACGACCTCAAGGGCAATCACATGACCCAGAACGGTGCCGACGTGGTGATCGACGCGGGCAATGGCGACGTGATGACGCTGGAGAACGTGACCCTGGCCGATCTCGCGCAGGATCACTTCATCTTCTGATCGGCGCTTTCGGCCCCTTCGGGATCCTGCGCCTTCGGGCCACAGGATCGTTCAAAACATCGTTCAAAACACTGCGGCGCGACGGGGCAACCCGCCGCGCCCTTTGCTTTGCGGGTGCTTTGCGGGCGGGGCGGGACTGGCGGGGCTCAACCGCCACACCCTTCACCGCTCAACCCGCTCAGAACGACAGTTTCTTGAAGATCCGTTCCGGCACCAGCTTGATGATGGTCATGATCAGCCACCAGAAGCCGGGGGCGTAGATCACGTTGCGCTTTTTCTTCACCGCGCGCAGGATGCGTTTCGCAACCGCCTGCGGTGTGGCGACGAGGAACATCCCCTCGACCCCCCAGGTCATCGAGGTGTCGACGAACCCGGGCTTCACCGTCACCACATGGGCGCCGGACCGCCCCAGACGGTTGCGCAGGCCCGAGAGATAGGTGGCGAAACCCGCCTTGGCGGAGCCGTAGACATAGTTGGAAAACCGCCCGCGGTCGCCGGCGACGGAGGTGACCCCGACCACATTGCCGCCGCGCGCTTCGATGAGCGGTGCAAGCTCATGCAGAAACCTTGCGGGGCCGGTGTAATTGGCCGCCGCCACCCGGTCGATCAGCGCGGGATCGGCGTCGATCTCGGCCTGACCCGGCATCCAGCCGACGAAAACCGCCGCGCTCACCGGGCCTTCGGTCTTGCCCATGGCATCGATAACGGGGCCGAAGCTCGCCGCATCTTCCGCATCGAAGAACAGCGCCTGCGACGCCGGCGCGCCGCGGGCCTTCAGATCGGCCGCCAGGGCCTGCAAATCCGCCATGTCGCGGCCCGCGACCAGCACCGCTTCACCGGCCTCGGCCAGGTCGCGGGCAAAGGCGCGCGCCATCGACGAGGTTGCGCCAAGAATGATCCAGTTGCTCATTGAACCGCCTCCCGAAGTCCGAGCCTGCGCACGATGTCGGTGATCAGCGCCCCTTTGGGGTCGGCCTTGCGGGCCTCATCCGCCCATGCCTCCCATTCGGGATACATCGCCTTGATCCTGTCGCCCGTCGCCAGCGCATCCTTGCCGAGGTAGAGCCGCCCCTTGGCCTCCAGCGTCATCGCCTCAAGCTCGGCGATCAGCGCCTCGGCCCTGTCACGGGCGGGAAAGTCGATGGCGAGCGTATAGCCCTCCATCGGGAAACTCAGCATGCCCGCACGCCCCGGCCCCATGCGCTTGATCACCGCCAGCGGGCTCGCCAGCCCCGAATGCGCGATCTTCTGAACGATCTCCCTGAGGACGGAGGCATTGTTCAGCGGCACCACGCATTGGAACTGATGAAACCCGCGTTTGCCATAGAGCCGGTACCACTCATGAAGCTTGTCGAGCGGAAACACATGCCGGGCGATCGGCATCACATGGGTGCGGCCGCGCCCTGGCACCTTGCGCCAGTAGAGCGCGTTGAACACCTTCACCGTGGGGCCGGAGAGCGCAAAGCCCGGCAGGTTGAAGGGCACCGTCACCGCCGGAAGCCCAGGCGACCTTTCCGGACCGCCGGTCAGTTCCGCCTCTTCGAGAATACCCCGGCCAAGCGCCGCCCCGGTGGCGGTGCCGTCGATCCAGCCGACGTTGTAGCGGTATTGCGACCCGTCGAGCAGCGCCAGGAAACTGTCGAAATCCTCGACCCTCGTTTCCTTCACCCGCATGCCGTTGCCCGGAGTCGGGATCATCTGCAACTTCGCCGAGACGATCACCCCGGTCTGGCCGATACCGCCCATGGTGGCGCGAAACAGCGCCGCGTCGCTCTCGGGCGTCACCTCGACCACGGCCCCGCCCGGCTGCACCAGCGTCACCGCCAGCACATGCTGGCCGAAGGAGCCGAGCACATGGTGGTTCTTGCCGTGGATGTCATGGGCGATGGCGCCGCCGACGGTCGGAAAGCCGGTGCCCGGCACCACCGCGGGCACCCAGCCGCGCGGGGCGAACAGCCGGATCAGATCGCCGAGCTGCACCCCGGCTTCAAGCTCGATCACCCCGGTTTCGCCGTCGAAAGCCAGGATCTTGTCCATCCGGCTCATGTCGATGGCCCGCCCGCCATCGTTCAGCGGGGAGTCGTTATAGCTTCGGAGCATCCCGAAGGCGGGCGCGGGGCTGTCGTGCATCAACCTGTCGAGCCCGGCGCGGCGTTCGGGGCGCGCGACCTGCCCCCGGGCCTTGTGAACCTGCGCCCAACCGGCGTAGTCGGTGTTTTTCCAGAGCATGTTACTTTCTCAGTGAGTGGCGTTCGGCAAAGGGGAAGACCGCAAGGCCGATCAGGATTGCAAACCAGAGCGTGGTGACGCGGATGATCGCGGTGGCGGGCACCGAGGCTTCGAGCGGCACGCCTTCGAGGGCAAGCAGCGCCACCATTGCCGCTTCCGCGCCCCCTACCCCGCCCGGCGCCCCGGTGAGCCCCCCGGCAAGGTTGGCAAAGACGAATATCGCCACCGCCTTGGCAAGGCCGATGTCGGCGCCCATCCAGCCGAGCAGCAGATGAAAGGCATAGCCCTCCGCAAACCAGCCGACCACGCCAAGAATGCCCGCAAGCCCGATCGCAACCGGCGAGGAAAACGCCGACAACGCCCGCGCCGCACGGCGGATCTTCGCGAAAAACCTCGGGAACCTGCCGGTCGTGCGGTGGCCCCATATGGCAATGGCACCGAGCAGCTTCGGCCGGGTGGAAAGCACCGCGCCGGCCAGCGCCAGCAGCGCGACCGGCAGACCAAAGGCGATGCCGGTGGCCGAAAAGGCGAGGCCGATGCCCAGCAGAAGGCCCAGCGCCGCAAGGTCGGAGGCGCGGTCGACCAGCACCAGCGGCGCGGTGCGCTCGAAACGCCAGCCGGTCTTGCGCCCGATCCAGCGCATCCGCACCAGTTCGCCCAGCCGCCCCGGGGTGACGCTCATGGCAAAGCCGCCGAGAAAATGGAGGAACGACACCGCATAGCCGAGCGGAAGCCCGAGATGGGCGGAAAACATATGCCAGCGCAGGCCACGAAGCAGGTAGTTGGTCAGCGACAGGGCCAGCAGAACGAGCACCTGCCATGGGCGCAGACGCGAAATCTGCGCCAGCGTCTCTTCCCAGCCGGTGGCCGCGGCAAGGCCCGCAAGACCGCCAAAGACCATGACCACAAGGCCAGGCACCACCAGCCTGTCGCGCAGGCGGCGTTTCGGGCCCATGGGGGCTGGTGGAATCGGATCGGTGCTCGACATCGCCATTTTTGCCGGATTACTGGTCTATTGCGGCGAGATTATGAAATTGTTGCACAAAGACGAACAGCTTGCAGAAAAGGCGCATGGGCTGGCCGGGGCTGGCCGGGGCTGGCCGCGTCTGACCGGGCGGCGCCCCTCACCCCAGCCAGGCCCGCCACAGCCCGGCCGCCTGAAACATGATCGCCAGCGCGATCAGCAAAATGCCGATGCCGCGCTTGTCGCGCATGGCGAAAACGATCGGGTCATAATCCTGCCGCCCCTGCCAGCCCATGCGGATCATCCGCAACAGCCACCAGAAGATCGGCCCCAGCGCCACCCACAGCAGCCAGCGCGTGGGGTAGAGCGAGACGGCCTGATCGGTGAAGGAATAGCCCAAAAAGGCGAGCAGCGCGCCGACCATGCCAATCACCGCGACATTGAGCAGATCGCCCCGGTCGGCCCGTCCGTAGCCGCGCCCCGGCAATCGCGCATCGGAGGGCGCGAGCGTCAGTTCGGTGATTCGCTTCACCGAGCCAAGCGCGATGAACACCGGGTAGATGAACACCAGCAGATAGCCGGAAATCCCGATGCCTGAGGCCAGCGCCCCCGCCACCACCCGGATGGTGTAGAGCGCCGCCAGCGTGGCGATATCGATCCAGCGCAGCCGTTTCAGCCGCAGCGAATAGCCCAGCGAAAGTGTCATGTAGAGCGCAAGCACGCCGAAGAAGCCCCAGCCGATCAGCGCCGCGATGCCAAGCGCCGCGGCCCCTGCCCCCAGCCCTGCCGCCATGCCGACGCCGATCGGCACCCGGCCGGAGGCGAAGGGACGGCGGCATTTGGTGGCGTGCAGACGGTCGGCTTCGAGGTCGAGAAGGTCGTTGACCACGTAGATCGCCGAGGCCCCGAGCGAAAACGCCAGCGCGCCGAGAAGCGCCATCAGCCAGGGCCAGGGCAGAAACACATGGCCTGCGAGCAGTGGCACGAACAGCAACGCGTTCTTGACCCATTGGTGCGGGCGCAGGGCCTTGACGATCCCGGCCACGCTCCAGCCGCCCGCGATCCGGGTGACCGGCTTGCCCGCGGCCTCCAGCGCATCCGCCGAAGCGGTATCGTTCACCACCAGCGCCCGGTCGGCATGGACCCATATCTTGCGGTCCACCGCCTCGTTTCCGGCATAGTCGAACCCACCCTCGCCGAACGCCGCGACGAGCGCCGCCGCCTTGGCCTCGCCCTTGAGGTTCACACCCGGCGCCGAGGCAAAGACCCGCTCCGACAGCCCGTGGCCGGCGGCAAGCCGTTCCACCAGCCCCCGGTCCGAGGCCGAGGCCAGCACCACCTCGCGGCCCGCGGCCCGCGCCGCCTCCACCTCCGCCAGAACCGCGCCGTTGACCGGCAGAAGATCGGTGCGGATCGCGCCGATCCGGGCCAGCTCCGCCTTCAGCGCCGGACGGTCGCCGATCAGCGTGACCGCCGCCCTGAGCGTTGCCAGCGGGTCGCGCCCGAGCCCGGCCCAGAAGCATTCGAGCAGCATGTCGGTTTTCAGAAAGGTGCCGTCCACATCGAGCACCAGCGGTTTCAGCTCAGCCATTCCCTGCCCTTCGCTCCCGTCGTCACCACAAGCCGGACCCGCCGCCCGCTACCCGGAGGTCACGAAAACGCAGCCGTCGGTGATCAGCTCCGGCCAGGTGGAGCACAGCCCCCGCGCCACCCGCCAGGCGGCGAGCACCTTGGGCACATAGGCCCGCGTCTCGGCAAAGGGCGGCACGCCGCCATGTTTGGCAACCGCCCCTTCGCCGGCATTGTAGCCCGCCAGCGCCAGGATCGGATCGCTGTCGAACTGCCTGAGCAGCCAGTCGAGATAGGCCACACCGCCCTTGATGTTCTGCACCGGATCGGACGCATCCTTGACCCCGAACCGCTCGGCGGTCGCCGGAATGAGCTGCATCAGCCCCTGCGCCCCCTTGTGGCTTTCGGCCTTGGCCATGCCGCTGCTTTCCACCGAAATCAGCGCCAGAACCAGCGCCGGCGACACCTTGGTGCCCACGGTGGCGCCGAGAATGTCGCGCCCATAGGCATCGGCGATCAGCTTGAGCGACTGAAGCCGCGGCTCGGGCAACTCCCGGCGCGTGTCCAGCGCCCGCAGAGCGCGGGCGACATTGGCGGGGCCGGCGGCGGAGGTTTCCGACGATACCGCCTCCCAGAACCATTCCCATCCATTGGCGGCAACCGTTCCGGCGGCGGCGGTGGCGGAAGCCTCCACCACCGGGGCTTCGGTGCTGCGCTTGCGCGGCTTCGCGTTGGGCCGCGCGGCGATGAAGGCCGCCTGGGCTTCCGGGTCTATCTGCACCAGCGCCCCCGGCTTTTGCCCCGGAGGGGGCGCGGGGGAAAAGTGGAAGGTGAAATCGGGATAGGCCACGGGGGTTGTGGTTTCGGTTCCGGTTTCGGGAGCCCCGGTTTCCGCGGCCGGCGCCGGGACCGCCGTTTCCACGGTTTCCGAAGGGACCGTTTCCGAAGGGACCGTTTCCGAAGGGACTGCGGCTTCTGCGGTGGCCGCGATTTCTGCGGCACCAACCGGGGCCATCCGGCCCGTCGGGGCCGCGATTTCCGCAAACGCAGGTAATCCTGCGGCGGCGCAGGCGCATAGCGCCAGAATCGAACTGCTGCGCATCGGGTCTTGTCTCTGCCTCTTGCCCCCCGGGATGCGAGGCCCCGGGGTTGGTTTATTTATCCTTAATATCACAAATTTCACCGAAGAGGACCAGTTTTTCAGCCAGCCCAATTCCCCAGGCCGCCGGCGCCTTGGGCAATCGGTATTTCTTGTAGGGTCGATTCGATATTAATTCGTTTTGTTTCAACCGGTTACCAGAAATGTGTTAATATTGTGGCACCTCTCAAAAAACGTACGGAACTGGCCCAACTCTCGCCCCAATCGCCGTGTGTATTTGCACCATGCCAAGCAGGACGGCGGATCGGTTTCACAGGCGGTTCGGGTTTCTGTTGGCTCTGAGCAAAACGAGCTTAGCTTTCGGAGGGAAAAACATGAAACTGTTCAAGCTTGCTAAATCCTTTGTACGTGATGAAGACGGCGCCGTGACCGTTGACTGGGTCGTGCTGACCGCCGCCATCGTCGGCCTCGGCCTCGCCGTTGGCATGGCCGTGTCCGGTGCCACGGTCAATCTGGCCGGCAAGATTTCGGACGAACTCAACAGCATGAACCCGGCCACCTATCTGCAGCCGTGATCGCGACAATCCCGGCCGCCCCAAGAGCGGCCGGGACCCCACTACCAACAGAGTATTCCGGCCGGAGTGCCGGGCAAAATCGGAGAAACGATATGAAATTCCTGAACCTGATCAAGACCTTCTCGCGTGACGAAGACGGCGCCGTGACCGTTGACTGGGTCGTGCTGACCGCCGCCATCGTTGGCCTCGGC
>PDRW01000093.1 GCA_002746935.1 Rhodobacterales bacterium
CTCCTGCCGTCGACACCATTCCCGCACCTGAATAACCGGCGACTGCCCATGCGAGGCACATGCCAGGCAAGGAGAAAGACATGAGCGACGTGCCCACCAGCGCCGACATTGCCCTCATCAAGAAATGCATCCCGCATCGTTACCCGTTCCTCTTCGTTGACAAGGTCGAGGACATCGTGTCCGGTGAGAGCGCCGTGGGCATCAAGATGGTCACGGTTAACGAACCGCATTTCCAGGGGCATTTCCCCTCCGCACCGATCATGCCGGGGGTGACCATCGTCGAGGCGATGGCCCAGACCAGTGCGGTGATGGTAGCGCTCAGCCTCGACCTCGTGGGCAAGGATGCGCTGGTCTATTTCATGGGGATCGACAAGGTGAAATTCCGCCGCAAGGTCGTTCCCGGTGATGTTTTGCGCATGGAAATCAAGACCTTGCGCGGCGGAGCCGGATCGAAGGTCTGGAAGTTCGCGGGGGTTGCCAGCGTGGACGGGCAGGTGGCCTGCCAGGCGGAGTTCTCCGCGATGATCGACCTCGGCGGAGCGTAACCCAAAGCCCTTTCATCTTGGCAAAAATACTCCGGGGGGTCTGGGGGGCAGCGCCCCCCAGCCTGCCCGCCGCAGGCGTCGACGCGCCAGCGTCGCAAAGACGATCTGTCAGCGTGCCGGGGCGATCCAGCCGCCACCGAAGACACGGGTGCCTTCTTCGGCGTAGAAAACACAGGCCTGTCCGGGGCTGACGCCCTCTTCCGGGGTCAGGAGTTCGACTTCGGCAGTGGTTTCCGATGTCGGGCGCAGGATCGCGGGGCGAGGGGGGCGCGTCCACCACCACCTGCCGCGCGGCCACGTCGAGGCGCACCACGTAGAGCGGTTCGGCCAGCCCGCCGATGCCGAGACCGCGGCGTTGGCCGATGGTGTAGTGAATTACGCCATCGTGGCGCCCCAGCACGCGACCGTCGACATGGACGATCTCGCCCAGTTCCGCCGCGCCGGGGCGCAGCTTCTCGATCACGCTGGCGTAATTGCCGTCGGGGACAAAGCAGATGTCCTGGCTGTCGGGCTTGTCGGCGATCTCGAGGCCGAATTGCCGCGCCAGCGCGCGGGTCTCTTCCTTGGTGGCGAGGTGTCCGAGGGGGAATCGCAGGTAATCGAGCTGTTCGGGCGTGGTGGAAAAGAGGAAGTAGCTCTGGTCGCGCACCGGGTCGGCGGCGCGGTGCAACTCGCTGCCGGAGGGACCGACGAATCGCTGGATGTAGTGGCCCGTCGCCATGCAATCGGCGTCGAGTTCGCGCGCGGTCTCCAGCAAGTCCTTGAATTTCACCCGTTCATTGCAGCGAATGCAGGGGACGGGGGTCGCCCCGGCGAGGTAGCTGTCGGCGAATTCCTCGATCACCGCCTCGCGGAAGATGTTCTCGTAGTCCAGCACGTAATGCGGG
>PDRW01000094.1 GCA_002746935.1 Rhodobacterales bacterium
TTTACCAACCCGACCCACGAATACACGCAAAGCCTGATCGAGGCGACGCCGGAAATTCCGGCGGATTGGAGGAAAGATGCAAGACCTGTGGTTTGACCCGTCGGAAGTGTTCATCGGCGGCGCATGGCGCGCGGCGCAGGGCGGCACCCTGCCGCTGGAAAACCCGTCCGATGGCCGCGAAATCGGCCGCATCGCGCGAGGCAATGCAGCAGATATTGACGCGGCGGTGCGCGCGGCGCAGGCGGCGATGGAGGGCGAATGGGGGCACATGACGGCGCTGGAACGCGGCCGCATCCTCGCGCGCATCGGGCAGTTGGTGACGGAGCGCGTTGAAGAGCTGGCGCGGCTGGAAGCGGCGGATGTTGGTAAACCGCTGACGCAGGCGCGCGCCGATGCGGTGGCCCTTGCGCGCTACCTTGAATTTTACGCCGGCGCGGCGGACAAAATCACCGGCGAGACCATCCCCTATCAGGCGGGCTACACCGTATTAACCCTGCGCGAGCCGCATGGCGTCACCGGGCAATGGGCAACGCCACGGTGCTGAAACCGGCAGAAGAAGCCTGCCTCACCGCACTGGCCTTCGCCCGGATCGCCGAGGAAGCGGGCCTGCCGCCGGGGGCGCTCAACGTGGTGCCCGGACGGGGGGCGGAAGCGGGCGCGGCCCTCGCGGCGCATCCCGGCATTAACCATATTTCCTTCACCGGATCGGTCGGCGTCGGCGCGCTGGTGCAACAGACGGCGGGGGCGAATGTGGTGCCGGTAACGCTGGAACTGGGCGGCAAATCCCCGCAGATCGTGTTCGACGATGCAAATCTCGACGCGGCCCTGCCCTTCCTCGTCGGCGCCTGCATTCAAAACGCGGGGCAGACCTGTTCCGCCTCTTCGCGCGTTCTGGTGCAGCGCGGGGTCTATGAGGAAATAAAGACAAGGATGTCAGAGAGTTACGCAGGCATGGTCTCCGCCCCGGCCATGGCGGATGCCAATCTCGGCCCGCTGATTTCCGCCAAGCAAAAAGCCACGGTCGAAGCCTATCTGGACGCAGGCAAAGACCTGACCCTCGCCGCGCAGGGCAGCATCGCCCCGGACGCCCCCAATGGCGGCCATTACGTCCCCGCCACCCTGTTTGCCGACGTTCCGCCGGAGCATAAACTGGCGCAGGAAGAGATCTTCGGCCCGGTGCAAGTGTTAATCCCTTTC
>PDRW01000002.1 GCA_002746935.1 Rhodobacterales bacterium
AGGACCAGTTCCCGCCGAGATCCACATGCGAGCGCCAGAACAGCCAGATTGAAAACGCGCCGACGGCAAGCCCGGTCCAGAGTTGCAGCGGGGCGAGGGAATAGGCGGCGAAGTCGAACAGCGGTGTGGCAAAGGTGAGGAAGGGCAGCATGAAGCTGGCGAAGCCGTAGAGGCTGATGGCGATGTTTTCGCGGCCAATGTCGCGGGTTTCCTCCACCGGGGCGAAATCGCCCGCCTGAAAGTGGAGCCGCAGGCTGTACCACAGCACGACGTGGAGCAGGGCCCAGAGCGGATAGGGGGCGCCGCGCCAGAGCGCCAGAACCACGACAGTGGCGAGGGTCGCAAAGAAGACCACGGTGGGTTTCATCTCAGGCTCCTTTCTGATGCCAGCGCCCGAGGCGCGGAATGAGCTGCGGGGTGCGGGCACAATAGGCGGTGTAATCGGCGCCGAAGCGGGCCTGCATCATCGCTTCTTCGCTGTCGATCCGCCAAAGGTAGAGGATGCAGAAGGCGGCCAGCCCGGCCGGCCCGGCCACGAGGTTGTTGACCAGAAAGACCTGCGCCAGTGTGAGCACGAGGATCGCGGCATACATCGGGTGACGCATGCGGGCATAGATCCCATGTGTCATCAGCCGGTGATCCCCGCGTGTCTCCAGCCTCGGTGACCAGTTGGTGCCAAGCTCGGCATGGGCGCGCCAGAACAGCCACAGCCCGATGCCGGTGATGGCGAGGCCGAGGGCGGCTTGCCCCGGGAAGGGGGGGTAGGCGAGGTGGTCTGGCAGCGGGGTGACGATCGCCAGCACCGGCAGGAAGACCATGCCGAGGAAGGTGATGAAGACCAGCAGCCGCTCGCGTCCGCCCGCGGTTTCGGCCTCGACCGCGGCGAAATCCTGCAACATGAACCATTGGCGCACCGCCGCCCAGCCGGTGCTGTGCAGCGCGAAGGCCAGCACCGGATAGGGGGCGTGGCGCCACAGCCCGGCGCCGCAGACAAAGGCGGCATAGAGGCTCAACGCCACGATCCGGGGAGCCGCAGTGCCGGGCGCGCCCATGGTTCAGGCGCCCCCGGTGAAGGCGGCATAGGTCGGTTCGGTCCGCTCGACGCTCATCGACAGGGCGATCAGCACCGCGATGCTGGCCGCCGTGAGGCGCAGGATGCGCCCGGCGGTGAGGCTCTTGCGGTCGATCACGGTGAGCAGGGCAAAGATCACGCTGACCAGCAAAAGCTGGCCGATCTCGACGCCGATGTTGAACCCCGCGAGCGGCATCGCCAGTCCGCGGCCGCCGATCATCGGCGCCAGCACGAAGGCGAAGCCGAAGCCGTGCAGCAGGCCGAGCCCGGCGGCGAGTGCGGTGGTGAGCGCGAAGCGCATCACCGACCCGGCGCGCCCCACCAGAACCAGCGCCCCCATGACGACGATGGACAGCGCCATCCCCAGGTCCACCGCCGGGGCGAACCACGGCACCTGCGGCACAAAGCCCAGCACCCCGGCGGCGAGGGTGACCGAATGGCCGATGGCAAAGCCTGCGACCGACCAGATCAGCCCGCGCGGCCCGGGGGCCGCGAGCGCGAGGCAAAGCACAAACAGCACATGGTCGAGCCCGCCGAGCACATGGGCGATGCCCTGCCAGAGCCAGTGCGGCAAGGCCTGCCAGCGTCTTCCGTCGAGCACGACCGGCGGCGGCACGAGCCCTTCGTGGGTGACCAGAACCGGCGGCGAGACCCGATGGTCGGTCACATGGGTGTCGAAGGTCATGGCCGGCGGGGTGGCGACCGGCGGGGTGGTGACCTCGATGGTCAGCGTCGCGTCGAGCGGCACATCCGGCAGATAGAGCAGCAGCATCACATCGAGATTGGCGACACGGTCGGCGTCGTGCGAGCCGGTGCAGAGTTCGAGCAGCATCAGCAGGCTTTCGAGCCCCGGTGGCGGTGCGATGGCGTCCCTGACCGATACCATCGACAGAATCCCGAGTTCGGGTTCGATCTCGCGCCCGCCCGCGATGAAGCGGTAATCCTTCAGCAAATAGGCCAGGAAACCGTCGAAATCGTTCTCGTAGGCCGGCTGGTCGAAATAATACAAGGGCACCCCGTCGACCATCTTCACCGCGAGAAAGGGCGCCTCGACCGGCTCGGCGGGGCTGGTCCGGTCGGCCAGCGCCGAGGCGAAGGCGAGGGTGAGCGGGAAACGCATCATCACCATCGGTTCGCCGAAATCGGTCTCTTCCAGCACATGGATCTCGCGGCTTGCCGCATCGGTCAGGAAATGCGCGCTTGCCGCGCCGCTCCAGAGCAACAGCATTGTGAGAATGCGAAGGAAAGCTTTCATGCGGCTGCGACCGGTCTCCGGGTATGGGCCGCGCCGGGGTCTTGATGAATGTATCCGCCGGGCCCTGTTCAACGATAGGCCCGCTGTCGGGCACCGTGACAGGATCGCAGAAATGCCCCGGCAGCGCCATGTCATGGATGCCGAAAAGGAAGGTGGTGCCGAAGCGCAGGCGCATTTCTTCCATTCGCTCCCTCAGTCCCCTGCGGCCCGGCTGGCCGGGCATCGAAGCCGGTTCGCCGGTGATGATGATGCCTGCCCGGGCGACCGGGGCTTGGGCGGCGGCGCGCTGGCGGCTGGCCGCCGGAGAGCGCCAGCCGCCGAAGCCGAAAACCGGCTGGGCATGGCGTGGGGGCAATGCCGGGCCGGCGCATGGCTCAGGCGCCCTCGGTGAAGGCGGTGTAGGTGAGTTCGGTCCGCTCGACGCTCATCGACAGCGCGATCAGCACCGCGATGCTGGCCGCCGTGAGGCGCAGGATGCGCCCGGCCGAGAGGCTCTTGCGGTCGATCACGGTGAGCAGGGTGAAGATCACGCTGACCAGCACCAGCTGGCCGATCTCGACGCCGATGTTGAAGCCCGCGAGCGGCACGGCCAGCCCGCCGCCGCCGATCATCGGCGCCAGCATGAAGGCGAAGCCGAAACCGTGCAGCAGGCCCAGCCCGGCGGCGAGCGCGAAGCGCATCGACCCGGCGCGGCCGACCAGCACCAGCGCCCCCATGGCGACGATGGAAAGCGCCACCCCCAGTTCCACCGCCGGGATGAACCACGGCACCTGCGGCACGTAGCCCATCACCCCGGCGCTGAGGGTCACCGAATGGCCGATGGTAAACCCGGTGACCGACCAGATCAGCCCGCGCAGCCCGGGGGCCGCCAGCGCAAGGCAGAGCACGAACAGCACATGGTCGAGCCCCCCGAGGATATGTTCGATGCCCTGCACCACGAAATGGCCGAAGGTCGAGCCGGGGCGGGGTTCGACGGTGAGGGGCCCGGGGCGGAAACCCTCGACGCTGAGGAACACCGGCGGCGAGCTGCGGTGGTCGGTGATGTGGTTGTCGAACAGCAGGGTCGGGGGCAGGGTGATCTCCGGGGTGACGATCTCGATCGTCAGCGGCGCCGAAGCCTCGAGCCCCGGCAGGGCGAGGCGCAGCAGGATGTCGGTGTCGGCGATATAGCCGCTGGCATCGTCGGGGCCGGCAAGCGCGGCCTCGGCGCTCTCCAGCCCGGCGCCCGCGGCGCCTTTCGTCACCGCGAGGTCAAGCACCTCGGGGGTGAGCGCCGCGCCCTCGCTGCTGAAGCGGAAGTCCTTGAGGACAAAACCCCTGAAGCCGTCCGGGTCGGCGAGGGCGGCGTCGAGGTTCACCCGGTAGTAAGGCGTGCCGGCGACGATCTCGTGCAAAAGGAACGGCGCCTCGACGGTGCTGCCCGCGGGCGCTCCGGCCAGCGCCGCGGCATAGGCGAAGGTCGAAGGGAAGCGCAGCACAAGCTCTGCGCCGGTTTCTCTGGTTTCCCCGGTTTCTCCGGGCAACAGATGCATTTCGCGCGCCTGACTTCCGGCGAGGAAATGCGCCTGGGCTGTGCCCGCCCAGAGCAGGGCGAGCAGGATGCAGAGGAAGGTGCGGATGGGTCTCATGGTGGGCCTCATGCGGCTGCGATCAGTTGCTTGGTATAGGGGTCGGCCGGGGTCTGGATGACCTGATCCGCCGGCCCCTGTTCGACGACACGGCCCTCGTTCAGCACCACGATGCGGTCGCAGAAGTGGCGGGCGAGGGCGATGTCATGGGTGACGAAGAGGAAGGCGGTGTCGAAGCGTTGGCGCATCTCTTCCATCAGCTCCATGATCTCCATGCGGACCGACTGGTCGAGCATCGAGGTCGGTTCGTCGGCGATGATGATGCGC
>PDRW01000014.1 GCA_002746935.1 Rhodobacterales bacterium
GTGGATGTTCATTCGATCCCTCCGAACAAGGTTGAGGCTTGGTAACTCCAACCAACTCGACAGGGATCGAATGGACAACCTGATGAAAGATCACAGCTAATGGACCAGAGCTTGTAATGGACCAGAGCTTGCCACATGCAAAAGCAGACACCGGCTTTCCCGCTTTCCGGCATTCGAAGACAAGGGACGGAGCCCGCCCGGGTGAATGCAAATGAGCGCGCCCTCCGGAGGCGGATTATCGGCCAGGTAGCGCAACAGCCCCCTGCCCCGTCGGCCACCGTTTCCCGGGCGGAAACTGCCGCCACGGCACGAACCCGGCCGCTTTCCCCTTGACGACCGCCTGCCGCCCGCCCAAACCAATCTTCATGAGCACCGCACGACTGACGATTGACCTTGACGCGATTGCCGCAAACTGGCGCGCGCTCGACGCGATGAGCGCCCCGCAGGTGCAGACCGCCGCGGTGGTGAAGGCCGATGCCTACGGGCTCGGGGTGGGCAAGGTGGCGCGGGCACTGGCCGCGGCGGGGGCACGGCGGTTTTTCGTCGCCGTGGCCGAGGAAGGCTGGGCGGTGCGCGAGGCGCTGGGGCCCGGCCCGGAGATCGGCATCTTCAGCGGCCACATGGCGGGCGATACCGACATGATCGCCGATCTCGGCATGGTGCCGATGCTGAACTCGATCGACCAGGTGACCCGGCATTTCGAAGCGCTGCCGGGGCACCCTTTCGGCATCCAGCTCGACAGCGGCATGAACCGGCTCGGCATGGAGCCCGGCGAATGGGCCGCGGTGGCACCGGTGGTGCTGGATCAGGAGCCGCGGCTGCTGATGAGCCATCTCGCCTGCTCGGACGAGCCCGACCACGAGATGAACCGCCGCCAGCTCGACGCTTTCATCGGGATGACCGAAGGCACCGGCGTGCCCCGCTCCTTCGCCGCCACCGGCGGCATCCTGCTCGGACCCGATTATCATTTCGACCTGACCCGCCCGGGCATCGGCCTTTATGGCGGCATGCCCTTCGACCAGGCCTGGCCGGTGGTCGAACTCGAACTGCCGGTGGTGCAGCTGCGCGAGATCGCCGCCGGTGAAAGCGTCGGCTATGGCAACAGCTTCATTGCCGACAAACCGATGCGGGTTGCCACCGTCTCGGGCGGCTATGCCGATGGCATCACCCGGGCGCTGTCTGGCAAGGGCCGGCTGTTTCACGGCGACACCCCCTGCCCGATCCTTGGCCGGGTGTCGATGGATCTGATCGGGGTCGATGTCACCGGGCTCGCCGAAGAGCCCAAACGCCTGCATCTGCTCGGCACCCGGCAGGGGGTGGACGAAGTGGCGGCGGATGCGGATACCATCGGCTACGAAATCCTGACCCGGCTCGGTGCGCGCTATGCGCGGCATTATGCGCGGGGGCGGAGCTGAGTGACTCCGCGCGCCGTGGGGGAACCGCCCCCAGATCTGCCGTATCCCCTGGGGGCTCTGCCCCCAGACCCGCCGTATCCACCGAGGGCTCTGCCCCCAGACCCGCCGTATCCCCTGGGGGCTCTGCCCCCAGACCCCCGGAGTATTTCCCCCAGGAAAAAGGGCGCGCGCGGCGGGAAGAGCAGCCCCGGGACGGCTGACAGGAGGGGACTCTGACGACAATGAAAATCGACCGTTTCACCCTGGCCAAGGCCCTGAACCTCGCGCTCCTGGTTCTGTTTCCGCTGTCGTGGTTTGCGCCGCTTCTGCATGCCGGACTCAATCTGCCGCTGTTCGGCACTCAGGCGGTGAGCGTGGTATCGGGAATGCAGTCGCTGTGGGAGACGGATGTGTTTCTGGCGCTGCTGGTGACCTTTCTGGCGATGTTCGCGCCGCTTGCGAAAGTGATCGGCATGGCCCTCGTCCAGTTCGGCCTGCTGCGGCGCAAGGTCTTGCCGGTGCTTGCGGTTCTGGGCAAGCTGGCGATGGCGGATGTGTTTCTGGTCGCGCTTTACATCGTGGTGGTGAAGGGGGTGCATCTGACCCGGGTGGAGACCGGATGGGGGCTTTATCTGTTTACCTTCTGCGTGCTGGCCTCGATCCTTTTGGGCAGCACGGCCGGCGGCAGGGCGGCAAAGCGCGCCGCCGCCCGGGCGTAGAACCAGCGGAGCGCAGATCATGCCGAAGCCCCAGGGGTTCACCTGCACCGAATGCGGCGCCTCCCATGCCAAATGGTCGGGGCGTTGCGACGCTTGCGGGGCGTGGAATGCGATCGTCGAGGAGGCGCCGCTTTCGGCCGGACCTGCCGCGAAAAGCCTTGGCGCGGTGAAGGGCCGCGCCCTGCCGCTCAGCGATCTCGCCACCCGCGAGGCCCCGCCGCCGCGTGCGCTGTCGGGGCTGGGCGAGTTCGACCGGGTGCTCGGCGGCGGGCTGGTGCCGGCCTCGGCGGTCCTTGTCGGCGGCGACCCCGGCATCGGCAAGTCGACGCTGCTGCTCCAGGCCATCGCCCATTTCGCCCGCAAGGGGCTGAAGACGATCTATGTCACCGGTGAAGAGGCCCGCGCCCAGGTGCGGATGCGCGCCGAACGCCTCGGGCTGGCCGATGCGCCGGTCCGGCTCGCCGCCGCGACCGACCTGCGCGACATCCTCACCACGCTCGACGCCGAAACGCCTGACCTCGTGGTGATCGACTCGATCCAGACCATGTGGGCCGACACTGTCGCCTCCGCGCCCGGGTCGGTGGCGCAGGTGCGCGCCGCGGCGCATGAGCTCACCTCCTTCGCCAAGCGGCGCGGGGTTTCGGTGGTGCTGGTGGGCCATGTGACCAAGGAAGGCCAGATCGCCGGCCCCCGGGTGGTGGAGCACATGGTCGACACCGTGCTCTATTTCGAGGGCGAGCGCGGCCACCAGTTCCGCATCCTGCGGGCGGTGAAGAACCGTTTCGGCCCCGCCGACGAGATCGGCGTCTTCGAGATGACCGGGGCGGGGCTTCGGGAGGTCACCAACCCTTCGGCGCTGTTCCTCTCCGACCGCGACACCCCGGCCCCGGGCTCGGCGGTGTTTGCCGGGATCGAGGGCACACGGCCGGTGCTGGTGGAGTTTCAGGCGCTGGTGGCACCCTCCACCCTCGCCCAGCCGCGCCGCTCGGTGCTGGGCTGGGACAGCGGCCGGCTGGCGATGATTCTCGCCGTTCTGGAAGCGCGCGCCGGCATCCCCTTCGCCGGGCTCGACGTCTATCTCAACACCGCAGGCGGGATGCGGGTCAGCGAACCGGCGGCCGACCTCGCCGTTGCCGCGGCGCTGCTTTCGGCCCGTGAAGACGCTCCGATACCGCCGGAAACAGTGATTTTCGGCGAGATTTCTCTCTCTGGAGCGCTCAGGCCGGTCTCACAGGCCGAAAACAGGTTGAAAGAAGCGGCAAAACTTGGTTTCACCTCGGCCATCGTGCCCGAAAAAACCCGGCCCGGAAGCAACCCCGGCCTCGGGCTGGACATGAAACCCGACCTCGCCGCCTTCGTGGGCGACATTTTCGGGGCCGGCTGAAACCAGTGAAATTGCCCCGCAGAGGGGCAGATGTAAAGCACAGAGAGGACTGAGAGAGGAAGACATGGAAGGTTTCACGATTGTCGACGGAGTCGTCGCTGCGGTCATCCTGATCTCCGCGATCCTCGCTTATTCGCGCGGTTTCATCCGCGAAGCCATGGCGATTGCAGGCTGGGTCGTGGCCGCGATCGTCGCTTACATGTTCGCACCCCGCACGGTACCACTGCTCCGGGAAATCCCGGTCCTGCGTGATTTCATCGCCGAAGGCGGCGACATTTCGGTGGTCTCCAACAGTTGCGAACTCTCGATCATTGCGGCTTTCGCCATCCTGATGGCACTGGCCCTTCTGGTGCTCTCGGTCTTCACGCCGCTGTTCTCCTCCGCAGTGCAGCATTCGGCGCTCGGCGGGCTCGACCAGTCGCTCGGCTTCATCTTCGGGGTGCTGCGCGGCATCCTGCTCGTCGCCATCGCGCTGGTGATCTACGACCGGGTCGCGGTCTCGAATTCGGTGCCGATGGTGGACAATTCCCGCACCGCGCTGGTCTTCGCCCGCTCTGCCGAAAGGATCGACGAGTACCTGCCCGACAATGCGCCGGAATGGTTCAAGGAGCGTTACGAGGCGCTGGTTTCCTCCTGCAACGCACCGGGCGGAACCCAGCAGCAGCCGGCCGCCACCCAACCCGCAGAGAACGCCCCTGAGGCTCCGGCCGAATAGCGACCGGCACCCGGGCCCCGGACCAGCTCCGGTGCCCGGGCCCGGGGCTTGGCCTTGCCCGCCCCGGAACACCACCGGAGCGCCACCGCCTCCTTTTTCTTGGTCCAAATACTCACGACACGGCGCCTGCCTGCCCGGACAGGCGCCGGGGTTCGTATTCACCTTTCCGCCCCGTCTTCCCCGTCTTCCGCTCGTGTTTTCTGACCGTCCGGTCAAATCCCTGCACAGCCGCAATCATAATGCACGGCTTTCCCCTTGACCCGTGACAGCCGCCCCCCGGTTCCGTAAGACGTGCCCATCAGCGTCCCCGGGAATCGGAACCCTGCCATGACCGCCTGCGCCACCCTGCCCCCGGCCCACCCGTTCGATGACGACAAGCTCAGGGAGGAATGCGGCGTCTACGGCGTCATCGGCCTCGACCAGGCGGCCAATTTCGTCGCCCTCGGCCTGCACGCCCTCCAGCATCGCGGTCAGGAGGCCGGCGGCATCGTCAGCCACGATCCCCTCGCCGGTTTCAGCAACGCCCGCCGCTTCGGCTATGTGCGCGACAATTTCACCAAGCAGAGCCTGATGGACACGCTGCCCGGCGACATCGCCATCGGGCATGTGCGCTATTCCACCGCCGGTGCCAAGGGCGCGGCGATCCGCGACGTGCAGCCCTTCTTCGGCGAGTTTTCCATGGGCGGGGCGGCGGTGGCGCATAACGGCAACCTCACCAATGCCGAGGAGCTGCGCCGCGAGCTGATCGACCGCGGCTCGATCTTCCAGTCCTCCTCCGACACCGAATGCATCATCCACCTGATGGCGCGGTCGATGGCCAAATCCATCCCCGACCGCATGGAAGACGCGCTGCGCCGGGCCGAGGGGGCGTTTTCCGTGGTTGCCATGACCCGCACCAAGCTGATCGGCGTGCGCGACCCGCTGGGGGTGCGCCCGCTGGTGCTCGGCCAGCTCGGCGAGGGCTGGGTGCTGTCGTCGGAGACCTGTGCGCTCGACATCATCGGCGCCCGCTACGTGCGCGAGATCGAGCCCGGCGAAATGGTGGTGATCACCGCAAAAGGCGTCGAGAGCCGCCACCCGTTCCGCCCCGCCCGTGCGCGGTTCTGCATCTTCGAACATGTCTATTTCTCGCGCCCCGATTCGATCATCGGCGGCCGTTCGGTCTATGAGACCCGGCGCCAGATCGGGGTGGAACTCGCCCGCGAAGCCCCGGTCGGGGCCGATCTCGTCTGCCCGGTGCCCGACAGCGGCACCCCCGCCGCCATCGGCTACAGCCAGGAAAGCGGCATCCCCTATGCCATGGGGATCATCCGCAACCAGTACATGGGCCGCACCTTCATCGAGCCCACCGAGCAGATCCGCAACATGGGCGTGCGCCTCAAGCTCAACGTCAACCGCGCGCTGATCGAGGGCAAACGGGTGATCCTCGTCGACGACAGCGTGGTGCGCGGCACCACCTCGCGCAAGATCAAGGACATGATCCTCGACGCCGGCGCCCGCGAGGTGCATTTCCGCATCGCCTCCCCGCCCACCACCTGGCCCTGTTTCTATGGCGTCGACACGCCCGAACGCGCGAAACTCCTCGCCGCCACCATGAGCCCGGCCGAGATGCGCGACTTCCTCGGCGTCGATTCGCTGAAATTCATCTCGCTGGACGGGCTCTATCGCGCCGTCGGCGAGGCGGAAGGGCGCGACCCGGATGCCCCGGGATATTGCGACGCCTGTTTCTCCGGCGAATACCCGGTGGAACCGGCCGACATGATCGCCAAGGGGTTCGAGCTGAAAGTGGCCGAATAGGCCGCCTGGCCCGTCTCCCGGCCTCTGCCAGAAAACCGCGCCCGCCGGCCCGGCGCGCGCGTCGTCTTTCCGTTCACGAATGTTCCGAAAATGCGCCGGGATTAACCGCGCGCTAACCCGGGCGTGCTAGCCTGGAACATATCAAGAACGGAGAGACCCCCAGAACGGAGAAGCACGGAGAGGCGAATGGCGAGCCAGACGGAACCGGCGGCAAATGCCTTTGTCGCCAGCAATGCAACGATGGTCGCAGCGCTGCCGATGGACGAGGTGGCGCTGGTCGGCGTCGCCGGGCCGGAAAAGGAGATGCACGCCTATCTGCGCTTCCCCGAAGGCCGTATCGAGCGGATCGACCGTGGCCAGCCGATGGCGCTTGGCACACCGCTCGAGATCGGCCCGGCAGGCGTGGTGCTGGAGCTTTCCAACGGCAACGCCACCTTCCTGCCGCCCTACCCCTACGGCGCCGACCCGCCGCCGGCGTGAGGCACATGGCCCCAGGCCCCGGTCGGGGCTCCCCGCCATCGGCACCTTTTGTCGGTGGATGCCCCGCCCCGGGCGAGGTTTGTCAGCAGGTGCCCCGCCCGGGCGAGGTTTGTCGGCGGGTTTTCTGCCTTTGGCGCTTCTCGGGGGGCCTGCCCCCGGCAGGACACAGCAGCGAGGCGCCACCCTCCGGGCCTGCACGCTCACCCTGCTGCCGGCACCGGCCCGCGCGGCGTTGCGCGCCCGAGCCGGCACAAGCCCCGGGGCCGCCAGTTTCGCGTGCCCCGGACCCAGGCGGTCAAGGGGACAGAGGCGCCCGCACCCGCACCCGCGCGCCGCGCCCCCGACCCGCCGCTTCCGCAAAACGTCGGGCGCGATTCGCCGCGCGGTCACCGTGGCCCCGGTGTCAGCCGCGCCGTCCCTTGCGGCCGCCACGGCGGCGGATCGTCGGGGCGGCGGCCAGCCCATCGCGCAGGGTCTGGCTCATCGGATGGCTTGGCGCGTCCTTGCCATAGGCCGCGAGCAGGGTCCGGATCTGGTCCCTGACCGAAGGCGTATCGGGCCGGGTCATCGCCCAGTCGAAGAAGATCACCCGGACTTCTTCGGGGGTGACCTCCTCGATCCGGTAGGCCTCGCGGATCAGCCCGCGCGGGTCATAGGGATGGTTTTCTTCACCCATGGTCAGCCGCCTTTCCCGCGCCCGTCTGGCCGCCCGTCTGGCGGCCTTTCTGACTGTCCGAGCGGCCGCCCGTCTGGCGGCCCGTCTCGCCGCACGGCTTGCGGCCCATCCGGATGCCCGTCCGGATGCCCGTCCGGCCACACATCGGCCCGCCTTTGCGGCACCCGGGAAAGCGCGGCTTCCACCGCGTCTTCCGCCGCCACCACCCGGCGTTCGATCTCGCCAGCGAGGTCATCCACCGTCTCGGCGCCGGTCTCGCGCAGCAGAAACACCCGTCCGCCGAGCCCGACCGCATCGGGGTCGAGCGGCTTGTCGGTGAGCAGTTTCGCCGCCGATTGCAGCCGCCAGAGCAGATCATAGGCCCGGGTCAGCGCCAGCGCCTCGTCGGCGCCGAGCCAGCCGATGCCGGTTTCCGCAGCGGTGCCGCGGGCGATCTGGCCTTTGACGTCATGGGGCCCCGAGCCCGCGAGCAGGGTGGCGCATTGGCCGATGAGTTCGATATCCTGCATCCGGCCGGGGCCGATCTTGGCCTCGAAAGCACCGCTGCCCCCGCCTTTCGCCTCGGCAATGCGGGCGCGCATCTCGACCACATCGGCGATGGTCCTGTCCATATCGCGTTCGGCCGCCAGCACGCTGTCGCGCACCGCCACCACATCGGCGCCGATCCCGGCATCGCCCGCCACCGGACGGGCGCGGGTGAGGGCGAGATGTTCCCAGGTCCAGGCCTCCTCCTGCTGATAGCTGCGGAAGGCGTCGAGCGAGGTGGCCACCGGCCCTTGTCGGCCCGAGGGGCGCAGCCGCATGTCGACCTCGTAGAGCTTGTCCTCCGCCATCGGCGCCGACAGCGCCGTGACCATCGCCTGGGTCAGCCGCGCGTAATAGGCGCGCGCGGCCAGCGGACGGCGGCCTTCGGAGGCCTCGACCCCGGCGGCGTCGTAGATCACGATGAGATCGAGATCGGAGGTCGCCGAGGTGCTGCGCGCCCCGAGGCTGCCCATGCCGATCAGCGCCGCGCCGCGCCCGGGGGGATCCCCATGCTTTTCGGCGAAATGCGCCACCACCACCGGCCAGAGCGCGCGCAGCACGGCGTCGGCGAGATCGGCATATTGCGCACCCACCTCGCGGCCGCTCACCAGCCCGCGCAGATGGTGGGTGCCGATGCGAAACTGCCATTCCTTCTTCCAGCGCCGGGCGGTGTCGAGCTGTTCTTCATAATCGCCCGCGACCGCACCGAGCTTCGCGGCGAGATCTTCCGCGAGCCAGTCCTCCCCCGGCCAGGGCTTGAAGAAATCCCCCCCCAGCACCGCGTCGAGCACCCCGGCGTGGCGCCCGAGATAGACCGAGAGCGCCGGCGACGTGGCGGCGATGTCAACAATCAGGTCGACCAGCGTGGGATTGGCCTCGAACAGCGAAAAAAGCTGCACCCCCGCGGGCAGGCCGCGCAGGAAGGCGTCGAACTGGGTGAGCGCCTCCCGCGGCCGCGCCGCCTTGCCGAGACGGGCGAGCAGATCGGGCTTCAGGCGTTCGAAGATCTGGCTGGCGCGGGTGCTGCGGCAGGCCGGATAGGAGCGCCAGCGCGAGATGACCGCTTCGTCTTCTGCGGAAAACTCCGGCAGATCCGGCTGGCTTTCGTCGGGGGCGAAGAAGCCTTCGGTGAGGCTGTGGACCTCCGCCAGCGCCGCCTCCAGCCGCGCGCCCCAGGCGGCCACATCGCTCTCGCCCGAGAGATACACCACCCGGCGCAGCTCTTCGGGGTCGGTGGGCAGCTTGTGGGTCTGGGCGTCGCGCAGCATCTGCACCCTATGTTCGATCTCGCGGTGGCTGCGATAGTGGCGGGTGAGGATTTCGGCGGTTTCGGGCGTCTCCCAGCCCTTTTCGGCCAGCATCGCCAGCCCCGGCACGGTGGCGCGCAACCGCAGATCGGGATCGCGGCCGCCGGAGATCAGCTGCCGGGTCTGGGTGAAGAATTCGATCTCGCGGATACCGCCGCGGCCGAGTTTCATGTCATGGCCCGGCAGGCTGATCTCGCCATGGAGCCGCTTGTGCTCGCGGATCCTGAGCCGCATCGCATGGGCGTCTTCGATGGCGGCGAAGTCGAGATGTTTGCGCCAGACGAAGGGGGTGAGCCGCTGGAGATAGGCCTCGCCGGCGGCGATGTCACCGGCGCAGGGGCGGGCCTTGATATGGGCGGCGCGTTCCCAGGTGCGTCCGAGGCTTTCATAGTAGCTTTCGGCGGTGGCCATGGCGAGGATCACCGGGGTGACCGACGGGTCGGGACGCAGCCGCAGATCGGTGCGGAAGACATAGCCGTCGGCGGTCATCTCGCTCAGGGTTGCGCTCATGCGGCGGGTGGCGCGGATGAAGCTCGCCCGGGCCTCGTGAAAATCGTCGCGGTCGAAGCGGCTTTCGTCGAACAGCATGATGAGGTCGATATCGGAGGAATAGTTGAGCTCGAAGGCGCCCATCTTGCCCATCGCCAGCGCCACCGCCCCGGCCGCGGTGATGATGTCGTCTTCGCTGGCGCCGGGGAGCTTGCCGCGGGCGATCTCCCTGCCCACATGGAGTTTCAGCGCCCGGTCGGTGGCCAGATCGGCCAGCCGGGTGAGCGCGGTGGTGACCTCTTCGAGCGTCCAGACACCGCCAAGGTCGGCCAGCCCGGCGAGCAGCGCAATCCGCCGCTTGGCCTGCCGGAGCGCGGCGCGCAGGGCCGGGTCGGTCTCGCCGGTGGCGGCGGCAAGCTCGGCCTCGAGCACCTGTTCCGGGGGGTCGGCGAGGGCCGCACGCAGCCAGTCCGCCTCGCGCCGCGCCAGATCGCGCAGATAGGGGCTGCACCCGGCGGTGCCTTTCAGAAGCTCGACGAGCTCCGGCGCAAGATCGGCGAAGGCCCCGGCGATCTCCGCCGCCGGGTCGGCGTCGAAGGGGATGGGGCTGCGGGTGATGCGGGCGGCGAAGGGTCCGGGGGTCATGGGTGTCATGGGCGCGAGATTGCAAAGGGGGCGGCGGGCGGTCAAGCGGGGAAGCGGCGTCAGGGCGCAGGCAAGACTCGGGCGGGGCCCGGGCGGGGCTCAGGCAGAACTCGGGCCCGGCTTTTGACACGCCCGCCCCGCGCCGCTACCACGGGGCCAGACAGCCAAGCGAGCAGGCCCCATGACTGAGCTTCGTCTGATCCATGCCTCGGATCTCCACCTCGGCAAGCGTTTCGCCCGTTTTCCGGCGGCGATCGCCCATCGGCTCACCGAGGCGCGGCACGAAAGCCTCACCCGCCTCGCCGAAGCCGCGCGCAGCCGGGGCGCGGGGCATATCCTTGTGGCCGGCGACGTGTTCGACAGCGAAACCCCCGCGCCCGCCACCATCGCCCAGGCGCTGGCGGCGATGGCCGACGACCCGGGCCTCGACTGGTGGCTGATCCCGGGCAACCACGACAGTCTCGCCGCCGAAGGGCTCTGGGACGCCTTTGCCAGTGCCCCCGGAAATGTCCATCTGCTGACCACGCCAGCGCCCACCGAGATCGCCCCCGGCGCATGGCTCCTGCCCGCGCCCCTGCCGCGCCGCTTCCCGGGCCACGACCTCACGGCGGCGATGGACAGTGCCGCCACCCCGGAAGGCGCGTTGCGCATCGGGCTGGCGCATGGGCCGGTGACCGATTTCACCCCGGAGGGCGACAGCACGGAGGCGGTGATCGCCCCCGACCGACCGGCACGGGCCGGGCTCGCCTATCTCGCGCTCGGCGACTGGCACGGACAGGTGAAAATCGGCCCGCGCTGCTTCTATTCCGGCGCGCCGGAATATGACAGCTTCCGCCACGCAGGCACCGGCGCCTGCCTTGCGGTGCGGCTCGCCCCGGGCGCAGACCCCGAGACCGAAACCGTGGCGACAGGGCGGTTCCACTGGCGCGCCGCGCCGCTCGATCTGCTGCCCGGGCAGGCGCCCGGCGCGGCGCTCACCGCCCTGCTGCCCGAGCCCCGCAGCGCCCGGCGCGATCACCTCTTGCGCATCGAGGCCCGGGGCCGCGCGCGCCTCGCCGATCAGGCGGCACTTGCCACGGCCGCCCGCGCCGCCGCGCCCGAATTCGGCTTCTTCGAACTGGTCACCGAGGCGCTCGCCACCGAGCTTGCCCCGGCCGATCTCGACGCCATCGACCGCGCCGGCGCGCTCCGCATCGCCGCCGATGCGCTGGCCGCCCGTGCCGCCGACCCCGCCGCGCCCGGCGAAACCCGCCGCCTCGCCGAAGCCGCGATCAACCGGCTTTATGGCTATCTCCACGAGGCCCGGGAGGAGAGTGCATGAAACTGCTCTCGATCACCCTTGCCGACATCCGCCGCTTCACCGAACCGGTGCGCGTCGACGGTCTCGGCGCCGGGGTCAACGTGCTCACCGCCCCCAATGAAAGCGGCAAATCGACCCTGTTCGACGCGCTTCAGGCGCTGTTCTTCCAGCCCCACCGCGGCCGCAAGCAGGAGGTGAAACGGCTCCAGCCCCATGCCGGCGGGGCGCCAACCGTCTCGGTCGAGGTCGAGCTGGAGGGGCGCCGCTTCCGGATCACCAAGCGCTGGCTGTCGCGGCCGATGGCGGAGGTGCATGACATCGACGGCGGTGATCGGCTGGTCGCCAAGGGCGATGCCGCCGAGGAGTGGATCGCCCGCCAGACCCGCGCCGATGACCATGGCGGCCCGGCGGGGCTGCTCTGGGTGCGTCAGGGCGAGACCGCGCTCGACGGCGACAGCAAGGCCGAAAAGACCGCCCGCGCGGCGCGGCGCGATCTGATGTCGTCGGTGGCGGGTGAGGTCGAGGCGATGACCGGCGGACGGCGGATGGAGCGCGCCCGCGCGCGGGTGCGCGAGGAACTCGACGCGCTGGTCACCACCACCGGGCGGGCGAAGGCCGGTGGTCCGCTCAAGGCCGCCGAAGACGACGTGGCCACGCTGGAGGCCCGCGAAACGGCGCTTGCCACCCTGTCCAAAGAGCTTGCCGGGGCGATTGCCGAACGCCGGGGGCTGAAGCGCGAGGCGGCGGAACTGGGCGACCCGGAGGCTCAGGCGGAGGCCGAAGCCAGGGCCGAGGCCGCCCGCGCCCGTCTGGAGGCCGCCCGCCAACATGGCGAACGCGCCGACCGGGGCCGCGAGCGCGCCGCGGCCGCCGAAGCGGCACAGACCACCGCCCGTGACCGGCTCGAACGCTTCCGCACGGCGCGCGCCGCGCTGGCCTCCGCCGAGACCGGCAGCCACGAGGCCCAGACGGCCGAAGCCACCGCCCGGCAGGCGCAGCAGGCCGCCGCCGCGGCCCGCACCGAGGCCGAGGCCGGAGAACGCGCCGCGCGGGAGGCGCTTCGCACCGCAGAGGCCGCGCATGCCGCCGCAGAGGCCGCCGAGCGCGAACATCAGGCCGCAATCCGGCGCGCCGCCCTCGACAAGCAGCTCGCCAAGGCGCAAAGCGCTGCCCGGGCCGTCGCCAAATATCAGGCCGCCGCCCGGACGGGACCGGACGCGCAAGCCATCGCCGCGCTCGACGCAGCGCTTCAGGATTTCCGCGTCCAGCAGGCGCTGCGCGAACAGGCCGCGCCGCGCGTCACCCTGCGCTACGCAAGCCCCGAGGCCCCGCGCGCCACCCTCGCCGACGGCAGCACCCTGCCCGACAACGCCCCCCGCGCCCTCCCCGACGCGACACGCCTCACCCTGCCGGGCATCGGCGCGCTTGACATCGAACCGGGCGCCGCGTCCGGCGACACACGGGCGTTCGAGCGCGCCCAAACCGCCGTGACAGACGCGCTTGCCGCCACGCAGGCCGCCACGCCGGAGGCGGCCCATGCGGCCCATGCCGCGCGCCGTACCGCAGACGCGAGCTTGCGCGAAGCGCGCGCGGCGCTTGCCGCCATCGCCCCCGAGGGGATCGAGGCCCTTGCCGGGGAACGCGCGGCGCTGGGTGAGGCCCCAAAGCCCCGAGAGCCCCAAGAGCCCTCCAACGCCGCAAGCCGCGCCGAAACCGAACAGGCGCTCACCGAGGCCCGCGCCCGTCTTGCCGCCGCCGAAACCGTGCTCGACCGCGCCGCCAGACAGGCCGAAGCTGCCGCCCTCGCCGAGGCCCGGGCCATCGCGGCGGGCGAAGCCGCCGCCCGGCGGCTTCACGACGCCCTCGCGGCCCTGTCCGGCATCGACGACCCGGCCGCGGAAGAGGCCCGGCTCACCGAAGCCCGCGCCAAGGCCGATGCGACCGCCGAGACCGCCAGAGCCGAGGCCGCGCGGCTGGCGCAGGACGCCCCCGATCTCGACGCCGCCACCGCCGGCCTGACCCGCGCCCGCTCCGCGCTCGACGCCACCCGCGCGCGTCTTCAGGAGATCGACCGCCGCCTTGCCCATCTCGACACCACGATCGCGCTGCGCGCCGGTGAGGGGGTCGACGAAGACCTTGCCGCGACCCGCGAAAAGCTCACCGAGGCCCGCGCCCGGCTTGCGCGTTTCACCTTCGAACGCGACATGCTCACGCTTTTGCAGGCCGAGCTCGACGCCGCCCGGATCAGCGCCCGCGAGCACTATTTCGAACCCGTCACCGCCGAGCTTCGCCCGCTGCTGCGGGTGCTCTGGCCGGGGGCCGAGCTCAGCTTCGACGACGACACCATCCTGCCCACCGAGCTTACCCGCGACGGCACGCCCGAGCGGCTCGACGATCTTTCCGGCGGCACCCGGGAGCAGATCGCCCTTCTGGTCCGCCTCGCCTTCGCCCGGCTGCTGGCCCGCGCCGGGCGGCCTGCGCCGGTGATCCTCGACGATGCGCTGGTCTATACCGACGACGACCGCATCGAGCGGATGTTCGATGCGCTTCACGCCCGCGCCGGCGACATGCAGCTTCTGGTGCTGTCCTGCCGCCAGCGGGCCTTCCGCGCCCTTGGCGGCACGGTGCTGGGGTTCGCACCCGGTCGGCTTCCCCCGGAAGCCGGGAGCTGACGCATGGGCTGGCTGGCGCTAAGAATTGGCCACCAAAACGCCCCAAAATGACCTTGGCACAGGGTTTGTGCACAAGGGCGCGATAGGGTATCCGGGCAGGATGACGCTACGTGTCGCAAACCGGTTCACCCCCCGCCTCGCCGCGCTGCTGCTCGGCGTGGCCCTGCCAGTTGCGGTGATGGCCGAGGCGCCCGCCGCCGAAACCAAACCGGTCGAGATCGGCACCTCGGGTCAGGCCTATCTCGACGCTCTGTGGCTGCGCGGGATCGACAGCGGCGTCAGCTATTACGACCCCGCCCGCGGCGCGCCCGATCTGGAAACCGGGGCCGAACCGGTAAAGCCGAAGACCGACGAAGACTCCCTCGTGACCGGCTGGGATGTGACAAACGCCGTGGCTCTGGCCGTGATCCTGGGCATCATCCTCCTGTTCGTGCGGTTCGGCGGCGGGCTTTCGGTCTCGTTCTCGCGCGAGGCGGAGAACGCCCGGCGCGGCCCCGGCGCGGCCCCTGCCCCGGGTGCGGCCGCGCCTGCCTCGCTCGCGGCGATCCTTGCCACGCCCGACCGGCGCGAAGCGCTGCTGCGCCTCGCCGGGGCCGCGCTGGCACGCGCCGTTGCAGCACAGGGCCTTCTGTTTCAGCAAAGCTGGACCGGACGCGAAGCGCTCGCCCGGCTGCCGGAAGCTACCCCGCACCGCGCCGCGCTCCGGGCTTTGGTCCTGGAAGCCGAAGCGGTGCATTTCGGCGGCCGCGACATCGGTGAAGCGGCCTTCCGCGACCACGTGGCGGCGGTGCGCCCGCTGGTCGAGGGGGCGGCGGCATGACCCTTTTGACCAAACCCGCGGGCGGTTTGCGCTCCGACATGATCATGCTGGCGCTGGTACTGCTGGCCGGGCTGGCGCTGGCTGCCCATGTCGCCCTGACGCGCGAGACCCCGTTGCACAAATCCCCCGTCGGCTTCGCCGGGCTTCAGGTCTGGCTCAACGCCGAAGGCGTGCGCACCCACAGTTTCCCAGGCGGCTGGATGATCGACCCCGAGCCCCTCGGGCTCAACATCCTGCCGCTCCATGATACCCAGCTCACCTCCCACCGCCGCCGGCCCGACGACGCTGAAGCGCTGCTGCTCCAGCAGGACGAATACGATGTGTCGCTGTCTTCGGTCCGCGCCCGGATCAACGTGCTGCCGACGCTGGTGATCCTGCCGAAATGGCGCAGCGGCGTGCGGCTCACGGGGCTGGCGCATCCGGTGTTGCTCGACGACGAGGCCGCGCTCGAAACCCTCGTCAGCGAGTTGACCCGCGACCCGAATGCCGGCTTTGCCCGCATCCGTGTGCCTTTCGCCGAATTCGACTACGAGGCGGACACCGGCCCGCTCACTGCCGAGCTCTACGTGCCGCAGGTCTTTGCCTCGGAAAAATGCGAGCCCGTCATCGGCTTCCCCGAGGTGGGGCTGATGCTGCTCGGCCGCTGCTGGAGCCAGGGCAAGGGCAAGGGAACGCGGAAGGTGAAGGGAAAGGAATTCTATCTGCTGTCGGACCCGGATCTGTTCAGCAACCACGGGCTCCGGCTCGCCGACAACGCCCGCATCGCCGCGGATTTCATCGGCACCGCCGCAAACGGCGGGGAAGTGCTGATCGACAGCTCACGGCGCAACTGGTTCCGCTCCGGCGACAGCGGCGAGGAAGACGATTACGAGCGCAGCTGGGCCGATGTGAAACGCTTTTTCCAGCCCCCGTTCCGTGCGCTCTGGTTTGGGGTGGCGGCCTTGTTTGCGCTCACACTCTGGCGCGCGGCGCGGCGCTACGGGCCGCTCACCGGCACCGAGGCCGCCGCCGCCTCGGCACGGCGGGAGGCGATCCGCGCCCGCGCCCGGCTGATGCGGCTCACCGGTCAGGACGGCGCGCTGGTGGCGGAATATGCGCTGGCACGGCGCGCCGCCCTCGGGGCACAGCTGTTCGGCCCCGCCCACGGCATGGACGCCCGCGCCCTCAACCGCCAGATCGCCGCCGCCTTCCCCGACCATGCCCCGGCGCTTGATGACGCGCTGGCGCGCCTGCGCGCGCTGCCCCCCGGCACCCGGGCCGCCGAAGCCATGACCCATGTCAACGCCCTTGAAACCATCCTGGAAAGATTTCGCCCATGAACCTCGATGACCTCGCCCGCCGCGCCGATGCCCTGCGCGGCGAAATCGCCAAGCGGGTGCTCGGCCAGGAAGCGCTGGTCGATCTGGTGCTCACCGCGCTCTTCGCCCGCGGCCATGTGCTGCTCGAAGGCCCCCCCGGCACCGCCAAGACCCTGCTCGCCAAGACCTTTGCCGCCGCGCTCGATCTCGACTTCGGCCGCATCCAGTTCACCCCCGATCTGATGCCCGGCGACGTGACCGGCACCTCGATCTTCAACTTCCAGACCAGCCAGTTCGTGCTCACCAAGGGGCCGGTGTTTGCCCAGGTGCTGCTCGCCGACGAGATCAACCGCGCGCCGCCCAAGACGCAGGCCGCGCTGCTTCAGGCGATGAACGAACGCGAGGTGAGCATCGACGGCGAGGAACATTCGCTGGGCGCCGAATTCATCGTCATCGCCACCCAGAACCCGATCGAACAGCAGGGCACCTATCCGCTGCCCGAAGCCCAGCTCGACCGCTTTCTGTTCAAGCTGATGGTGGAGTTTCCGCCGCAGCCGGTGGAGCTTGCGATCCTGAAGCAGCATGCCGGCGAACCGCTCGACGGCCATGTGGAGACCGATGGCGTCGCCCCGGTGCTGGCCGCCGACGACCTCGCCGCGGCGCGGGCGCTGATCGACGGGATCCGGCTGGAAGACGATATTCTCGGCTATATCCTCACGCTGGTGCGCGCCACCCGCGAGAACCCCGAGATCGCCCACGGCGCCTCGACCCGCGCCGCCGACGCGCTGGCGGCCGCCACCCGGGCGGCGGCGGCGCTGAAGGGGCGCGATTTCGCCATTCCCGACGATGTGAAGGCGCTCTACGTGCCGGCGCTGCATCACCGCATCGTGCTCGGCCCCTCGGCCGAGATCGAGGGCCGCAGCGCCGCTCAGGTGCTTGAAAACATCCTCAACCAAGTGGAGGCCCCCCGCTGATCCGTCCGTCGACATTGCTGATCCGCCTCGGGGCCGCGGTGCTCGTGGTGAGCGCCGTGCTGGCCGGGCTCGGCACCGCCTCCGGGGCGATTGCCGTGCTCTGGGGGCTGATCGGGCTCGCCGCTCTGGGCGATGTTCTGCTGTCGATCGGGCGGCCGAAGCGGGTCACGCTGGATCTGGCCGAAGAGGTGTTCACCGGCGAGACCACGGCGCTCACGCTCCGTGTGGCCCCCGCGCCGCCGGGCCTGCGCGCCAGGCTCGACTATCCCGAAGGGTTCGACGGGCCGGAGGAGATCGCCTTCACCCCCGAAGGCACCGCGAAGGTCACGCTCAAGGCCCGCCGCCGCGGGCTCTGGCCGCTTGCCCGGGCCTGGCTGATCTGGCCGTCGCGGCTCGGGCTGTTCGACTTCGTGCCCAAAGTGACGCTCGACGCCCGGCTGCGGGTGGTGCCCAACATCCGTCTGGTGCAATCGGGCCAGATCACCGTCGAGGTGCGTTCCACGCTCTACGGCACCAAGGACAACCGCGCCATCGGCGAAGGCCACGAGTTCCACCAGATGCGCGATTTCGTGCCCGGCATGGACCGGCGCAGCATCGACTGGAAACGCTCCGCCCACCGCGGCGCGCTGGTGGCCAAGGAGCAGCGCGCCGAACGCAATCACCAGGTGATCGTGGCGCTCGACAACGGCTATCTGATGCGCGAGGAAATCGCCGGGCTGCCGAAGATCGACCACGCGATCAACGCCGCCCTTGCGATTGCCTGGGCAGCGGCCATCGGCGGCGATCTGGTGGGCTTCTATTCCTATGACGTGACCCCGCGCGATTTCGCCGCCCCCGAACCCGGCCGCCTCGCCTTTGCCCGGCTGCGCGCCCGCACCGCCGACATGCACTACACCGACCGGGCCACCAACCACACGCTCGCCATGACCGACCTCGGCGGGCGCTGCCCGAAACGCTCGCTGATCGTGGTGTTCACCGATTTCGTCGACAGCATTTCCGCCGAACTGATGCTGGAAAACCTCGCGGTGCTGGCCAAACGCCACCTCATCATTTTCGTCACCCTGCGCGATCCCGGGCTGGAAGCGCGGGTGAATGCGAGCCCTGACGACATGGACGGGGTCGCCGAACTGGTGGCCGCCGCCCAGGCGCTGTCGGAGCGCCACCTGGTGCTGGCGCGGCTGGCACGCATGGGGGTGACCGTGGTCGACGCCGAACCCGGACAACTGACCGCCCGGCTGGTCTCGACCTATCTCGACATCAAGGCCCGCGAGTTGATCTGATGGACAACGCAACCCTCATCCGCTCCGCCCGGTTCCGCGCCGAACGCGAAGCCGCCCTGCGCCATCTCGAAGCGCTGGTGGCCAAGGCCGAAAAGCGCGGGCTGAAGACGCTGAGTTTCGCCGAGGCCCGCGACCTCGCCGCGCTCTACCGCCAGGTCACATCGTCGCTTGCCATCGCCCGCGAAATCTCGCTCGACAAGGCGCTGCTCGACTATCTCGAAGCGCTGACGGCGCGGGCCTATCTCACGGTCTATGCGCCGCAGGAACGCCTGGGCGGGCTCCTGCACCGGTTTCTCACCCGGGGGGCGCCGCGGGCGATGCGGGCGAGCTGGCGTTTCGTGGCGCTCGCCTTTCTCGCCCTCGGGCTGGGGATGCTGGCGGGCTATCTGCTGTTCATGGAAAACCCCGACTGGTTTTATGTCTTCGTGCCGGAAGGGATGTCCGGCGGGCGCGGGCCCAATGCCTCGACCGAATTTCTGCGCGATCAGATCTTCTCCGAAGACGAGGCAACCGGTGCCGGGCTCGGGGCCTTCGCCGCCTTCCTGTTTTCCCACAACACCCGCATCGCCTTTCTCGCCTTCGGCCTTGGCGTCTTTCTCGCCGCGCCGGCGCTGCTGCTCACCTTCTACAACGGGCTGACCGTCGGCGCCTTCATCGCGCTGCATGTGGAGCGCGGGCTCGGGACCGAACTGGTCGGATGGCTGTCGATCCATGGGGTAACGGAGCTTGCGGCCGTCGCCATTGCCACGGGCGGCGGGGCGAAGCTCGGCACGGCGCTGCTGTTTCCCCGGCAGATGACCCGGCGGGCGGCGCTGTTTGCCGCCAGCCGCGACGCGGTGAAACTGGCGCTGGTGGCGGGGCTGATGCTGGTGGCGGCGGCGCTGCTCGAGGGTTTCGGCCGTCAGATGGTGCAGGACACCGGCTGGCGCTATGCCATCGGCTGGAGCGTGGGCGCGCTGTGGCTCGCATGGTTCGCCTTCGGCGGGAGACGGCCATGAAGCTTCCCCGCCTCCGCTTCAGGCGCCGCCGGGCAGAGCGCCCCGACCCGCACCGGCTGATGCCGCCCGAAGGCGTGCCGATCACCCTCAGGGTCGCCACCATCGGGGCACGTTTCGGCGCGCAGATCACCGACATTCTGATCACCACCGTGGCGGCGGTCGCGCTGCTGCTGTTCACATTCTTGAGCTCACTCACCGGGTCCAACACGCTCATCAGCCTGTTTGTGCTTTTGTTCTTCTTCATCCGCGTGCCCTATTACGCGGTCACCGAACTGATCTGGAACGGCCAGACGCTCGGCAAGAAGATGATGTCGATCAAGGTGGTGAGCGAAGACGGCGGGCCGCTCACGGCGCATGCGCTGGTGGCGCGCAACCTGATGAAGGAAGCGGAGATCTTTCTGCCCGGCACGCTGCTCTTCACCCTCGACGCGGCAACGCCGCTGGTCTCCCTGCTCACCTTCGGCTGGATCCTCGCCACCCTGATCGTGCCGCTCGCCAATCCGCGCCGCCGCCGCCTGGGCGACATGATGGCCGGGACTTATGTGGTGCAGCTTCCGGTGGCGGTGCTGCTGGCCGATGTCAGCCGGACGGCACCGCCCGCAGGCGCGAAAACCGAAGGCTACCGGTTCTTTGCCCACCAGCTCGACCATTACGGCGTGTTCGAATTGCAGACGCTCGAAGACCTGCTGCGCGCCGCCGAACGCCACGGCAAAATGATCCCGCCCCTCCAGCGCGCAGCCCTTGCCACCGTGGCCGAACGCGTGCGGAAGAAGATCGGCTATGGCGAGACCGTGCCGGAAGCCGAACATCTCGCCTTTCTCAAGGCGTTCTACAAGGCCCAGCGCGGCCATCTTGAACAGCGCCAGCTGTTTGGCGAGCGGAGGGCGAACAAGTTTCATCGCAGCAATGGCAACAATGGCGGCACAAAAGGCGAAAAGCGCCCTGAAAATGGCCAGATCTGACCTTTTCGCCGGCGCGCTGGCGTGTTCTTCTGGCTGTACCCCCTGGGGTGAGATCAATTCAATATCAAGGATGACCCAATGACTTCCATGACCGACCCCGGATATGCCCAGACCAGACAGCCGCTTGGCGTCGGCCGCCTGCTGGGCGACAGCCTGTCGATCCTGTTCCGTCGTTTCGTGACTGTGTTCCTGATCTGCATCCTGCCGATCGCAGTTTCGCTCGGCGCCAGCAGCATGTGGTTGGGCTGGAAGGCGGCCCTCGGGCTCGAGGAGCCGGACCCGAACATGTTTATTGAAGCCGACTCCAGCTTGTGGATCAGGTTTGCTTTCATGCTGCTGGTACAATTCGCCATCTACGGCATCACCACGGCGCTGCTGGTGCAACTCGCCTATGACGTAAAGCTGGGCCGTGCGCGCAGCATAGGGGCGTATTTCGGTCCGGCCCTGCGCTCGGCCGCGCCGATCGTCATCCTGATGAGCGTGGTCATGATCCTGGTGGGGTTCGGGACCGCTGCGCTGATCATTCCCGGGCTCTGGATCTTCGCGGTGTTCTACGTCACGACCCCGGTGATCGTGATCGAGCGGGCCGGGTTCCGCGCCATGGGCCGCAGCGCCAAGCTGACGAAAGGGTACCGTTGGCCGATCGTGGGGCTTTTCGTCCTGTTGTCCGTGGTGGTTTTCATGATCTCCTTCGCGGTCACCTTCGTTGCCGGATCTGCGGCCTACGCAACAGAGGGGACCGGCGCCCTATCCGTGGCAATCGTGCTGCTGATCACCAGCATCATGCAAACGGCATTCTTCGGGCTCAGCTCGATTGTCAATGCGCTGGTCTTTGCCCGGCTCAAGGAGGTCAAGGAAGGTATCGGCGTCGACCAGCTGGCGGAGGTCTTCGACTGAGCGAGAGCGCAGCCGCCCGGCGCGCACGGGCCGGGTGAAAGGCGCACAAAAGGCGGTTACACGGGCGGCAAACCCGCGTAACCTGCCCCCATGTTTGCCGTGCTCGCCAACCCGACCTTCGCCAGGCTGTTCATCGCCCAGGCCGCCGCCCTGCTCGGCACCGGGCTGCTGACCGTGGCGCTGGGACTGCTCGCCTACGACCTTGCCGGGGCCCGCGCGGGCGCGGTGCTGGGCACGGCGCTGACAATCAAGATGGCCGCCTATGTCGGCCTCGCCCCGCTCGCCGGGGCCCTGGCCGAACGGCTGCCGCGCAAGCAGGTGCTGATCGCGGCCGATCTGACCCGGGCGGCGGTGGCGCTCGCCCTGCCCTTCGTCAGCGAGGTCTGGCAGGTCTACGGGCTGATCTTCGTCCTTCAGGCGGCCTCGGCCACCTTCACCCCGGCCTTCCAGGCGCTGATCCCCGATGTGCTGCCAAACGAGCGTGACTATACCAACGCCCTGTCGCTGTCGCGCCTCGCCTATGACCTCGAAAACCTGCTGAGCCCGGCGCTTGCGGGGCTGCTGCTGAGCGTGATGAGCTTTCACGGGCTGTTCGCGGGCACGGCGCTGGGGTTTCTGGTCTCGGCGGCGCTGGTGCTGCTGGCCGCATTGCCACCGCGCAGCCGCCACGACAGAGAGCGCCGCTTCAGCGAAAGGCTGACCCGCGGCCTGCACATCTACCTCGCCACACCGCGGTTGCGCGGGCTGCTGGCGCTCAACGGAACCGCCGCCGCCGCCGGGGCCTTCGTGATCGTCAACACCGTGGTGATGGTGCGCTCGGGCTACGGCGGCTCGGAAACCGACCTCACGCTTGCACTCGCCGCCTTCGGCGCCGGTTCGATGGCCACCGCCCTTGCCCTGCCGCAAGTGCTCATGCGGCTGAGCGACCGGGCGGCGATGACCGGCGCGGCGCAGGCGCTTGCGGTGCTGATGCTGGCCCATGCGGGCTGGATCGCCGCTTTCGGCCTCTTGCCCTGGCCCGGCTTTCTCACGCTCTGGACACTGTCCGGCGGGCTCTATTCCGGCATTCTCACGCCCTCGGGGCGGCTCCTGCGCCGCTCCGCCCGCGAAGCGGACCTCGCCTGCGTGTTCGCGGCGCAATTCGCCCTCTCCCACGCCTGCTGGCTGGTGGCCTATCCGGTGGCCGGCTGGGCCGGGGCGGGTTTTGGCATCGTGTCAACGCTGGCGCTGCTGGGGGGCACCGCCCTCGCCGCCGCGCTTGCGGCGCCGCGGCTCTGGCCCGCAGATACGGGCGCCGAAATCGCCCATGACCACCCGGATCTTCCCGCCGATCACCCGCATCTGGCAGAGGGCGGGCGGCATCATGCGCATGTATTCGTCATCGACGACGAACACCGCGCCTGGCCGACCCAGGGGTAACAGAGAGCGCCGGACTTTGCCCGGCGGCGGCCCCCGCCCGAACCGGCTGGTCAGGACACCCGCCCATCGAAACCGGCAGCGATTTTCCGAGGGGTTGGAAACAACCGGTCCGGTTGTTTCCAACCCCCGGAACCCCCGGGGAGTATTTTATTTTGGCCAGGAAAAAGGCAAATGGCGGCGAGAGGGGCCGACAACGGGGCACGGGGGGCACGGGGGCCGGAGGAAGAGACGCGACCGCAGAAAGGCCGGCGCCGGCCCGGCTGGGTGCCGGTCTGGTTGACGCTGGTCTGGTTGACGCTGGTCTAAAGCGTCCGGCCAAAAACCTGAATCGCAAGGGTTCCCATGACCGCTGATCTGTGATTCATCCTGTTTGGGAGGATGGATCATGTCAGCACCTT
>PDRW01000027.1 GCA_002746935.1 Rhodobacterales bacterium
ATGCTCTGTCCGAGATTTGCGATCTCTACTCGCCACAAGAGTGCTGGAACTACTTCAAAGCTGCCGGATATGTCTCAAATTAAAAGCCGGTCGCTTTAGTGAGTCAGGTTTTTCGCATGACGCTTAAGGTGCCCGGCGCGACCGTCCAGCGCTGCCGCGTGCACTTCATGCGCAACGCGCTTGCCTGCGTCGGAAAGAAGGATCGCCCGATCGTCACCGCGGCGCTCGGAACCGCCTTCGACCAGGACACGCTCGCAGCATCGAAAGAACACTGGGCCAAGCTGATCGACGCGTTCGAACTGCGCCATTCCAGGCTCGCCGAGTTGATGCGCCGCGCCGAAGACGACGTCCTCGCATACAAGAGCTTTCCCCGCAAGCACCGGGCCAGGATCCACTCCACGAACCCACTGGAGCGCTTGAACAAGGAAATCAAACGCCGAACCAATGCCGTCGGGATCTTTCCAAATGAGGCCGCCATCACGCGCCTGGTCGGTGCCCTGATGTTGGAGCAGAATGACGAGTGGGCGATCACGCGGCGATACATGACGCTGGAAACCGTCGCCGCCATTTGCGACACTGACCCTATGGATCCGGCGCAGATCGCTGCCCTGTAACTGCGGCCGAGCCAAAGCCGAAGAACGAAGTTACACCACTACCCGGGACACGGCCCACGAAAACGGAACAAAAAGTTCCAACTTCCGCAATCAAAGTTCCAAATAAGAGAAAAAGTACAGGAAAATCAAATGGTTGAAAAGCCTTTGGCGACCCCGGCAGGATTCGAACCTGCAACCTGCCCCTTAGGAGGGGGCTGCTCTATCCAGTTGAGCCACGGGGCCGCGCGGGGCTTTAATGCGGTGTTGGCTGCGCTTTGTCCAGCTATTCGGGGTAGTTTCCTTCGGCGGGGCGTTTGCGCAGGGTGTCGCCGCGGTTGAGGGTCGGGGTAAGCTCGATCCGGGTGCCGTGGCCGTCTTCCGCCCCCGCATCGCCCGTTTCGGTGCGGCGTGCGATAATTTCGGCCGCGCGGCGTCCGATTTCGGCGCGGCCCGAATCCATCGTCGCGAGCCGGGTGGAGAAGCCCTTGAGCAGCGGGATGTCGTTGAACCCGGCGAGCCCCAGTTTGCCCGGCACATCCAGCCCCTGATCGAGGCAATGCAAAAGCCCGCCGGCGCCGATCATGTCATTGGAATAATACAGGAAATCAAGTTCCGGGTTGCGCGCGAGCAGGGTTTGGGTCATCTCGCGGCCCTTTTTGAGCGACGACCCGCCCTCGTAGAATTCCTGGCCCGCGATCTCCAGCCCGACCTTGCCGAGCGCCTCGGTGAAGCCTTCGAAACGTTTGCGGGCGCGGTGGTCCATCGACATCTTGGTGCCCAGAAACCCGACCCGCCGGTAACCCGCCCTGATGATCGCCTCGGCCATCATCCGTCCGGCACGGCGGTGCGAAATCCCGACAACCGAGTCGATCGGGGTGCCGTCGGTGTCCATGATCTCGACCACCGGGATGCCGGCGCCGCGCAGCATCGCCTTTGACGCGTCGCTGTGTTCGAGCCCGGCGAGGATCACCCCGGAGGGCCGCCACGACAGCATCTCGTAGAGCACCTTTTCCTCGCGCTCCGGCAGATAATTGGTGACCCCCACGACCGGTTGCAGCGCGGTGTTGTCAAGCACCTCGGAAATGCCGGTCATCACCTCGGGAAACACCATGTTGCCGAGCGAGGGGATGATGACCCCGACGAGGTTGACCCGCTGCGAGGCGAGCGCCCCCGCGATCTTGTTCGGCACATAGCCGAGCTCTTTCGCGGCGGCGAGCACCCGCTGGCGGGTGGCGTCGGAAACATCGCCGCGGTTGCGCAGAACCCGGCTCACGGTCATTTCCGAGACGCCGGAAGCCTCGGAGACATCGCGCAGGGTAAGGGGGCGTTTCGGAGTTGCAGGGGTTGCGTCGGCCACGGCCGGATTCCTTTCGCCAGAACGCTGTAAGTGAATGTTAGCGACTGAGGTGGCACATGTCCAACCCGACGAAAACAAGGCGTTTTCGCTGGTGAGGCCGGCGTCCCGGCCGCACGGCAACTGCCTCAGGCGAGGCGGGAGAGCAGGCCGGAATGCAGGCCCGGCGCGCCCGCGATCAGACCGTTGACCAGCGGGTCGGCGCGGTTGAAGGCGAGCGGCGTGCCCTTGCGGTCGGTGATCCGCCCGCCCGCTTCCTCCACCAGCAGGCATCCCGAGGCGATGTCCCATTCACGGGTCGGCCGCAGCCGCAGCATGGCGTCACACCGGCCTTCGGCCACGAGGCAGAGCCGGTAGGCCATCGAAGAGCGGAACTTGCGGTGCATATCCGGCACCTGTGCATCGCGCCAGTGCCAGGGTTCGAAATTGCGTCGCGACGACAGGACCGTGGCGCCTTCGACCGCCTCGCGCGGGCTGACCGAAAGCGCCCGGCCGTTGAGCGTGGCGCCCTTGCCGCGCGCGGCGGCATAGAGCCGGTCGCGCATCGGCAGATAGGTGACGGCGGCCATGACCTGCCCGGCCTCGACGATTGCCAGCGCCAGTGACCAGCTCTTGTCGCCCTCGATGAAGGCGCGGGTGCCGTCGAGCGGGTCGATCACGAAGGCCCGTTTCGCCGTGCGGCGGCCGGGGTCTTCCGGCCCCTCCTCCGACAGCCAGCCATAATCCGGGCGGGCGGCGGTGAGGCGGGCGTGCAGGGCCGCATTTGCCGCCAGATCGGCCTCGGTGACGGGGCCTGCGGCGTCGGGCTTGTCCCAGGCTTTCACGCCACGCCGGAAATGATTGCCGAGGATCGCCCCGGCCTCGCGGGCGGCATCGGTCAGCAGCGTGAGGTCGTCAGCCCCCGGCAATGGTCAGCCCTTCCACCAGCAGCGACGGCACCATCCGCGACTTGTGCGGCTCTGCGTCATTCGCGGGCACGATCCGCCGCAACATGTCGATCAGATTACCAGCGATGGTGCATTCGTTGACCGGCCGGGTGATCGCGCCGTTCTCGATCCAGAACCCCGCCGCCCCCCGGGAATAATCGCCGGTGTTGGGGTTGACGGTGGAGCCGATCAGCGAGGTCACCAGAAGCCCCGTGCCCATCTCGGCCATCAGCCCGTCGCGGGTGATATTGCCCTGTGTCAGAGCCACATTCGAGACGCTTGGCGAGGGCGGCGCGGAAGTGCTGCGGGCCGCGTTGGCGGTGCTTGCCATGCCAAGCTTGCGCCCGGTGGCGAGGTCGAGGGTCCAGCCGGTGAGCACGCCATTGTCGATGATCCGGCGCGGGGCGGTGGCGAGCCCTTCGGCGTCGAAGGGGCGCGAGCCCGAGATCCGCGGCCGGTGCGGATCTTCCACCAGCGAAAGCCCGTCCGGCAGGACGGCCTCGCCGAGTTTGTCGCGCAGGAAAGACGAGCCGTGCACGATGGAACTGCCATTGATCGCCATCAGCAGATGTCCGATGAGCGAGGCCGAGACGCGTTCATCAAACAGTACCGGCCAGGCGCCGGTGGGCGGCTGACTGGCGCCGGCCCGCGCCGCGGCGCGTTCACCGGCGATCCGGCCGATCTCTTCCGGCGCGGGCAGATCGGCCTGAAACACCCGGGCTTCGCCATTGTAGTCGCGCTCCATCTCCGCTCCGGTGCCGGAGATCGCGGCGAGCGACACCGCCCGGTCGGTGCGGACATAGCCGCCGGAAAACCCGTTGCTGGCCGCGAGCCAGATCCGGCGGCGGCCGTAGCCGGCAGAGGTGCCCTGCACCTGAGACACCCCCCCGACACCAAGCGCGGCCGCCTCGGCCCGGCGGGCGTCTTCTTCGAGCGCGGCTGGGGCGGGCTCGGCGCTCGGGTCGGCCAGCTCCAGCGCGTCGGTATCCCAGGCGGTCGCCAGCTCTCCCGGCACCGCAAGGCCGACCGAGGCATCGTCCGGCGCCTCCTTCGCCATCGCCACCGCGCGTTCGGCCATTGCCGCAATCGTCGCCGGCGACACGTCGGAGGCCGACACATTGGCCTGCCGCTGCCCCACCAGCACCCGCAGCCCGATATCCACCCCCTCGGCCCGCTCGGCATGTTCGAGCTTGCCGTTCAGCACGTCGACCGACACCGAAATACCGTCAACGGCAATGGCGTCCGCCGCATCCGCCCCGGCGGCACGGGCCGCGTCGAGCAGCGCTTCGGTCAGGGCGTCGAGCGATTGGGTCATGCGAAAATCCTTTCCTCCCCGGTGAGGTACCCGCCGCCGCGCCAGCCCGCAAGGGAGTGAGATGCCGCGACACTCTGGAATGCGCCGGGCGCTTGGGTTAGGGATAGGGGGACCGAAGGGGGAAGTCATGGATCTGCAAGGCAAAACCGTTGTCGTGACCGGGGCCAGCAAAGGCATCGGTGAAGCTGCCGCGCGCGCGTTTTCGGAAAAGGGCGCCAATGTGGTGTTGCTCGCCCGCACCGGCGCGGCTATCGGCGCGATCGCGCGCGACATTGGCGACCACGCGCTGGCCGTCACCTGCGACGTGTCCGTCTGGAGCCAGGTCAAGGCCGCAGTCGACCAGGCGGTGTGGCGGTTCGGCGGAGTGGATGTGTTCGTCGCGAATGCCGGTGTCATCGAACCGATCGCCATGTTGCGCGACAGCGACCCCGGCAAATGGTCGAAGGCTTTCGACGTCAACCTCAAGGGGGCCTACCACGGCCTGCGTGCGGTGGTGCCGCAGATGCGCAAGCAGGGCGGCGGCACGATCATCACTGTGGGCTCCGGCGCGGCCTATAACGCGCTGGAAGGCTGGAGCCATTATTGCGCCTCGAAAGCCGCGGTGATGATGCTGACCAAGGCGTTGCACAAGGAGGAGGGTGCAGCCGGGATCCGCGCACTGTCGCTCTCGCCCGGCACTGTCGCCACCGACATGCAGCGCGAAATCAAGGCCTCGGGGGTGAATCCGGTCTCGGCAATGGCGTGGGACGCACATGTCTCGCCCCATTGGCCGGCGCAGGCGATGCTCTGGATGTGCTCGTCCGAAGCCGACAGCTACCTCGGCGGCGAGGTCTCGCTCGCCAACCACGTGGTGCGCGCCAGCCTGGGGATGCCCACATGATCCGCCTCGACCGGGCAGGCGGTCTCTGGACGGCGACGATCGCGCGCCCCGACAAGGCCAATTCGCTCACCGCCGCGATGCTTGAGGAGCTTGCCGGCATCGCCGAAGCTGCGGCGCGGGAGGCGCGGGTGCTGGTGTTGACCGGCGAGGGCAAGGTGTTTTCCGCCGGTGCCGATCTCGACGAGGCGCGTGCGGGCCTCGCCACCAGTCCGCTGTGGGAACGGCTCTCCGGCGCGATCGCGGCGGCGCCGATCCTGACCATCGCGGCGCTGAACGGCACGCTGGCAGGTGGCGCTTTTGGCATGGCGCTGGCCTGCGACATCCGGCTGGCGGTACCGGGGGCGCGGTTCTTCTATCCGGTGATGAAGCTTGGCTTTCTGCCACAACCCTCCGATCCGGCGCGGCTTGCGGCCCTGGTGGGGCCTGCGCGGGCGAAGATGATCCTGATGGCGGGGCAGAAGATCGAGGCCGACGAGGCGCTCGCCTGGGGATTGGTCGACCGGGTGGTTGCGCGGGAGGATCTGACAGCAGCCGCACTGGCGCTGGCCAAAGATGCAGTGGGGGCCGAAACGGCGCATATCGCGGCGATAAAACGGCTGGTTCCGTAACACCGCCTTCCCGGTGACCGTCCGCTTGCGCTTCCCTCTGCTCACTCCGCGTCTGACCGCAACCGGCGCAACTCCTCACGGAGTTCTTCGAGTTCAAGCTTGATTTCGTCATGCCGGCGCCCGGCGTCTGCCTCGAGAATCGCGAGGAGTTTCAGCATTTGCGCTTCGGTAACGGGAGTTCCGCCCTGCCTGATCTTTCGCCGCCTGCCCCGGCCTTCATTCGGCCTGAACCGCGAGACGGTTTTGGCAAGCGTATTTCTCAGACCGTATATCTTCGTGTTTTCCCTCGCCAACCGAACCATCGAAAGCCCGCGCTCCAGCCTGCTCCAAAGCCCCTTTGCCGCTGCGGTTTCCGCCTCGAACCGCGCCTGATACAGCTCCAGAAACTCCGCCTCGTTTCCCTTGTGTATACTCCGGATCATGCGCCCGGTATTGCCTGCCCGCATCCGGAGAGCCACATCAAGAATTTTCTCGTCTGCCAGTTGCGCGATTGGCCTGAAGGCCCGATAAAGCTGCGGGCCATCGTCCCGGCCAAGACGATTGAGAACCCACTCATATTGAACGATTGCCCAATTGAACAAGGCCGGATGAAACCTCTCGAAAGCGCCCCGTGAGGTCAGCCAATCCCTTATTGTCTCATGGTGTCTGAATATCTTGACATACTGAGAGCCTTCCAGACTCATTGTCTGCCCTTCGCGCCCGACCCTGTGAAAATACAAAGGCTCATGAACAATGGCAACAGATTCCGCGGAAATCACGGAAAACCAGTGAAAAGGATTATCCTCCCAAAAACGGTCGACCACCGGGAACCGAATGCTGTTGTCTTCAAGAAATTTCCTACGATAGATCTTCCGCCACGGAACGGCAATGAATCCCAAAACCCGAACAACGGAATCCGTGTCGCCGAGTTCGATCACACCCGCGTTGCGCACATCTACCCATTTGCCCTGCTCCGCCGGTTCGCGCGTCTTTCCGGTTGGCTCCAGGTATTCAAGGTATTTACACATCGCAAGATCGGTCCGGTGTTCCAGAGCCGCGTCCACAAGCTTTTCGAACATTCTCCGGTCAACAAAATCGTCCCCGTCAACAAACCCGACAAAGTCGCCACTGGCAACATCAAGGCCGGCATTTGCCGCGCTGGCGACGCCGCCAATCGTGTTCTCCGGAAGAAATACGCCATTTATACGCGAATCCACAGATGCATAGCGCCGTATAATGTCGCTCGTTCCGTCAGTGCTGCCATCGTCAACAACAATGATCTCCAAGTCCCGCAACGTCTGACTGACAACGGACTCCAGGCATTGTTCAATGTATTCCGCCACATTGAAGCAGGTCACGATGACCGAAATCACAGGCATTTTGCTTTCCTAACCCAGAGATTCCAAAATCCACGTACAGGTATCACCCTCCCCGGCCTCAACGAGATCGCGGAGATCTGCAATCGAGGCCAGCCTGGCCAGCGCCTTGAGGCGGCATCGAAAATCAGCGCGAAACCTTTTATCCATATGGCTTTCGCCCCACTCGACCAGCTTTCGGGCAAACAACCAGTATTCACGGCCCAGCCATTTCCGCTCTGCAGACCCTGCAATTGTCAGGCTTCGCAACAATTGCAGGGCATCGAACATTTCCAAACGTTCCGCTCCGAATTGTTTTGAAATATGGTTTTCATTCTGGTAAATCCGATGGGTCACAATTTTCTCATCTACAAGCAACAATTTCCGGGCATGCAGCAAGGTGTTCCAGTGCCCATGGACGTCATTGTTGACCCGCGTTTCGCCAAAAAAAGGCCGCAGCCGCAACTGTTTATAATATGAGGTCCGAATTACCTTGTTCCAGGGGAAATTGGTGAATCTCAGCAATTCCGGGCAGGCATCAATTGCAAAGGTTTTGCCGTGAAACCTAGGGTATACGGCCTTCCAGAGCTGATGGTCAAATGCGTTCATCCCGGTGGTGATCCTGTCACCTTCGCGAATGAAATCATATACATTCATACTGGCGTCCGCTCTGCTTGCGTCAAGCAAGTCAATCGTGTGCCAGATATTTTCCGGATGCAAAAAGTCGTCAGCATCAAAAAACAGCGTATACTCGCCGGTCGCCCTTGAAAACCCCAGATTCCGTGCGGCACCGGCCCCGCGGTTCTCTTCGCATTCAATAACCAGAATCTCGTCCCACACGGTGCGCAGATCAACAAGAAACCGCCCGGTTTCATCTGTCGATCCGTCATTCACGAGAATAATCTCGACGGCCGCCCGGTCCAGCTTTGACAACTCCGTCTCGAGATGACGGAAATGCGATTCCAGATTATATACCGGAACGATAACGCTGATCTTTTTTGCCGACACCTGCACGGCCTCGTTTCAACGCAAAAACCGCTTTGCCGTATCCAGCGCTTCTGCAATGGTAACATCCATGTCGAGATACCGAAACGTGCCCAGGCGCCCAAGAAACGTAACGTGCGTTTCTTGTCTGGCCAGACACTCGTAAGCTGTCAAGGCTGCCTCCGATTCGACCAGGCGGATTGGATAATACGGTATATCGTCTGTGCCGCAGGCACGCGAATACTCCCGGTAACACAGGCTGTTTTCGTGGTTCTCCCAGGGCGCAAAGTGCTTGTGCTCCGTGATTCGGGTGAAGGGAACGCCTTCATCCGGGTAGTTGATGACCGCATTGCCCTGATAGTCGCCGTGATAGCGGAAGGTTTCAAAGTCCAGTGTCCGGTATCCCAACCGTCCATGAATATGTCCAAAATAGCCATCGAGCGGGCCGGAGTAGAACACATGGTCGTAGGCGGAGTTTTCGTCTGAGGTATAGCTATGCCCAAGCACAACCGAAATGCGTTCGTGATCCAGGATATTCCCGACGATGCTTGTATAACCATCGCGCGGCATCCCCTGAAACCTGTGGTGAAAATAGTTGTCATCGTAATTGAACCGGACCGGGAGCCGTTTCAGAATGCTTGCAGGCAGCTCGGTCGGGTCGCGTCCCCATTGCTTCTTTGTATAACCCTTGAAAAACGCCTCATAAAGCTCCGGCCCGACAAACTTTTGCGCCTGATCTTCGAAGGTTACGGGCTCGTCAATGGATTTGTCGACGAGATCCGCCACGAAGGCGCGGGCCTCATCCGGCGAAAGCGTCTTCCCGAAAAACTGGTTGATTGTGTGGAGATTGATGGGAAGAGAATAGACCTGACCTTTGGTGATCGACTTCACCCTGTTGGTATAGGGCATGATTGTTCCGAATTCATTCAGGTAAGCCCACACGTCCTCGTTGTCGGTATGAAAGATATGCGGCCCATATTCATGAACCATGACACCGGTCTCGGGGTCACGGGCGGTGTGGCAATTTCCGGCGATATGGGGTCTTTGATCGACGACCGTTACGTCGTGACCGGATCTGGCCATTTCCCGCGCCACCACTGCGCCGGAGAAGCCGGCGCCCACGCACAGTATTTTCAAGTCGTTACCTCATGAGGTTTGTTCCGGGCGGTCATTCCCCGGAAGATGAGTTGAGAAACCGCAAGAAACTCACCAGCGGCCGCGCCGCGGTAGAGCTCTTTTGCCACAAGCAGGAGTGTGCCGAGGCGAAAACCAAGCGGATTATATGCGTTGTGATCCCTGAAATAGGATCTTACCAGCCGGCGGTTCCTGAAGAAGTGGTATATGTAAAGATGACCGGGTTTTGCGACGTGACGGCCACGGAACCGGATTGTGGGCACGTCCTGGGTCCGGCGCAGGAAGTAATCGGACACAATTGCAACGGGTTCGTGCTGCGCGGCCAGCCAGCCATATATTATATCGTCCCATGAAAGAAAGAACCGCGCATCCGGCAGGCCGATCTTTTCTATGATCGAGCGATGCATCATGCAGCCTTCGAAGGAGATGACATCGGTCAGAAATGTGTCAGCGCGGTCAAAGCTGAAACTGAAGTCGGGAACCGGAATGGCGAGAAACGTATTGAAACGCGGCTGATAAAAGAACTCGCTGCCATCGCGGTTTTGCCTGCGGCCGATAAAAACCCGGTGTCTGGCGGCCCATTTTTCGGCTTTGGCGAGGGCACCGGGCAGAAGCATCACGTCATCGTCCATGAACCAGAGCCATTCGGCGCCAAGGGTCATGGCCGTTTCAACGCCCAGCGCAAAGCCGCCGGCACCGCCGAGGTTTTGGTCGGGATGCAGGTACCGGACGGCCGAGCCCAGTTTCGTGCGAAGCGCATCGACCAGGGGCCGGGCCTCGCCGCCATTGTCGACAACAATAATCCAGCCGGGCGTTCGCTTCTGGTCCAGAAGCGAGGCAAACAGTTTTCCGAGCAACGCATTGCGCCGGTAAGTGACCACGATGATTGCGGTTTTTTCCAGCATTGTCAGTCCGTTACCTTCCGCGCACACCTCGGCGGCGGCCGGGGTCGGCCACAAGCTATCTGCTCTCGCGGCAAGCGACAAGGCGCTTCGGGCGGGGAAATGCCGGGTGGCATGGCCCCGCCGGGTGGGTCAGGTGATGACGTTGGGCCTGTCACGGCCTGTCGCCGCCTTGATGCCAGCGATGGTTTCGGCAGCCTCGATCACCGGGGCAAGCGCGGTTTGCACCTCTTCACCAAGGCCCTCGGGGCCGGCCACGTAGCGTTCGAGATAGAGGCGCAAGGTCGCCCCTTCGGTACCGGTACCCGACAGGCGGATCACGAAACGCGACCCATCGGTGAAAACGATGCGAAGCCCCTGGTTTTCGGAAACCGACGCATCGACCGGATCAGTATAGGCGAAATCGTCGCCGGACGCGATTTCCATGCCGGCAATCTTCTGGCCCGGCAGTTCGGCAAGCCGCGCCCGCAGGCGATCAACCAGGCCGGTCGCAATGTCAACCGACAGCCCTTCGTAGTCGTGCCGGGAATAATAGTTGCGCCCGTATTCCGCCCAATGGGCGTCGAGCACCTCAGCCACGGTTTGGCGGCGTTCGGCAAGGATGTTGAGCCAGAGAAGCACCGCCCAGAGCCCGTCTTTTTCGCGCACATGGCTGGAACCGGTGCCGAAGCTTTCTTCGCCGCAAAGCGTGACCTTGCCGGCATCGAGCAGGTTGCCGAAAAACTTCCAGCCGGTGGGGGTTTCGAATTTGGCGATTTTCATCGCGTCAGCCACCAGATCGGCTGCGGCGGAGGTCGGCATGGAGCGGGCGACACCGGCGATGCCGCCCCTGTAACCCGGCGCAAGATGCGCATTGGCTGCGAGCACGGCGAGGCTGTCGGAGGGTGAGACATAGGTGTTCTTGCCAACCACCATGTTGCGGTCGCCGTCGCCATCGGAAGCGGCGCCGAAATCCGGGGCATCCGGCCCGAACATCACCTCCATGAGGTCATGCGCCCAGGTGGGGTTCGGATCGGGGTGCATACCGCCGAAATCGGGGAGCGGCGTGCCGTTGACCACGGTTCCCGCCGGGGCGCCAAGGCGGCGTTCGAGAATCTCGGTCGCATAGGGCCCGGTAATGGCGCACATCGCATCGAACCGCATCCGGAAGCCGCCGGCGAACATCGCCCGGAGCTTGTCGAAGTCGAACAGCTTTTCCATGAGTGCGGCATAATCCGCGACCGGATCGACCACTTCGACCACCATGTCGCCAAGCCGTGTCTCGCCCGGGGTACCGAGATCGACCTCCCCGGCGTCGAGAATCCGGTAGGACGAGATCGTTCGGGTCGTGGCGAAGATCGCATCGGTCACACCTTCGGGGGCGGGGCCGCCGTTGGCGATGTTGAATTTCAGCCCGAAATCCTCGTCGATTCCGCCGGGGTTGTGACTGGCGGACATGATAAACCCGCCGTCAGCCTTGTTGAGGCGGATGAGATGGCTGGCCGCCGGGGTGGAGAGCAGAGCGTTCTGACCGACGATCACCCGTTTTGCACCCTGCGCGGCGCACATGCGCAGGATCTTCTGCGCCACTTCGGGGGAGAAGAAGCGCCCGTCGCCGCCGAGCACGAAGGTCTTGCCCAGAGCCCCCCCGGCGGCCTCAAGGATCGCCTGCACGAAATTCTCGACGAAATGCGGCTCCATGAAAACCCGGGTTTTCTTGCGCAGTCCCGATGTGCCGGGTTTCTGGCCTTCGATCGGGGCGGTCGCGACGGTTACGATCGGCATTCAGCTCTCCTTCGACTGTGCCTTGGAGGATTTGGCGGGTTCGGGATGGGCAAACAGCAGCACCGATTGCTGGGCGGCGGTGTAGCGGCCCTTGACCGGCTTTTCGACTGCCCCGGGATTGGCGCTGTCGAGCATCAGCACCCAGTCGCCCCTGGGCAGTACGAAGGCACGGGCAGGTCCGGCGTTGTAGCACAGCAGAACTTCCGGCGCGCCGGAATCGCGGATCGTCTCGGCGGAGGCGCGCACGATCACGCCCATGGCGCGGGCCTGTTCGTTCCAGTCGGAATCGACCGGCATGCGGCCTTCCGGGTGCCACCATTCGAGATCCGGCCGACCGTCGGGTTCGCGGATGCGCGCATGCAGGAAATTGCGCTGAGAGAGCACCTTGAACCGGCGCCGGAGGGCCGCAAGACGCCGGACATAGGCAAGCATCTGCCGGTCGGCATTCTGCCAGTCGATCCAGCCGATCTCGTTGTCCTGCGCATAGGCATTATTGTTGCCGCGCTGGCTGTTGCCGATCTCGTCGCCGCCGAGCAGCATAGGAATGCCCTGGCTGAAGAACAGGGTCGCCAGCATCGCCCGTTTGCGCCGCCCGCGTGACGCCCGGATCACCGGATCGTCGGTCGGGCCCTCGTGGCCGAGATTGTGCGAGAAATTGGCGGTGTGACCGTCGCGATTGCCCTCGCCGTTGGCCTCGTTGTGCTTGTCGTTAAAGGATACCAGGTCAGCGAGGGTGAACCCGTCGTGGCTGGTGATGAAATTGACCGATGCCGTGGCGGAGCGGCCGTTGCGGTCAAAGATTTCCGGGCTGCCCAGTGCAGCCTTGGCCAGCCCTGGCAGCATATGCCCGTCGCCCCGCCAGAAGGCGCGCACATCGTCGCGGTAGCGGTCGTTCCACTCGCGGAACGGATGCGGAAACTGGCCGAGCCGATAGCCGCCGGGGCCGATGTCCCAGGGTTCGGCGATGAGCTTGACCCGCGCCAGAACCGGATCCTGAAGGATCGCGTCGAGAAAACCGCTGTCGAATCCGTGCGGGCCACGGGTGAGCGTGGCGGCAAGGTCGAAGCGGAACCCGTCGATGTGAAATTCCTCGACCCAGTAGCGCAAGCTGTCCATCACCAGGCGCAGCACCGCCGGATGGGTGATGTTGAGCACATTGCCAGTGCCCGAATCGTTGATGTAATGCCGCCGGTCCGGCGCGAGCCGGTAATAGGAAGCGTTGTCGAGCCCGCGGAAGCTGAGGGTTGGCCCGAAGCCGTCGCCCTCGGCGGTGTGGTTGTAGACCACATCGAGAATCACCTCGATTCCCGCCTTGTGGAAGCTGCGCACCATCTCCTTGAATTCGCGAATATCACCCACTTCGAAATAGCGCTGTTCCGGGGCAAAAAATCCGATCGGCTGATAGCCCCAGTAGTTACGCAGGCCGCGTTCGACCAGAAACCTGTCGTCCACGAAAGAATGAACCGGCAAAAGCTCGATAGCGGTCACGCCGAGCTCTTTCAGATGCGCGATGATCGGCGGGCTGGCGAGGCCGCGGTAGGTGCCGCGCAGCGCCGGCTCCACATCCGGGTGCGTTTCCGTGAGCCCCTTCACATGGGCCTCGTAGATCAGCAGATCGGGGCCCAGGTGTTCCGGTGGCTCGTCGCCTTCCCAGTCGAAATCGTCCTTGCCCAGAACCACGCTCCGGGGCATCGCCGGAGCGCTGTCACGGGTCGAGAAACTGAGATCGCCCAGGGTCGAACCGACATTGTAGCCCATCAGCGATCGCGAGCAGCGGATTTGTCCGGAAATCTGACGGGCATAGGGGTCGATCAGCAGTTTGTTGGGGTTGAACCGGTGGCCAAGCCCGGGCTCGTAGGGCCCATGCGCCCGCAGCCCGTATTGCGTGCCCGGCCCGATGCCGGAAATATGCCCGTGCCAGATATCGCCATCGCGCTCCGGAAGCGCGATGCGGGCGAGTTCGGTGCGTCCGTCCCAGGAAAACAGGCAGACCTCGATCCTGGTTGCATGGACCGAGAAAACCGCGAAATTGACTCCCTCGTCATCGACCGTCGCCCCCATCGGCCAGGCCTTGCCGCGGGTCAGCACCAGGCTGCCCGCGCGGTCGGCGGTGAGGGCGGGATACGGGCCGGTCACGTGGTGAGGCTCCTGTAAAGCGCGGCATAGTCGCGGGCCGGACCGTCCCAGCTCACATCCGCCCGCATCGCCCGTTTCACCATCCGCGTCCAGGCGGCATGGTCTGCATGGAGCGTGGTGAGACGGCGCAGGGCGTTGGACAGCGCGATCCCGTCGATCGGATGGAAGCTCACACCCGTGGCCGCATTGGCGCCGAGGCTCGCCGGGGTGGCACCGATGACGGTGTCGTTGAGCCCGCCGGTGGCAGCCACCACCGGGATGGTGCCGTATTTCAGACCATACATCTGGGTCAGCCCGCAGGGTTCGAAGCGCGAGGGCACCAGCACCGCGTCGCCACCGGCCATCATCCGGTGCGACAGCGCCTCGTCATAGCCGAGCCGCACGCCCACCTTGTCGGGCCAGCGCCCGGCGGCCTCAAGCATGGCCTGTTCGAGCCCCGGCTCGCCGGAGCCCAGAAGCACCAGCCCGCCGCCGTCTTCGATGAAGCCGGGCAGCGCGTCCGACAAGAGGTCGATGCCCTTCTGCCAGGTCAGCCGGCTGACCACGACCGCCAGCGGCCCCCCGACCTCGCCCAGGCCGAATTCCTTCAGCAATGCGGCGCGGTTGTCGGCCTTCTTCGGCAGCGTCCGGGCGGCATAGCGGATGATGTGGTCGTCATGATCCGGCGACCAGACCTCTTCGTCGACCCCGTTGAGGATGCCGCGCAGATCATGTGCCCGGCTGGCGATCAGCCCTTCGAGCCCCATGCCGAACTCGGGACGCATCAGCTCCTCGGCATAGGTCGGCGAGACCGTGGTGATCGCGTCGGAGAGCGCAAGCCCGACCTTCAGCGTCGAGATGTTGCCGTGGTACTCGGCATGTTCCGGATGCCAGGCGTGCCAGGGCAGGCGCAGGGCGTCGAGCCGTCCGCCATCGGTCACGCCCTGGAAGGCGATATTGTGGATTGTGGTGACGGTCTTCACCCCGCCACGGCCATAATACTGGAGGTAGGCAGGCGCGAGGCCCGCCTGCCAGTCATGGGCATGCAGCACATCGGCCTTCCAGCCGTCGCCCATGCCGCTGCGCGCCACTTCCGCCGCCGCCCAGGAGAGCGCCGCGAAGCGCTCGGGATTGTCCCAGTAATCGCCCCCGGGGCCGGCATAGGGCCCGCCGTCGCGGTGGTAGAGATGCGGCGCATCGAGCGCGAGCACCGTTGTGGTGTCCACGCGCCCCTTGAACAGCCGCACATGGGCGCCGTAGAGGTTCCAGTCGGCCCAGACCTCCTGCACATTGCCGAGCTGCTCCAGGATCCCGCCATAGGCCGGGATCATGATCCGCATATCGACCCCATGCCGGGCCAGCGCCGCCGGAAGGGCGCCGACCACGTCGGCAAGCCCACCGGTCTTGATGAGGGGGACAGCTTCGGAAGCGACGGAAAGAACGCGCATCATGCTACCCGTTCGCCTGATGCCAGCGGGTGATCATGTCGCGGGTGATCAGCGTGATGCCGCCGTCGGTCACCCGGAAGAACTTCTCATCCTTCTCCCGGTCTTCGCCGATGACAAGCCCTTCGGGGATATGCAGCCCGCTGTCGACCACGCAGTTCTTCAGCCGCGCCGACCGGTGAACCTGTACCTCCGGCAGGATCACCGAATAGGTGACAGAGGAATAGGAATGCAGCCGCACCCCGGTGGAGATCAGCGAGTTCTTCACCACGGACCCGGAGATGATCGTGCCCCCCGAGATCAGCGACGAAATCGCCGCGCCGCGCCGTCCCTCTTCGTCGTGGATGAATTTCGCCGGCGGGTTGATCTCGGAATAGGTCCAGATCGGCCAGCTGCGGTCGTAGATGTCAAGCTCGGGCACGAAATCGGTGAGGTCGATCTGCGCCTGCCAGTAGGCGTCGATGGTGCCCACATCGCGCCAGTAGGGCTTCTCTTCCAGCCCGCCGCGCACACAGGAACGCGAGAACTCATGCGCCACCGCCTTGCCGTTTCTGACGATCTGCGGGATCAGGTCATGGCCGAAATCATGGGTGGAATTCGGGTCTTCGGCGTCTTCCAGCAGCAATTCGCGCAGGAAGGCCCAGTCGAACACATAGATCCCCATCGAGGCGAGCGCCTGGGTCGGGTCGCCGGGCATGTGCGGCGGGTTTTCGGGCTTTTCGAGAAACTCGCGGATCACGCCATCGCTGTTCACATGCATCACCCCGAAGGCGCTGGCCTGGTCGAGCGGCACTTCCACGCAGCCTACGGTCACCTGAGCGCCGCTGTCGACGTGATGCTCCAGCATGAGCTCGTAATCCATCTTGTAGATGTGATCGCCGGCCAGGATGATGATGTATTCGATATGGTAGCTGTCGATGATGTCGATGTTCTGGCGCACGGCGTCGGCTGTGCCCTTGTACCAGTTTTCGTCGTCGATCCGCTGCGAGGCGGGCAGGATGTCGAGATATTCGTTGCGCTCCGCCCGGAAGAAGTTCCAGCCGCGCTGGATGTGGCGGATCAGCGAATGCGCCTTGTACTGGGTGGCGATCGCCATCTTGCGGATGCCGGAGTTGAGCGCGTTGGAGAGCGCGAAATCGACGATCCGGGTCGTGCCGCCGAAATTGACCGCGGGCTTGACCCTGCGGTCGGTCAACTCCTTCAGCCGGCTGCCGCGCCCTCCCGCGAGTACAAATGCCATCGTGTGATGCGAGAGTCTCCGGTTTCCATGCGTTTCCATGCGCTCCTCCTGTCCCCCTGAAGGGTACCGTTTGGTTTGCATTCAAACTACTGTGTTTCACTCCGGGCGGGTATCTCTCTTTTCGAAAAACTGCCCTCCGCGGCCCGGACCGTCCGCGAAAGGCGCCTGTCTTCCTGACGGACCGGGAAGCGGCGGCCGGATCAGGCTTGCCGGAAAACGATTGCCGAGAGCGGCGGCAGTTTCACCAGCGCCGATTGCGCGCGGTCGTGCCAGACAACCGGCTCGCTTTCGATCCCGCCCTTGTGGCCGCGGTTGCCGCCGCCATAGATCGCGGCATCGGTGTTGAGAATCTCTTCCCAACGTCCCGCCGCGGGCAGGCCGATGCGGTAGGCGTCGCGTTCGACCGGGGTCATGTTGATCGCCACCACGACCATCGGGTCGCCCTCACGCCCCTTGCGCAGGAACACGAAGACGCTGGCCTCCGAATCGTTGGATTCGATCCATTCGAACCCGTCCGGCCGGCAATCGTGCACATGCAGCGCCGGGTTGTCGCGGTAGACGCGGTTGAGATCGCGCACCAGGGTCTGGATGCCGCGATGCTCCGGCAGCTCGAGCTGATGCCAGTCGAGGCTCTGCGCATGGTTCCATTCCCGCCCCTGGGCAAACTCCTGCCCCATGAACAGCAGCTTCTTGCCCGGATGGGTCCACATATAGCCGTAATAGGCGCGCAGGTTGGCGAATTGCTCCCAAGGATCGCCCGGCATCTTCGACAGCATCGAGCCTTTGCCATGCACCACCTCGTCATGGCTGATCGGCAGTACGAAGTTCTCCGACCAGGCATAGACCATCGAAAAGGTCATCTCGTGGTGGTGATACTTGCGGTGGATCGGCTCTTTCCGGATGTATTCGAGCGTGTCGTTCATCCAGCCCATGTTCCACTTGAACCCGAAGCCGAGCCCGCCGGTATCCACAGGCCGCGACACCCCACCGAAAGCGGTGCTTTCCTCGGCAACGGTCATCACGCCCGGATGTTCGCCATAGGCGAGCACATTGGTTTCGCGCAGAAACGCGATGGCTTCGTAGTTTTCCCGGCCGCCGTCGCGGTTGGGCACCCACTGGCCTTCGTCGCGCGAATAATCGCGGTAAAGCATCGAGGCCACCGCATCCACCCGCAGCCCGTCGAGGTGGTATTCTTCGAGCCAGTAGAGCGCGTTGGCCTTGAGATAGTTGCCCACCTCGGTGCGGCCGTAATTGTAGATCAGGGTGTTCCAGTCGGTGTGGAAGCCTTCCTTCGGGTCGGCATGTTCATAGAGCGGGGTGCCGTCGAACCAGCCGAGCCCGTGCTCGTCGGTGGGGAAATGCCCCGGCACCCAGTCGAACAGCACTCCGAGCCCCGCCTGGTGGGCGGCCTCGACGAAATGGGCAAATTCCTGCGGCGTGCCGTGGCGGATGGTGGGGGCGAACATGCCGACGGGCTGATAGCCCCAGGAGCCGTCGAACGGGAACTCGCTGACCGGCATCAACTCGATATGGGTGAAGCCCATGTCCTTCACGTAGTCCACGAGGTCGGTCGCCAGCTCCTCATAGGAGAGCATCCGCGCGCCGTCATCGGCCCGCTTCCAGGAGCCGAGATGCACCTCGTAGATCGAGATCGGCGCGTCGACATGGTTTTTCGCCGCCCGCGCCTTCATCCAGGCCTTGTCCTGCCACGCCCGCCCGAGCCCGGGCCGGCGCACCACCGAAGCGGTGGCGGGCGGATGTTCCGAGCCGATCCCCACCGGGTCGGCCTTGAGCGGCAGGATCACCCCGTCCTGGGTGCGGATCTCGTATTTGTAGACCGCGCCTTCGCGGATGCCGGGGATGAAGATCTCCCACACACCGGTGGCGCCGCGTTTGCGCATCGGGTGGATCGAGCCGTTCCATTCGTTGAAATTGCCCACCACCGAGACCCGCTGGGCATTGGGCGCCCAGACCGCGAAATGGGTGCCCTTCACCTTGTCGATGGTCTTGAGATGCGCGCCCAGCACCTCCCAGATCCGCCGGTGCCCGCCTTCGCCGAGAAGATATTCGTCAAGCTCCCCGATCACCGGCCAGAACCGGTACGGGTCGACGAATTCCCAGCTCACGCCTTCGTCGTTGGTGGCTTCGAGCGTGTAGGGTTTCGAGGCATCCACCGGGCCTTCGAAGAACTGCCGGCAACCGGGATGTTCCACCAGTTCCCGGGGCTTCCCGCGGCCCTGTTTCAGCACCACCGAAACCGCGCCCGGCACCCAGGCGGCAAGCTGGCCGTCCTGGGGCCCGAGCACCTTGAACGGGTCGCCGTGGCGGCCTTCCGCGATGGCCCGGGCCTCGTTGTCGGATACCCGGAAGGCCACCTCGCCGGCGGTCGCGGAAGGATGTTTGGTCATGTCTTTTCTCCGTGTCGTGATCAGAGCGCCGATCTGGCGTCCCAGATATCCTCCATGTAACCACGAATTGCACGGTCAGACGAGAAGAACCCCATCTTTGCAGTGTTGATTGCGGCCATCCGGACCCAGCGGTCGCGGTCGGCAAAGGCCTTGTCGACCTCGGCCTGGGCGCGCTGGTAGTCGGGGAAGTCGGAGGTCACCAGGAAATAATCCGAATTCCAGGTGCGGTCGACAAGCCCGTGGTAGCGGTCCGGCTGGTCGGGCGAGAACCGGCCCTCGGCGATCATCTGCAACACATCCTTCAGCGCCTGGCTGTTTTCGATCGCCTCGCGGGCATGGGAGACGTTCTTGCGCCGCTGGATCACCTCCTCCGCGTTCATCCCGAACAGGAAGAAGTTTTCCGCGCCGACGCGTTCGCGAATCTCCACATTGGCGCCGTCGAGCGTGCCGATGGTGAGCGCGCCGTTGAGGCTGAGCTTCATGTTGCCGGTGCCCGAGGCCTCCTTGCCGGCGGTGGAAATCTGCTCCGACAGATCCGCGGCCGGGATCAGCCGCTCCGCCATGGTGACATTGTAATTCGCCGGGAACACCACCTTGAGACGGCCGCGCATGTCGGGGTCGTTGTTGACGATCCGGCCGACGTCGTTGATCAGATGCACGATCTCCTTCGCCACCGCATAGCCCGGCGCCGACTTGCCGCCGAAGATCTTCACCCGCGGCACGAAATCGCCCTCCGGGTTCTTCTTGATCTCATGCCACTGGGCGATGGTCTCGAACACGTTGAGCAACTGGCGCTTGTATTCGTGGAACCGCTTGACCTGAACGTCGAAAATCGCGTCCGGGTCCGCCTCGATGCCGCATCTCTGCATCATCCAGTTCGAGGCCCGCACCTTGTTGGCACGCTTCACCGCGCCGAAAGCGTCGCGGAAGCTCTTGTCTTCCACATGCGGCACAAGCTCTTCGAGCCGGTCGAGATCGCCTTCCCAGCCCGTGCCGATGGTCTCGGTGATGAGGCCCGACAGCCCGGGGTTCGCGAGCTTCAGCCAGCGCCGGGGGGTGACGCCGTTGGTCTGGTTGACCACCCGGTCCGGGTGCAGCCGGTGCAGTTCCGGGAAAAGCTGGGTCTTCACCAGCTCGGTATGCAGCGCCGACACCCCGTTGACCCTGTGCGCCATGATGAAGGCGAGCTCGCCCATATGGACCTCATTGTTGCGCACGATCCCGACCGATGAACTGCGAATCGGATAGGCCCTGGCATGGGCACGGTCGATCCGCTCGATCAGCTGCATGTGACGCGGCAGCACCGTGCCCATCAGCCAGGTCGACCAGCGCTCCAGCGCTTCCGGCAACAGCGTGTGGTTGGTGTAGCCCAGCACCTCCTGCGAGATTTTCATCGCCGGTTCGAACGCCATCCCGTGACGGTCCATCAGCAGCCGGATGAGCTCCGGCCCCGCCAGCGACGGGTGGGTGTCGTTCATCTGGATCGACACATGCTTGTGCAGCTCCGAAAGGTCGTCATGGGCTTCGAGGTAGCGCCGCAGGATGTCCTTGATCGAAGCCGAAGTCAGCAGATATTCCTGCTTGAGGCGCAATTCCTTGCCCTGAAGCGTGGTGTCGTCAGGGTAGAGCACCCGGGTGATGGTGCGCGCCAGCGTCTCGGGAGCGGCGGCGGCAGTGTAGTCGCCACGGTTGAAGCGCTCGAGGTCAAACAGGTTGGTGGGCTTGGCGCCCCAGAGCCTCAGCGTATTGGCCCAGCGCCCCTGCCAGCCCACGACCGGCATGTCATAGGCGGTGGCGATCACGGTTTCCGCCGGATCCCAGATCGTGCGCCCGCCGCGATCGTGCAGCGCCCCCTTGAAGCGCACCGTATAGGACGCCTCGGGCCGCTCGAATTCGAACGGGTGGCGCTGGATCAGCCAGTCTTCCGGGGTTTCCACCTGGCGGCCGGTCTCGAAGCGCTGGCGGAACAGCCCGTGTTCGTAGCGGATGCCATAGCCATAGCCCGGGCAGCCCACGGTGGCCATGCTCTCCATGTAACAGGCGGCCAGCCGCCCCAGCCCGCCGTTGCCAAGCGCCGCGTCAGGCTCGTCATGGGCAACGATGTCGAAATCCTGCCCGAGATCCCTGAGCGCGCCCTCGGCGATCTCCTTGAGCCCGAGGTTGATCGCCGCGTCCTCCAGGATCCGGCCGATCAGGTATTCCATGGAAAGGTAAAAGACCCGCTTGTGATCCTCTTGCCAGGTTTTCCTGGTCGCCGCCATCCAGGGCTCGACGATCTGATCGCGCAGCGCGAACGACAGCGACAGCCGCCAGTCATAGACAGAGGCATGGCTTGGGGTCTTCCCCACGGTGTATTTCAGGTGATGCAGGATGTCCTTTCGGAAGCTCTCCCGGTTTACGGTCCTGCTGGGTAGATCTTTCACTGCCTCGCAACTCCTTAACAGACGTCCTGTCCGCGCCGCCCGCGCGACCGGAACGCAGATTAACAGTATCCTGCCGTGTTTATCGGCAACCTGGGCCCACGGTCCGCTCAAACAGAACACCCGCCCCCGCGTTCCCCATACCCGGTATTTCGGGCAAAATCGGGTCCAGCGCGTGGCGTTCGGCTGTTCTGGAAACGACACGGAGGTTATCGTTTGTTCAGTTCTCGCCCGGTTGGGCGACTGAGGGAATTTATGTGCGTGTGCTCGTGAAGAAAAGGGGTGAGATCGCTTTGCCCGCGTGCTGTGGCTCCGGTGTCGCGCCAGGGTGTGACAGGGTGTGACAGGCCACGAGGGACGCGGAAACCGGTCCTTGCCCGGATTCGGGTCTGGCCCGTCGTTTTGCGGTTGCATCCATGCCCGGTCGCGCGGTCTTCTGTCGGGGCAGGGAGGATGCCATGGCCATGAAAGCCACACCGGATTTCAATGCGCGTCTGTTCGAAATGCGCCTTGAGCGGTCGCGGGATGATCTGTTCGGAATGCTCCGGCGCCTCTACGGCCACCGGACCGACTATGAACGGTTTGCACGAGAGCTGATCGACACCCTTCGCGCCTCCTGGAACGCCCGCCCAGAACGCCTCAAATGGCGTGACATGCAGCGCGACCTCGAACCCGACTGGTTTCAGCGTCCCGGCATGAACGGCTATGTGTTCTGCATCGACCGGTTCTGCGGCACCCTCGACAAGCTGCCGCAAAAGCTCGACTATCTCGAAGACCTCGGCATTACCTGCCTGCATGTCATGCCCTGCCTGAAGCCGCGCCCCGGCGACAGCGACGGCGGATTTTCGGTGATGGATTTCCGCCAGGTCAACCCGGACCCCGGCACGATGGACGATATCGAAGCGGTCACACGCGCCTGCCACGAACGCGGCATGTCGGTCTGCATTGATCTGGTGCTGAACCATACCTCCAGCGAGCATGAATGGGCCCGCAAGGCCCGCGCGGGCGACGGGCGTTATCGTGACTATTACTTCATGTTCCCCGATGACACGGTGCCCAAGGCCTATGAGGCGACGCTGGCCGGAATCCTCCCCGGGCGCGCGCCGCGCAGTTTTACCTTTTACGAGGACATGGACCGCTGGGTCTGGACCACCTTCAACGAGCATCAATGGGATCTCAACTGGTCCAACCCGCAGGTGTTTCTCGAGATGGTGCGGGTGATGCTGTTTCTTGCCAACCGGGGGATTGACGTGCTGCGCCTCGACGCGCCGGCCTTCCTGTGGAAGCGGATGGGCACGCGCTGCCAGTCGGAACCGGAGGTCCATGTTCTGCTGCATGCCCTGCGCGCGGCAAGCCGGATCGCCGCCTCTGCGGTGATCCATCTGGAAGAGACGGTTGCCGGTCCCGCGGAGACGATCCCCTATCTCGGATGCGGCGAGCACAGCGGCAAGGAGGGCAACCTTGCCTATCACAATGCGCTGATGGTGCATTTCTGGTCGGCGCTGGCGGCACGCGATACTGCGCTGATGACCCATGTGCTCGCCAGGTGTTTCCCGCCGGTTCTGCCGAATGCCACCTATGCCACCTGTCTGCGCTGCCATGACGACATCGGCTGGGAGGTGACGGATGAAGACGCGGGCGCCGTGGGCATCTCCGGCGCTGGCCATCGTGCGTTTCTTTCGGATTTCTACGGCGGCACCTTTCCCGGCAGCTTTGCCAGGGGGGTGTCGTATCAAGCCGGTCCGCATAGCGGCGAAAGGCGGATTTCCGGCACCTGCGCCTCGCTTGCCGGGCTGGAACAGGCGCTTGAGGCCGCAAACCCGCATGAGGTCGATACCGCCATCGACCGGATCCTGATGGGCCACGCGCTGATCGCCTCCTGGGGTGGCATTCCGCTGATCAACATGGGCGACGAGATCGCGGCGCTCAACGATTACAGCTATCGCGATGGGCCGCAATACGCCTGCGACAGCCGCTGGCTGCATCGTCCGCAGATGGACTGGGAGCGCGTCGCCTCGCTCGGCGCGGCGCCGGACAGCCCGCAGGCGCGGGTACATGCCGGGATCCGGCAGATCCTCGCCCGCCGCGCCGCGGTGCCCGGCTTTCACGGCAAGGTGCCGACCGAGGTCCTCGACACCGGCCGAAAAGGCCTGTTCGCCTTCGCCCGCCGCGCCTCCACCGGGCCGGTCATCTGCGTCTTCAATTTCACCGAAGAGTGGACCGGGCTGCCGGCCTCGTGGTTTGCTTCGCATGGGGCGTCAAAATGCCACGAACTCTTGTCCGACGCGCTGGTCAAGAGCCGTGATGGCGGTGTCGCTCTGCCGCCCTATGCCCGGGCCTGGATGACCTGAGGCGCGGATTCCACGGGCGTGTTTCAGCCCACGTCAGGCTCGGGCCGCTTCGCGCGGACGTAAAGCTCCATCCGGTGGCGGACGATCTCATAGCCGAGTTCCGCCGCGATCTCGGCCTGGATCTGCTCGATCCGGTCGGAGCAGAATTCCACCACCTCGCCGGAATCGACGTCGATCATGTGATCATGATGTTCGGTTTCGGCATGTTCGAACCGCGCCGGATGACCCTCGAACTGGTGCCGCAGAATCACCCCCTGCTCCTCCAGCGCGGTGAGGGTGCGGTAGACCGTCGACAGCGAAATCCCCGGCACCTCGACCTCGGCCCGCTGCCTGAGCTCCACCGCGTCCGGGTGATCGTCGGCCGCGGCCAGCACATCAAGCAGGGCAGCGCGCTGCCGGGTGATTCTCACCCCTGCGGCGCGCAGGGCCCTTGTCAGACGCTTGGCACGTTTCTCGGTGCGGCTCATGAGCCCATTTCGCATGCAACAGGGGTATAGCGCAAGCCTCCTGCAAATCGTTTGCAACTGTACTTGACAGTTGCAAATCGTTCCTAGAAGCATGTCGCCGACAGAAACACCGGAGTATCTCATGTTTGCACGCCGCACCCTCCTTGCCCTGACCGCCGCCGCTGCCACCCTCGCAGCACTGCCGGCCTTCGCCGCCGACAAGCCCAAGGTGGCCACCACTTTCACCGTCATCGCCGATATGGCCGCCAACGTGGCCGGCGACGCAGCCGAGGTGATTTCGATCACCAAACCCGGCGCCGAAATCCACGGCTATCAGCCGACACCGCAGGATCTGATCAAGGCGCAGGATGCCGATCTCATCCTGTGGAACGGGCTGGGCCTTGAGCGCTGGTTCGAGCAGTTCTTCTCCAACCTTTCCGATGTGCCCGCCGCGGTGGTCTCCGAAGGGATCGAGCCGATGGCGATTTCCGGCGGCGAATATGACGGCAAGCCCAATCCGCATGGCTGGATGGCGCTCAGCTCCGCGCTGATCTATGTCGACAACATCCGCGACGCGATGATCGGGATCGACCCCGACAATGCCGCGACCTACGAGGCCAATGCCGAGCGTTACAAAGCGCAGATTGCCGATGTCATCGGGCCGCTGCGCGAGGCGGCGCTGGCGCTGCCCGAAGGCGACCGCTGGCTGGTCACCTCCGAGGGGGCCTTCTCCTACCTTGCCCGCGATTTCGGCCTTACCGAACTCTATCTCTGGCCGATCAACGCCGATGCCCAGGGCACGCCCCAGCAGGTGCGCGCGGTGATCGACGGGGTGCGCGCGCATGACATCCCGGTGGTGTTCTCCGAAAGCACCGTTTCCGACAAGCCCGCCAAACAGATCGCGCGCGAGACCGGCGCGGAATACGGCGGGGTGCTCTATGTGGACTCGCTCAGCGAACCCGATGGCCCGGTGCCGACCTATCTCGACCTGCTGCGCGTGACCTGCGAAACCATCGTGAACGGCCTGAAAAAATGACCCAAGGCATTCGTGCCGACGACGTGACCGTCACCTATCGCAACGGTTTCACCGCGCTCCATGATGCGAGCTTCACCGTCCCGACCGGCACGATTACCGCGCTGGTCGGGGTGAACGGCGCGGGCAAATCGACCCTGTTCAAGGCGCTGATGGGCTTCGTGCCGGTCGCCCGCGGCAGGGTCGAAATTCTTGGCCGTCCGGTGAAGGCCGCGATGAAGGCACAGGAAGTCGCCTATGTGCCACAGGCGGAGGAGGTCGACTGGTCGTTCCCGGTGCTGGTGGAAGACGTGGTGATGATGGGGCGCTATGGCCACATGGGGTTTCTGCGGATCCCCCGTGCGGCCGACCACGCGGCCGTCGACGCCGCACTCGCCCGGGTCGACATGACCGGCTACCGCCACCGCCAGATCGGCGAGCTTTCGGGCGGGCAGAAGAAGCGTGTCTTCCTTGCCCGCGCGCTGGCGCAGGACGCCCATGTGATCCTGCTCGACGAGCCCTTCACCGGGGTTGACGTGACCACCGAAGACCAGATCATCGCGCTGTTGCGCGATCTGCGCGACGAAGGCCGGGTTATGCTGGTCGCCACCCACAACCTCGGCTCGGTGCCGGAATATTGCGACCGCGTGGTGCTGGTGAAAGGCGCCGTGCTGGCCCACGGACCCACCGAAGAGGTGTTCACGCCCGACAACCTGCGCGACGCCTTCGGCGGTGTGCTGCGCCACTTCCTGCTCGAAGGCCACAAGCTTCACGAGGACGACGACCCGCGCGCGCTCGAAGTCATCACCGACGACGAACGTCCGCTGGTGATCTACGACGACCGCACCCGCACCGTGAAGGACGACAGCACCAAAGCTGACGAAACCGTGGCCGGAGGCGCTTCATGACCCTCTTGCTCGAGCCCTTCACCTATGGCTACATGACCAACGCGATCTGGGTTTCGGCCCTGGTCGGCGCGGTCTGCGCCTTCCTTTCGGCCTATCTGGTGCTCAAGGGCTGGTCGCTGATCGGCGACGCGCTGTCGCATTCGATCGTGCCCGGGGTGGCCGGCGCCTACATGATCGGCCTCCCCTTCGCCTTCGGCGCCTTCCTTTCGGGCGGTCTCGCGGCGCTCGCCATGCTGTTTCTGCAAAGCCGCTCCGGCCTCAAGGAAGATGCGGTGATCGGCCTGATCTTCACCGCCTTTTTCGGCCTCGGCCTGTTCATGGTGTCGCTGAACCCGATGGCGGTCTCGATCCAGACCATCATCATGGGCAACATCCTCGCGATCACCCCAGGCGACACGCTTCAGCTCGCGATCATCGGCGGCGTCTCGCTGGTGGTGCTGCTGGCCAAATGGCGCGACCTGCTGGCGGTGTTCTTCGACGAAGCCCATGCCCGCTCCATCGGCCTCAACGCCACCGCGCTCCGGGTCACCTTCTTCACCCTGCTCGCCGCCTCCACCGTGGCCGCGATGCAGACCGTGGGGGCCTTTCTGGTGATCGCCCTCGTGGTGACCCCCGGGGCCACCGCCTATCTGCTCACCGACCATTTCCCGCGGCTCATCACCCTGTCGGTCGCCATCGGCGCGATCACCTCCGCAGTGGGCGCTTATGTGAGCTATTTCCTCGACGGCGCCACCGGCGGGGTGATCGTGGTGCTGCAAACCGTGCTGTTTCTCGCGGCTTTCGTCTTCGCCCCGACCCACGGCACCCTCGCCGCGCGCCGCCGCGCAAAGGCCGCGCTGGCCAACCCGAAGGAGGCCGTGTGATGGACGCATTGATCGCCCCTTTCGCCTTCCCCTTCATGCAGAACGCCTTTCTGGTCACGGCGCTCATCGCCCCGGCGGCGGCGATGCTCTCGTGCTTCATGGTGCTGAAAGGCTGGTCGCTGATGGGCGACGCCACCTCTCACGCGGTGTTTCCCGGGGTGGTCCTGGCCTATGTTGCAGGGATCCCGATCATCGTCGGCGCCTTCCTCGCCGGCATGGCGATGGCGCTGGGCGCGGGCTTCATCCAGGAGAACACCCGGGTGAAACAGGATACCGTGCTCGGCGTGGTCTTTGCCGGCATGTTCGCCCTCGGCGTGGTGATCTACACCCAGATCGAGACCGATGCCCATCTTGACCATATCCTGTTCGGCAACATGCTGGGGGTCGGCGCGGGCGATCTGTGGACCTCCGGCCTCATCGCCGCCACGGTGACGCTTCTGCTCCTCGTCTTCTGGCGCGATCTGCTGGCCCACAGCTTCGACCCGATCCAGGCCCGCATGATCGGCCTGCGTACAGGCCTGCTGCACTACGGCCTGCTGACCGCGCTGTCGGCCACCATCGTGGCAATGCTGTCTTCGGTGGGGATCATCCTTGCGATCGCCTTCCTGATCGCCCCCGGCGCCATCGCCTTCCTGCTCACCCGCCGCTTCACGGCGATGCTCGCCATGGCCGTTGTGGTGGCGGAAGTTGCGGGTTTCGCGGGGATCTACGCCAGCTTCTGGCTCGACAGCGCGCCCGCGCCGACCATCGTGCTGATCCTCACCGCGATGTTCCTCGCCGCCTTCGGCCTGCGCGAATGGCGGGTCTGGCACGCGTGACGCACCCTGGGCGGGCGCGGGCCGGTGGCGAATATCAGTGGATCAGTTCAGGGCGTGCGGTAACTGCCGCGCGCCCTATAGCGTTTGGCGAAATACCTGACACAAAGAGCATCGCCTGACGCGTTGAAACCTCTGATTTCAGGCAGTGTCAGGTGATACAGGTTTTCGCATGACGCTCTATTTCACCAGAACCAGATGCGGCTTTTCCGCGCGCTCGGGCTGCGGCTGCAACGGACAGGCGCTCGGCCGCCCGATCGGACAAGCGGCAGCGCCCGCTTTCCCCCTTGCCTTCAGGCAGAGCTCCAGCAGTCCGGTGAGCCCTTCGGCCTTTTCGGCTACGGCCGCGCATTCTTCCGGCCCGATCCGCTCGGCAACACAGGCCAGCGCCGCTCCCGGGGCATGAGTCGTGGCACCCGCAAGGCGGGCAAACCAGATCTCGTCCGGCGTCAGCCACGAGGTGTCCGGCGGATTGGTGGTGAGTTTCGGCCGGGCCGCCACCTCAAGCGCCTCGAACAGCCCTTCGAACGCCCTGACGACGCAAACGCCATGGGCCGCGCCGAACTGAATCGGCGCCGCAAGCCGGATGGTCTCGCGGTGCACATCGCTCCAGGACCACATCCTGAGCAGACGCAGCGCGTGGGTTTCGACCGGCCCCAACGCATCGAGCGACGCGAAATCGCCCCCTCCGGGAGCGCCAGGCGGAAGAGCGTGAAGGTTCATTTGGTCAGGATCAGCTTGCCGGCGCGGGTGATCATCAGGGTATAGACCTTGTCATCGAGCCGGATATGAGCCTGCTTGCCGCCCTCCGTCAGGCTCCGCGCGTCATGCGTCGGGCGGCCAGTGCCAACTTCGGCTTCGCTATGGTGGATTCCATCACTCATGTTCTCGCTTCCCTCATTCCGCATCGCGTCCCGCGCCCATTCCAATCTGACCGCGTCCACGAGCTCGCCCAATTCTGCCAGGTATTCCAACTCGGCGATGTCGAACCGGCCCGCCCGGTGCTCCCCGGGGGTGGTCATCCGAGAAAGCGTTCTCACCTCCCTTTCCTCCGGAGCGATTCAGCAGGGGCCGTAGCTGTCTCAAACCTGACAGAAATACTCAGGTGAATCAATTCCAAATTTCTGCGGGAAGAGGCCGGCACCGCACCGACACATCCGGCCCGCCGGGGGCGGGCCGTTCAGCTTTGCGAATGATCCCGACAGACGCCTGTGCCTGCCGCGCGGGCGCTCACAGGTGATGCCGGAGCCCATCGCAGAAGAAGGCGTTGAGATGGTCCATCAGCCCGCGTGCGGGACCGTCGGCCAGCGAGTAGCGTTTCGACTTCCCCGCGCGCTCGAAGCGCACCAGCCCGTCGTGACGCAGCCGGGCGAGATGGCTCGACACCAGCGGCTGAGACATGTCGAGCAGGCTCTGGAGTTCGGACACCGTCTTGCTCCCGTCAGCCAGGTGACTGAGCACCATCAACCGGCCGGAATGCCCAAGCGCCCGCATCAGCGACGACACTTCGAAAGCGACAGGCTCCAGCGAATCTGCCGTGCTCCGGGCGAGCGGTTGGGCCCTGGCGGGTTCGAGTGCGATCTGGAATGTCATCTCGTAGCCTTTCCTGTTGGGCTTCCCGCCAGGCAGCTACCCGGCGGGCCGCATGGCGCGGTGTTCTGCATGGAGGCCCTCTTCGGCATCCCGAAGGGCGTCCTGGATGAGGTCGGCCAACCCGCGGACGGCCTCGAGAAGCATCGCCGGGTCGTTGCCCTCGCAGAGCATCAGCGCATCGGCGTGGGCGGCACTGCGGGCGCCGCGGGAGGTGGCCTTCAGCATGTTGGCGAGGCGGCGTTCGTCGTCGGACAGAAACGCGGAACAATGCTCGCAATCGGGATTGGAAAACCGGAATCCCGAAACGCGCGCGCCGCGCAGGCACTGAACCATCGCAAAGACCGCAACACCAAGGCCCGGCGCAAGGCGCTTCGGCCAGACGGCGTGGGCCACTCCAAAGGCACGAATCCAACCCTGACTTTCGGGCCGGGCGAGGCTCTGCATGAAATGGCGCGCGATTGTCAGCACGTTTTGCTCTGTGGGTGACAGCCCTGCGTCGGCGACGCGAAGACCACCGGGCGGATGGTGATGAGAGCCGTTTGGCTGATCGCCTTCCATCTTTGCCCTTTCTTTAGCGAAACAGACCAAGGCACCGTCCTGCGCGTGCGCCCGCCCCTCTCGAAACCGGACGAATCCCGATGCCCTGGTCTGTTCGTTTTCCGGAAAAGCGGCCCGACCCTGGCGAAGGGAGTTGCTCAAGACCGTTCGCGCTTTCCCGAAACTGGTGTTCTACGTGATCGCTGGCTTTCAGCTCGCTATTGCTGATGTCCTATCTGACAGTTTTAGTCAAGTTTGGCAACCCGGAATTTCGACTATGCGGAAAATTGCTCAGGCGAACACTGCGGCCGGGTCGAAAGGTGCCGGCGGTCCGGGGCATTGGCAAGAATCGCAGAACGGCTGTCTGCCGCGCAGGATGGCGTGCGGGGAGAAGATGTTTCGACGCTTCCAGGACAAGATACCGCTGGTGGCGGGCCGGACCCGCGCGGCTGGAAGCAGAGGTCTTCGGACAGGATTCGAACACGGCCTGAAGCGCCGGGTATTGGTAAACCGTTTGTTTCCGCCTGACGGCAATATTGGCGTGGGCGAATCTGGCGCCCGCGACTACAGTGCCCGCTTAGGGGTCTGTTAAGTTTAACGGGGTGGGGATGCCGATGTCACGGCAGGCAGTCATTGATCGGATTATTGCGTTTTCGCTTGAGGAGTTGTCGTCAGGCAACGATTCGCGGCGACGCGGGCTTGTGCGTCATATCTGTCTGCGCTGGCCGGAAGCGCCGGCGTTGTCGGTGGTCTTCGCGATGACTTCGGCGGCAGCGACGCTTGAGGACAACATCAGACGCGATGCGGATGCAACAGAGGTTGCACCCTTGGCCTACCGGCTCGCGGCGATTCTGGCGGCAGATATTTTCGCAGTCGAGAGCATCGGACAGAGGCCGGCAACGGCGCAGGATTTGCTGCATTTCTGGCGGCGGGTCGACAGCTATTTCCTCGACATCTGAGCCAACGACCGGTCCGGCGCCGTAGCGGATGCAGCGCCGGCAGTGCTGTGCCACCACAATTGACAATATGTGAACAGAATATAAACAGAGACGCGCCGGTTCCGCTGCTCGCCGTCTAACCAACTGTTTTTCAACCCGGAAAATGCTTTTCCATTAGTCCAGTATTCCGGACTAATGGACTGCGCAAAACAGCCCGTGACAGCCGGCGTCAAAGCCCTCCCGTCCCCGTCTCACACCATCTGGATCACGTCCTTGTCGATCGCCAGCATATAGCCGCGACGCGCGATCGTGCGCACCAGCACTTCCGACAACAGCTGGTTGCCGAGCCCGTCGCGCAGCCGTTTGATGCGCATGGCGCCGGCCGATTCGTCGCAATCGGCGGCCTGCTTGCCGGAGATCAGCGCCTCGAGCTCCGCGCCGCTCAGCACATCGTCATCCATTCGCGCTTCGGCAAGCACGGCAAGCGTTTCGATGGCCGATTCAGTGAGCGAAAACGCCATGTTGTTAAGATAGACCGCCCGTTCCTCGCGACTGACGATAAGCTGATTTACCGTAATCCCTGCACGTTCGATCTCGCCCATCCGCCGGTTCAGGGCGATTATGGTGAGCAGCAATCCGAGCGCGGCGATGAGCATCGCGGTTGCAAACACCAGCAGCACGAAAATCACCACCCGGTAGCTCGCCAGCGTATCCGAAAATGCCGTGCCGGACTGGGCGAGGATCTCCAGAAGCCGGATTTCCGCCTCGCTGGTCAGGTCGTTTTCCACGAAAATCCGTTCGACCCGGTTGTTGAAGGCGTCGGCATCGGGGAGATTGATGAACAAGAACGCCGCCGCCAGCGCGAGAATCAGCACGACCGACACCGTGCCGGTCAGCGCGACCCGCGTGCCGGTTGCCCGCGCCTCAGTAACGGAGGAAGAATGAACCGGCATTTGCCCTCCTTTGCTCGTCGCCGAGGCCCGCTGCGCCGAAGGTTGATACAACACTCAGCAGCTTCCATCCGTCAGCGGCGATCCGGGAGGCAATCTCCTGTTTGACGGCCTGCGGTTTTCCGCAAACCCCATCGGCCAGTTCGATCACCCCGTAATGCAGCTGCAACGGGTCATCCCGTTTTGCCTTGTAGTCGGCATAGCAGTCAGCGGCGGCGGGGTGGCCGGCGAGTGCAAAAAGGGCCATGAGCCCGCATATGGCAATGTCCTGTCTCATGGGCAGAAGACTGCGCGTCCGCTCCGCGATATTCAATATCCTTCGGCCAAAACCCGCCTGTTATCCCCTAACAGCCCCGTGTTATTGCCTGTCTTTGGGGTCCGGGCGCAATCTTTTCCCGTACCCCATGCGTCTTGATGAAAGGCGCCAGCAGAAAGGGCAAGACATGAACCGGATCATCGGGTCGTTCTCCAGGAAGACGATTGCAGCGGCGCTTGCCGGGGCCATGGCCATGACAGCGGCCACCGCCCAGCCCGCAAGCGCAAAAGAGGACAAGACCACGGAGGCCATTGTCGCCGCGACGGTGTTCGGGCTGATGGCGGCCGCGATCATCGCTTCGAAGCACAGGGACAAGCACTCCACCCCCTCTGCCTCCCCGTCGTTTCCCCAGTTTCCGTCACGCCCGGGCCGGCTTCCGGGGGAATGCCGGTTCGAAGTGACCGACGGGCCCAACCGCGGCTCCTGGTACGGGCATGAGTGCCTGGTGGCGGCTTACAACGACTGGCCGACGCTTCCCGAGCGCTGCGAACACTGGGTCCAGTTGCCGCGGTGGCGTCAGGATGTGCTGGCCTACAACGCGCAATGCCTTGCCCAATCCGGCTTCCTGCAACGCTAGCTAGGCAGCCCTCCCTCCGTTTCAAAGGTCTTCATCGGGCAGACGCGCGGCTTCCCGCAGATTCCTGCCGCGCGGTCTCGTGGGGTGGCGGGCTTGCCTCCTTTGCCTGCCACCCCCGTAGGCTGCCTGCTGCCCGCTTGCACAGGGCCGGTTGATGGGCGATCCATGAGGCATGGACAAACCGCTCCCCGACTACAGTTTCGAAGCGGCGGCCCGTGCCGGGGGCGCGGGCCGTGTGGCCGGGGTTGACGAGGTCGGCCGTGGGCCGCTCGCCGGCCCGGTGACCGCCGCCGCCGTGGTGCTCGACCCCGAAAACATCCCCCCCGGTCTCGACGATTCCAAGAAGCTCACCAGACGCCGCCGCGAAGCCCTGTTCGACGCGATCATGGAGAGCGCCGAGGTGGGCGTTGCCCATGCCTCCGTGGAAGAGATCGACCGCCACAACATTCTGCGCGCCGCTCATATCGCGATGCTTCGAGCCGTCGCCGCGCTGCCCTCCGCTCCCGATCACCTGCTGATCGACGGCAACATGGTGCCGAACGGCTGCACTGTTTCCGCAGTCGCAATAGTGAAAGGCGACAGCAAATCCCTGTCGATTGCCGCCGCTTCGATTGTTGCAAAAGTGATACGTGATCGGTTGATGGTGGATTTGGCGCAACAGCATCCCGGATATGGCTGGGAAACAAATGCGGGGTATCCATCAAAAAGCCACATTTCGGCACTTCAACGTCTCGGTGTAACCCCACACCATAGGCGTTCGTTCAAGCCCGTGCACAATATCTTGTATCAAGAAAAAATCCAAACCCCTGATTCAAAAAAGAATTTGACGCCGAATCGCCTTTGACTCATCCTGTGGATAACTTTTGAGCGCGGCAGATGCGCTGAGAGAAAGAGCGCAGAAAGCGCCGAGGGACAGAGGCAGTCAGATGACAAAACACATGAAGGTGGCGGTCCCGGACCTGCCGCTCAACCAGATCCTTGATGGCGATTGTATCGACGTGATGAACAATCTGCCCGCCGAGAGCGTGGATCTGGTGTTCGCCGACCCGCCCTACAATCTCCAGCTCAAGGGCGATCTGCACCGGCCGGACAATTCCAAGGTCGATGCCGTCGACGACCATTGGGACCAGTTCGACAGCTTCCGCCGCTACGACGAATTCACCCATGCCTGGCTCGCCGCCGCCCGCCGCCTGCTCAAGCCCAACGGCGCGATCTGGGTCATCGGCTCCTATCACAACGTCTTCCGCATGGGCACCGAGTTGCAGAACCAGGGGTTCTGGATCCTCAACGACGTGATCTGGCGCAAGTCCAACCCGATGCCCAACTTCCGCGGCAAACGGCTGACCAACGCCCATGAGACCCTGATCTGGGCGTCGAAAACCGAAGCCTCCCGGCCGACTTTCAACTACGAAGCCCTGAAGGCGCTCAACGAAGGGGTGCAGATGCGCTCCGACTGGATGTTGCCGATCTGCACCGGCCATGAGCGGCTGAAGGATGAAAACGGCGCCAAGGCCCATCCGACCCAGAAGCCCGAAGCCCTGTTGCACCGTGTGCTTGTCGGCACCACCCATCCGGGCGACGTGGTGCTCGACCCGTTCTTCGGCACCGGCACCACCGGCGCGGTCGCGAAGATGCTGGGCCGCGAATATATCGGCATCGAGCGCGAAGCCGCCTACCGCGCGGCGGCGAAAAAGCGTCTCGACAGGATCCGCAAGTTCGACAAGGAGGCGCTGACTGTCTCCGCCTCCAGACGCGCCCAGCCGCGCGTGCCCTTCGGCCAGCTGGTCGAGCGCGGCATGCTGCGCCCCGGCGAAACCCTCGTCAGCCCGCGTGGTGCCATCGCCAAGGTGCGCGCCGACGGCACGCTGATCGCCGGCGAGGCCAGGGGCTCGATCCACCAGGTCGGCGCCGCGCTGGAAAGCGCGCCCTCCTGCAACGGCTGGACCTACTGGCATTTCAAACGCGACGGCAAGCGTGTGTCGATCGACGTGCTGCGCCAGCAGATCCGGGCTGAAATGACCTGAACACCAGTTACCGCCTGTGCCTGTGGCCACAACCACGGCACCAGACTTGGAGCCCCGCCCTTGTGGCGGGGCCTTTTTTGCCATGTCCGGCGGTCAGCGGATCTCGGGCAACGGCAGGGTACCGTTCCTGTAGGGGCCCCAATCGGTGATCTCGGGGTAATGCAGCCGGCGCCACTGCCGCACCCGCTTGTTCATCACCCGCCGCCAGACCGGCGGCACCATCGCCACGAACCCCATGGCGGTATAGCCGAAGGGCAGCTGCGGGGCTTCGGCGTCCGGGTAGGTCTGGAGCAGCGGATAGCGCCGGGCGGGCTTGTAATGGTGGTCGGAATGGCGCTGGAGGTTGATCAGCAGCCAGGAGGTCATGCGGTGGTCGGCATTCCAGGAATGATGCGGGCGGACAGGCTCGTAACGTCCGTCGCCGAGGTATTTCCGGGTCAGCCCGTAATGCTCCACATAATTGGTCATCTCCAGCTGCCAGATCGCCACCAGCGCCTGAAAGGCAAACAGCCCGACGCCCTCCCAACCGCCGGCCGCAAAAGCCCCCGCGAGCGCCAGCGCCTGCAACGCACCGTAGCGCCAGAACGGGTTCCTGCGGTCGAACGGCCCCTTGCCGCGCCGCGCCAGCATCGCCTTTTCCGCGTTCCAGGCCGAGGGCAGCCCGGTCGCGGCCACGCGGAAGAAAAACCGGTGGAATCCCTCGTTGTACCGCGCCGTCACCCCGTCGCGCCGGGTGCCGACCCAGGGGTGATGCACCAGCAGATGCTCAGTGCGGAAATGGCTGTAGAGCACGGTGGCAAGCAGAAGGTCGGCGAGCCAGCGTTCACCACGGTTCGGCTGGTGCATCAGCTCGTGGGCATAGACAATGCCAATCGACCCCGAAAGCACGCCGATTCCAAAGACCACCCCCAGCCGCTCCCAGCCGGTGAGATCGGTGCCATGGGTCACCGCCCAGATCGCGCCGTAGATCGTCAGCAGTTGAACCGGCAGCCAGATCCAGGTGATGAACCTGTACCAGAGCAGGGCGCTTTCTGGCGTGTCCGGGTCCGGATTTTCGCTGTTCTTGCCGACAACGGCATCGAGCAGCGTATAGAGCCACCATGCCCCCGCGGGCGGCAGCAGCATCGCCCAGCCGCCATAGGTGAGCGAAAGCGCCACCAGTGGCAGCAGCAGCAGCGACACCCAATAGGGCAGCGCGTTGCGGAATTTGGCGACTTCTGCGGCGGGGATCATTGGCGGCCTCCTCGGACGCCTGCGCGGGCGGCCGTCGGCTCAACGGCCCTTATCCAGCGCGGGGCGCGCGAGAGCATAGGCTTTCCGCATGACGGTTGGCAAGTCGGACGGCCTGAAGGCGGTGTGAAACGCCCCGCGCGCCGGGGTGCAGTTTATCGGCAGGATCGCGATGCGCACCGCGAGACGCAGGTGGAAATGGGTAAAGGTATGGCGCGCCTCTTCGCCGAGATCGCGCCACTCGGCCTTGACGGGGGGCAGATCCTCCGGGATCTCCCCCCAGACACCTCCGGGCCAGCCGAGGGTGCCGCCGAGCAGACCTTTGTCGGGGCGGCGTTCGAGCAACCACGCCCCGTCTTCACGCCGCGCAACATAGGCGATGCCACGGCGGGTGGGCTTCGGTTTCTTCGGGGCGCGCGCGGGCAAGGCGGCGGCAATCCCGGCCTTGCGCGCGGCACAAGCCTCCCGCCAGGGGCAGATCCCGCAGGCCGGGTTCTTCGGTGTGCAGATCGTCGCGCCAAGGTCCATCACCGCCTGGGCATAATCCCCGGGACGCGACAAATGCGTCACTGATCCGGCCTTTTCGCGAAGGTCCGGCTTGGCCCCGGGCAGCGGCGCCTCCACCCGGAACAGCCGCGCCATCACCCGTTCGACATTGCCGTCAACCACCGTTTCCGGCCGGTCAAAGGCAATCGCGGCAATGGCGGCGGCGGTATAGGGGCCGATGCCGGGAAGCGCCTGCAACCCTTCAGCGGTGTCGGGAAACACCCCGCCAAGTTCCCCCGCAACCAAGCGGGCGCATTTCAGCAGATTGCGGGCGCGGGCGTAATAGCCGAGCCCGGCCCATTCGCCCATGACGCGCGCGTCCTCCGCCGCCGCGAGCGCGCCCACATCGGGCCAAAACCTGCGAAACCGGGTGTAATAGTCTCTGACCGCGGCCACGGTGGTCTGTTGCAGCATCACCTCCGAGAGCCAGACCGCATAAGCATCGGGCCGCACGCCCGCGCGCCGCTCGGCAGGGCCGACACGCCAGGGCAGCACCCGGGCATGGACGTCATACCAGGCGAGCAATGCGCGGGCCAAACCCTCGGTGTCACGCATGTTTTATCCCCCGGCTCCGGTTTGAAGTGGCACAGCCGCCGTTCGGCCCTTAATATCGTCCCGCATCGAGGAGAGACCAGTGGCCCCAGCCAAGCAAAAGGGCAAGCCCGCGCCGAAGCCCGCGAAACGCCGCAAGCGCGGTTTCGAGCGCACGTCGAGCCTGCTGACCGCGCGGATTCGCGAAGCCGGCGAAGCGCGGGGCTTTGCGGTGACCCGGGTCCTCACCCGTTGGGAGGAGATCGCCGGCGCCGACACCGCCCGCATCGCCCGCCCGGTGAAGGTGAGCTACGGCCGCGAAGGTGGTTTTGGGGCCACGCTGGTGCTGCTCACCACCGGCGCCAACGCGCCGATGCTCGAAATGCAGAAGGAACAGATCCGCGCGCGGGTCAACAGTGTCTACGGCTATGCCGCGATCAGCCGCATCCGCATCACCCAGACCGCGCCGGAGGGCTTTGCCGAGGGTCAGGCACAGTTCACCCGTCCGCCGAAGCCCCGCACCCCCGCCCCCGATCCGGCGCTGGCCGCTCGGGCCACCGAAGCGACGGCCGGGGTGGGCGATCCCGGTCTCCGCGCGGCACTCGAAAAGCTCGCGCATAACGTCTTCTCCCGCCGCGCCAAGGCGGCCGATTGAAAGGGTATACATATGAACCGCTTCCTTCCCCTGATTGCCCTCCTTGCCGCGATCGCGGCCGGTGGCGCCTGGGTGTTCAGCCAGCAGAGCGAAAGCGCCGTCGGGCTGATAACACCGGCGCTGGCCGAGAGCGAGGCGACCGATGCTGGCGACATCCTGCCCGACCATGTGCTGGGCGACCCGGACGCGCCGGTCACGCTGATCGAATATGCCTCCTTTACCTGCGGGCATTGCGCGAGTTTCCACAAGGATCAGGCGAAACGGCTGAAAGAGGATTATATCGACACCGGCAAGGTGAGGTTCATTCACCGCGAAATCTATTGGGACCAGTTCGCGCTCCGCGCCGGGCTGCTGGCCGCCTGCGGCGGCGAGATGCGTTACCAGGGGATTGCCGGGCTGCTCTACGAACAGCAGCGCGACTGGATCGGGTCGGGCGAGCCGGACGAGATCATCGAAAATCTCGTGACCCTCGGCAAGGTCGCGGGGCTCACGGAAGAGGATGCGCGCGCCTGCATCGAGCTGGAGAACAACGACATGGTCGGCAAGCTGATCGCCACCTTCCAGCACCACGCCGAGGCCGACGGCATCCGCGCCACGCCGACGCTGGTGATCAACGGGGAGGTGCATATGAACATGGATTATGATGACCTCAAGGCGTTGATCGACACGAAACTGGCAGCGGCGGAATAAGCCTCAGGATAGCAGCGCATCCAGCGGCGCCCAGTCTGCCGGTTCGAGCCGGACCGGCAGGCTCAGCACCTTGCGCCGGAAGGCGGGCGGAAGGCGCACGGCGTCCTTCTCGGTGGTCACCAGTTGTGCCCCGGCGCTGCGGGCCTCGGTGTCGAGACGGGTGAGCAGGGCAGGCGTCATCTCCTGATGGTCGCTGAGCGCCTGGGCGCGGATGAGATTTGCCCCGAGCCCGCGGAGGGTCGCGAAAAACCGCTCCGGCGCGCCGATCCCGGCAAAGGCCACCACATCGAGCCCCTGCCAGTCCATTCCGGTGGGCAGGGGGGCGAGATCGGCAGCAAGTATCGGACAGGGAACCCGGGCGCCCCAGGTTTTGGCAAAGGCCCTCTGGGCCCTGGCCGGGCCGACGCCGATCAGCAGATCGACCGCCGCGAGCCCGGTCGCGAGGCGCTGACGCAGCGGCCCGAGCGGCCAGGCAAAGCCGTTTCCGAAGCCGGCCTGGGCGTTTTCCACAGCGATCATGGCATGGGGCTTCACCGGCGGGTCGAGTGTCTTCGCATCGAGGACAATCGCTGCCGCGCCTGTGTTACAAGCCATGTGCAAACCTTCGGTGAGATCCGCCGCAGCCCAGGTGGGGGCAAAAGCCGCGATCAGCAGCGGGTCGTCGCCGACCTCGCGGGGCTGATGGCGGCCTTCGTCGATCCGCAACGGTGCGCCGGGGCCGGAGGTGACCACATGGACCTTGCGCCCCTTCATCGCGAGGCGCTGGGCCAGGGCGATGACCGCAGCGGTCTTGCCGGTACCGCCGAGAGAGAGCGAGCCTACCGCGATCACCGGAACCGGCAGCGTTTCGCGGCTGCCAGGGGCGGTGCGAGGGGTACGGCACCCGGGGGCGAGCGGACCCAGCAGCCGCAACAGGGGCCCGGGCGGTCGGGTCCAGAATGCCGGTTTCACGTCAGGACACCGCGGTCGTCGAACGCATCGAGTGTGAGGGCGACGATCCGGTCGGTGGCTTCTGCCCCGGCGGTGGTGAGTTCCCAGGCCGCGGTGGCCATCGCCGCGGCCATGTCGGGGGCGAGCAGGAATTCAACCGCATGGGCCAGGCTGGCGTGATCGCTGACAGCGCGGGCGGCACCAGCACTGCGGAGCCGCTCATAGCTTTCCGCCCAGGGGCCGACATGCGGACCGAACAGCACCGCTGAGCCGAGCGCCGCAGCGGCAAACGGGTTCTGCACCGCGCGCGAATGTTCGCCCGCCAGGGTTCCGCCCATCACCGAAATTGGTGCGAGGCGATACCAGAGGCCAAGCTCCTCGGGCAGATCGGCCACAAAAACCTCGATCCCCGGTTCCGGCTCGTCGTCGCGTGAGCGCAACCCGATTGCCCAACCTTCGGCTTCCAGCCTTTCGGCCAGCGCCGGGCCGTCTGCGGGGTCTTCGGGATGCAGAACCAGCAGCAGCCGGTGTGCCCGGCGCATCGCCTGCCGATGCGCCCCGATCACCGCGTCCACCTCGCCCCGGGTCACCCCTGCCGCAAGCCAGACCGGCCGTGCCGCGAGCAGTCCGGCCAGCGCGTCGCGTTCGGCTTCGCTGCAGGGCAGCGGCGAACTCCCGGTCTGGAGAAAACCAAGCGTCTCGATCCGTTCTGCGGGCAGACCCAGCGCTTTCAGCCCTTCGGCGGCAAGGGTGTCACCGGCAATGACAAAGGCGAAACGCTTCAGAAGCGCGCGCCGCTGTCCCGGCATCCAGCGCCATCCCGTGCGGTCAGGCACGCGGGCGTCGACCAGGAACAGCGGAACGCCTGCCCTGTCGACGGCGGTGATCAGCGTGGTCTCGAGCGTGGACCCGGCCCAGATACAGACATCTGGCCGCCAATGGTCGAGAAAAAGCGAGACAGCGTGAGGCATCGGGTCGGGCACAGGCTGCACTGCGGTGCCCTGTGGCAACCGCGCGGCGAGCAACTCGTCCGGACCGCGCCGGGCAACGGTGACAAGAATGGCAATGTCGTCGCGTTCCACATGAAGCTGTTCGATCAGGTTGGGAATTCCAAGCGCCTCCCGCTCACTGCCGACATGCAGCCACAGGAGCGGCCCTTCCGGACGTTGGGCAGGCGCGGGGTCGACCGTTTCAGTGCCGGGACTGCCCTTGCGAGCCTTCCCCGCAAACAGGCCGAAACCGGCTCCCTGACCGCGACTCATCGTCCGGTCTCCTCACCGCATCTCGCCTGCCGCCAGCCGGGGCCTGACATTGATTTCCCCTGGATTCCTGCATTGGGTCACAGGCAGGTTAATAGAGCCGAAGGGCTGCGAAAAGGGTGCGGAGGGCGATCAGCCGATCGCGGTCGCCTCGTAGCCGGCGGCCTTGATCGTTTCGAGAACCTCGGCCGGTTCCAGCACACTGTCGACCGCAACCTCGCGGGCCTCCATGTCAAACGCAAGCTCGGCGCCGCCATCGGCCTCCAGCAGCGCGTCTTCGATCTTCGCCTTGCAATGGCCGCAGCTCATCTCGGGAACGGAATACCGGCTCATCTCGTCTCTCCTGTGTCTGGCTTTCGAGCTATGATGCCGCCCGCCCCCCGTCAACGGCAAAACGCCGCGAGGCGGCGCCGCCCGCTTGACCCGGCGCAGTTCGGGCGGCATCCCGGAGGGGCGAACAGGGAGGCTTCCATGAACGATCTCACGCTGCAAGTCGAAGGCATGAGCTGTGCCGTCTGCGTCGGCAAGGTGCAACGCACGCTGGAAGAGCTGCCTTTCGTGGGCAATCCGAGCGTCAACCTGGCGATGGAAAGCGCACAGCTTTCGCTCGACGATCCGGGCGATGTGGGCCGGGTGGCCGAAGCGCTGGCCCATGCGGGTTATCCTGTGGTGATCGACCGGATGGAGCTTGCGCTCGACGGGCTGGTGGACGCCGCCGCGGTGGCGCGCGCCGAAGCCGCGCTTGCGGCGCTGCCGGGGGTGATCGAGGCGAAGGTCAACCTCGCGACGGAAGCCGCGACGGTAAATGTCGCCGCCGGGACCGTGCCTCCCTCCGGGCTGGTCGAGGCGCTGGCGGCGGCCGGCTTTGCCGCCCATCTGCGCACCGGCTCGGGTCAGGCGCAGGCCGAGCGCCGCGCCGCGGAGATCCGCCGTCTCGGCTGGCACACGCTGGGGGCGGCGCTGCTGGCGGCACCGGTCTTCATCATGGAGATGGGCGGCCATGTCTATCCGCCGTTTCACGGCTGGCTGATGCAATTCATGACCCATCCGCAGATGATGCTGCTGGCCTTCCTGCTCACCACCGCGGTGATGGTGGGGCCGGGGCGCCGGTTCTACACCAAAGGCATCCCGGGGCTTCTGCGCGGCGCGCCGGACATGAACGCGCTGGTGGCGATGGGCACGCTCGCGGCCTGGAGCTACTCGACCCTCGTGGTCTTCCTGCCCGGGATCTTCCCCGCCGGCACCGGCCATGTCTATTTCGAGAGCGCCGCGGTGATCGTGGTGCTGATCCTGTTCGGCCGCTGGATGGAGGCCCGCGCGAAAGGACGCACCGGGGCCGCGATCCATGCGCTGATGAACCTCACGCCGAAAGTGGCGCGGGTGGAGCGCGATGGCGAAATCCGCGACATTCCGACCGCTGAAATCCAGCCCGGCGAGGTGATCGTGCTGCGTCCGGGCGAGGCGGTGGCGACCGACGGAGTGGTGTTGAGCGGCGACTCCTATGTCGACGAAAGCATGGTCACCGGCGAGCCGGTGCCGGTCGCCAAGGCCCCGGGCGCCGAGGTCACCGGCGGCACGGTCAACACCACCGGCGCGCTCCGCATCGAGGCGACCCGCGTCGGCGCCGATACCACGCTGGCCCAGATCGTCCGCCTCGTCGAACAGGCGCAGACGGCGAAGCTCCCGATCCAGTCGCTGGTCGACAAGGTCACCCGCTGGTTCGTTCCCGGGGTGATGACGATTGCGGCTCTGACCTTCCTCGTCTGGCTGGTGGTCGGCCCGCAACCGGCGCTGGCGCTGGCGCTGGTGGCCGGTGTCAGCGTGCTGGTGATTGCCTGTCCCTGCGCGATGGGGCTGGCCACGCCGACCTCGATCATGGTCGGCACCGGACGCGGCGCCGAGCTTGGGGTGCTGTTCTCCAAGGGCGATGCGTTGCAGATCCTCGAAGGCGTCCGGCTCGTGGCTTTCGACAAGACCGGGACGCTGACCGAAGGCCGCCCGGCGCTGTCGGAACTGATGCTCGCCGACGGCGCCGACGAGGCGGAGGTGCTGGCGCTGGTAGCCGCGGCCGAAGCGCAGTCGGAACACCCGATCGCCCATGCGATCGTCGAGGCCGCGAAACAGCGCGGGCTGACGCTCCCCGATCCCGGCAAGGTCCGGGCGATCCCCGGCTACGGGGTGAAGGCCGAGATCGGCGGCCGCACTGTGCTGGTGGGCGCCGAACGCCTGCTCGCCCGCGAGAAGGTCCAGCCCGGCGCGCTGACAGAGGCCGCGGCCAAACGCGCCACCGAAGGCAAGACCACCCTCTATGCCGCCATCGACGGGGGCGCGGTTGCGGTGATCGCGGTCGAAGACCCGGTGAAACCCACCACCCCCGCCGCCATCGCCGCGCTGCATGCGATGGGGCTCGAAACCGCGATGATCACCGGCGACAGCCAGGCCGCGGCAGATGCCATCGCCCGCGAGCTCGGCATCGACCATGTGACCGCCGACGTGCTGCCCCGCGGCAAGGTCAGGGCGCTCGAAACCCTGCGCGAGGCCCATGGGCCCATAGCTTTCGTCGGCGACGGCATCAACGACGCCCCGGCACTCGCTGCGGCCGACATCGGCCTCGCCATCGGCACCGGCACCGATGTCGCCATCGGCGCGGCGGATGTGGTGCTGGTCTCGGGCGAACTCACCGGCGTCGCCACGGCGATCCATCTGTCGAAGAAGACCATGCGCAACATCCGCCAGAACCTCGGCTGGGCCTTCGGTTACAATATCGTGCTGATTCCCGTCGCCGCAGGCGTGCTCTACCCGGCCACTGGTCTGATGCTCTCGCCGATGCTCGCCGCCTTCGCGATGGCGATGTCGTCGATCTTCGTGCTGACCAATGCGCTGAGGCTCAGATATGTCTCTGTTCCTGCGGAAATGGCGCCAAAGCAGCGGGTGCCCGGATAGCTGCCGGACCTCCCGGGCTCACCTGCACAAATCATGCAAAGACTGTTCGCAAGCTGGAAACCACCCCGCCTCAACGCCCTCAATGCGCTGAAAAATATACCATATTCCTCCATTTCACGCTTCCGCCCCCAAACCGCCACAGACCCTCCGATCACGGGAATCGTTGCGTTGACCGATGGCTCCCTGTTCACTTGCAGCCATTGCGATCCCGCGTGGCCATGGCTTCGTGGGAAGAACCGATTCGGGTTGCAGGGGGACTACATGCTTCACACGAAATTCATGCGCGCGAGCGCCGTTGCCATCACGCTTGCCGCCAGCGCGCTGCCCGCCAGCGCCGAAACGCTGAAATTCGCCCATTGGGTGCCGGCCGGGCATACGCTCACGGCTTCGGCCATCGAGCCGCTGCTCGCAGCCGTCGAGGGCACCGGTCTGGAAATCGAGGTCTATCCGGGCGGCGAGCTCGGCGCCGGGCCGCTGGAACAATATGTCCGCGTCGTCCAGGGCGTGGCCGACATCGTCTGGGGGCTCGAGGGCTACACCTCGTCGCAATTCCCCAAGACCATGGTGGTGGAGCTGCCGGGTGCGGTGCCGGAGGGCCGGGAAGGCTATGAGCTGCTCTGGAACGCCCATGACGCCGGCCTGCTCGACAGCGAGTTTCCGGCCACGCGCCCGCTCGCGCTCTGGACCACGCAGCCCAACATCTTCATCATGCGCGATGCCGAGGTGCACACACCCGACGACCTCAAGGGGCTGAAGCTCCGGGTCGCCGGCGCGGCCGCCGCGGCAACCATCGAGGCCCTCGGCGCCACGCCGGTGCAGATGCCCGCGGGCGAGATGTACAACGCGCTCCAGACCGGGCTGATCGACGGCATTGTCACCGACCCCTCGGCCATCGGCGATTTCAAGCTCGACGAAGTGGCGACGAGCTACACGCTGAACGTCCCGCTCGGGCAGATCTCCTTCTATCTGGTGATCAATGCCGCCAGATATGACGGCCTCACCGATGAGCAGAAAGCCGCGATCAACACCATCGCCGGCCGGCCGCTGTCGCAACTGGCCACCGCCGGTTGGGAAGGCAAGAGCGATCTGGAGATCGGGAAGGTGACGGCGGCGGGCGACAATGTGGTCTACACCCTCAGCGCCGAAGAACGCGCCGCCTTCGAGGCGCTGACCCTGCCGGTGCGCGATGCCATCGTCGCCGAGGGCGGCAACGAAAACGTGCTCGAGGTGATGCAGGCCGAGTAATGCTTGCACGCATTCAATCCGGGGCGGATTGGCTGATCGGCCTGTCCGCCCTTGTCGGTACCTTTGGTCTGGTCACCGAGGTTGTGGTGATTCTGGCCGATGTGACCGGTCGGTTTTTCGGTCATCCGCTCACCGGCGCCCAGGACATCAGCCAGATGGCGATGGTGGTGCTGGTCTTCGGGGCGATGGCGCTGTGCGACAAGGTGGGCGGGCATGTCTCGGTCGATCTGTTCGAGAAGGCCATGCCGAGCTGGTTGCTCAGGATCAGCGACACCGTTTCCGCCCTGCTCGGCGCGGCGATCTTCATCGGCATCGCCTGGACGACGCTCGAAAGCGCGGCACTGTCGAACATGCTGAACCTCGCCACCAATATCATCGCCCTGCCGAAAGCCTGGTTTCAGTATTTCGTGGTGGTGGCGGCGCTGATCACCGCGACCGGCATGGTGCTGCGCGCGGTCGCGCTGATGATCGCACCCCGGCCGCGCCACGGCTATGAGGAGCTGTCATGAGCCCCGAGCTGACCGGCCTTCTCGGCATGGCCATTCTGTTCGTGCTGCTGGGGCTGCGCATCCCGGTGGCCTTTGCCATGTTTGCCGTGGGCTTTGCCGGCAACTGGGCGCTCAATTCCTTCAACGCCGCCACCTCGCAACTCGCCTCCGACACTTTCTCGCTCGCCTCCAAGGCCGAACTGGTGGTGGTGCCGCTGTTCATCCTGATGGGCAATGTCGCCACCGAGACCGGCATGAGCCGCAAGCTCTACGATGCCGCCTATGCCACCATCGGCTCGATCCGCGGCGGCCTCGCCTCGGCCACCATCGTGGCCAGCGGCGGTTTCGCGGCGCTGTCGGGCTCGTCGGTGGCCTCGGCGCTCACCATCGGCCGGGTGTCGCTGGGCGAGATGCAGCGTTTCGACTACGATCCCCGCCTTTCCACCGGGTCTGTGGCGGCAGGCGGCACCCTGGGCATGCTGATCCCGCCCTCCACCGGCTTCGTGATCTATGCGCTGCTGACCCAGGAATCCATCGGCCGGCTGTTCCTTGCCGGCGTGCTGCCGGGGCTTCTGCTGCTGGCGATGTTCATCCTTACCGTCTCGCTGCTCACCTGGCGCAACCCGGGCTACGGCCCCGCCGGGCCACACACCTCGCTCGCCGAGAAAGGCCGCGCACTCACCGGCGCCGCGCCGATTCTCGCGGTGATCGTGCTCACCATCGGCGGCATCTACGGCGGCATCTTCTCGCCGGTCGAGGCCGCGGCGGTGGGCGCGGGGCTGATCTCGCTGTTCGGCGTGCTGATGCGCAAGCTCACCCTCGCGACCTTCTGGAAAGCCTCGAAAGACTCGGTCGTCACCACCGCGATGGTGATGCTGATCCTGATCTCGGCCTACATGATCAAGACCTTCCTCGCGCTCAGCCACATCCCTCATGCGCTTGGCACCTATCTCGACACGCTGGCCCTCCCCGCTGTCGGCGTGCTCGCCATCATGATGGCGATCTATCTCGTGCTCGGCTGCTTCCTCGAAGGCTTCGCGATGATGGTGCTGTCGATGCCGATCTTCTTCCCGGTGGTCATCAGCCTCGGCATCGACCCGATCTGGTTCGGGGTGCTGGTGGTGATGACGCTGGAAATGGGCATGATCTCGCCGCCGGTGGGGCTCAACGTGTTCATCGTGAAATCCGTGGCCCGTGAGGTGCCGCTGGGGCAGATCTTCCGCGGCGTGTTCCCGTTCTGGCTGGCGATGCTGGTCACCCTCGTGCTGCTGGTCGCCTTCCCGCAGATCGCGCTGTTCCTGCCGAACACGATGATCAACTGAACCAGCGCGTCGCCGGTGGCGGAAACCGCCGCCAAAGCGCCGGTTCCGAAGCGCGTTCCCGCGCCGCAACGCCCTAAGCCTGTGGGAGGGCCCGGGCTTCGGCCGGGGCGCTTTGGCAATGCGGAGGAGGAGTGCATGGCCGTGGCAAATCTGTTTCAGGCAAAGGAACCCCTGAAGGCGTTTCTCGAGGGCGTTTCGGTCGAGGTGATGCCGCGCACCCTCGGCAAGATCGGTGACATGAAGGCGCTCTATGCCCCCGGCACCCGGGTCTATATCGCCCATATCGAGGGCACGCCCATTGCCGAGATGCGCGCCGCGGCGAAGCGTCTGGCCGATGACGGGTTCACCGTGATGCCGCATTTCCCCGCCCGCATCATCCGCGATGCGGCCGAGCTCGAAGACTGGATCAGGGCCTATGCCGAAGAGGCCGGGGTAAAGGAAGCGCTGGTGCTCGCGGGCGGGCGTGCGAAACCCGTGGGTAGCTTCGGCGACTCGATGCAGCTGATGCAGACCGGATTGTTCGAGAAACACGGCTACACCCGGCTGCATGTGGCCGGTCACCCCGAGGGCAGCAAGGATATAGACCCCAAGGGCGGCACCGCCGGGGTCGACGCCGCGCTGCACTGGAAACAGGACTACGCCACTCAAACCGGCACCGACATGGCCATTGTCACCCAGTTTGCCTTCGCCGCGAAGCCGGTGACCGATTGGGCCGAACGGCTCGCGGGTGACGGCATCACCCTGCCGATCCATGTGGGCATCGCCGGCCCCGCGAAGCTGCAAACGCTGATCAGATTCGCCATCGCCTGCGGTGTCGGCCCCTCGCTCAATGTGCTGAAGAAACGCGCGACCGACCTCACCAAACTCCTGCGCCCCTTCGAGCCGACCGAAGTCGCCACCGCGCTCGCAAGCTACAAGGCCGCCCATCCGGAAAGCCTGATCGAACGCCTGCATCTCTTCCCGCTGGGCGGCATCCGCACTGCGGCCAATTGGCTCGGCGACAAATCCGCCTGACCGGCGATCAGACCGTTCCCTTGGGCGGCAAGCCGGCGTAAACTTTACCCGTGCAAATCTGCCGCCCGAATCGGCCTTCGGAACACCCGGAGCCGTTGGTGTGCGGCTTACAGAGGGAGCGCTGTATGTCCAAACGTCTTGACCGCAAACTGGCGTCGATCCGCGCCGGAAATTACCGCCCGGAAGACTTCATCATCGCCGATGCGAAGGATGCCGACATGGCCTTCGGATGTGCCACATCCGGCATGGGATCCGACGGAAAGATGAAGCCGCTGCGCGCCTATCGTGACGATATGGCCCGTGTGGTCGAGAGCGATCTGGTGGACATCATGCTGATGTCGGTGTCTTCGACCGAAGTGCTGACCCGCGAAGGCGTGTTCGCCAGAACCGACGTCACCCCCGCCGTGCGCTACAACGATACCACCGACATCTGGCACCCCCGTGGCGGGGCTTATGGGAAAAGCCCGGCGCGCCCGTTCCGCACTGCCGTGCTCGAGCGCACCAGACCGCTCACCGACCTCGGCCTCTACGCGATCACCCTCTACAACGATCTCGACCAGGACATCGTGACGCTTGAGGAATATGCCCGCTTCCGCGATGAGGCTTCCGTGGCGGGTGTGCGGCACTTCCTTGAAGTCTTCAATCCCGCCTGGCCGGTGGACACCACCACCGGCGATTTCGCCGCCTACAACAACGACATGATTGCGCGCATTCTTGCGGGCGTGTCGCGTCTTGACCGGCCGGTGTTCCTGAAAGCCGCCTACAACGGCCCCGCCGCCACCGAAGAGATCGCGGGATATGACCCGGAAAACCTGATTTTCGGCATCCTCGGCGGCGGCGCGGGTACGGCACGCGATTGCCTTGAGCTGATCGCCCAGGCCGAGAAATACGGTGCCCGCGTCGCGCTGTTCGGGCGCAAGATCTATCAGTCGGAAAACTCGGTGCTGATGCTGAAGGCAATGCGGCGCGTGATCGAGGAGCGGATCGGTTCCGTGGAGGGGGTAAAAGCCTACCACGCCGACCTCGCCGCCGCCGGCATCGCCCCGCACCGGCCGCTGGCCGACGATCTGGAGCTTACTGAAGAGCTCCTCAAGGCCAACGCCGTCTGAGGGGGCCGTGATGGGTGAACGCAACGGATTTCTGACCGCGGGCACCGTCTGCCTCGACCGCAACATCACCGTTGACCGCTGGCCTGAGGAAGACATGGTGACAACGGTGCGGGCCGTGAAACCGGCGGGCGGCGGCTCGGCCTGCAACTTCGCCATCGACCTGCGCAAGCTGGACCCGACCGTGCCGGTGGAGGTGCAGACCCTGGTGGGCGCGGACTCTGACGGCGATTTCCTGGTCTCGGTGGTGGCGGAACACGGGATCGGCACGGAAGGCATCCGGCGCACCGACGCCGCCCACACCCAGGCCACCGATGCCTATCATTCCTCTGCCACCGGCCGGCGCACGCATATCCTGTTCGAGGGCACGGCGCCGGTGATGAGCCCTGACCATTTCGATTTCTCGGCCACCAGGGCTCGCTTCCTTCATCTTGGCCTGCCGGGGATTCACAAGCTGATGGACGGCCCCTGGAAGGGCGATGCAAATGGGTGGGTGACGGTGCTGAAACAGGCTCTGGCGGTCGGGTTAGAGACCAATCTTGAGCTCGTCAGCACCTCTGCCGTCCGCTTGCGCGAAAGCATTCTGCCCTGCCTTGCCTATCTCACCACGCTGGTGTGCAACGATTTCGAGATTGGTGCACTGGCGCGGGTGGAAACGGTTACCGACGGTGTAACCAACGTCAAGGCTGTCACCTCTGCCGCGCGCGCGGCGCTGAAAGCGGGGGCGATGGACCTGGTGGTGGTGCATTTCACCACTGGTGCGGTGCTGGTTGCGCGCGATGGCAGCAGCGTCTTCATGCCTTCGGTGAAGGTGCCCGCGGAAGAGCATCACGGCGCCAACGGCGCGGGCGATGCCTTCGCGGCCGGGTTCTTCTACGGTCGCCACAAGGGCTGGACGCATGAACGCTGCCTCAGAATGGGTCACGCCACCTCGGCCGCGAGCCTGCGGGCGCCCGGCACCTATGAGGCGGTCGAAAGCGCCGACGCAGTGCTCGCGCTTGCCGAACGCTGGGGCTGGCGCGGCTAGGCCGATTCGCGCAGCACCAGCCGCGAGGGCCTGCGCTCGTGCGGGGTGTTTTCGCAAGGACAGCCGCGCGCGATCATGTCGAGTATCAACGCGATGGCGCGCGTGGCCAGCCCTTCGGTATCCTGCGCCACGGTGGTGAGGCTCGGGCAGGTGAATTCGGCGGCCGGGTGGTTGTCGTGCCCGGCAATGCGGCAATCGCCGCCCCGCCCGATCCGGACGCCTGCCCGTCCGACCTGCGACAACGCTCCGATGGCAAGGCGATCGTTGGCACAGAGCACGGTCGGGGACGGAAACCCGCCCGCATCGAGCGCGGCCCGGGCGATCTCGGCACCGATCCGCTCGAACCGCCAACCCAATTCCGGCGGCGGCAGGATCATCGGCTCAAGTCCGCGCGCATCCATCGCCGTGATGTAAGCCGCGCGCCGCTCGCGCGCGGTGGAATTGACTTCGGGCATATCAATGTAGCAAGGCGTGGGCCCGGTCTTGCAAAGATGATCGACCATCAGCGTCACCCCTTGCCTGTTGTCGCAGGAGAGCGAGGCGACATCGAGCCCTTCGATATGGCTGTCGAGCAGCAAGAGCGGCACCTCGTCGCGCAGCCGCGCGATGGCTTCGGCATCGGAGGTGCGGCCGAGCGGCGAAAGGATCACCCCGCCGATGTTGAGCGAACGGATCATCTCTATGGCGCGGGCCTCATTTTCCGGCAGACCATGCGAACTCAGCGTGATTGCCGCATAACCCTCGGCCATGGCCGCGCATTCGACCATTGCGATGAGCTCGGCATAGAACGGGTCGGTAAACTCCGGCACGACGATACCAAGCGTCTTCGGATTGCGCCGGTTCTGGTTCACGGCGAAGAAATTGGGCCGGTAGTCGTATTTCTCGAGTGCCGCCTCTATCTTCGCCCGCGTGGAAGGCCGGACGCTGAGAGGATCGTTGAAATACTTCGAGACCGTCGGGCGCGACAGCCCTGTAGCGGTCGAAAATTCCTTCATGTTGCGCAGCTTGCGTCGCATCTTTGCATTCCCGGGTTGGCCTGTGCAATTGTGCCCAAGTCATTGGCCCGGGTAAAGATTTCTGTGCGACACAAAATGCCGCATCCTCTGGTCCGGACGTTCGGAAATTGCTCGGCCGGTAGCGGCGCGGTCTGACGCAACGGCAGCCGCTTTCTGCGGTGCGGTCCCGTCAATTCGCACCACATTGCGGGCAAAGACGCGGGAGCAGCGCCTCTGTGTCGACACATCTCAGGGTCGAGACGCGAAGAAAGCGACCGGTGTCTTGCGCAAACATCTTCCCGCCGTGGCCACGCAGGTGCCTGGGGAGGGGCGGAACTTCGGCCGGAAGATTTTGGCGACGCGAAACCCGGGAACGCCCGCAAAGGCGCCGGAAGGCGCGTGGTGGCAGGCTGGAAAGGGGCCTCAGAAGCCCGCCGTGCCATGTATCCCCGCGATCATCTGCAAAAGGCGTAATCAGGCGTTTACAAAGCAGTTTCTTGCCGGTTCCTCCCCTCAGACCGGCAAACAGGCAAGTTTTCGGGCATGCCCCGCGCCGCTGGTTGCGGTTTTTTCACAAGCCTGCTAGCTGAAACCAGGTGCCATACGGAGCACTGAATCCCTGTCATCAATCGAGATCGAACTCTTGTCGAACAACGAAGACCGCTTCGATGCCGAGGTAGAACGCATCTGCGATATCTACCGGCGCGTTTTTCCCGACCGCGAGGTTACTCTTGGGTTCTACGAAGGCAAGAATCCGGCCTTCGGACATCCTCACATTCACCACGACAATGCGGCGCGGACCTTCGTGCCCGAAACCTTCCGCGCAGATTTTCGCAGCTCGGTGGTGCTTCCGGGAACCGGCAAGGATCCGCGGCCGGTCGCGGTGGGGGTCTCGGTGCCGCGTCTGCCGACGGAGACGGAGCTGTCCGACACGGCGTCGGAATGGATGCCGCGCAGCAAGGCATTGAGGGGGCTCTATGCGATCTCGCCGCTTCGCTATGAGCAATTGCGCCACGCGCTCGAAGTGAAACGCAAAAGGGAAATGCCCCACAAGCACCGGTTCTCGGTGATGCCCTTGGGGCGCAGGCCCGACAGGATCGACATGACCGACATGGCCGATGTCGCCGAAACCAGGCGTCCGGCGGTCTTGATCGGGTTTCACTGGCTCGAGGTGGGCGGCGCCGAGAAGCTCGCTTTCGACACGGTGGAATGGGCCCTTGCGGCCGGGCTTCGCGTGTTTGTCGTGGCCTGCGTTCCCTCGGTGCAGCGGCTGGCACACAAGCTGCCAGACCATCCGGATCTGACCTTCGTCAGGCTCGACCGCTACCTGCCGGGGGTGCACTGGCCGAAGTACATCGAGACCCTGGTGCGCGAGGAAAATGTCCGGCTGATCCATATTCACCATTGTGTACTGCTCTACCAGGCGCTTGGGTATCTGCGTGAGAAGGTGCCCTGGGTTGAAGTGATCGACTCGACCCATATCATCGAGCACAGCGACGGCGGCTATCCGCGAATTTCGGGGGTGCACAGCAACCTGATCGACGCGCATCACGTTATCAGCCACGAGCTGGAAGCCTTCCTGCGCGACAATTTCCATGCCCGCGGCAAGATCAGGCTCGGGCGCATGGTCGAACGCGATCCGGACATGCTCCTGCCCGAACTGACGATGCAGGCGGGGCAGAAGACGCTCAAAGTGGCGTTCATCGGCCGGATGGTCTACCAGAAGCGCCCGATTGTCATGGTCGAGAGCCTCAGGCGGCTGGCGGAATGGGCCGCGCAGAACAATGTGGATTTCAGCGCCACCGTGGTCGGCGACGGGCCGATGAAAGCGGCCGTCGACAAACTGGTCAGGCGTTACGGACTTTCGGACAAAGTGGATCTGCTGCCCGGCAATGCCGATGTGCCGGCGCTGCTCAGGGAATCCGACATCCTCCTTCTGCCTTCCAACAACGAAGGCCTTGCGCTGGTCTGCTATGAGGCTGTTGAAGCGGGCTGTCTGCCGCTTTCCACCGATGTGGGCGCTCAGAGCGAGATCGTGCCGGAGAACCTGCTGTTGCCGTGGAACCCGGCCGGAACGGTCAAACGCACCGTCGAGATCATCGACCGGCTTTGGCGTGACCAGACTTTCCTGGACGAAACCTCCCGCGCGCTTCAGGCGCGTTACCGGACGCTTGCGGGCGAGCCTACGGCCAAGGCCGTTCTCAGCGAACTCTACACCGATGTGGCCGAGGGCAGGACGGTGGTCTCGCGCAACACGCAGCGGTCCGATGTGTCCGCGGTGATCGTGACCTACAACCGGTCGCAAAAACTCGCCAAGGTGCTTGATGCGCTGGCCGAACAGACCGTGCCGTTCCGGCGGATCTTCGTGGTGGACAATGCCTCGAACGACTACACCGCAGAGATGCTCACCGACAGGGCAAAGGAGATGGACAACCTTGAGCACCTGCGGCTCGAGAAGAACATCGGCGGAGCCGGGGGTTTCCATGAGGGGATCAAGGCGGCCTACAAGGACGGGGCGGAGTATATCTGGATTTCCGATGACGATGCCTATCCCGAACCCGATGCCATCGAAAAGCTGCGCGACGCGGTGGTGGATTTCGAGATGGAGCAGAATCTCAGCCCGAGCTTCGCCTGTTCCCGCGTGGAATGGACCAATGGCGCGATCTGCGAGATGAACGTGCCGGAAACGGTCTGGGACTGGACCCGTTTTGTCGACGGCAAAACCACCCGGCCGCTGGTGTCGTCCTGTTCCTTCGTTTCGGTACTGGTGCCGCGCCACGCGGTTCAACACAACGGGTTGCCGATTGCGGATTATTTCATCTGGTTCGACGATTCCGAGTATACCAAGCGACTGTCGCGCAATTACCCGGGCATCTTCGTGCCGGAGAGCCGGGTGATCCATGACATCCCCGACAACAAGGGGGTGAACTACGGGCTGATCAACCACGGCAATGTCTGGAAATACCGATACGGCGCCCGCAACGAAATCTCGTACCGGATGCGTGACGGCGGTATCCCGAGCGCGCTGTCCTTTGCCTGGAAGGTGCGTGCCGACATGAAGAACGCGCGTGTACCGCCTGCCCTGCGCCGCAAGATCTTCGCTTCGCTGTTGCGCGGCATGACCTTCCGGCCCAGGATCCCGGAGGCGCCGAAACCATGAGGGACAAATGAGCGTAAGGCGCAGACTGTCGGCATGGGTCGCGGGTCTCGGAGGCGACAAGGCTTCATCCCGCGGCTCCGGGAAGACGATCTACCTCCATATCGGCCATTACAAGACCGGCACTTCAGCGCTTCAGGCATACCTTGGCAAGCATACCGACGCACTCCGCGCGCACGGGTACCTCTACCCCGCCAGCGCGCGACCCGTTGACAATTCCACCACCCACGGCCACCTGCCGCTGACGATCGCGCGTGATCATGGCTTCGAGACACCGCCCTGGTATACCGAAGACGTCCCGACCGCGGAGGTGTTTGACGCGTTCCGGGATGAGATCAAACGGGCGCCGGAACCGAACATCATCGTTTCCAGCGAGGAATTCATACAGCTTGCGATGCTGGAGAAGGCCGAGGCGGTGCTGGCAGACCTGAAAGCCAGGCTGGCGGGGTTTGACGTCAAGGTCGTGTTCTACATCCGCGAGCCCTTCTCGCTGCTGAAATCCTGGTTCAACGAGGTCAACAAGGGCCCCTGGGGCTCGCAGAACTTTCCGACCTTCTTCGCGATTCACCACGAGGACTTTCTCTCCCAGGAGCCGATCTGGCGCCGGTACGCAGATGTGTTCGGCGAGGAAAACGTGATCGTTCTGACCTACAAGAAACTCGGCTCTGAACACATTGCTGAATTTCTGGGTGCCATCGGCTGCGGCCATGTGCCGGAGGGTGAGTTCGGGCTGATCCACACCGCGCAGCCGATCCAGACCCTGGAGCTGTGCCGGCTGGCGAAGGATCGCCACCACAGCTATGAGCAGGCAACCGTTACCGACTTCGAGGATGTTGACGTTCTCATCAGCAAGGTGGACCGTATCTCCGGCCCCTACAACGCCTTGGCGTCCCGGGCAGACGAACCGCGAATGTCGGAACTCACCCCGCTGGCGGTGATCGAATACCATCACGATCTTCAGGTTGCGCTGGCCGAATCGCTGGATCCGAACCCTGCCGAAGGTCCCCGGATGTATGAGCTTGCGCTTCAGGTGGAAGACCGTGACTTCCCGCTTGCCATGGCAATGCTGCGCGTTGCCCATACGACAGACCCCGGCAACGAACAGATCCGGGAAAAGCTCGAAGCCTGCAAGGCTACGCTGGCCGAAGAAGCCGAAGAAGAAGAAAAATGCCGGAAAGAAGAGCAGGCCGCAGAGCCGGAACCGCAGGACGCAAGGAACGATGACCCTGACCAAAAGGCAACGCCAGGGAAGCGGCGGCAATGGAGTGCACGAAAGAACAGCGAGCTTGTTCTTCACATCGGGTCTCACAAGACCGGGTCAACATCCGTGCAGCTCGCTTGCCAGGAGGGGCTGGCGGACAGCGGACCCGACGCGGTTCATTACTTCGATATCCGCCCGGGCAGCCAGCGGATAACGGCACTGGGGGGCGCCGGCGAGAATTTCCGGTGCTGGATCGACCTTGACGCAGCGGATCAGGTGTTCCGGCCGGATGCCGCGCCGGAAGAGGTGACGCGGTTCATCACCTCCGAGGAAGAGCTGTTCTGGATTCACGAGCCCGACAGCGTTCAGGACTTCGCCGCCATGCTGCGCGAGCGCTTCGGGACGATCCGGGTGATCTGCTACCTGCGCCGTCAGGACCGGCTGGCATTTGCGCACCGCAAGCAGGTTCTGGAGCGCTGCCCTGCCGCGCTTTTCTACGGTGTCTCCGCCACGCCGCTTCCCGAGTACCAACCGCATTTCCAGCGCTATTTCGACTATGCCGCCAAGCTGGAAGACATCTGGTGCGCGGCTTTCGGCAAGGAAAACCTGACGGTGATTCCCTTCGAGAAGACGAAGCTTCATGAGGGTGACATCGTGACCGACATGATGCAGCGTACCGGGATTCGCATGAAAACGGACAAGCGCTACGAAGAAAACATGTCGCTCTCCGGAAACAAGACCTTTCTCGGACTGGCACTTCTGGCGCGCGGCTTTGAGCCCGAGGTTGTGGTGCGGGCTGTGGCGAATCTGCCGGCCCGCGGTACCTTCGATCCGACACGGGACGAGGCCCGCGCCTTCCTTGCCCATTTCGAGGAGGCCAATGCCCGCCTCGCCCGGGACTGGGTTTTTGAAGGCGCGCCTTTCGTGTTCGATGACGATTTCAGTGCCTATCCGGAAAAGATGCGGGATTTCTCCATGGAAGAAATCGCGGAGATGATCGACAGGGCGGTGTGGTCCGTCGGAGAAGAGGTGTCAGAGAAACGGCGCGCTGACACACCGGCAGCGCGCTGAAAACGCCTCCCGCCGGGCCTGTCGTGCAAGACGGGTACCGGGTTTGCCGATGGGGGGCTTTCACATTGCCATCGCAAGATCCTAAATCGTGGCCTCCGGGACAAGCGTGAACGGCCTGCGCGCTTCCCGCAGGCGCCGCCTTTCTGAGCGAAACCGTCTGTTTCCGCCAACGATTCCATTGACAAATACCCCGCCAAGGGCGCCAAATGGTGGAGAAGATGCATGACAAAGCACCTGTCCCGATGTTCCAGAACTGTCAGGCAACCCAGCCGGTGGTGCCCGGGAGGACCGGACGGCTTTCCGGGCGCAGGGCCAGGCGCATGCGTTCCGAATTTGTTCCCATAACCCCTGCACCACACAGCGGCCGCATGACGCGGCCGTTGCAACGGTGCCATTTCACGCGAGGATGCAGGATGAAGTTCCAGATCAGCGGCAAACAGATGGACATCGGCGAGGCCCTTTCCACCCATGTGCAGCAGGAGCTGACCGGTGTGGTCGAGAAATATGCCCAACGTCCGACCGACGCTCAGGTGGTGCTGTCCAAAAACGCCCATGAGTTTGCTTGCGAGGCCGTGGTGCATCTCTCGACCGGCCTGACCGTGCAGGCGAGTGCCCGGGCAACCGAGGTCTACGCCGCATTCGACGAATGTGCCGAGAAGATGGACAAGCAGCTCAGGCGTTACAAGCGCCGGTTGAAGGATCATCACAAGGACCGCGTGAACCCGGTTGAAGTTCTGGGCGGTGCTTCTTATATCCTCGCCGCAGGAGACGAGGGCGAAAGCGCCGAGCCGGCCACATTGCAGCCGATGATCATCGCCGAAATGGAGGCGCGTGTGCCTACTGTTTCCGTCGGTGAAGCGGTGATGCAGATGGAGCTCGCGAACGCACCGGTGCTTGTCTTCAGGAACGAAAAAACCGATGGGGTGAACGTCGTTTACCGGCGTGAAGACGGCAATATCGGCTGGATCGACCCCGGCGCCACGGCCTGAGCCCGCGATACCGGAGCGGGCCGGAACGGAAACGAGGACCATGGATCTTTCGAGCATTCTCCGGCCCGCCGCCGTCAAGGTGCTGGCCAGTACGACCAGCAGGAAGCGCCTGTTCCAGAGCCTTGGCGATATCGTTTCCAGCTGTTACGGGCTTGACGCCGGTGCGGCCTTCACGGCGCTCCAGAGACGTGAGTCGCTGGGGCCCACGGCCGTAGGCCAGGGCGTTGCGCTGCCGCATGCCCGTATCGAAGGGCTGGACAATGTGGTCGGTGCCTTCATCCGCGTCGAAAAGCCGATCGACTTCGATGCGGTGGACCGTCAGCCGGTAGATCTCGTCTTTGCGCTGTTTGCGCCGGACGGTTCAGGCGTCGATCACCTGAAGGCGCTGGCGCTTGTCTCCCGCACCATGCGCGACAATGCCACAATAGCAAAGCTCCGCGCCAACAACGATCCCGACACGCTCTATACGATCCTGGTCGAAGCACAGGGCGCCCGCGCCGGCTGATCTGACCCGGGGCCAGATGCCGGATTACAGCGAGCGCGACTCCCGGCCGCCCCACAGGCGCGGGACAGATCTGTGCCGGTTTGGCGAAGTGTCTGGTGGCCACCCTTTGCCCGGCAGGCGGATTGATGCAGCCAGGTCCGTCGGTGGAAAGAGAAGGGAGCGGAGAAAGGGTGCATTGCCCCGGGCATCTCCATTTCACGCCGCACCGTTCCTGGGGCACCCCCCACAATCGCCTGTCGCGCCAGTTTGCAAGTCTGGTGCCCAGGAGAGGACTCGAACCTCCACGACCGTTAAGTCACTGGTACCTGAAACCAGCGCGTCTACCAATTCCGCCACCTGGGCACAGGTGCGTGAGGTGGGCGTTTAGACCCGGTTGGGGGCGGTGTCAACGTCTAAAGCGGCAACAAAGGCGGCATGCGTTTCACCTTGTCCCAACAGGGGGCGGACGCTATGCAATCGGCGAGCGACCTTCGGGAGAGAACGATGTCGAAACGGGTCACCATCTACGGCGGTTCGGGCTTTGTTGGCCGGTATGTTGCGCACCGTCTGGCGCAGGCCGGATGGCGGGTGCGGGTTGCGGTGCGCCGCCCCAACGAAGCGCTGTTCGTGCGTATCTACGGGGCGGTCGGCCAGGTGGAGCCGGTGCTGTGCAACATCCGTGACGATGCGACCGTGGCCGAGGCGATGCGCGGGGCGGATGCGGTGGTCTATTGCGTCGGCACTTTCGACCGGTTCGGGCGGAACAATTTCGACGCGGTGCAGCGCGACGGCGCCGAGCGGGTCGCCCGGGAGGCAGCGGCGCAGGGGGTGACGCATTTTGTGCATATCTCCGCCATCGGCGCCGACAGCGCCAGCGAGGTGCGATATTTCCGCAGCAAGGGCGAGGGCGAAGAAGCGGTGCTGAAGCACCGGCCGGACGCGGTGATCCTGCGGCCGTCGGTGGTGTTCGGTCAGGAGGACCAGTTCTTCAACCGTTTCGCCTCGATGGCGGTGATGAGCCCGGTGCTGATGCTGCCGGGGCTGGAGACACGGTTCCAGCCGGTGTTCGCCGATGATGTCGCCCGTGCGGCGGAGCTGGCGGCGGAGGGCAGAGCGGCCGCGGGGATCTATGAGCTTGGCGGCCCCGAAGCGGTCAGCCTGCGCGGGCTCGTCGGCACCATGCTCGAGATCATCCAGCGCCGCCGGCTGGTGGTGAACATGCCCTTCGGGATGGCGAAATTCTTCGCCTGGTGGTTCGATCTCTGGCAAAAGCTTTCGGGCGGGCTGATCAGGGCGCCGCTCACGGTGGATCAGGTGAAGATGCTCCAGGCCGACAATACCGTTTCCGCGGGCGCGCAGGGGTTCGAGACCCTCGGACTGCGCCCGACCGCGATGGCAACGGTGCTGCCGGGCTATCTCTACCGCTACCGCGACAGCGGCCAATATGCGGAGATCAAGGCTTCGGCGAAGAATCTCAGAATCTGAAATCGGTTCGCGCCCCGGCGGCGGGGTGCGACCGGAGAAGGAAAGCCCCTCGTGACCTATCTCAACGACGTTCTCTTCGGCGTGATCGAAGGGATCACCGAATTTCTGCCGATCTCCTCCACCGGACACCTGCTGCTGGCCGAACACTGGCTGGGTGCGCGGTCGGACATGTATACCATCGTGATCCAGGCCGGCGCGATCCTTGCGGTGACGCTGATCTACTGGCGCCGCATCGTCGATCTGCTCACCGGCTGGCAGGATGCGGACAACCGCGATTATCTCGTCAAGCTCACCGTGGCCTTCCTGATCACCGCGGTGCTCGGCCTCGTGGTGAAGGCGGCGGGGTTCGAGCTGCCCGACACGGTGGCGCCGATCGCCTGGGCGCTGGTGATCGGCGGGGTCTGGATGATCGCGGCCGAGTATTTCGCCGAAAAACAGCCAGACCGCGCCGACATCCTGTGGCGGGTGGTGATCGCGGTCGGGATCGCGCAGATCGTGGCGGGGGTGTTCCCCGGCACCTCGCGCTCGGGCACCACCATTTTCGCGGCGATGCTGCTGGGCACCTCGAACCGCGCCGCGGCGACGGAATTTGCCTTCCTCGTCGGCATCCCGACGATGTATGCCGCCTCGGCCTTCGAGATTTTCAGCGAATTGCGTTCAGGCAGCGGCGCCGAAGACTGGACTTCGCTGTCGATCGCCTTCGTGGTCTCGACCGTGACCGCCTTTGTCGCGGTGAAATGGCTGCTCGGCTTCATCCAGACCAACCGTTTCACCGTCTTTGCCATCTACCGGCTGCTGTTCGGGGGCGCGCTCCTGGGGCTTCTGGGCCTCGGGGTGCTCGGTTGAGGGCGGACGATTCGCCTTCCCGAAGGGCCTGTCTGCCTGAAATCACGCAGAAAACCGGAGTAAAGGTAAGAGATACTGTCTTAATAGGGGCGTTTTTCCATGTGAAAACCCACATATTTTCTTCGGAAGGGTTGTTTTAGGTCAGCTATTATGACTTTTCTTCTCGCGCGCCGCCGATTAAAAGCGTGCATAGCCCGAGGGGAGCAAAGACATGGCCAAGCAGCCGATGCTGAAATTCGTCAATATCGCGCGGAGCATGCCCGAGAAGCGTGCGGCCGAGGCGCGTAAGGGCGACTTTGACGAGATTTATGCGGAATTCGCCGATGCCAGGGCGGCCGAACAGGCATCGCGGTGCAGCCAGTGCGGCGTGCCCTATTGTCAGGCGCATTGCCCGCTGTCGAACAACATTCCCGACTGGCTGCGGATGACCGCGATGGGCCGGCTCGAAGAGGCCTACCGGATCAGCCAGGCGACCAACACCTTCCCCGAGATCTGCGGCCGCATCTGCCCGCAGGACCGGCTCTGCGAAGGCAATTGCGTGATCGAGCAATCCGGCCACGGCACCGTGACCATCGGCTCGGTCGAGAAATACATCACCGACACCGCCTGGGAAAAAGGCTGGGTCGAGGAGATCACCCCCTTCGCCGAGCGCGCCGAAAGCGTCGGCATCATCGGCGCCGGCCCGGCGGGGCTCGCGGCGGCGGATGTGCTGCGGCGCGCGGGTGTTCAGGTGACGGTCTACGACCGGCATGACCGGGCGGGCGGGCTGCTCACCTATGGCATCCCGGGTTTCAAGCTGGAAAAGGACGTGGTGATGCGCCGGGTCGACCAGCTTGCCCGCGCCGGCGTCGCCTTCGTGATGAAGTGCAATGTCGGCTCGGACGTGAGTTTCCAGGAGCTGCGCGAAAAGCACGATGCGGTGCTGGTGGCGACCGGGGTCTACAAGACCCGCGATCTGCGCGGGCCCGGCGCCGGGGCCAAAGGCATTGTCGATGCGATCGACTATCTGATCACCTCCAACAAGGTCGGTTTCGGCGATAAAGTCGCCGATTACGAAGACGGCACCCTCAACGCCGAAGGCAAGCGGGTGGTGGTGATCGGCGGTGGCGATACCGCCATGGACTGCGTGCGCACCGCGATCCGGCAAGGCGCCACCAGCGTGAAATGCCTCTACCGCCGCGACCGCGCCAACATGCCGGGCTCGCAGCGCGAGGTGCAGAATGCCGAGGAAGAGGGCGCCGAATTCGTCTGGCTGGCGAACCCGAAGGGGTTTGCGGGCGATCCGGTGACCGGCGTGATCGTGCAGAAGATGCGCCTTGGCGAGGCGGATGTGAGCGGCCGTCAGGCGCCCGAGCCGATCGAAGGCGCGGATTATACCGAAGGTGCCGATCTGGTCATCAAGGCGCTGGGGTTCGAGCCGGAGGATCTCGCCGAAGGTTTCGCCGAGCCCGATCTGCCGCTGACCCGCTGGGGCACCGTTCAGGCGGAATACACCACCGGCGCGACCGCGCTTGGCGGCGTCTTTGCGGCGGGCGACATCGTGCGCGGCGCCTCGCTGGTGGTTTGGGCGATCAAGGACGGCCGCGACGCCGCCGGTGCGATCCTCAAATCCTTCGAGGCCGCGAAAATGGCGGCCGAGTAACCCTCCCGGCGAGGAAAGAACATGGGTATTTCCGGCATCGAAACACAGCCCAGAAAGGGCGCCAGGGCGGCGCTCGGCGCGCTCTTTCTCGCGGTTCCGCTCGTGCTGCCGGGCGGGGCCGCCAGCGGGTTTACCCTGCCCGAAGGCTGCACCGCCTTTGCAACGGTCCAGATGCGCGCCTGTGGCGTGTTGCTGTTCTGGCGCTGCGATCACGCGCCGGAAGGCAGCTTTTCGCAGGCGAGTTTCTCCGGCGAAGGGCTCGAATCGGTCGTGAGCTACAACCGCGATTACCAGTGGCTCGACGCCGCCTACAGCTGGGATTCCTCGCGCGAGCAATATGCGCCGCCGGCGGCCGATCCGATAAGTCGCAGCGACCTGATTGCCACCGGGATCGACACTTTCGATTTTGCCATGCACCGGAGCACGCCGGGCGAGCGCTACGACATTCGCGTTCTCGGCGCCGACATGCTGACCGGGACCACCCGGATGATCGACGGCTACGAACTCGAAGAGGTGGGCACCCGTCTCGAAATCGTCGATGACGAGGGCAACACCGAATATGCCTCGCAGGGCACCCAGTATTATTCCCGCGAACTGGGGCTGTTCTTTACCGGGAGCGAAGAGGTGTTCGGCCCCGATGGCAGCACCTTCTGGGACGATGCCCCTGTCGACATCATTCTTCCCGGCGAGCCCAGGTTTGGAACCACACGACCGTTTTACGGCTGCAACTCCCAGAATGCCGCATTTCCCCTCATCGCGCCCTATCCGGCGCAACAGGAGACCGAAAATGACCCGCTTTGACGACACCTGGCAGGCGAAGGAACAGGCCCGCCGCGCCTGGCTTGCCGAAAATGGCATGTATCGCGAAGAGCACGAACACGCCTCCTGTGGTGTTGGTCTCGTGGTCGCGGTGGATGGCAAACCCTCGCGCAAGGTGGTCGAGAACGGGATCGACGCGCTGAAGGCCATCTGGCACCGCGGCGCGGTTGATGCCGACGGCAAGACCGGCGATGGCGCCGGCATCCATGTGCAGATCGCGCCCGCGTTCTTCTACGACCAGATCCGCCGCACCGGCCACGAGCCACGGATGGACGAACTCATGGCCGTGGGCCAGGTGTTTCTGCCGCGCACCGATTTCGGCGCCCAGGAGACCTGCCGCACCATCGTCGAGACCGAAGTGCTGGAGATGGGCTATTATATCTACGGCTGGCGTGGGGTGCCGGTGGAGATCGACTGTCTTGGCGAAAAGGCCAATGCCACCCGGCCGGAGATCGAACAGATCCTGATTTCCAACGCCAGGGGGGTCGACGAGGAAACCTTCGAACGCGAGCTTTACGTGATCCGCCGCCGGATCGAGAAAGCCGCTGCCGCCGCGGGGGTGCGCGACCTCTACATCGCCTCGCTGTCCTGCCGCTCGGTGATCTACAAGGGGATGATGCTGGCCGAGCAGGTGGCCGAGTTTTACCCCGACCTCAAGGATCCGCGCTTCACCAGCGCCTTCGCGATCTATCACCAGCGCTATTCGACCAACACCTTCCCGCAATGGTGGCTGGCGCAGCCGTTCCGGATGCTGGCCCATAACGGCGAGATCAACACGCTCAAGGGCAACCTCAACTGGATGAAGAGCCACGAGGTGCGCATGGCGAGCAAGGTCTTCGGCGACCATGCGGAAGACATCAAGCCGATCGTGCCCCATGGCTCGTCGGATTCGGCCGCCCTCGATTCGGTGTTCGAAGTGCTGGTGCGTGCCGGACGTTCGGCCCCGATGGCCAAGACCATTCTGGTGCCGGAAGCCTGGTCGAAACAGGGCAAGGGCATCCCCGAAGCCTGGGTCAACATGTATTCCTATGCCAATTCCACCATGGAACCCTGGGACGGCCCCGCCGCGCTCGCCATGACCGATGGCCGCTGGGTCTGCGCCGGGCTCGACCGCAACGGGCTGCGGCCGATGCGCTATGTGGTCACCGGCGACGGTATGGTCATTGCCGGGTCCGAGGCGGGCATGGTGCCGGTCGACGAGGCCACGGTGGTGGAAAAGGGCGCGCTGGGGCCGGGAGAAATGCTCGCTGTCGACATGAAAGAGGGTACGCTGTTCCACGATTCCGAGATCAAGGACAAGCTCGCCGCGAGCCAGCCCTTCGGCGAGGCGGTGACCCGGATCAGGAATATCGACGTGGAGCTGAACGCGGTCGCGGAGCGGGCGCTGTTCAGCGGCGAGGAGCTGCGCAAGCGTCAGATTGCCGCCGGTTTCTCGCTCGAAGACCTTGAAATGGTGCTGGCGCCGATGGCGGAGGACGGCAAGGAGATCCTCGCCTCGATGGGCGACGACACGCCCCACGCGGTGCTGTCGAACCAGTACCGCAACCTCAGCCACTTCTTCCGGCAGAATTTCAGCCAGGTCACCAACCCGCCGATCGACAGCCTGCGCGAATACCGGGTGATGAGCCTCAAGACCCGCTTCGGCAATCTGCAGAACGTGCTCGACGAGGCCGGCGGCCAGACCCAGATTCTGGTGATCGACAGCCCCTTCGTCGGCAATGCCCAGTTCGAGGAGCTGGTGCGTCAGTTCAGGGCGCCGATGGCCGAGATCGACTGCACCTTCCCCGCCGACGGCGGCGAGACCGCGCTGCGCGACGCGCTGGACCGGATCCGCTCCGAGGCGGAAGACGCAGTGCGTTCCGGCGCCGGCCATATCGTGCTCTCCGACATGGGGCAGGATGAGAGCAAGGTGGCCATGCCGATGATCCTCGCCACCAGTGCGGTGCATTCCTGGCTCACCCGCAAGAATCTGCGCACCTTTACCTCACTCAACGTCCGTTCCGCCGAAGCGATCGACCCGCATTATTTCGCGGTGCTGATCGGCTGCGGCGCCACGGTGGTGAACGCCTATCTCGCCGAAGACAGCCTCGCCGAGCGGATCGAGCGCGGACTGCTCGACATGTCGCTGACCGAGGCCGTGCGGGCCTATCGCGACGCGATCGACTGGGGCCTCCTGAAGATCATGTCGAAGATGGGGATTTCGGTGATCTCGTCCTATCGCGGCGGGCTCAATTTCGAGGCGGTGGGCCTCTCGCGCGCGATGGTGCACGAGTTCTTCCCCGGCATGACCAGCCGGATTTCCGGCATTGGCGTCGGCGGCATCCAGCAGAAGCTCGAGGAAGTCCACGCCAGGGGCTGGCGCAGCCCGGGCGCCAATGTGCTGCCGGTCGGCGGCTTCTACAAGGCCCGCAAGGGCGGCGAGACCCACGCCTGGGGCGCGCAGGCGATGCATCTTCTGCAGTCGGCCTGCGACCGGGCCTCTTTCGAAACCTGGAAGAAATATTCCGCGTTGATGCAGGCCAACCCGCCGATCCATCTGCGTGACATGCTCGACATGAAGCCCCTCGGCGCGCCGGTGCCGCTGTCGGAGGTCGAAAGCATCACCTCGATCCGCAAGCGTTTCGTGACGCCGGGGATGTCGCTCGGCGCGCTGAGCCCGGAGGCGCACAAGGCGCTCAACGTGGCGATGAACCGGATCGGCGCGAAGTCCGACTCCGGCGAGGGCGGCGAGGATCCGGCGCATTTCGTGCCCGAGCCGAATGGCGACAACCCCTCGGCCAAGATCAAGCAGGTCGCTTCGGGGCGGTTCGGTGTCACCGCCGAATACCTCAACCAGTGCGAGGAACTGGAAATCAAGGTGGCTCAGGGCGCCAAGCCCGGCGAGGGCGGCCAGCTTCCGGGCATGAAGGTCACCGACCTGATTGCGCGGCTGCGCCATTCGACCAAGGGCGTGACACTGATTTCGCCGCCGCCGCACCATGACATCTACTCGATCGAAGACCTCGCCCAGCTGATCTACGACCTCAAGCAGATCAACCCCCGCGCCAAGGTGACGGTGAAGCTCGTGGCCTCCTCCGGCGTCGGCACGATCGCCGCCGGCGTGGCCAAGGCCAAGGCCGATGTGATCCTGATTTCGGGCGCCAACGGCGGCACCGGCGCCTCGCCCGCGACCTCGATCAAGTTTGTCGGCCTGCCGTGGGAAATGGGCCTCACCGAGACCCATCAGGTGCTGGCGATGAACAATCTGCGCGACCGGGTGACGCTGCGCACCGACGGAGGCTTGCGCACCGGGCGCGACATTGTCATGGCGGCGATGATGGGGGCCGAGGAATTCGGCATCGGCACCGCGGCGCTGATCGCGATGGGCTGCATCATGGTGCGCCAGTGCCAGTCCAACACCTGCCCGGTCGGGGTCTGCACCCAGCGCGAAGATCTGCGCGCCAAGTTCACCGGCTCGGCCGACAAGGTGGTCAACCTGATCACCTTCTATGCCCAGGAAGTGCGCGAGATCCTCGCCCGGATCGGGGCGCGGTCGATGGACGAGGTGATCGGCCGGGCGGATCTGCTCGCACAGGTGAGCCGCGGCGCGGCGCATCTCGACGATCTCGACCTGAACCCGCTCCTGGTTACCGTCGACACCACCGAAGCGCTCGACTACGACCTCAAACGGCCGCGCCAGGAGGTGCCGGATACGCTCGATGCCGCCATCGTCCAGGATGCCCGGCGCTTCCTTGAAGACGGCGAGAAGATGCAGCTGCACTATTCGGTCCGCAACACCGACCGTACCGTCGGCACCCGGATTTCGAGCCATATCGTGCGGAACTTCGGCATGCGCAACAGCCTCCAGCCCGACCATCTGACGGTGGCGCTGACCGGCTCCGCCGGGCAGTCTCTCGGGGCTTTCGCGGCACCCGGGCTGAAGCTGATCGTCTCGGGCGATGCCAACGATTATGTCGGCAAGGGCCTGTCGGGCGGCACCATCGCGGTGCGGCCGCAGATGTGCAGCCCGCTCACCGCGGAACACAACACGATCATCGGCAACACCGTGCTTTACGGTGCCACCGACGGCTACCTCTTCGCCGCCGGCCGGGCGGGCGAACGTTTCTGCGTGCGCAACTCCGGTGCGCGGGTCGTGGTCGAAGGCTGCGGGTCGAACGGTTGCGAATACATGACCGGCGGCGTGGCGGTGGTCCTCGGGAAGATCGGCGCCAATTTCGGCGCCGGCATGACCGGTGGCATGGCCTATGTTCATGACCCCGAGGGCGATGCTCAGGACAGCATGAACATGGAAACGCTGGTGACCGTTCCGGTCACGGTCGATCATTGGGAGGCTGAACTCAAGGATCTGATCGAACGCCACGCGAAAGAGACCGGTTCCCTCAAGGCCCAGAAGATCCTCGCCGATTGGCCGGACGAGAAGCACAGGTTCGTGCAGATCTGCCCGAAGGAAATGCTGCCACACATCCCCGCCCCGCTTACCCTCGAACAGGCGGCGGTGCCTGCGGAGTAAGGGGCCTCTGTCGGGGATTTGTCAGGGAGAGGGGCGGCTTGCGGGCCGCCCTCGCAACCAGCGGCGTTTCCGGCTTGACCGGGTCCGCGGGCGGGTAGACAAGGGACAATGGCGAAGCGGAAAGCAAAGAAAAAGCCCGAAAAGGGGCGCGTGGCCGGGGCGGCAGCCCGCATCTGGCGGTTTTTCTGGCGCTGGCTGCGGCGGGCGTTTTACGCTGCCGCCGGGCTGGTCGCTTTCGGCGTGGTGCTGGTCGCCTTCGTCAACCCGCCGACCACGCTCTACATGGCTGCGGAAAACGCCCGCCACGACGGGCTGAGCCACCAATGGGTCGATTTCGAAGACATCGCCCCGGTAATGGTGCGCTCCGTGGTGGCGGCGGAGGATGCGAATTTCTGCCTGCATTGGGGCTTTGACATGGCCGCGATCCGCCAGGTGATCGCTTCCGGTGAAAACCGCGGCGCTTCGACGATTTCCCAGCAGGTGGTGAAGAACGTCTATCTCTGGCCGGGGCGATCGTGGCTGCGCAAGGCCCTTGAAGCGCTGATCACCCCGGCGATGGAACTGGTCTGGACGAAACGACGGATCCTCGAGGTCTATCTCAATGTCGCCGAATTCGACACCGGGGTCTTCGGCATCGAAGCGGCGGCGCAGCACCATTTCGGCATTGCCGCATCCGGGCTGTCCGCCATGCAGGCCGCACGTCTCGCGGCTGTCCTGCCCGATCCGAAGGGCCGTTCGGCGGTCCGGCCGACCCCCTTTCTCAGGCGTCGCGCCGCTTCGATCCGCGATGGCGCCGAGACCATCCGCCGCGACGGCCGCGCCGCCTGTTTCGAAGGATGATGTGCAGGGATTGAACCACCGCCGGTTTCGCTTAAAACCATAGGGGACATTTGCGAGGCCCCCCATGACGTCCATGATCCGGCTCTACCATTTTCCGCTCTCACCCTTCTGCCGCAAGGTGCGGCTTTCGCTGGCCGAAAAGAGGATCGAGGTGGAGCTGATCGAGACCCGGTATTGGGACAAGACCACCGAATTTCTGCGCCGCAATCCGGCCGGCAAGGTGCCGGTGCTGGCGATCGACGGGCGGATGCTTGCCGAAAGCACGGCGATTGCCGAGTATCTTGAAGAGCGCTTTCCCACCCCGCCGCTGATGCCCGCAAGCCCCGAGGGACGCTATGAGGTGCGCCGGCTGGTGGCCTGGTTCGATGACAAGTTTCACCACGAGGTAACGGCGAACCTGATCGACGAACGGGTGATCAAGAAGATTTCCGGGCGCGGCTACCCTGAAAGCGCGAAGATCAAGGCGGGGGCGAAGGCGATCAAGTATCACCTCGACTACATGGGCTGGCTGCTCGACAACCGCCGCTGGCTCGCGGGCGACGTGATGACGCTTGCCGATTTCGCCGCTGCCGCCCAGCTGTCGACCCTCGACTACATTTCCGATGTCGACTGGGACCGCAACGCCAACGTTCGAGAGTGGTATTCCAAGATCAAGTCGCGCCCGGCCTTCCGGTCGATCCTCGCCGATCAGGTGCCGGGCTTCGTACCGCCGCCGCATTACGCGGATCTCGATTTTTGAGCGATCTGAAAGCGGCGCTGATCGCAAAGGCGCACGAGGAAGGGTTCGCCAGCGTCGGCGTGACCCGACCGGACGCGGTGCCCGGGCTTGCAGAGCGGCTCGCCGCCTTTGTGGCCGAGGGGCGGCACGGCGACATGGGCTGGATGGCGGAGCGGATGCATTGGCGCGGCGATCCGGCGGCGCTCTGGCCCGAGGCGCGGTCGGTGATCATGCTGGCCGAGCCCTACACTCCTGAAGAAGACCCGATGGCGGTGGTGGGGATGCCGGACCGTGGGGCCATCAGCGTCTATGCCCGGGGGCGGGATTATCATGACATCGTGAAGAAACGCTTGAAGCGGGTCGGGCGCTGGCTGATTGAGGCGGCGGGGCCGGAAACCGGGATCAAGATGTTTGTCGACACCGCCCCGGTGATGGAAAAACCCCTCGCCGCGGCGGCCGGTCTGGGCTGGCAGGGCAAGCACACCAACCTCCTGAGCCGCGAGCTTGGCAACTGGTTCTTTCTTGGCGCGATCTTCACCACGCTGGAGCTTGCGCCCGACGCGCCGGCGGTCCCGCATTGCGGGAGTTGCACCGCCTGTCTCGATGCCTGCCCGACCCGCGCCTTTCCCGCGCCCGGCCAGCTCGATGCGCGCCGTTGCATCAGCTATCTGACCATCGAGCACAAGGGGCCGGTGGACGAGGCGTTGCGCCCGCTGCTGGGCAACCGGATCTACGGTTGCGACGATTGTCTCGCCGCCTGTCCCTGGAACAAGTTCGCGGCGGAGGCGCAGGAGATGCGTTATGCGGCGCGGGAGGGGCTGGTGGCACCGCCGCTGGCGGAGCTTGCCACGCTGGATGAAGCGGGCTTTCGCGCACGTTTTTCCGGCTCCCCGATCAAGCGCCTCGGCCGCGCGCGGTTCCTGCGCAATGTCGCTTATGCCATTGGGAACTCTGGCAACAAATCCCTCGCGAAAGCGCTCTACCCGCTTGCCGCCGACCCCGACCCGGTGCTTGCGGAGGCGGCGCGCTGGGCCTTGTCGCGGCTTGGGTGTTAGGGCCTGCGGTGGTCCGTCCGGTTTCCCGACCGCCGGGGCGGCGAGGGTCAGCCGCGCCAGTCCGCTGCGCCCTGTTTCGCCCACTTCTCAGTACATCCGGAAGGCGGCGACCGCTGCGGCTATGCCTTCGGCCGCGCGGCTGCGGGGATAAGGGCCGAGCACCGACTTGCCGATCACATAGGTGACCGTTGTGGCGTCGCCATTTTCCCGGAAGACCAGCCTGAGCTCGACCCCCTTGGATTCAAACGAGGCGCGCAGGGCCAGGCCAAGCCGTTCGCCCGCCACCCTGGGCCCGTCGATATGAGCGACGATACCGACATCCTGGCGAAACCCACCCGAATCGCGCAGCGCCTCACGGGTGAGGCCGAGCGGGCGCAGGTTCGGGTCGCGGGTGTAAAGAAACCAGCCGAGCATCATCGCCGTGGGCAGGACGATGACGGCAATGATCCCGAAAACAGAGCCCAGGCCCTGGCTTGTCTTACGCATGGCTTCCCCCGGTAACAACTTGCCCGAAACCTACAGCCAAGCCATTACCGAAGGATGAACCGGGGCGCGTTCAGCTGCGCACCAGCGTCTCGTAGGCCCCGGCGATCTCGCGTGTGAGCGCGCCGACCTCGAAACGATAGTCGCCGATCTGGCCCACGGGGGTGACTTCGGCCGCCGATCCGGTCAGCCAGCATTGCTCGAATCCCTCCATCTCGTCGGGCTGGATGTAGCGCTCATGCACCGCGATGCCGCGCTCCTTCAGCATGCCGATCACGGTCTGACGGGTGAGCCCGTTGAGGATCGCGTCCGGAAGCGGGGTATGCACCTCGCCGTCCTTGACGAAGAACACATTGGCGCCGGTCGCCTCGGCGACATAGCCGCGATAGTCGAAGAACAGCGCATCCGAACAGCCTTTCGCCTCGGCCGCATGTTTCGAGATCGTGCAGATCATGTAGAGACCGGCGGCCTTGGCGGCGGTGGGGATGGTCTCGGGGCTCGGGCGCTTCCATTTCGAAATGTCGAGCTTTGCCCCCTTCATCTTGGCGTCGCCGTAGTAATTACCCCATTCCCACGCCGCGATGGCGAGGCGAATCGGGTTGCGGGCGGAGCTTACGCCCATGTCGTCGCCGGCACCGCGGAAGGCAATCGCGCGGACATAGGCATCGGTGAGGCCGTTGGCCCGGAGCACCTCATATTTGGCGGTCTCGATCTCGTCGACCGTCCACGGGATCGGCATGTCGATCATGTCGCCCGAGGCCAGCAGCCGGGTGCTGTGGCGTTCGGAAAGAAAGATCCGGCCATTATAGGCGCGCTCGCCCTCGAATACCGAAGAGGCATAATGCATGGCATGGGTCAGGATGTGCACATTGGCGTCGCGCCAGTTGACCAGTTTGCCATCGAACCAGATCCTGCCATCGCGGTCGTCATACCCACCAGCCATAGGTGTTCTCCTTTCGGCTTCATGTATTTGCAGAAATTGCGCCAGATAGGTCCGCTTCGGACCATATATTGCGCAAAATCTGTTGGTGGGTAGCATTCGACTCTTGGAATGTCAACAAGACTGACATAAACCGGTTTGTAACAGATCATGTAACATCGGGGGAGCCGGAGATGAACGATCAGATCGCACACGGTGGGCCGCCGCTTCTGTTTCTGACCGACGAGCAGCTGCGCAAGGGCATTGAGGCGATGTATTTCGCCTACCGGGGCTTTACCGCCGACCCGGACCGTATTCTTGAGCAGCAAGGCTATGGGCGGGCACATCACCGGGCGCTGCATTTCATCCGCCGCTCGCCCGGCACCACGGTCAACAATCTGTTGTCGATCCTGGGCGTCACCAAGCAATCGCTGAACCGGGTGCTGAGAACCCTGATCGACGAGGGGCTGGTCGAGGCACGGGTGGGCACGCGCGACAAGCGCGAACGCCACCTCCACCTCACCACGACCGGCGCGGCGCTGGAGCGCGCGCTCTCTCAGGTGCAGACCGAACGGATGCGCGCCGCCTACCGCAAGGCCGGTCCGGAGGCGGTGCGGGGCTTTCGTGTGGTGCTGGAAGCGATGATGGACCCGGATATGCGCCGTCATTTCAACCGCCTGAAAGACCCGGAAGAATGAGCCCGCAGGCCCCGGCGCATCTGCTCGTGGCCGACCCCGACGAAAAGATGCGCGCGCGGCTGCGCGGCGATCTCAGCGACCAGGGGTTTCTGGTGAGCCTCGCGCGCGATGCGGACCATGCGCTGCGCCTGCTGGATGGGCTGGAGTTCGATCTTCTGGTGCTCGACGAAGACCTGCCCGGGCTTGCGGCGCTGTGCGCTGCCGCGCCGTGTCTGGTGCTGACTGCGCAGCGGGCGCCTGAGACCGGAAAAGCATGGCTCCGAAAGCCTTTTGAGCCGGCTGCGCTCTCGGAGCGGATCTGCGCAATTCTCGGTCGCCATCCGCAGGATGCGGACCCGAAGCTGCTTCGCATGGGCCGCCTCGCCTTCGACACCGGCAGCGGCGTGCTGACGCGGGAGGGTGAGCCCGTCCGTCTGACCGGGGCCGAATTGCAGCTCATGCGGATCCTTGCGTCCCGGCCTGGCAAGACGGTGGGGAGGGACGAAGTGGTTGCGATGCTCGGGCGCGAGGGGCCGGGTGCCCGCGCCCGCACCATCGACGTGCAGGTGACGCGGCTCCGGCGCAAGCTGGAAGATGACCCCAGGGCGCCGAAATACCTGCAAACGGTGCGGGGCGCGGGCTATATGCTGGTAACGGACTGAGGCGCTTCACCCTTGCCGATGCGGCTTCGGTTGCGGCGGCACGCTGGTTTCCTCCCCCGAAGGCGGATATGATCAGGGAGCGCTGGCCGACAAGGCCAGCCTGCATGGGAACGTCCTGACGGGGAGGGGCAGATGAGCGGCCAACCGGTTGAAGAGATGAGCTTCGAGGAAGCGATGGCGGAGCTTGAGGCGGTTGTCGGCCAGCTCGAACGCGGCGATGTGGCGCTGGAACAGTCGATTGCGCTTTACGAGCGCGGCGCGGCGCTGAAGGCGCGCTGCGAGGTGAAGCTGCGCGAAGCCGAAGAGAAGGTCGCCCAGATCACCCTTGATGCCAACGGCACCCCCGCCGGAACCACCCCGGTCGAGGGGCTCTGAGAGATGTTCCGCCAGCGCCTCGCCGAAACCTCCGCCATTGCCCGTGCCTGCCTGAACGAAGCCCTGCCCGCCTCCGGCCCGCTGGCCGAACCGATGGGTTATGCGGTGGCGGGCGGCAAGGGGCTGCGCGGGTTTCTGGTGCTGGAAGGCGCGGCGATGCTCCGGGTGCCGGAAAGCGCCGCCCGCTTCCCCGCCGCCGCGGTCGAAGCGATCCATGCCTATAGTCTGGTCCATGACGACCTGCCGGCGATGGACGACGACGATCTGCGCCGCGGCCAGCCGACGGTGCACCGCAAATGGAGCGAGGCCACGGCGATCCTGGCGGGCGATGCGCTGCAAACAACGGCATTCGAACTGCTCGCGGCCCCCGAGATCGGCCCCGCGGAGCTGCGCATCGCGCTCACCCGTTCGCTGGCCCGGGCCGCCGGCGCGGGCGGCATGGTGCTGGGCCAGGCGCTCGACATCGCCGCCGAAACCGCCGACACCCCGCTCACCCTCGACGAGATCACCGCCTTGCAGGCCGGCAAGACCGGGGCGCTGATCCGCTGGTCGGCCGCCGCCGGGGCGCTGCTCGCGGGCGAGGATCCGGGGCCGCTCACGGCTTACGGCAAGGCGCTGGGGCTCGCCTTCCAGATCGCCGACGATGTGCTCGACGTCGAGGGCGATGCCGCCACGGTCGGCAAGGCGGTCGGCAAGGATGCCGGGGCGGGCAAGGCGACCTTCGTGTCGCTGCTCGGGCTCGAACAGGCCAAATCCCGCGCAAGAGAGCTCGTCGAACAGGCGGAACAGGCGCTTGTTCCCTATGGCAAAAGGGCCGACACCTTGCGGGAAGCGGCGCGCTTCGTTATTGCCCGGAACACCTGAACCCTGCGCATCTGAGTCCTTATATGTCCGAACGCCCGAAGACCCCGCTTCTCGACCGCATCCAGTCGCCCGCCGACATGAAAGGTCTCTCCGGCGGGGAACTCAGGCAACTCGCCGACGAGCTTCGCGCCGAGACGATCTCGGCGGTTTCCGAGACCGGCGGACATCTCGGTGCCGGGCTCGGCGTGGTCGAGCTGACCGTGGCGCTGCACCATGTGTTCGACACCCCGCGCGACCGGATCGTCTGGGATGTGGGCCATCAGGTCTATCCCCACAAGATCCTCACCGGCCGCCGCGACCGTATCCGCACCCTGCGGCAGAAAGCCGGGCTTTCGGGTTTCACCAAGCGCAGCGAAAGCCCCTATGACCCGTTCGGGGCCGGGCATTCCTCGACCTCGATTTCCGCCGCCACCGGCTTTGCGTTGGCCCGCGAGCTGGGCGGCACCCCCGATCCGGCGCTGGGCGATGCCATCGCGGTGATCGGCGACGGTTCGATGACCGCGGGCATGGCGTGGGAGGCGATGAACCACGCCGGTCATGCCGGCAAACGCCTGTTCGTGATCCTGAACGACAATGACATGTCGATCGCCCCGCCGGTGGGGGCGCTTTCGGGCTATCTCACCCGGCTCTACGAGGCCGAGCCGTTTCAGGAGCTGAAAGCCGCCGCCAAGGGGGCGGTGAGCCTGTTGCCGGAGCCCTTCCAGGAGGGCGCGCGCCGCGCCAAGGAAGCGTTGAAGACCATGACCGTCGGCGGCACCATCTTCGAGGAGCTGGGGTTTTCCTATGTCGGCCCGCTCGACGGACATAATGTCGAGGATCTCGCGGGCGTGCTGCGTCAGGTGCGCGACCGTGCCACCGGGCCGGTGCTGCTGCATGTCATCACCCGGAAGGGCAAGGGCTATGCCCCCGCCGAACAGGCCGCCGACCGTGGCCATGCCACCGCGAAATTCGACGTGGTCACCGGCAAACAGCACAAGTCGCCCTCCAACGCGCCTTCCTACACCAGCGTTTTCGGCCAGACCCTGACCGCGCTCGCCGCCGATGACGACAAGGTCTGCGCCATCACCGCGGCAATGCCGGACGGCACCGGGGTCAACCTGATGGCCGAACGCTTCCCGGCGCGGGTGTTCGACGTCGGCATCGCCGAGCAGCACGGGGTGACCTTCGCCGCCGGGCTCGCCGCCGGGGGAATGAAGCCTTTCTGCGCGATCTATTCCACCTTCCTGCAACGCGGCTACGATCAGGTGGTGCATGACGTTGCGATCCAGCGGCTGCCGGTGCGCTTCATGATCGACCGCGCCGGGCTCGTCGGCCAGGACGGCGCGACCCATGCCGGCAGCTACGACCTCGCCTATCTCGGCAACCTGCCCGGCATGGTGATCATGGCGCCTGCCGACGAGGCGGAGCTTGCCAATATGGTGGCCACCGCCCATGCGATCGACGATGGCCCCAGCGCGGTGCGTTACCCGCGCGGCGAGGGCGTTGGCATCGACATGCCCGAGGTGCCGCAGGTGCTGGAGATCGGCAAGGGGCGGATTGTTCAGGAAGGGGCGCGGGTCGCCATTCTCACCCTCGGCACCCGGCTCGAACATGCCCGCGAAGCGGCCGAAAAGCTCGCCGCCCGGGGCATTACCCCGACGCTGGCGGACGCGCGGTTCATGAAGCCGCTCGACGAAGCGCTGATCCTCGGCCTCGCCCGCGACCATGAGGTGCTGCTGACCGTCGAGGAAGGCGCCGTGGGCGGCTTCGGCAGCCATGTGGCCCAGCTTCTGGCCGAAAACGGTGCCTTTGACGAGGGTCTGAAATTCCGCTCGATGGTTCTGCCCGACAGTTTCATCGACCACGCCAGCCCGGCCGAGATGTACGAGGCCGCGGGACTCACCGGTGCCGATATTGCCGCAAAGGTGCTCGATGCGCTCGGAATCGCCCGAATCGAGGCCAAACGCGCCTGATCCAGACGCCGATTGCACCGGAAATGCAACACATTCCCACATTTATGGGCGAGTATCCGGTGGTCGTCTGGACTCGACGAGACCGAATCTGAATACTTCGTCCAATGAGTTGCGCAACCTGGAGTAACGCAAAATGAAAAAGTTCGTCCTTGGTGCTGCCTTCGCGCTCGTGGCTTCCACCGCTGTCGCCGGTTCGGTCGCCCCGCCCGTGATCCAAGACGTTGTGATCGTCAATGAGTCGACCTCTTCCGTCGACCACAGCTTCCTGCCGCCGGTGTTCTTCCTGATCTCCGTCCTGGCAACTGCGGCAGTTCTCTGAACACGATCGCTTTCAAAGGGTAACGGTTGGATAGGGCGCCTCGGGGCGCCCTGTTCCTTTTGCGCTACGCTTTCTTGTCCTGCGTCTCGGCTTCGAGCACGGCAGCAAGGCCCTCGCGATAGCTCGGGTACAGGAGCTTCACCCCGAGTTCCTGCCTGATCCGGTCGTTTCGCACCCGTTTTGATTCCGCATAGAACGACCGCGCCATCGGGTGCATCTCGGCGGTGGCGAAATCCTCCTCCGGCGGCAGGGGCAGACCGAGCAGCTCCGCCGCATGGGCCAATACGTCCTGAGGCGGGGCGGGCTCGTCGTCGCAGACATTGTAGATCGCGCCCGGGTTCGGGCGGTCGATGCTGGCGGCGAGCGTTTGCGCGATGTCGTCCACGTGGATGCGGCTGAACACCTGGCCCGGCTTGATGATCCGCCGCGCGGTGCCGTTCCTGATCTTGGCAAAGGGGCCGCGGCCCGGTCCGTAGATCCCCGCAAGACGGAAAATGTGCAACGGCAGCGCCGCGTGACGGGCGAGCGACAGCCATTGCGTTTCTGCCTTTACGCGCAGGTGCCCGCGTTTTGTGGCCGGTGTCGGGGGCGTGGTCTCGTCGACCCAGCCGCCGCCATGATCGCCATAGACCCCGGTGGTCGAGAGATAGCCGACCCATTCCAGCCGCTCCGCCCGGGCAATGATCTCGCCCGTGAACTCGGCCAGCACCGGGTCGCCGTCTTCGTCCGGCGTGATCGAGGTCAGCAAATGCGTCGCTTGCCGCAGCGCGAGACCGATGCTGTCGCCAGGCCAGACGATGGGCTCGACCCCCTCGGCCCGAAGCGCCTCCGCCCGGTCTGCGCTGCGCACTGTGCCGATCACCCGCCAACCGCGCGCGCGCAACAGGCGGCCAAGCGCGGTGGCAGAATAGCCGTGCCCGAAGGAAAGAAGTGTTGGGATCATGGGTGTTTCCTCTCGGTGCCAATAGGCCACGAACACCCGTCGCCCGCCAGCAAAAGTTTCTGGCTTGCGTGTGGGGCGCGATCGGTCAAAATCGTCCTATGAGCAGAAACCCCATTTTCCCGTGCGGGTGCGATGTGGCCCGGAAAGCCCGGCAGGCGGGTGGGGCGGCGGCAGACCGCGGCTGGCCCTCCACAGCGCTTGCAGGCATCATTCTCCGCCGGGATCCGGCTTTCCGATCCCGGCGGGTTGGCGCCATGGGCTTTGAATTCACCGGGTTTTCGAGGAGAGCTGATGTCTGATCCCCTGACCCTTCCGGTCACCACGCCGGAGCGGGTGGAGCCGCAGGTGTTTACCGATGCCGCCGCCGCCGTTGCCCGGCTTGAAGCGCTCTATGCCCGCGCCTGCGACTTTCTCACCCGCGGTTTCAGTGACGTCGCTGCAACCGGGCTGCACCCGGGCAAGCGGTTCCGGGCCTATTATCCGGAAATCCGGCTGCGTGTATCGAGCCATATCACCGTCGACAGCCGCCTTGCCTTCGGCCATGTCTCCGATCCGGGCAGCTATTCGACCACGGTGACCCGGCCGGATCTGTTCCGCAACTATCTCACCCAGCAGATCGGGCTGCTGATGAAGAACCACGGGGTTCCGGTCAGCATCGGCTGGTCGTCCACGCCGATCCCGGTGCATTTCGCGGTTGCCGGTCGGTCGGACCTGACCGTGCCGCAGGAAGGCGCGATGGGCTTTCCGCTGCGCGATGTGTTCGACGTGCCCGATCTGGCCACCACCAATGACGGTATCGTCAACGGCCATGGCTTCCGGCATGAGGACGGCTCCGAGCCGCTCGCGCCGTTCACCGCCCAGCGGATCGACTATTCTCTGGCACGGCTCGCGCATTACACCGCAACCGACGCCGAGCACTTCCAGAACCATGTGCTGTTTACCAACTATCAGTTCTATTTCGATGAATTCGAGGCCTATGCCCGCGAGATGCTGGCCGACCCGACGAGCGGCTATACCGCGCTGGTCGCGCCCGGCAATGTGGTGTTGACCGACCCGGAGGGCGAAATTCCGCCGCTGGCAAAACCGCCGCAGATGCCGACCTTCCATCTCATCCGGGCCGACGGCGGCGGGATCAGTCTTGTCAATATCGGTGTGGGCCCGTCCAACGCCAAGACCGCCACCGATCATATCGCGGTGCTGCGCCCGCATGCCTGGCTGATGCTTGGCCATTGCGCGGGGCTGCGCAACGGCCAGGCACTGGGCGATTTCGTGCTGGCGCATGCCTATCTGCGCGAAGACAAGGTGCTTGACGATGATCTGCCCACCTGGGTGCCGATACCGCCGCTCGCCGAAATCCAGATCGCGCTCGAAAGCGCGGTGGCGGATGTGACCAGGCTCGAGGGGTTCGAGCTCAAGCGGATCATGCGGACGGGCACGGTGGCGAGTTTCGACAACCGCAACTGGGAATTGCGTGAGCACACCGGACCGGTGCTGCGCCTCAGCCAGTCGCGCGCCATTGCCCTCGACATGGAGAGCGCAACCATCGCCGCCAACGGGTTCCGCTTCCGGGTGCCCTACGGCACGCTGCTGTGCATTTCCGACAAGCCCTTGCATGGGGAGTTGAAACTGCCCGGCATGGCGTCGGAATTCTACACCACGCAGGTGGAGCGGCATCTCAAGATCGGAATCCGGGCGATGGAACGGTTGCGCGAGATGCCGCTCGACCGGATCCACAGCCGCAAACTGCGCTCCTTCGACGAGACCGCCTTTCTGTAGCGCCGCGCGCGCAAAACGTCTTGTTTTTCGCCGTTTCGACCGCACAAGTTGTTGTGCCTTCCCATGGCAATCCTATAAAAGCGCGCAATGTAGCCGCTGAATGCGGGATATTTGAGGAGTTGAGATACATGGCAAAACCGATGACCAAGACCCAGCTTGTGGCCGCTCTGGCCGAAGAAATGGGTTCGGACAAGAAGACGGCCACGGCGGCGCTCGATGCAATCACCGATGTCATCACCAGGGAGGTGGCCGGCGGCGGCGCGGTGACCCTGCCGGGCGTCGGCAAGTTCTACCTGCGCGAGCGCCCCGAGCGCATGGTGCGCAACCCGGCGACCGGTGAGCAGATCAGGAAAGACGCCGACAAGGTGGTGAAAGTCACCGTTGCCAAGGCCCTCAAGGACGCGGCCAACGACTGATTTTCCAGGTTGGTGCACGGTTCCAGGGTCGCCCATGTGGCGGCCCTTTGTTTTGGAGACACTCAAGCGTTATGCGAAAAAGCTGAATCACTTAAAGCTGCCTGAAATCAGAGATTTTGGGCGCGGCAGGTGATGCTCTGTGTTTCAGGTATTTCGTCAAACGCTATAGATGAGCGCGAGGATCAGCAGGTTGAGCGTGACGAAGGACAGCGCCGTTGCGCCGATCTGTGCCAGCGAGGCCAGCCCCGCATGGCCCGCCTCTTGCGCAAAGACCGAATAGACCGCAAACATCGGCACCGCGGCGGAGAGGACCACCGCCGTTGCGAGGTCGGGCGGCAGAACGATGCCCAAACCGCCCAACGCCAGCATCGCCAGCGCGGTTGCCGCGGGCATCACCACCAGCTTTCCGGCGACGATCTGCCCCGCAAGCGCCCGGTTGCCCTTCATCGGCAGGCCGACGAGCGAGCCCCCGATGACGGTCAGCGCCAGCGCCGCCGCCGAGGCCGACAGCAGCGAAACCAGCCGTTCGACCGGGGCGGGCAGGCTGAGCCCCATGGCCGAGACCAGAAGCCCGAGGCCGATGGCGATCACTAGCGGACGTCTGGCCACGCCAAGCAGGATGCCGCCCAGCCGGGCCAGCGGATGGCCTTCGCCCTTCGGCTTGCCCAGCTCCATGATGACCAGCGCCAGCGGGATGATGACGACGTTTTCGACCAGCATGTTGAAGGCGAGGATCAGCCCGGCGTGGTCGGGAAACAGCACCAGCATCAGCGGATAACCGACGAAGCCCGAGTTGGGGCAGGCGGTTCCCATGATTGCGACGCCCCGTCGCCCCGGGTTTTGGGTCGCGGAAAACCACGCAAACCCGAGCGCCATGGTGATCAGCGCGCCGGCGAGATAGATGCCCATATAGGCGAGGTTGACCACCTCCGCCACCGGGCGCGACGCCACGGCGTGGAAGACGAGGGCCGGCAGCGCGATATTGAGCGCCCAGGTGCCGAAGCTGCGCATGTCGCGGGCGTCGAAAACCCCGCGGGCCACAAGTCCGTAGCCGAGCGCCACCATGGCAAAGATCGGAAAGGTTATGCCGAGAACCGTGAGCATGTGTCTCTGACCTTGCCAAAAAGCGGGCTATCGCTCACCCGATATGCCCGCGCGGCCCTTCACCCACCTGCGCGCGGTGCAGGAGCAAATGGTCGAGCACCACGCAGGCCGCCATCGCCTCGCCCACCGGCACCGCGCGGATGCCGACGCAGGGGTCGTGGCGGCCCTTGGTGACGATCTCGGCCGGCGCGCCCGCTTTGGTGATGGTCTTGCGCGGGGTCAGGATCGACGAGGTCGGCTTCACCGCGAACCGGACAACGATGTCCTGCCCCGTCGAGATGCCCCCGAGGATGCCGCCCGCATGGTTTGACCCGAAGACCGGCCCGTCCGGCCCCATGGAGATTTCGTCGGCATTCTCCTCGCCGGTCAGTTCCGCCGCCCCCATGCCTTCGCCGATCTCGACCCCCTTGACCGCGTTGATCGACATGCATGCGGCGGCGAGATCCGTGTCCAGCTTGGCATAAACCGGCGCCCCGAGCCCCGCGGGCGCGCCCTGCACCACCAGCTCGATCACCGCGCCGACGGAACTGCCCGCCTTGCGCAACCCGTCGAGATAGCCTTCCCAGGTCTTCGCGGCCTCGGCATCGGGCACCCGGAACGGATTGCGCCCGATCTCGTCCCGGTCGAAACGGGCGCGGTCGATCTCGTGGACACCCATGCGGGTCATGTAGCCGGTGATCGTGATCTCGGGCGCCAGCGCCTTCAGCACCTCCCGCGCAACGCCCCCAGCGGCCACCCGCGCCGCGGTCTCACGCGCCGAAGAGCGCCCCCCGCCGCGTGGATCGCGGATGCCGTATTTCAGCCAATAGGTCATATCCGCGTGCCCGGGACGGAACTTTTCGGCGATCTCCGAATAATCCTTCGACCGCTGGTCGGTGTTCTCGATCATCAGCTGCACCGGGGTGCCGGTGGTCTGTCCCTCGTAGACGCCCGACAGGATCTTCACCGCATCCGCCTCGCGCCGCTGGGTGGTGAAACGGTTCTGCCCGGGTTTGCGCCGGTCGAGCCAGTGCTGGAGCATCCCGGGCTCCAGCGCGACACCCGGGGGCACGCCATCGACGGTGGCGCCAAGCGCGGGCCCGTGGCTTTCGCCCCAGGTGGTCACGCGGAAGACATGTCCGAAAGAATTCATCATGGCCGGCTCCTTGCCGGTCCGGTCTAGGGGTTTGGCCTTGAAGGGGCAAGCGTTTGGGGCTAGCGTCGCGCCCACCTCGGGGTGCCGGACAGCCGGCTGAGATGCAAAACGCAAACCCGTTGAACCTGAACCGGTTAGGACCGGCGGAGGGAAGGTTGAGACATCCTCACCCGGAACCCGCCCGGCCGATATGGAGGATGACATGACCAGACTCACTCTCGCGGCAGGGATCACACTGGCAGCCAGCGCCGCGCTGGCCGAGACGCCCGTTCTCACGATCTACACCTATGACAGTTTCGTCTCCGAATGGGGGCCGGGGCCCGCGGTGGAAGCGGCCTTCGAGGAAAGCTGCGGTTGCGATCTGCAATTCGTGGCCGCAGGCGACGGGGCCGAGCTTCTGGCGCGGTTGCGGCTCGAAGGCGCGCGCAGCGAGGCCGATATTGCGCTCGGGCTCGACACCAACCTGATGGCCGCCGCCGAAGCCACCGGGCTGTTTGCGCCCGCAGCTGTCGAATTGCCCAAGCTGGATCTGCCGATCGCCTGGGACGACGCCACCTTCCTGCCCTATGACTGGGGCTGGTTTGCCTTTGTCTACGACAAGGAAAACGTCTCTCATCCACCGCAATCGCTGGCGGACCTGGCGGATTCGGAGCTTTCCATCGTGATCCAGGACCCGCGCTCCTCGACCCCGGGGCTCGGGCTTCTGCTGTGGATGAAAGCTGTTCATGGCGACGGGGCGGGCGCGGCCTGGGAGGCGCTGAACGATCAGGTGGTGACAGTCACCAAAGGCTGGACCGAGGCCTATGGCATGTTTCTCGAAGGCGAAGCCGACATGGTGCTCTCCTACACCACCTCGCCGGCCTATCATCTGATCGCCGAGGATGATGCGTCGAAGGCCGCGCTGGCCTTCGAGGAGGGCAATTACCTTCAGATCGAAGTGGCGGCGAAGCTCGCCAGCAGCGACCAGCCGGAGCTGGCCGATGAGTTTCTCGCCTTCATGCTGTCGGACGCGTTTCAGAGCGTGATCCCGACGACCAACTGGATGTATCCGGCGGTGACGCCTGAGGCCGGACTTCCGGCCGGGTTCGAGACACTTGCGACGCCCGAAACGTCGCTGATCTTCCTCGGGGAAGAGGCCGAAAAGATGCGCGATGTGGCGCTTGAGGAATGGCTCGCCGCCGCCAGCCGATAAGCGCGGGCGACAGGGTGGGGGCGCTGGCCCTCGCCCTTGTCGTGACGCTGGTGCTGGGCACCCTCATGGCCGTGGCGCTGCGCGCCGACGGCGCGGCCGGGTTTGGTCCGGCCGATTGGGCGGCGGTGCGGTTCACGCTGGCGCAGGCGCTGATCTCGGCCACGCTGTCGGTGCTGCTTGCAGTGCCGGTGGCCCGCGCCCTCGCAAGGCGCCGCTTCTTCGGCCGTTCCGCCCTCATCACCCTGCTGGGTGCCCCGTTCATCCTGCCGGTGATCGTCGCGGTGCTGGGGCTGATCTCGGTCTTCGGCCGCAACGGGATCGTCAGTCAGGCGCTGATTCTGGCCGGGTCAGAGCCTGTTTCGATCTACGGCGCCCATGGCGTGGTGCTGGCCCATGTGTTCTTCAACCTGCCGCTGGCGACACGGCTGATCCTGCAAGGCTGGCTCTCGATCCCGTCCGAACGCTTCCGTCTGGTGGCCTCGCTCGGCTTCGGCCCCGGCGATGTTCAGCGGGTGCTGGAGCGGCCGATGTTGCGCGAGGTGGTGCCGGGGGCGTTTCTGGTGATCTTCATTCTCTGCCTGACCTCCTTCGCTGTGGCGCTGGCGCTGGGGGGCGGGCCGCGGGCGACCACCATCGAACTGGCGATCTATCAGGCATTCCGCTTCGAATTCGACCTCGGCAAGGCCGCGCTCCTCGGGCTCATGCAGGTGGCCATCGCCGGGACGGCCGCCGTGGTGGCGCTGCGGCTCAGCCTGCCCGCGGAGCTCGGGGCGGGGTTCGACCGGGCGGTGAAGCGCTGGGACGCGGAGACCGGTCTGCTCAAGGTGCAGGACGCGCTGGCGATCGGCCTGGCTGCGCTGTTTCTCGCGGTGCCGCTGGCGATGATCGCCCTCGACGGGTTGCTGGCGCTCACCGGTCTGCCCGGGTCGGTCTGGCTCTCCACCTTGCGCTCGGTCGCGGTGGCGCTGGTGTCGATGCTGCTGACCCTCGGCCTTGCCCTGCCGATCGCGGCGCTGGCGGTGCGGCGGCAGGCGCGGATCGTCGAGGTGCTGGCGATGCTGACCATCGCCGCTTCGCCGCTGGTGGTGGGCACCGGGCTGTTCATCATGCTGTTTCCCGTGGTGGACCCGGGGCGGATCGCGCTGGGCGTCACCGCGCTGGTCAATGCCGCCATGGGGCTGCCCTTTGCGCTGCGGGCGCTGGTGCCCGCGCTTGCCAGGGTGGAGGCGGATTTCGGGCGGCTGGCGGACGGGTTGGGGCTCACCGGCCGGGCCCGGGTGGTGCATCTGTGGGTGCCACGGCTGCGGCGGCCTTTGGGGTTTTCGGCCGGGCTCGCGGCGGCGCTCAGCATGGGCGATCTCGGGGTGATCGCGATGTTTGCCAGCCCCGATGGCGGCACTCTGCCGCTGGCGCTCTACCGGCTGATGGCGGCCTACCGGATGGAGGATGCCGCCGGGGCGGCGCTGATTCTGCTGGCGGTGTCGCTGGCATTGTTCTGGGTTTTCGACCGGGGAGGGCGGGTTGATGCTGACGCTTGAAGGGCTGAAGGCCGGTTGGGGCACCTGGGAGCTTGCCGCCGATCTGGCGATTGCGCCGGGCGAGCGGGTGGCGCTGATCGGGCCTTCGGGGGCGGGCAAGTCGACCTTGCTGGCGCTCATTGCCGGGCATGAGGCGCCGCGGGCGGGCCGGGTGCTCTGGGGCGGCGAAGACCTGACGGACCAGCCACCGCATGCGCGTCCGATCTCGATGATCTTTCAGGACAACAACCTGTTTCCGCATATGAGCGCGGCGGCGAATGTCGGGCTCGGGCTGCGGCCGGATCTCCGGCTGTCGGCCCGGCAATGGCAGGCGGTGGAGGGCGCGTTGGCGCGGGTCGGGCTGGAGGGGTTCGGCACGCGCAAGCCCGGGCAGCTTTCCGGCGGGCAGGTGGCGCGGGTGGCGCTGGCGCGGGTGCTGTTGCAGGAAAAGCCGGTGATGCTGCTCGACGAGCCTTTCGGTGCGCTCGGGCCGGCGCTGCGCGCGGAGATGCTCGATCTGGTCGGCCAGCTTGCGGGCGAGACCGGGGCGACGCTCATGATCGTGACCCATGAGCCGGAGGACGCGCGGCGGATTGCCGATTCGGTGCTGCTGGTGGCCGATGGCCGGGCGCATCCGCCGGTGGCCACGGCGGAGATTTTCGACAATCCGCCGCCGGCCTTCACCGCCTATCTTGGTCTCTGATTTCAAAAGCAGAAAGGGCGCCCCGGGAGGCGCCCTTTCGTTTGCATTGGCATTACGTCAGAGGTTGGACTCGCGCCCGCCATGCTTGACCGGATACCACAGCTTCTTGTTGGTGAGATAGAGCAGCACCGACAGCAGCAGCAGCAACGACACGGCAATGAGGCCGGCCTGCTTGCGCGCCATCATCTTCGGCTCCGCCGCCCACATCAGGAAGGCGGCTACGTCTTCCGCCATCTGTTCGGCGGTCGCGGGCGTGCCGTCGTCATATTCGACGAGATCGTCTTCGAGCTGCGGCGGCATCGACACCCAGCCGGAGGAGAAGGCCTTGTTCTCGTAGAGATACTGGCCCGCCACTTCGCTCTCCTCGCCGGTGAAGCCCAGCAGGAAGGCGCGGATGTATTCAGCTCCGCCCATGCCCTTGAAGATCTGGTTGAGGCCGAGCCCATAGGGTCCGTGGAAGCCTGCGCGGGCTTTCGCCATCAGCGAAAGGTCGGGCCCCATGCCGTCGCCTGTGACCGCCGGAAAGAAATCGGCGGGCAGCGCGGGACGGTAATCCTGGAGCTCGGCGTCGAACACCTCATAGGTCTCGGCGGCAAAGCTGCGCACCTCGTCGTCGGTGTAGCCGGGCCCGCCGGGGTCTGACAGCGTGCGCAGCGGCACGTATTTGAGCCCATGGCAGGCAGAGCAGACCTCGACATAGACCTTCATGCCCCGTTGCAGCTGTTGCTGGTCGTAGGTGCCGAAGGGGCCTTCGAAGACGAAGGCATGGTCTTCGATGTGACCGTAGTCGCCGCCACCGCCGGAGGCAAGCGCGCCACCGGCCGAGAGCCCGAGCGCGGTAAGCGCGGTGAGGGTGAGTTTCCTGATCATTTCCCTGATCCTTTCGCTCTCATCACTCGGCCGCCGAGGCGTTGGCTTCGGGGTAGTGGTGGTTGAAGTCTTCCTCGATGGTCGCCGGCGGTGTCTTCGCGTTCTCGACCCAGCCGAGCAGCGGCAGGATGACGAAGAAATAGGCGAAGAAGTAGGTCGAGGCGATGAGCGAGATCGTGGCATAGGGCTCGTCGGTCGACTGGGCGCCAACCCACATGAGCACCATGAAATCGACCGCGAGCAGCCAGAAAAACACCTTGAATATCGGCCGGTAGGCGCCGGACCGGGTTTTCGAGGTGTCGAGCCAGGGGGCAAGCGCGATCGCCACCATCGAACCGAACATCGCCAGCACACCGAAGAACTTGGCGCCGATGATGCCGCCGGTGAGGATGCTCACCCACTGGACAACCCAGACCTTGTCGGTAAAGGCCCTGAGGATCGCGTAGAACGGCAGGTAGTACCATTCGGGCACGATATGGGCGGGTGTCACCAGCGGGTTGGCCTCGGTGTAGTTGTCCGGGTGGCCAAGGTAGTTGGGCATGAAGCCCACCACCGCGAAAAACGCCACCAGCACCAGCGCCAGCGCGAACAGATCCTTGATCACGAAATAGGGCCAGAACGGCAGGGTGTCGGCCTCCGCCTCCGCCTTCGAACCGCGCCGCACCTCAACACCGGTGGGGTTGCTGTTGCCGGTGGAGTGGAAGGCCCAGATATGCAACGCCACCAGGGCGACGAGCACGAAGGGCAGCAGATAGTGCAGCGAGAAGAAGCGGTTCAGCGCGGCATTGTCCACCGCCGGGCCGCCCAGCAGCCAGGTCTGGATCGATTCACCGACGAAGGGCACGGCGCCGAACAGGCCGGTGATCACCGTGGCGCCCCAGAACGACATCTGCCCCCAGGGCAGCACGTAGCCGAGGAAGCCGGTCGCCATCATCGCCAGATAGATCAGCATGCCGAGGATCCAGGTGATCTCGCGCGGGCTCTTGTAGGAGCCGTAGTAGAGGCCGCGGAAGATGTGGATATAGACCGCGATGAAGAACAGCGAGGCGCCGTTGGCGTGCACATAGCGGATCATGTGGCCGCCGTTCACGTCGCGCATGATATGTTCGATCGAGGCGAAGGCATGGTCGATATGCGGCGTGTAATGCATCACCAGGATGATCCCGGTGACGATCTGGATCACCAGCGTGAAGGCCAGCACGATGCCCCAGATCCACCACCAGTTGAGGTTCTTCGGCGTGGGGATCATCAGCGTGTCATAGGCGAGCGCAACAATGGGGAGACGCTCGTGCAGCCAGTTTTCGAACCGGCCCTTGGGTTCGTAATGGTCGTGCGGAATACCGGACATCTTTCTCTCCCTCAGCCGAGCTTGATCGTCGTTTCGTCGACGAATTCGGCGACGGGAACAGGCAGGTTCTCGGGCGCGGGGCCTTTGCGGATCCGCCCGGATCCGTCGTAGTGTGACCCGTGGCAGGGGCAGTACCAGCCGTGGTATTCGCCGGCACCATTGCCGATCGGCACGCAGCCGAGATGGGTGCAGACCCCCATCATCACCAGCCACTTGCCCTCTTCGTCGAGCGAGCGGTTCACGTCCATCGCGTCGGTGCCGGGCTTGTTGGCATTGCGCGATTCCTTGTCGATGGTGAGCTCGTCGAGGGTGACCGCGCGGGCCTCTTCGATCTCTTCCGCGGTGCGGTACTTGATGAACACCGGCTTGCCGAGCCATTTGACCGTGAGCTGGCTGCCTTCGGCGACGTCAGAAATGTCGACCCGGATCGAGGCCAGCGCCATGACGTCGGCGGAAGGGTTCATCTGGTTGACGAGCGGCCAGACGGCGGCGCCCGTCGCCACGGCGGCGGTGCCACCGGTGGCGTAATACAGGAAATCCCGGCGGGTTCCCTGATGATCGTCTGCATGTGACACTGAAATCCACTCCCTTCTTGTCCATTGATTGACCGCGGAGGCCCTTTGGGGGGAGGCGGTCAACAGACCCCGGACCGCGGTTGACCGGGGCCCATTTGATTTGAAATCTAGCCCTTCGCATGGAGGCCGTCCAGCAGGCATTGCCAAATCGACATGCGAATCCTGTGGCGACAGGCTGCATGGGGGCGATGTCGCGGTCTTGTGTGCCGGGCGGGGTGCCGGATGGAGTTCGGGCGGGGGCCGGGAGGGCGCGGTCAGAAGCGCGGTCAGACCGGACGGGTGGCCTGCATCGACTCGCGTTCGGCAAAGACCGCAAACCAGTCGTCGAGCGCGTCGCGCCCCTTGCGCCACCCCCGGTCGCCATGGCGGAAGTCGAGATAGCCGAGCGCACAGCCGATGGCGATCACCCCGGCGTCGAGCGGCCCGGCCAGATGGCTCATCCCGCGCGCACCTTGCGCACGAAGGGCGAGGCGGGATTGCCGAGAAGCTGGTAAGTCACGGGTCCACCTTGCGCAACGTGACCCGCGCGATGGCGCTGGCGTCAAGCTCCCAGGCCCCGCCATTGCCAAGGCGAAATACCCGTTTCAGCCGTCCGGTGGCGTTGAGCTGCTCCGGCTCGCGGCGCAGGGTCAGCCCCTCGTCGAGCCGGTCAAGCGCGTCTTCGGCCCATTGGTCGCGGCGGCCGCGCTCGATCCTGCGGGTCGCGGCCCAGGTGGCAAAGGCAAGGGTGCCGTAGCTCAGGGCGACGGCGGCGACAGGCGCGAGGGGGAGGGGCATGTTATTCTCCTTTACATTGCCACCCTAACCGGCGCCGGGCGGGCTGTCCATGTTCCCTTGCGCGGGTGCCCTTGCGCGGGTTCCCTTGTGTGGGCCCCGCTCTCAGATCGCGCGGCCGGTCAGTTTGCCCTGCACGCGGCCGGTGATCCGGGCGCGGACGATGGCGCCTTCCGGCTGGTCGCAATCGAACACCACCTCGGTGAACTGCTCGGTGCGGCCCATGCGGGGGTTTTCCATCAACACCTTGTGGAGCC
>PDRW01000018.1 GCA_002746935.1 Rhodobacterales bacterium
CCACCTGCGTCGTATCGGCGCTCGATCCTTCACCGGCCTCTTTGAAGCACTCGGCGAAATTTGCGACCTCTATACGCCAGACGAATGCTGGAACTACTTCTGTCAGGCCGGGTATGCTTCTACGTAAACTGGAAATGCTATAACCCCGCCACTTTCTGTGGTTTTTACGCTCTGGCTGTCGATGATACCGGCCGTTGGCCGGGCGGCGCGGCCCTCTGCCAGCCGCGCGGCCTCGACAAGCGCGCGGTTCATCTCATCCAGCAGCCTGCCATTGCGCCATGCATGGAAATATCCACGCACGGTCGAGACCGGTGGAAAGTCGTTCGGCAACATCCTCCACTGACACCCGGTCGTTGCAATGTAGAGGATCGCGTCGAAAACGTCACGCAAATCGGTCCTGCGCGGTCGGCCTGTCGTCTTGGGTGGCGGCATCAAAGGGGCGAGCAATGCCCATTCTGCATCGGTCAAATCGCTTGCGTATTTGACGCCTGCGCGCGCATGCTGACGTCGGGTGAGTTCGGTCCGGGCCATCGTGATCTCCGTTCAGTGTCGCAACCGAACAGAAGCACAACCTGCTGAACTCACTCAATTGGTTTCAAATCGGGCTCTCAGTGACCTTGTCGATCGACGGAGCGAGATAGACTTCTTTGCCCTTCTTGTTTGTAAGTAGGAAACTCGAAACGAGAGGGACAGCCGCGTCTGAGAAAGCCCGGTCTGGGCTCGGCACAGTGCGTGCCCAAATCCAGAAGATCACGGTCGCCTTGCCGCCGCCGTACTCTCTCGGCAGGTCCACCTAGTGTAGAGATGCTTGATGTGCTCCCACGCCTTCTCGCGCATCCAGCGGCCGCCGCGCCCACCACAGATACAGCGTCGAGGGATCCCCATGCCGGATCGACTTCTCCCGCGCCGGCGCCGCATTGATCGCCTCGAGTGGGATGGCAACTTCGATGAGTTTCTTCTTGTAGGGAGTGGTCATGATTGTCGTCTTTCGAATTTCGCCTGGCCGGAGGGAGTCAGGACGAACACGAGTTCGTCGTTGATCGTCTGACCAGAGACAAGTTCTCCATCTTCTCCATCCAGCAGGGACTTGATCAGGCCCTTGTCAGGGTAGCGGCGACGCCCGTCAGCGAGGTCGAAGACCGCCGGAAAGCTGTTTGATGGCAATGGTTCGAGGCTGTGGCTCGCCAGCTCGAGGTAGAACCGCACCGCGGCGAATTTGCGCGCGGTGTCGGCGCGTCGCTCGCCGCGCGGGCTGCTTCGCCACGACTGCAGGTCGTGGGGATTGCGCACGCTGGTCGTTTTCGTGAGCGGCTTGCTGGCGCCGGCATAGCTCTCGGTGATGATGCGCTCTGCATCTTCGGTGCGAATGGCAATCCTCATCATCCGGCTCCTTGAAGTGGTCCCGGAATTTCGGACAGCTCAGCGGCTGCTCTAATGTGATCCGGGTTGATTTTCATGCCGCCAGTTTCTGACCTCGACCGTGCCAGTATGCCTCCCTGGGTGTTCTGCGTTCAAGGGCGGAATGGGGCCGCCCGGTGTTATAGAACGTCATCCAGTTGCTGATCACGCACTGGGCGTGGAAGCCGTCGGCGATTTCTTCGAGATAGACCGCCTCCTGCTTGAGCGACCGCCACAGGCGCTCGATGAAGATGTTGTCCATGCAGCGTCCGCGCCCATCCATCGACACCCGAACGCCCGCCTCCGCCCCACCGCCAACCCCAGCGGGCGGCCATGCCACAGCGACATCGCCACCGGGGCCACCGGGACCAGTGTCACCACCACAATGATCCGCAGGAATTGCATCAGCGTCAGCAGACGAATGTCTGCGCCCGCCTCCTTGCCGAGCAGGACCGACTCGTAAAGCCCGCCCGGGGCGCGCCCGCGGAACAGGCCGTCGGCCGGTCGTAGCCGCCGAGGTGGCGCAGGATCCGCCAGGTCAGCGCATGGGCCGCAAGAGTGAAGACCAGCACCGCCGGGATCAAGACCAGCATTTTCGGCAGCAGCCCGGCCGCATCCGGGGTCAGCCGCGCGCCGATCATGGTGCCGATGACACCCACGAACAGCACCCGGAATCGCATCGGGTAAACATAGCCCTCGGGAAAGCGGCTCTGCGCGACACCGACCGCGAGGGCGGCGGCGGCGAGGCTGCCGAGCATGAAGGGCAAGGGCGTGCCCAGCCTCTGCAACAGCGCGCCGGTGGCCGCGCCCGCGGCGAGCAGCAGGGCGGTGAGCGCGGCATGGGAGGCGGGCGGCAGCGTCATGGGGCCGCATACAGCGCGCTCCGCCCGGCAGCAAGGCGGGTGCGGCCACCGCACCGTCCCACCTTCCCGAAGCGGAACGTTACGGCATTTCCCATCCGGCCCCGCCTGCGAAACATTGTTCTTGCTCCGAATCGCACCCGGGAGTATCCCTGACCGCGCGGTCGGCTTTGCGTCGGGGAGGGAGCCCCGGGGCCCGGACCGGCCCGGCCAGGGAGGAGACCAGATGCCAGAGGCTCTTATCTGCGATGCCCAGCGCACGCCCATCGGCCGCTATGGCGGCGCCCTTTCGTCCGTCCGCACCGACGATCTCGCGGCAATCCCGCTGAAGGCGCTGAAGGCGCGCAATCCGGGCGTCGACTGGGCGCGGATCGACGACGTGATCTATGGCGACGCCAACCAGGCCGGGGAAGACAACCGCAACGTCGCCCGCATGGCCGCGCTGCTCGCCGGGCTGCCGGTGGAGGTGCCGGGCACCACGATGAACCGGCTCTGCGCCTCCGGCATGGATGCGGTGGGCATGGTGGCGCGCGGCATCAAGGCGGGCGATTACGACCTCGCCGTGGCTGGCGGGGTCGAGAGCATGTCGCGTGCGCCCTTCGTCATGCCCAAGGCCGAGACCGGGTTTTCCCGCGCCAATGCGGTCCATGACACAACCATCGGCTGGCGCTTCGTCAACCCGAAGCTGGATGCCGAACACGGCACCCATTCGATGCCCGAGACCGCCGACAATGTCGCCGCCGATTACAACGTGAGCCGCGCGGATCAGGACGCTTTTGCCGCCCGCAGTCAAGCGCGTTGGGCCGCGGCCCATGAGGCGGGGCGGTTCGGGCTCGAGATCTGCCCGGTCGAGGTGCCGCAACGCCGGGGCGAGCCGATCCTGGTCGACACCGACGAACACCCCCGCCCCGGCACCACCGCCGACAAGCTCGCGAAGCTCCGGGGCGTCAACGGGCCGGATCTGACCGTGACCGCGGGCAATGCGTCCGGCGTCAACGACGGCGCCGCGGCGATCCTGATGGCCTCCGAGGCCGGCGCGAAGGCCCATGGCCTCACCCCGATGGCGCGGGTCGTCACCATGCAGGCCGCCGGCGTCGCGCCGCGCATCATGGGCATCGGCCCGGTGCCCGCGACGCAAAAGGCGCTGGCCAAGGCCGGGCTCGGCATCGGCGACATGGATGTGATCGAGCTCAACGAGGCCTTTGCGGCGCAGGGGCTGGCGAGCCTGCGTGCCCTCGGCCTGCCCGACGACGCACCCCATGTGAACCCCAACGGCGGCGCCATCGCCCTTGGCCACCCGCTCGGCATGTCCGGCGCGCGGCTGGTGCTGACCGCCGCTTATCAATTGCAACAAACCGGCGGCCGCTACGCGCTCTGCACCATGTGCGTGGGCGTGGGCCAGGGTGTCGCCCTCATCCTCGAAAGGGTCTGAGATGTATGCACAGATGGTGAAATCCACCGGCAAGGGGGTCAGGTCGCGCGCGGAGATGACCCCCGACGAGGCCCGCTTTCAGGACCGGATCGACGCCGGCGAGAAGATCGAACCCAAGGACTGGATGCCCGAAGGCTACCGCAAGACGCTGATCCGCCAGATCGCCCAGCATGCCCATTCCGAGGTGGTGGGCCAGCTGCCCGAGGGCAACTGGATCACCCGCGCGCCGACGCTGGAACGCAAGGCGATCCTGCTCGCCAAGGTGCAGGACGAGGCGGGCCACGGGCTCTATCTCTATTGCGCCGCCGAAACCCTCGGCGTCACCCGCGACGAGCTCACCGAAGCGCTGCTCGACGGCCGGATGAAATACAGCTCGATCTTCAACTATCCGACCCTGACCTGGGCCGACATCGGCGCCGTCGGCTGGCTGGTCGACGGGGCGGCGATCATGAACCAGGTGCCGCTGCAACGCACCTCCTACGGCCCCTATTCCCGCGCCATGATCCGCATCTGCAAGGAAGAGAGCTTCCACCAGCGCCAGGGCTATTCGATCATGATGAAGATGGCGCAGGGCACCGAGGCCCAGCGCCGCATGGCCCAGGATGCGATGAACCGCTTCTGGTATCCGTCGCTGATGATGTTCGGGCCCTCGGACAAGGACAGCGTGCACTCGGCCGAGTCGATGGCCTGGAAGATCAAGATCAACACCAATGACGAGCTGCGGCAGAAATTCGTCGACCAGACGGTGCCGCAGGCGGAGTATCTCGGCCTCACCATCCCCGACGACAGGATCGCGTGGAACGAAGAGCGCGGGCATTACGATTTCACCGAGCCGGACTGGACGGAATTCTTCGAGGTGATCAAGGGCAACGGCCCCTGCAACACCGACCGTCTGGAAGACCGCCAGAAGGCCTGGACCGACGGCGCCTGGGTGCGCGAAGGGCTGATGGCCCATGCCGAAAAGCGTGCCGCCGCGAAAGCTGCGGCGCAGTAACCCGGAGCGCACCGCCGCGACCCGTCCGGGCTCCCCCTGACGCCCGCGCACGGTGCGGCGGTGCGCAAAGGCCGGCCGCAAGCGGGGCCGGGCGCGGGGCCAGAAGCGGAGCCGGCTGCAAGACCGGGCACAGGGCATCGGGCCCCGCCCGGGCCTTGCCGCCGGGCCCGCACGCCCGCGCGCCCCTCCGGGGGTTCATCCGGGGGGTCAGGGGTTACACCTGGCGGGCGCGCCCCGCACGCACGCGCCCCCGGGGCCGCGGCTCCGGCGCCGAAACACGGATTGGCCCCAGGGCAGCCCCCGGGGCATGAGAAGGGAGACAACGCATGTCAAAGGAATGGCCCCTTTGGGAAATATTCATCCGCGGCCAGAACGGGATGAGCCACCGTCACGTGGGCAGCCTGCACGCCCCCGATGCCGAAATGGCGATCAGGAACGCCCGCGACGTCTACACCCGCCGCAACGAAGGCGTGTCGATCTGGGTGGTTGAAGCGGCCCACATCACCGCCTCGTCGCCCTCGGAAAAAGGCCCGATGTACGAGCCCTCGGAGTCGAAGGTCTACCGCCACCCGACCTTCTTCGACATCCCCGAAGACGTGGGGGCCATGTGATGGGCACCGCCACGGACACCACGATGGACAGCGCCCTGTTCGAGTTCTGCCTGCGCATGGGCGACAACACCCTGGTGCTCGGCCACCGGGTGTCGGAATGGTGCGGCCATGCGCCGATCCTCGAAGAGGACATCGCGCTCGCCAACACCGCGCTCGACCTCATCGGCCAGACCCGGTTCTGGCTCGGTCTCGCGGGCGAGGTCGAGGGCAAGGGCCGCGACGCCGATGCCCTCGCCTTCCGCCGCGACGCCTGGGACTTCCGCTCGACCCTGCTGGTCGAACAGCCCAACGGCGATTTCGGCAACACCATCCTGCGCCAGTATCTCTTCGACCAATGGCATGTGATCGCCCTCGCGGCGCTGGCGGGGTCCGCCGACGACCGCATCGCCGCAATCGCCACCAAGGCCGCGAAGGAAGCCGCCTATCATGTGGAGCGCTCGCGCGGCACGGTGGTCGGGCTCGGCGACGGCACTGCGGAGAGCCATGCGAAGATGCAGGCCGCGCTCGACCGGCTCTATCCTTATGTGGGCGAGCTGTTCGGCGAGGATGCGGTCGACGCGGAAATGGCAGAGCGTGGCATCGCCCCCCTGCCCCCGACGCTGCGCGACGCCTATGACGCGGCGCTGGCGGCGACCATGGCGGAAGCCACGCTGACCCTGCCCGACAGCCGCTGGGCGCATTCCGGCGGACGCGACGGCACGCGGCATTCGGAGCATCTCGGCCATATCCTGACCGAAATGCAATGGCTGCAACGGGCCTATCCGGACGCGAGCTGGTGATGCGCGCCGGTTTCGCCATCAGAAACCGGAGCGGGGAGGCCACGCCATGACACGCCTCACCACCGATGAGGCCTGGGCGGTGCTCGCCGAGGTTCCCGACCCCGAGATCCCGGCGATCAGCCTTACCGATCTCGGCATCATCCGTGATCTGGTCTGGAAGGACGATGTGCTGGAGGTGACGGTCACGCCGACCTATTCGGGCTGCCCGGCCACCAGCTTCATCAACGAGGCGATTGTTGCGGCGCTCGAAGCCGCCGGGGTGGCGCGGGTCAGCCTGAAACAGCAGATCTCGCCGCCCTGGACCTCCGACTGGCTCACCGAGGAGGGCCGCAGGAAGCTCGAAGCCTATGGCATCGCCCCGCCGGGCGTCAGCAAGGGGCCGGAGCGCTGTCCGCGCTGCGGCAGCACCGAGGTCGAGCGGATCAGCCAGTTCGGCTCGACCCCGTGCAAGGCCCAGTGGCGCTGCAAGGCCTGTCTCGAACCTTTCGACCACTTCAAGTGCATCTGAGGGGCCAGGCGCGCCATGACCGAGACCGCCATGACCGAGACCGTGACCCCGGCCACCATGCGCCTCGCACCCGGCCAGCCCCCCGCACCCGGCCTGTGGCGCCTTCCACGCCCCACCGGCCCCGCCCGCACGCACATTCCGGGCCAGACCCACACCCGGGCCACCGGCCCACGGTGCCGCCCACTCAGCCCCCGGGCGCACCAAACAGAACGACATTCCGGGAGACCCCCATGCAGTTTCACGACCTGACCGTCACCGCCGTCGAAAACACCATCCGCGACGCCGTGGTGGTGACCCTCGCCCCGAAGCCCGGCGAAGAAGAGGATTTCCGCTTCCTCCCCGGCCAGCACCTCACCTTCCGCCGCGATTTCGACGGCGAAGAGCTGCGCCGCTCCTATTCGCTCTGCGTCGCGCCCTCTGAAAACAAGCTTCAGATCGGCATCAAGCGGATCGAAGGCGGTGCCTTTTCCAACTGGGCGAATGACAATCTCAAGCCCGGCGACGTGCTCGAGGCCATGCCGCCGCAGGGCGTGTTCCACCTGCCCGAGGAGCGCAGCGCCAGGAGCTATCTCGGCTTCGCCGCCGGCTCCGGCATCACCCCGGTGCTGGCGATCCTGAAAACCGTGCTTGAAGAGGAGCCCGACAGCGATTTCACGCTGGTCTATTCCAACCGCGCGGTGAACACGATCATGTTCCGCGAGGAGCTTGAAGACCTCAAGAACCGCTTCATGGGCCGCTTCACGGTGATCCACATCCTCGGCACCGACCAGGACATCGAACTGTTCAGCGGCCGGATCGACGAGGCCAAGGTGGCGGCGCTGGTGGAGCACTGGATCGACCTGCCGGCGATGGACGCGGTCTATATCTGCGGCCCGGAACCGATGATGAAGGCGATCGAAACCGCGCTGATCGCCCATGACTTCCCGGCCGAGGCGATCCATTACGAGCTTTTCGTCTCGGCCCAGCCCGGGCGGCTGGCGCAGAAGATCGCCGCCGCGAAGACCAGTGCCGGCGAGGTAGACGCGAAGATCACCATCGACGGCACCACCCGGGCGCTCACCATGGACCGCGAAAGCTCGATCCTCGAAGCGGCGCTCGCCAACGGCCTGCCCGCGCCCTATGCCTGCACCGCCGGGGTCTGCTCGACCTGCATGGCGCGGGTCACAAAGGGCGAGGTGGAGATGCGCGCCAACCACGCGCTGGAAGACGACGAGGTCCGCGCCGGCATGGTGCTCACCTGCCAGTGCTTCCCGCTGTCCGACGAGGTCGAGGTCGATTACGACGTCGGCGGCTGAGCCCCACCCCCACCAGACAGGAGTACCGCGCCCATATCCAGGGCGCGGCCCGTGCAAGATGCGAACAGGAGACCCCCGATGATGAAACTCGAAAGCTACGCCGCCGGCCAATGGGTGCCCGCGGGCGAAGGCGCCCGGCCGATCCGCTCCGCCGTCACCGGCAAGGTGATCGCCGAAGCCGGCGGCGGCACGCTCGACTTCCAGGCAATGGTCGACCACGCCAGAAACACCGGCGGCCCGGCCCTGCGCGCCATGGGCTTCCGCGACCGCGCCAAAATGCTCAAGGCGCTGGCGATCCATCTCAACGAACACAAACAGGAGCTCTACGAGCTTTCCTACGAGACCGGCGCCACCCTTGGTGACCACAGGTTCGACATCGACGGCGGCATCGGCACCGTCTTCGTCTTCGCCTCCAAGGGCCGGCGCGAGATGCCCGACAGCGACATCTATGTCGACGGCAATCTCGAACAGCTCGGCCGCACCGGCAGCTTCCAGGGCCAGCATGTGGCGGTGCCGCTGCAAGGCGTCGCGGTGCATATCAACGCCTTCAACTTCCCGCTCTGGGGGATGCTCGAAAAGCTCGCCCCGACCCTGCTCGCGGGCGTCCCGGCGATCGTCAAACCCGCCACCGCCTCGGCCTATGTGACCGAACGCGCGGTGCGGATCATGGTCGACAGCGGCATCCTGCCCGAAGGCGCGGTGCAGTTCATCGCCGGCTCCACCGGCAATCTGCTCGACATCCTCGGCGGTCAGGACGTGGTGAGCTTCACCGGCTCCGCCCAAACCGGTACCATGCTGCGCGCCAACCCCAATATCATCAACAACGCGGTGCGTTTCGTCGCCGAACAGGATTCGCTCAACGCCACCATCCTCGGCCCCGATGTCACCCCCGGCACCCCCGCCTTCGACATTTTCGTGAAGGAAGTCCACCGCGAGATGACCGTGAAAGCGGGCCAGAAATGCACCGCCATCCGCCGCATCTTCGCCCCCGAAGACAAGGTGCCGGCGGTGATCGAAGCGCTCTCGGCACGGCTCGCGAAAACCGTCATCGGCGACCCGCGCGATGAGGCCACCCGCATGGGCGCGCTGGTCTCAGCCGACCAGAAGGCCGATGTGCTCGAAAAGGCCGCGATCATCGCCACCGAGGCCGAGCGGGTCTATGGCGACCCGGAGGTGCTGGAGCTCAACGGCGATGTCGACCCGGGCGCCTTCCTCGCCCCGATGCTGTTCCACTGCGCCGATCCCGATGGCGCGGTGAAGGTGCATGAGACCGAAGCCTTCGGCCCGGTCTCGACCATCATGCCCTATCGCGACCTCGACCACGCCATTGCCCTCGTCAACCGCGGCGAAGGCTCGCTGGTCGCCTCGGTGGTGACCGAATCGGGCGATGTGGCGCGTCAGGTGGTGATGGGCGCCGGCGCCCACCACGGCCGGCTCTATTTCAACAGCCCGGTCTCGGCGAAAGAGGCCACCGGCCACGGCGCCCCGATGCCGCACATGATCCATGGCGGCCCCGGCCGCGCCGGTGGCGGCGAAGAAATGGGGGGCATCCGCGGTGTGCTCCACTACATGCAGCGGGTCGCCGTGCAGGGCTCGCCCGACCTGCTCACCGCCATCACCCGCTCCTGGGTGCCCGGCGCGACCGAGATCGACGGCGGCGCACATCCCTTCACCCGCAGCTTCACCGAACTTCAGATCGGCGAAACCCTCCATGCGGGTCCGCGCAAGATCACCCTCGAAGACATCGAACACTTCGCCGAATTTACCGGCGACACCTTCTATGCCCACATGAATCAGGCGGCGGCCGAGGCCAACCCGTTCTTCCCGGGCCGGGTGGCGCATGGCTATCTGCTGCTGAGCTTCGCCGCGGGGCTGTTCGTCCAACCGGACCCGGGCCCGGTGCTCGCCAATACCGGCCTCGACAACCTGCGCTTCATGAAGCCCTTCGAGCCCGGTGAAAGCCTCTCCGTCCGCCTCACCGTCAAGCGCAAGACCCGGCGCAACGACGAATATGGCGAGGTCCGCTGGCATGTGACGCTCACCAATCAGGACGGCGATCTGGTGGCGGAATACGAGTTGCTGACGATGAACGCCTATTGACGCCCGCCCAGGCGTCTGGGGCATGGCGCGCAGAAACCTTTGCCCGTTTTGCGCGCCATGCCCTTAAGACATGCCCCAAACATCTCAGACGCGCCGCCTGCGCGCTGATCTGATCCGGGTTCCGGATCTGCCAGGCCACCCTGGGCCAGCCCGGCAGATCCGGATCCGAAGGGCCCCGAAGGGCCCTCCGGCCTTACTTCACCGACACCAGCGTGTTGGCGATCGACTTCTGACCCGTCCCGGTGAGGTAGTGGATCAGGTATTCGCCCGCGGCGTCGGGCAGCGGCAGGGTCACCGGGTTGCCGCTGCTGACAGCCACCGAGGTTTCCACCGCCGAAGAGCCGATCTTGCGGACCGCGATCATGTCGCCCTGGCCGCCCGGCCCGGCCCAGAACACCGCGATCTGCCCGCCTGCTGCACCGCTTTCAGCCGCTTCCAGCGCCGCCTTGCCCGGCGCCAACGGCCCCGCGCCCGCCCCGGCAACCTTCACGATGCGCCGTGCCAGAACCTTCGTTTCATCGCCGTCTGCAACATAGCGCAGAATATAGGTGCCCGGCTCGACCGGGGCCGTCATCTCGGCCGGATTGCCGCTGCTGGCATATCTGTGGTCAATATAATCGCCCGCCTTTGAACCCACGAGTGCGACCGTGATCGCATCTCTGTTGTTGTCCGGCCCCATCCATGTCACTTCGAACTCCGACCCTGCGCCTACGGTTTCAGGCGCTTCCAGCGCGACCGTGGGCGCCGTGCCGGTGATCGGGCGTGTGGCCAGGATCTTCTTCACATCGCCGTCTGCGACATAGCGCAACTCATAGGTGCCCGGCTCGATGGGCATTTCCAGAGTGCGCGGGTTGCCGCCGCTGGCGTAGGCGTAATCAATCGCGTCACCCAGCTTCGACCCGACCACCTCAATCGACACATAGTCGTTTCGGTTGCCCGGCCCGACCCAGTAAACCTCGATCTCGGAGCCTGCGACCGCCGTGTCCGGCGCTTCCAGCGAGACCGTAGGCGCCGTGCCGGTGATCGGGCGTGTGGCCAGGATCTTCTTCACATCGCCGTCTGCGACGTAGCGCAGCTCGTAGGTGCCCGGCTCGGTGGGCATCTCCAGAGTGAGCGGGTTGCCGCCGCTGGTGTAGGCGTAGTCAATCGCGTCACCCAGCTTCGACCCGACAACCTCAACCGACACATAGTCGTTTCGGTTGCCCGGCCCCATCCAGGTGACTTCGATCTCGGCCCCCGCGACCGCCGTGTCCGGCGCTTCCAGCGAGACCGTAGGCGCCGTGCCGGTAATCGGGCGGCTGGCGAGAATCCGCTTCACATCGCCGTTCGCGACATAGCGCAGCTCGTAGGTGCCCGGCTCGGTGGGCAGTGTCAGCGAGAGCGGGTTGCCGCCATTGGTGTAGGCGTAGTCGATCGCGTCACCCAGCTTCGACCCGGCCACCTCGATCGACACATAGTCGCCATAGTTGTCCGGACCCATCCAGGTGACTTCGATCCCGGACCCCGCAACCGCCGTGTCCGGTGCCTCCAGCGAAGCGGAAGCGGCCGTGCCGGTGATCAGGCGGCTGGCGAGAATTTTATCTACATCCCCCTCCATAACATAGCGCAGCTCATAGGTGCCCGGCTCGGTGGGCAGAATCAGCAAGACCGGGTTGCCATCCTTGGTATAGTCATAGTCGATCACGCCGCTCGCGTCGTTCACGTCCGACCCGACAGTTGCGAGCACGATATGGTCGTTGCCGTTGCCCGGCCCCGACCAGGTGACTTCAACCTCGGACCCGGCAACCGCCGTTTCCGGCGCTTCCAGCGAAGCGGCGGGGAGAAGCTCGGGCAGGACCAGCGTGATCGTTGCGGTTTGCTCGCCGACGGTAAAGGCCGCCTCGGCGGTGGCCTCGTCGTCGAGCCGCAGGACCGACACGGTATAATCGCCCGGCAAGAGGTCAAGCCAGGTGGTGCCGGTGGGCGCTGTCTGCTGGCCCGTGCCTTCGGGCGCAAAGCTCCAGATCAGCCCGCTGCCGATCTCGGCCCCGCCCTGCCCGGCGGTGGCGCGGAAGGTGATGTTCACCGGCTCGGGCGCAACGACCTCGACCAGCGCGGTGCCAAGCTCTTTCGCGTCAGAGGCCATGCGGAAGGTGCCGCCGGTTTCGGTTGCCAGGCACTGCATCTGCGCCACGGCATCCGGGTCGCTCACATCGAAGCCGATGACATGGGCGGTAAAGTCCACCCCCGCTTCCTCAAGCGCGCGGGCGGCGGAGCAGGGGTCGGGGTTGCAGGTCTCGATCCCGTCCGACACCAGGATCACGGTTGCCTTTTCCTCGGTGTAGCGCAGCGATTGCGCGGCGGCGATGACCGCATCGGTCATCGGTGTCTTGCCCTTGGGCTTGATGGCGTGAACCGCGGTGGAGATCGCGTTCTGGGTGCCGATCCCGGGGGCCACGAGGGTTTCGATATCGGTGCAATCGCCCTTGCGGCGGTGGCCATAGACCGTCAGGCCAAGCGCCTGGTCGGCGGGGATCACCTGCAACAGATCGTCAACCACGCCCTGGGCAATGGTGATCTTGGCGGTTCCGGCGATCTGCCCCCACATCGAGCCGGACCCGTCCAGAACCAGCACCGCAGAGGCACGGTCCTGCGCCAGCACCGGGGTTGCAAGACAGGCCAACAGGCCGGCGACAGACAGATAACGCATGGGGGTCTCCTGAGTAAGCTTGGGGGGAAGATACAGGATTCTTTGCATTTTTCCAGCCGGAACTGGCGGCACAGGCGGTGTCCCGCCCGCCCCCGGCCTGACCGCCCGCCAGGGCTTCAGCCTGACGCCTCCGCCGCGCTTCGGCCCAGGCCCGCCCGGCGCGCTCCGGCCCAGGCCCGCACCGCCGCGCCAAAGGCACCGAACAAGGCGCGCGAGACCGGATCGGCGGCGGCGTTGTATTCCGGGTGCCATTGCACCGCGAGGGCAAAGCCCGGCGCGCCTTTCACCCAGGCCGCCTCGGGGGTGCCGTCGCCGGCCCGGCCGTCGATCGCAAAGCGCGCGCCCGGATCCCTGATGCCCTGCCCGTGCAGCGTGTTGGTCATCACCTCGCGCGCGCCCACCAGCCGGTGAAACACCCCGCCTTCGGTGAAATGCACCGCGTGGCGGAGGGCGAATTTCTCGTCGAGACTGCCGTTCGGGCTCATCCGGTGGTTCATCCGCCCGTGAAGCTCGCGGATCTCCGGCCAGAGCGTGCCGCCGAGCGCCACGTTGACCTCCTGAAACCCGCGGCAGATGCCGAAGAACGGCTGGCCACGCTCGACCAGCGCCCGGATCAGCGGCAGCGTCACCGCGTCGCGGCAACGGTCGAAATCGCCATGCGCCTCGGTGGCGGCCTCGCCGTATTCTTCCGGGTGGACATTCGGCCGGGCGCCGGTGAACAGCACGCCGTCGCAGATCTCCATGATCTCGCGGGCGCTCACGAAGCGCGGATCGGCCGGCAGGATCACCGGCAGGCAGCCCGCCACCTCGGCCACGGCGGCGGAGTTCATCGTGCCGCCGGCATGGGCAGGGTAATCGCCGATCAGATAGGCATTGCCGATGATGCCGACAACGGGACGTTTCATGCGCAGAAAGCTCCTTGGACCGGCGAAAGATAGCCCGGGCGGGGCCGCGGCGGAAGCCCTCCCGGACCTGCCCCCGCGCAACACCCCGCCACAGCCGCCCGCAGGCGGTGGACCTCGCCCGCGCAGCGCACTAGGTTGCCGCCAACAGCCGTAAAGGACGCCAGATGACCGACCAATCCCCCCAAGAGTCCCACCAGAAGATCTACCTCGCCGATTATCAGCCCCCCGCCTATCTCGTCGACGAGGTGCACCTTACCTTCCGGCTTTCCCCCGACGAAACCCGGGTGATCTCGCGCATCCGCTTCCGCCCCAACCCCGACAGCACCGACCGCCGCTTCTTCCTGCATGGCGAGGATCTCAGGCTGATCTGGTCGAAGATCGACGGCGAAGAGATGGTGCCTGAAGTGACCGGCAAGGGGCTCACCGTCGAGGTGCCGGACGCGCCCTTCACCTGGGAAGCCGAAGTCGAGATCGACCCCGAGGCCAACACCCGGCTGGAAGGGCTCTACCTCACCAACGGCATCTTCTGCACCCAATGCGAGGCCGAGGGCTTCCGCCGCATCACCTTCTACCCCGACCGGCCGGACGTGATGGCGCCCTTCACCGTGCGCATCGAGGGCGAGGCGCCGGTGCTGCTGTCCAACGGCAACCAGGTGGCCTCCGGCGAAGGCTGGGCCGAATGGCACGACCCCTGGCCGAAGCCCTGCTATCTCTTCGCGCTGGTCGCGGGCGAGCTCAACGCGCTCGAAGACCGCTTCACCACCATGTCGGGCCGCGAGGTCACCCTCAGGCTCTGGACCCGCCCGGGCGACGAGCACAAGCGCGACTGGGCGATGCAGAGCCTGAAACGCGCCATGCGCTGGGACGAGGAAACCTACGGCCGCGAATACGATCTCGACATTTTCCAGATCGTCGCGGTGTCGGATTTCAACATGGGCGCGATGGAAAACAAGGCGTTGAACATCTTCAACACCTCCGCGGTGCTGGCCTCGCCCGACACTGCAACCGACGCGAACTATGCCCGCATCGAAGGCATCGTGGCGCATGAATATTTCCACAACTGGACCGGCAACCGCATCACCTGCCGCGACTGGTTCCAGCTGTCGCTGAAAGAGGGGCTCACGGTGTTCCGCGACCAGTCCTTCTCCGCCGACATGCGCTCGGCCGGGGTCAACCGGATCGAGGATGTGCTGGCGCTGCGCGGCCGCCAGTTCCGCGAGGACAACGGCCCGCTGGCGCATCAGGTCCAGCCCGACAGCTTCGTCGAGATCAACAATTTCTACACCGCGACGATCTACGAAAAGGGCGCCGAGGTGATCCGGATGCTGAAGACGCTGGTCGGCCCCGAGGGCTACCGGGCGGCGCTCGATCTCTATTTCACCCGCCACGACGGCCAGGCCTGCACCATCGACGACTGGCTGAAGGTCTTCGAAGATGCCACCGGCCGCGACCTCACCCAGTTCAAACGCTGGTACAAACAGGCCGGCACGCCGCGGCTGAAGGTCACCGACGAGTGGAAGGACGACGTCTACACGCTTCATTTCCGGCAGCACCTGCCGCAGACCCAGGCCGGCACCGGCACCCTGCCGATGGTCATTCCGGTGGCCGTCGGGCTGATCGGGCCAGACGGGCGCGAGGTGGTCGGCACCCGGGTGCTGGAAGTGACCGAGCCGCGCCAGAGCTTCCGCATCCGCGGGCTCACGGCCCGGCCCGTGCCCTCGATCCTGCGCGGCTTCTCGGCCCCGGTGATCCTGCAACACGACACATCGCCCGAAGACCGCGCCTTCCTGCTCGCCCATGACACCGACCCGTTCAACCGCTGGGAGGCCGGGCGCGCGCTCGCCAAGGAGGTGCTGGTGGCGATGGTGCAGGACAGGGAGGCGCCGCTTGCCCTCTATCTCGACGCACTGGCGGCGATGGCGCGCGACGATACCGCCGACCCGGCCTTCCGGGCGCTGGCGCTGCGGCTGCCGGGGCAGGACGACATCGCCCAGACCCTGTCGGACGCGGGCTTCACCCCAGACCCCGACGCGATCCACGCCGCCCACGAGGCACTGGCGCAGAAGATCGCCGAACATCTGCGCGACAGCCTGCCCGGGCTCGCCGCGTCCATGGTGGTCGACGCGCCCTATGCCCCCGACGCCGAACAATCCGGCAAGCGGGCGCTGGCGCTGGAACTGCTGAAACTGACCACCCGGCTCGACGGCGGCGCAGCGGCGGCGGCGGCCTTTGCCGATGCCGACAACATGACCCGGAGCCTCGGCGCGCTGGGCTGTCTGCTCGATGCGGGCGCGGGCGCCGAGGCGCTGGCGGCGTTCGAGGCGCGCTGGTCGGACGACGCTCAGGTGATGGACAAGTGGTTCGCCATGCAGGTGGCCCACGCCACCCCGGAAACCGCGGCGGAAGTGGCCGCGCGGCTCACCGCCCATCCCGCCTTCATCCTCACCAACCCCAACCGCTTCCGCGCGGTCTTCGCCACCCTGGCGGCGCACCCGGCGGGCTTCCACCGCGCCGACGGCTCCGGCTACCGGCTGCTGGCCGACTGGATCCTCCGGCTCGACGGGAAGAACCCGCAGATCGCCGCGCGGATGTGTTCGGCCTTCGAAACCTGGGGCCGCTATGACGGCGACCGTCAGAGCATGATGCGCGACCAGCTGGCGCGGATCCTGCGCACCCCGGGGCTGAGTTCCGACACCGAGGAAATGGTCGCGCGGATTCTCGGGCGCTGACACCGGGCGGGGGGCGGCCCCGTCCGGGGCCGCTCCCGCCGCTCCCGCCGCTTCTTTCGGCACACCGAAGCAGACTGACCGCCCCGGCGGCCCCGGGCCGCGATCCGGACACAACGCGGCTGCACTCAGGCTGCGGTCTGGTCGCTTTCTGGCCGCTTTCTGGCCGCTGCACGGAAACCCTCCGGCCCCGGGCAAGCCCGCCCGCAAGGCCGCCGTCAGCTTCCCTGCCGGTTTTCCGGAAGCAATGCGTTCATCGCCGCCTGTGTGGCCTCGCCGATGGCCGCATCGAACGGGCCCTGGTAGGCGCCGGCCTCGAACAGCGCGTTCTGCATCTCCCGCGCGGTTTCGCCGTCCCATTCCCCGGCACCACGCCGCGCCGGCCAGCTGTCGCCCGATTGCAGCGCCTGAACGTAGTAGCGCGCCGCCTGAGCCGGATCGCGCAGGACCGGATCGGTCTCGTAGAGCTCGCCGATATAGGAGAGCGCATCGGTCCGTCCGGCCTCATAGGCGCGTTTGAACCAGCCAAGCGCGGCATTCGCGTCGGCGGGCATGTCGAAGCCCGAGAGGTAGAGCCAGCCGAGGTTCAGCATCGCCTGCGGCTCGCCCAGGCTGGCGCTGCGGTTATACCAGTCGACCGCCTCATGGACGTTCTGGCCGGTGCCGATGCCGTTTTCCAGCATCCAGCCGAGGTTCGACATGGCTGCCGCCACCCCCTGATCGGCCGCCTGCCGGTAAAGCGCCACGGCGCGGGCCTCGTCGCGGGGCACGCCGATGCCGTTGGCATAGAGATAGCCCAGATTGTTCAGCGCATTGACATCGCCCTTGTCGATCGCGCGCTGATACCAACGCGCGGCGGTGATCGGATCCTGCGGCACCCCAAAGCCGTTTTCAAAGGCCCAGCCAAGCTCGAAGGCGGCCTTGGGCGAATTCTGCTCCGCCGCCACGCGGAACCAGCGCGCCCCCTCGGCAGGGTCGGGTTCGAGCCCCGGCGCGCCGTCGGTGAGCAGCGTGGCAAGCGCTTCCTGCGCGTCGAGCACCCCCGCCTCCGCGGCGATGGCATAGAAGGGCAAGGCGTCGGCCGGACCGCGGTCCGGCACGACCTGGCGCTGGTAGAGCTGCGCCACGGTCAGCGCGGCCAGCGGATGGGCTTCGTTTGCCGCGGCGGTAAAGGCCACAACCGCAGCGCCGGGCTCGCCGGCGGCCATGTGAACCCGCCCGAGATTGAAGGCCGAGCGGGCATGGGTGGGGTAGGTCGCATGGGCCCTCTCGCACATCCTGCGCGCCGCTTCGGAGTCGAGCGCCTCGAGCGCCACGCCCGCCACACCCTCGGGCCGGGTAGCATCGCCCGGGTCGGCGGCCAGCGCATCGCAGCGGCGCACGAAAGGACTGATTTCGGGGTTGGCCTCTTCGGAAATACGGAAATCATGCGCCCGTTCGGGGCGGCGGTTGGCGGCAGGCAGCGGCTCGCTCACCCGGTAATCCTCCGCCGGGGCGAACTTGGCCAGCTCGCCCGTCGCAACCATGCGCTCCACGCCCAGCGCGGGCGCAGGCAGGATCAGCACGGCCAGGCCCAGGTACCGAACGGGAACGGGGATCGCAGATCGCATCGGGTTTCCTCTTGTCGCGACCGACACTAACGGGGCCTCATGCCCCGCGCAACGCGCCCGCCTGTCAGCGATTCGTTTTAGCCGAAGATGTTACCCGGTCGCAATTGTGCAATTCTCACAAACCCAGCGCTCTGCGGATCCACTCCGCAAGCCGGGCCTGTTCGGGGGCGTCCCTGGCCGAAGCAATGGCGGCGCGCAGGGCATCCTTCTGGTCGCGCCCGAGAGCGCTGGCCTCCACCAGAGCCACGAGCGCCGGACCGTCGAAGCCTTCGGGGGTCAACAGGGTGTCGAGGTCGGGCACAGGTGCAGGTTCCGGGGCGGGCACTGGCTCCGGCACTGGCGCGGGCTCCGGGACGGGTTCCAGCTTTGGCGCTGGCGCGGGTTCGGACGCGGGTTCCGCTTCCGGTTCCGGCGCGGGTTCCGGCTCAGGCGCTGGCGCGGACTCCGCTTCCGGTTCCGGCTCCGGTACTGGCGCGGGTTCGGACGCGGGCTCCGGTTCCGGCTCGGGGACTGCCTCCGACTCCGGCTCTGGTTCGGGGACTGCCTCCGACTCCGGTTCCGGTGCGGGCATCGGCTCCGGTGCGAATTCCGCTTCCGGTTCGGGCACGGATTCCGGCTTCGGCTCGGGCTCCGGCGCGGGTTCCGCTTCCGGTGCGGACACGGATTCCGGCTCGGGCTTCGATGCGGGCAATGCCTCCGTTTCCGGCACTGGCGCGGGGACTGCCTCCGGTTCCGGCGTGGGTTCTGCTTCCGGCTCTGGCGCGGGTTCTGCTTCCGGTCCGGGCTCGGGCTTCGGCAAGGGTTCCGGCTCCGGTTCGGGTTCCGCTTCCGGCCCGGCCATCGGCTCGGGTTCCGGCGCGGGTTCCGCTTCCGGCTCCGGCACTGGTTCGGATTCCGCTTCCGGCTCCATTTCCGCTTCCGGCTCTGACGGGGCAGGCGCAAGCGGAGACGGCTCCATCGCACGGGGTTCCATCGCACGGGAAGGTGGCGCAACACCCCCGGTTTCCGGACCCGGCGAGGTCAGAAGCAGAGCCAGACCCGCGGCAAGCAGGATGGAAAGCAATACCGGGAACACAAATGCACGCATCACACCCCTCCGTACACCCCTCCGTCCACACGGGGGCAGACCCCGGCGTTTTCCGCTCAGGCGGCACCAACGGACCCGCGCATCCGCCCGCCACGCCCCCGGGATGGCAGGAACCGCCCCGCAAGGCAATATCCCCCGGTTCACAATCAAGGAATCGGCTTGAAAGCGCGCCCCCCGGGGCTTACCGTTCGCCCCCATAGTCCAGAGGCAACCACAGAAGGAACGTCCCCATAGCCCGCAGACCGCACAATGCCCCGCCGCAACGCGATACCGGCCCGCGCGTGAACGACCGCATCCGGGCGCCCGAAGTCCGCCTGATCGGCGCGGAGGGTGAAAATCTCGGGGTGGTCCCGCCCCGCCAGGCCCATGCGATGGCCCAGGAGGCCGGGCTCGACCTCGTCGAAATCTCGCCCAATGCCAAGCCGCCCGTCTGCAAGATCATGGATTTCGGCAAGTTCAAATACGAACAGCAGAAACGCGAGAGCGAAGCCCGCAAGAAGCAGAAGACCATCGAGATCAAGGAGGTCAAGTTCCGCCCGAACACCGACACCCACGATTACGACGTCAAGATGCGCAACGTGGTGAAGTTCCTCGAAAACGGCGACAAGGTGAAGGTGACACTCAGGTTCCGCGGCCGCGAGATGGCGCACCAGTATCTGGGCCGCGAACTGCTCGAACGCGTCGCCGAAGACGTCAAGGAACTCGGCAAGGTCGAGAACATGCCGAAAATGGAAGGCCGCCAGATGGTCATGATGATCGGGCCGATCAACAGATAGCCCTGATCCGCGGGGCTTCGGCTCGGGGAGCCCCCCGGAGCCTGCCCCGGACGGAAACTGCCCCGGACTGAAACTGCCCCGGTCAATGACACCCCCGTCAGCGATCCGGTCCGGCCGCGAGGACAGCACGGGATTGACCCGAAGCACGCCCGCGCTCATTCCCCCGCCCCGCGTTTCGCCATTTTCCCGGGTCAAATACTCCGGGGGTCCGGGGGCGTAACCCATCCGTCGTTTGCAGAATCCGTATAGACCCAGCGCAATCTGCTCAGGTTATAGTATCCGTCTTTAACAAGCCCGTTTTGGCGCCCATTTTCGCCGGTCTTTGACCAGAGCATTTGCAAGTTCCAGCAGCTTTCGCATGATGGCGGTCAAAGCGACCTTCCTTGGTTTTCCGCGCGCGCACATATCGCGGTATTTTGCGGCCATGTCGGGATTGAACCGGACCGCGACCAATGCCGGCATATAGAGCGCATCGCGCGGGAATTTACGCCCGCCCTGGATGAACGCCTGGCCGCGCCATTGGCCCGATTGCCGGGTCATCGGGGCGAGGCCGGCAAGGCTGGCGATCTGTTTGCGCCCGAGCGTCCCGATTTCGGGGCACTCGATCAAAATGGCGGCGGCGGTCGGTTCGCCAACGCCGGGAATCGGGCACAAAATGTCGTGGACCAAAGCGCCTTCATCACTGGCGCGCAGACGGGTCTTGATCTCGGCTTCTATCTCTTTGAGAGCCGCCTCGATCCGGCGCAGCAGCGCGCGCGACCGGCGTCTGGTCAGGGCCAGCGTCTGCGTCCTGATCCGGTTCAGGAGCCCTGTGCGGTCCTTGACCAGAGCAGTGCGGGCGGCCTGTAACTCCTTGAGGTCATGCTGATCTTCACGCGCAGGCGCATCCGGTTGCAGACCCGGAGCCGCGCCCATCTGCGCCAGAACCACCGCGTCAACCCGGTCGGTCTTTGCCCGCGTTCCGAGCTCCTGGGAAAAGCGCCGGACTTGCAACGGGTTGACCTTGACCAAAGGCAGATGCCCGGCAAGCCTGCGTTCAAACGCGCCATGATACGGGCCGGTTACCTCGAAGATCATGCGCGCCGGTGTTGTCTTGCCAATCCAGCGATGCAGCTTCGCAAACCCGGTTTTGGTATTGGCGAAGGTCTCACAGGCCCCGTCTCTCAACCGGTGGCAGTCCAATTTGGTTTTGGAAACATCGATCCCTATGCTATCGTTCATCGTCTTCTCTGTCCCATGCTTGTCGTAGAGGGCTCTCATGCCGCTCTGTATCCGTTCAGGCCTCATGTGAAGACGGTGGTCGATCTCACTATAACACGGTCCCTTGTGACCAGGCCTTTGACGATCCGACCACCGCCTCAGCACGCCATAAATCGTGTGGCGTGCTGAGGCTCTGTTTCCGCACAGAGCCGGGAGAAGCATAAGACAAGCGTTTGACGAAATACCTGATACACAGAGCATCACTTGACGCGCCCAAAATCCTTGATTTCAGGCAGCGCCTGAGTGATTCAGGTTTTTCGCATGACGTTATATGGCCCGTGGACAATTATGATTTCCATGTGCCCTGTTTTATGATTCAGAGTCCCAAAAGGGAGGCCTGAGTGGACGAGCAGCGTTCTGTGGTCACGGACCGTCTTTGGATCAAGCTTGAGCCGCATCTGCCGGGGAAAGCCAGCGACTGTGGCGTGACGGCGAAGGACAACAGGCTTTTTCTTGAAGCCGTGTTCTGG
>PDRW01000019.1 GCA_002746935.1 Rhodobacterales bacterium
GTTAGCGAAGACAGCTATATCGCTTTCGATCGGGAAGTGCGGCGGCAGGTTCTGGCCGCGCGCGCCCCGGAATTCGATTTGCTGCAATAGAGGTTTGCCTGGGAGTGAAAGCGGGATTACAGGTTGCAATCCATATGAACCAACTGCGGGGGCGCGGAGGAATTCTATTATGTGCATGTTTATTGCCAGGCGCCCTGTTTTTGCGTTTGTTTCCGCGATCGTGCTGGCAAGTGTCTGGCTTGTGTCCCTTGTGTCACCTGTCTCCGCCCAGACCGGGAGCTTCGATCCGACGATCTGTCCCGGTGACCATCAGGGCAAGCTGCTGGTCCGGCTGGAGTCGGGGCTGGCTTTCCGAATTCAGCCGCATGGTTTCCTGCTCGGGCGGATCGCACCGGAGCCGGCCGGACCAGGCCTGCCGCCCTGGGGCTGCCCGGGAAATCCGGTGGTCACCAGCCATTTTTCCCTTGCATACCGCTATGAGGCGCTGCTCGAAAACAAGCGCAACCCGCAGACTCCGGAAGGCCTTGGCCGCCCGTCACTGTTGCGAATCATCGCCGGCGACGGTCCGGTTCATATGCAAGAAAGCAACTTGGTGCTGTTCCATTACTCCAAAGACCAGTTCAATTCCTGTGAGATCACGAACGAAGGGCTGGAGATCTGCCGGTCTTGCAAGGTCGTGGACGGGCGTTGCCTCCGGGCGGGTTCGACCGAGCCCGGACCCAATCGCCCCACCGCCATGTATGGCCGGGCTCTGCCCGGGGTTTACGAGGAGCACAATGGTCTGCCGTTCATTATCCATTGCTATACGGATGACAGGCCCGATGTCCCGTATCCGACCAACAAGTGGTGTGAAGTTCGTTACAAGTTGATGGACGGGCTCAGTGTGTCCTACCGGATCACCGACCGCAAGGTCAGCGAAGACAGCTATATCGCTTTCGATCAGGAAGTGCGGCGGCAGATCCTTGCGGCCCGTGCCCCGGAGTTTGATTTGCTGCAATAAAGGTTTGCCTGGGAGAAGACAGAATGGTGGCGGGGGTGGCGAACCCCCCTTGCCGCGCGGGAGGCAAACCCCTCAGCCCCGCCCCTCCAGCGCCTTGCCGAGCCGTGGCAGGCGGGCCTTCTTCATCAGCTTGCGCAGCGGCCAGGGCTTGTCCGAGAGCCGTTCGGCTTCGGCTTGCACCCCGGTGGCCACGGCCGCGACCGTGGCGGGATCGTCCTGCCAGAGCCCCCGCAGAAACAGATCCGGCCCCGCGCGGCGGATGCCCTCCGCCGCCAGTATGCGGCGCGGAAAATCCTTTTCGTTGAGCGTGACCAGCAGTTCGGCTTCTCCCGCGATCGCCGCCGCCAACACATGAACGTCGCCCGCATCCGGCAACCAGAGCCGCGCTTCGTCGGCGGCCCGAGGCTGCACCGAAGCGCCCGGAAACCGCGCCTCGGCGGCGGCGATCTCGCCCCGCGCCAGCACCTCCTGCCCCGGCCCCAGCTTCGCCGCGGCGCGGGCCCATTCCTCCAGAATGCGCGGCGACCACAGCGGCCGGTAAAGCCCCGCCGCCGCCACGCCCAGCAGCATCTCGCGCATCACCGTCGGATAGAGCACACAGGCGTCGAGCAGCACCTTCATCGGGTGAGCCGATAGAACAGCGCCTTGAGATAGCCGCTTTCGGGCAGGCTCGGATGTTGCGGATGGTCGGGCCCGGCGAAACCGGTGTGGATCAACTGCCCCCCACGGCCGCCGCGGCCGATGCCGCGCGTGCAGGCGGCGCGGAAGCGGTGCAGATCGGCCGCATGGGAGCAGGAGCAGAGCACCAGATAGCCGCCCTCGGCCACCAGCGGCGCGGCGAGACGGGCGAGCTTTTCATAGGCCCTGAGCCCCGCCTCCAGCGCCGGTTTCGAGGGGGCAAAGGCCGGCGGGTCGCAGATCACCACGTCAAACCGCGCGCCCTCGCGGCCGAGCGCGTCCAGCACCTCGAAAGCATCGCCCTGCCGGGTGTCGAACCGCCCTTCCATGCCGCTTGCCACCGCCCCCGCGCGGGCGAGCTCCAGCGCCGGGGCAGAGGCGTCAACCGCCAGCGCCCGCGCCGCCCCGCCTGCCAGCGCCGCCAGCGCAAAGCCGCCCACATGGGAGAAGACATCGAGCACGGTGGCGCCTTTCGCCAGCCGCGCGGCGAAGCCATGGTTCGGGCGCTGGTCGAAGAACAGCCCGGTCTTCTGGCCGGTTTCCAGATCGGCCATGCAAGCCGCGCCGTTCATCGGCACCTCGACCCGGCCGGGGTTACCCCCGCGCAGCACCGCGCTCACATCGTCGAGCCCTTCGAGCCCGCGCGCCCGGCCGGCGGCGTTTTTCAGCACGTTGGAAACCCCGGTGACCGCCACCAGCGCATCGGCGAATTCCTCCGCCAAGGCCTCCGCCCAGGCGGCATTGGGCTGGATCACGCAGGTGTCGGCGAAACGGTCGACGATCACCCCGGGAAGCCCGTCGGCCTCGGCATGGACCAGCCGGTAGAACGGCGCTTCATAGAGCCGCGCGCGATGCGCCAGCGCCCGTTCGAGCTTCGCGGCGAGCCAGTCGCGGGTGATCTCCGCCTCGGGGTCGCGGTCGAGCATCCGCGCAAAGATCCGGCTCTGCGGGTTGACCGCCACCGTCCCGAGCGGGCGGTGGGCATTGTCTTCAAGCCGCGCGATCGTGCCCGGGGCCAGCGCTTTGGTGCGCCGGTCGGTGACGATCTCGTTGTCATAGACCCAGGGGAACCCGTGACGAATGGCGCGGGCATTGGCCTTGGGACGCAGACAGAGGGTGGGGCGCGGTGTGGGGCTGTCGGTGCTCATGCCCCCGGGTTACAGGAGCCGGTGGCAGCGCGAAACCCCTCAGATCCGGGGCGTGCCGGGCGCGTTTTTGCAGGCATTTCCGGGCACAACCGCGGCTTCGGGAAGACTGCGGGTCAGCCGCAGCGCGTCATCCCGGCCGGACTGCGGGGCGCGGGTGGTTTCGGGGCCGGCTTGAGGGCCGGTCTGGGGTCTGATTCGGGGTCTGATTTGGGGTCTGGCCGCTGATCCGGCCCGAATCCCCGCGTGGGTTTCGGCCGAAACCCACGCCGGGGCCTCGCGCCGGCTTTCCGCAAGACGCTCGACCGCCGCGGTCAGCCCCATTGCCACAAATGCCAGGCCAACCAGCCCGCTGCGTATTGAAATCATGCTCTTGCCTCCGACGGTTCATTGCCCGATTCCGGGTCATTTCCGTTCTTCCGGCATGGATTGCGCCAGATTGCGGCGGCGGTGAAGGGGGAATTGAGGCTTCCGGTTCACCCTGCGGGATTGTTACGCGAATGCCACAGCCGCGGCCATGCCCTGCGACACTGCGGCGCCGTCTTGCGCGCGCAGGAGTGGTGTTGGCGCCAAAGGGTGACACCGGCCTTACCACACCTGTCGCGCAAACGGGGCGTGCCGGGGGCGCTGCCCCCGGACCCCCGGAGTATTTGTCCCAGGAAAAAGAGAAGGGAGCGTAAGGGAACGCCAGCCCCCTTGCCGAAGCACCGGTGCCGGGCGGGGTGGTCGGTGCGGCGATTCTGTTCACCCCCGAAAGGCATTCGCGCTGCCTGGGCGGCGGGCAGCGGGCGCCCAGGCCCCGTCATCGTTCCGGCATTCGCCAGAACTCTGACCAGAACTCCGGCCAGGAACTCGGCCAGGAATTCGGCCAGAGCCGCCGCTTTGCCGCATTTCGTCGCTCCCGATCCGGGCGTCCGGCGCGGCCCGAGCCTGGGGATCGTTTCCAAGACCTGCACGATTGTCCGCTTTTCAGGCACAATCCACGGGTCAGCCCGCCATTGTCTGCGGTACACCCGCAAACCGCCGTCTCCCCGCCCGCAACAATCCCCTCGCAGCCCGCCATCTTTCTCCGATCCCGGCCAAATTGAGCCGCGATTGTTTCGGCAACTTCCCCATTTCCTCCCAATTCCCACCATTCTTTCCCTGTTTTCTGAACCAGACCTCGAACGGAGAGACCAATGGGTGTCGCTGCCTCCAGCACCATCACGGTGCTGTGCTCCCCACAGACAAACCGGCCCGATCGCCAGGCGCGCGCGGTGGATATGCCGGCGGCGCAGACCGCGCTGAGTGACCGTGACGAGCGCATCCTTGCAGCCACCGGTGCCGGGGAAGGCCCGGGTGCCATCAGGCGGCGGGCGGAGCGCGGCCGCTGTTGCCACCTGAGGACCAAACCGCGCGCGGCAGACCGCCGGCGACACAGCTTTCCCCCAAGGCCGGTTGCGCCCCCGGAGCCGCCGAGATTGCCGGGGATACCGAAACGACCGGGGGCAGAACAGAAAAGGACAGGAGGCCATTCATGCTGACGTCAGAGCTTACAATCACCGAATATGCGCATCGGCGGCAGGTTCTGGAACGCCGCGCCGACATGCGGCTGGCACAGGCCATGCGCCAGCAGGTTTCGCTGCGCGAAAAACTGCGCCTGGCTCAGGGACAAGAGCCCGACGGTCGCCACCAGAAGATCCGCCACTGGACGGACGGCAACTTCGTTGCGCGCTGGATCACCCTGCCCGACTCGCTCTGAGGCGGGGGCATCAGAAGTCCAGGGTGAAGCGGGCCAGCAGCCCGTAGTGGTCCGACCCGATCCGCGCCAGCCGCTCCAGCCGGCCCTGCCCGCCGGTGACCAGCACATGGTCGATGGTCAGCCCCAGAAGCCCGGCCAGCCGGAAGGTGACAAAGCCCGGCCCGAGCCGGGTGACACCCGCCGCCCGGGCCAGCGTGGTCACCGAGGCCGATCCCGCAAAGGCGTTGAAATCGCCGCCGATGATCTTGGGGCCGGAAAGCGCCGCCAGCGCCGGCGCAAGCTCGCGCACCATCTGCCGGTGCAGCGGCTTTTCGGGGGTTTCGAGATGTACCGACATCACCCACACCCGGCCCGCGGGGCTGTCCACCTGAAGCGCGGCAATGCCCTTGGCGGCGAAGCAGCGCTTCGAACCTTTGACCAGCGGCCAGCGCGACAGCACCGCGACCCCGCCGATCCCCTCGAAGGCGCACAGATGCCGGGCCGGATAGGCGGGCGCGAGCAGCTTCAGGATCGCACGGTTCTGCCGGTTCACCTCCTGAAGCGACACCGTATCAGGGGCGCGGGCCAGAATATCGCCCGCCAGGCGGCGTTCGTCTTCGTCGCTCAGCCCATAATACATGTTCTTCTGATAGTGGATGAAGATGCGGCTTCCGGCGGTGGCCGCATGGGGCAAGGTGGCGGCCAGCAGCGCAATGCCGAAGCCGAGCCACAGGACAGGGAAAAAGGCACGGGTCATGCGGCCGGTTTACCGCCCCGCACCCCGGCTGCGCAAGCGGGCGGCAAACCGGGCTGCCTGCCGGGCCGGGACAAGCCCGGACGAGCCCGGACGAGGCGGGCTTGCATCCCGCGCCCGCCTTACCCACCTGAAACCCGACCGCCCCGCCCGGACCGCGGGGGAATGCATTCAGGAGCAAAGCCATGGCGACAGAAACCTTCACCTTCCCCGGCACCGACGGCAGCGCGCTGGCCGGCCGGCTCGACCTGCCGGAGGGCAAGCCGCTTGCCACCGCGCTGTTTGCCCATTGCTTCACCTGCACCAAGGACAGCCACGCCGCGCGGCGGATTTCCGGCCGCCTCACCCGGGCGGGGATCGCGGTGCTCCGCTTCGACTTCACCGGGCTCGGCCACAGCGGCGGCGATTTCGCCGAGACCGGTTTCGCCTCCAATGTCGGCGACATCATCGCCGCGGCAAGGGCGCTGGAGGCGCGCGGCATGGCGCCCGCGCTGCTGATCGGCCATTCGCTCGGCGGCACGGCGATGCTCAGGGCCCGCGCCGGGATCGCCAGCGCCAGGGCGGTGGTCACCCTCGGCGCCCCCTTCGCCCCCGACCATGTCAGCCGCAATTTCGCCTGCCGCGTTGAAGAGCTCGAACGGAATGGCCGCTGCAGGGTGGAGCTCGGCGGGCGGCCCTTCGAGATCGGCCGGGCCTTTTTCGACGACATCCGCGAAACGGATCTGACCGCCGCGATCCACGGGCTGAAGGCCGCGCTGCTGGTGATGCACGCCCCCTTCGACCAGGTGGTGGGCATCCGCAATGCCACCGACATCTTCGTGGCCGCGCAGCACCCCAAGAGCTTCGTCACCCTCGACGATGCCGACCATCTGATCACCGGAAAGGCCGATGCCGCCTATGCCGCCGACGTGATCGCCACCTGGGCGGCGCGCTATCTCGGCATCGGCTTCGACGTCACCCCGGCGGGGGCGGAGGCCATGGGCGCGATGCCCGCGCCCGCCGAGCCCGCGCCCGCGGGCGTGGTGCGGGTGGTCGAAGCCGACCCGGCCCGGCCCTATACCAATCGTGTCACCAACGGCGCCGACCACGCCTGGCTTGCCGACGAACCGGCCTCGGTAAACGGCGCGAACCTCGGACCCAACCCTTACGCGATGCTCAAGGCCGCGCTTGGTGCCTGCACCTCGATGACCATCCGGATGTATGCCAATGTGAAAAAATGGCCGGTGACGGGGATTTCGGTGGATGTGACCCATGAGAAGGTGGCGGCGGCGGACGGGCGCAGGGACGACCGTGGCCGGCCGGTGAAGATCGACAGCTTCACCCGCGCCATCCGCATCGAGGGTGACCTCACCCCCGACCAGCACGTGCGGATTGCCGAAATCGCCGACCGCTGCCCGGTGCACAAGACCCTGCACCAGGGGGCAAAGATCGTGACCCGTCTGGCGGACGGATAGAGGCCCGGCCGGATCGGGACGGATCGGGGCAGACCGGGCCGGGCGGAGCAGAGCAGGCCCCCGCGGCCCGGCGCTCACCCGGCCTCGCAGCCGATCCAGTCCAGCACCAGCCCGTCGCGGATCACATAGATCCCGAACGCATGGCGCATCAGCATCACCCGGCCTTCGGTCTTGCCGCTCTCGCCGGTGCAGGCCGCGTTGTAAAGCACCGCCTCCATTCCCGTGACCTCCACCGGATCGGTGAGCACGCAGGCGGTGCCCGCCGCTTCCAGCCGCCCGTCCTTCACCGACAGCGCCCCCTCCTTCTGGCCGACGCTCTTGCAATCCCAGGCCTTGGCCCAGTCATAATTCGGCCGGTAAAGCCCGTCGAACGGCCCCGCCGCCGCGGCCAGCGGCAATAGCAGAACCAGGACACTCGCGCTGAGGCGCATGCTGCATCTCCTTCATTCAAGGGGCGAAACCCGCCCTGCCCCCATGCTACACATTCCTGCCCCTTGACCAAGGCCGGTCAATACGCCACCTCATCGGCTATGGTTCCCCTGGACAAACTCACCGCCATTACCGAACGTTTCGAATATCTCGAAGCGCGGATGGGCGAAGGCCTCTCGGGCGGGGATTTCGCCCGGGTCGGCCGCGAATATGCACAGTTGAAGCCGGTGGTCGAGCAGATCGCCGGTTACCGGCAATTGCTCGACGACATCGCCGAGGCCGAAGCGATGCTCGACGACCCGGAGATGAAACCCCTCGCCGAGGAGGAATTGCCCGCCCTCCGCGCGGCCCTGCCCGAGGCCGAACAGCAGATGCGGCTGGCGCTGCTGCCGAAGGACGAGGCCGACGCCCGCCCCGCCATCATCGAGATCCGCCCCGGCACCGGCGGCGAGGAGGCGGCGCTGTTCGCGGGCGATCTGCTGCGCATGTACCAGCGCTTCGCCGAAACTCAGGGCTGGTCCTTCGACATCCTCGAAGAACAGCTTACCGAGCTGGGCGGCGTGAAGGAGCTGGTGGCGCATGTGAAGGGCGAGGGCGTCTTCGCCCGGCTGAAATACGAATCCGGCGTCCACCGGGTGCAACGGGTGCCCGAAACCGAATCGGGCGGCCGCATCCATACCTCCGCCGCCACCGTGGCGGTGCTGCCCGAGGCCGAGGATGTCGACATCCATATCGACCCGGGCGACATCCGGGTGGACACCATGCGCGCCTCCGGGGCCGGCGGCCAGCATGTCAACACCACCGATTCCGCGGTGCGCCTCACCCACCTGCCAACGGGCATCGTGGTGACCAGTTCGGAGAAATCCCAGCACCGCAACCGCGAGATCGCCATGCAGGTGCTGAAGACCCGGCTGTTCGACCTCGAACGCCAGAAGGCCCATGACCAGCGCTCCGAGGCGCGGCGCGCGCAGGTGGGTTCCGGCGACCGGTCCGAACGCATCCGCACCTACAATTTCCCCCAGGGCCGCCTCACCGACCACCGCATCGGCCTCACCCTCTACCGCTTGCAGGAGGTTCTGGGCGGCGATCTCACCGAGGTGATCGACGCGCTGACCGAGGCCGATCAGGCGGCGAAGCTCGCCGAGATCGACCGGTGAAGCTCGCGCAAGCCCTCGCCATGGGCAGCAGACGGCTCGGAGGCCAGCCCGACCCGGGGCGCGACGCCCGGGCCCTGCTCGCCCATGCCCTCGGCCTCGCCCCCGACCGGCTGACCCTCGAACGGGAGCGCAGTCTCACGGCCGGCGAGCTTGCCGCCTATGAGACGCTGCTGGAACGCCGTCAGGCCCATGAGCCGGTGAGCCGCATTACCGGGCGGCGGATGTTCTGGGGGCGCAACTTCAAGATCACCCCGCAAGTGCTTGATCCCCGTCCGGAAACCGAAGTGATCGTCGCCGCCGCACTGAACCGCCCGCCGCCCCGGACCCTGCTCGATCTCGGCACCGGATCGGGCATTCTGGCGCTGACGCTCTTGGCCGAATGGCCCGGGGCCCGCGCGGTCGCCACCGACATTTCGCCCGGCGCCCTCGCCGTGGCACGGGCCAATGCCGCGGCGCTGGGACTGGCCGAACGGCTCACCCTGATCGAAGCCGACTGGCTTGCCGGCGTCACCGGGACGTTCGACCTGATCGTCTCCAACCCGCCCTATATCGCCGGGGCCGAGATTGCGGGTCTGGCGCCGGAGGTGCGCGACCACGACCCGCGCGGGGCGCTGACCCCGGGCGGCGACGGGCTCGACGCCTACCGGACGCTCGTTCCCGCGGCGCTTGCCCATCTCGCCCCCGGCGGGTGGCTGATGGTCGAGATCGGCCCGACCCAGGGGCCGGCGGTGGCCGGGCTGTTCGAGGCCGCAGGTTACGCGCAGGTGACGCGCCTTCCCGACCTCGACGGCCGCGCCCGTGTGGTGAGCGGACGGCGCGCGGCGGGGTGATCCGCCGGGGCGGGTCTTGGATGCTTGCCGAAGTGGCGCAGCCGGTGGTGGGCCACGGCGGGCCGGGCTGCCTCTGCCCGGCCCGCCGGCCGCCGCGATCGGAACAGCCCCGCCCTGCCGTGGCCCGATTGCCATCCGTCCGGCAAGTGTCCGCCAGCGTGCAGTTTTCGCTTGCCCCGGCGGGACCGCGCCGCTAACCAGATGATGTGACAGGGCGCAGTCGGGTTCGATTGCCTGTCGCAGGCAAGCCGTACATGTGGACCGGATGAAGGCGCGAAACACCGCGCCGGTCCTGCCAAGAAAAGCCATAAAGGCTGGAAGCAAGAACCTATGAGATCTTCGAAACAGCGCTCGCGCGCCAAGAACCGGGGCGGCAACCGCTCGCCCGCCAACAATATCAACCGGGTCTTCGACAGCTCCGGTCCCGAGGGCAAGGTGCGCGGCACGCCCCAGCAGATCATCGACAAATACACCCAGCTGGCGCGGGATGCGTTTCTGGCGGGCGACCGGGTGGCGGGCGAAAACTTCCAGCAGCACGCGGAGCATTACACAAGGCTTCTGAGCGAAGCCCAGCGCGATGCCGAAGAAAAACGCCAGCAGGCCGACCAGCAGAACCGCGAGCGCCAGCAGCAAAAGCAGCGCGAGCGCGACCGCTCCCGCGAGGCCGCCGCCCAGACGCCAACCCAGCCGCAACCCCGGCCCGCTGCAGAAGATGACGGGGCGCAGGTGGTGGATCTGGGCAATGAGAGCCGCGCCGACAGCGGGCTGGTGGATACCCCGGAAGAAGAACAGCCGCAGAAGAAGCCCGCCCGCCGGAAGCCGCGCTCACGCGCCGCGAAAGCGCAGGCTGAGAGCGGCGATGCCCCCGAACCCACCGCCGCCACCGGTGAAAACACCTCCCCCCCTCCGGACGCAAACGCGCCGGAAGAAACCGGTGCCGGGAAAGCCGCAGAGGCCGCGGCGGGCTAGAGCAAGCCCGCGCCAATCGGCCCGGGTTTTGCGCATTTCGACATGCGAAAACAAAACGATAGAGCAGGTGGCGTGAATGCGAATGAACGCGGGCGTGCTCCAGGGCATCATGCGAAATACCTGACACAGAGAGCATCCCCTGACGCGCCCAAAATCTCTGATTTCAGACAGCGCCAGGGGATGCAGGTTTTCGCATGACGCTTTATTTGGCCTGTTTCAGCCAGGCCAGCACGGTCTCGGGCGAGCTTTCGCCATAGGGGTCTTCGCCGTGGTTGTCTTCGCGACCCGGCTCTTCGAACCAGGCTTCGATCACACCATCCTTGACCACCGCGGCATAGCGCCAGGAGCGCATGCCGAAGCCGAGGTTGCTCTTGTCGACCAGCATGCCGATCTTGCGGGTGAACTCGCCGGAGCCGTCGGGGATGACCTTGACGTTCCTGAGCTCCTGGCCCTGGGCCCATTTGTTCATCACGAAGCTGTCATTCACCGACATGCAGTAGATCTCGTCGATGCCGAGGTCGTAGAACTCCTTGGCGCCGTTTTCATAGCCCGGCAGCTGGTAGGTGGAGCAGGTGGGGGTGAAGGCACCCGGGAGCGAGAACAGCACGACGCGCTTGCCCTTGAAGTAGTCGTCGGTGGTCATATCCTGCCAGCGGAACGGATTGGGGCCGCCGACGGATTCGTCGCGGACACGGGTCTTGAAGGTCACGTCGGGGACGCGCACGCCTTTGAACATCGGGATACCTCGCGGGGTTAGGGGGTTGGTCCTCGGGCCGCCGGGGGCCCTCGCGCAGTGTTTTAGAGAGATTCCAAGCTGAGGGCAATGCAGGTTGTAAGGGCCTGGGCGGAAGCGGCATTGAAAGTCGCCTGGCCCGGCTCACGGGGGCTGCATGTGCTCCAGCAGCCGGGCGAAGAAGCTTGCCCCCACCGGGGCGGTCTCGTGGCAGTCGAGCTTCAGCTCCGGATGGGCGTGGATCCGGCGCCGCCATTGCTATATTTCCCCGGCTAGAGCGTTATGCGAAAAACCTGAATCACCTGACGCTGCCTGAAATCATGGATTTTGGGCGCGTTAGGTGATGCTCTTTGTGTCAGGTATTTCGTCAAACGCTCTATTTCCCCGGCAAGCTCGCCAATCCGGTTGATCACGGGCATGGCTTTCGCGGCTCTGTTCGCTCTGCTATCCGGGGGCGAGACCTTCCCGAAAGCGAGGCCGGCGCAATGGCGAAATCATCCGACGAGATCGTGCACGACCCCGAAGGCGGGATCGACCGGCTGGTGGAGATCATGGCGCGGCTGCGCGACCCTGAGGCGGGCTGCCCCTGGGATGTGGCGCAGGATTTCGCCTCGATCGCGCCCTATACGATCGAGGAGGCCTATGAGGTCGCCGATGCGATCGAGCGCGAGGCCTGGGACGAGCTCAGGGGCGAGTTGGGCGATCTGCTGTTTCAGGCGGTGTTTCACGCCCGCATGGCCGAAGAGGCGGGGTATTTCGACTTCCATGACGTGGCCCGCGGCATGGCCGACAAGATGGTGGCGCGGCATCCGCATGTGTTCGGCAGCCAGCGGGGGATCGACAGCGCCGCGACCCAGACCGAAAACTGGGAGACGATCAAGGCCGCCGAACGCGCCGCAAAAGCCCAGACCGGGGTGCTCGACGGGGTCGCGGTCGGGCTGCCCGCGCTTTTGCGCGCCGTCAAGCTGCAAAAACGCGCCGCCCGGGTGGGTTTCGACTGGCCGGAGGTGGGCCAGGTGCTCGACAAGCTGGTCGAGGAGGCGGGCGAGGTCGCCGAGGCCCGCGACCGCCTTGGCCCCGACGAACTGGAAGCGGAAATCGGCGATCTCCTGTTCGTTCTGGCCAATCTGGCGCGCCATCTCGGGGTCGAACCGGAAGCCGCGCTGCGCCGGACCAATGCGAAATTCGTCCGCCGCTTCGAGGCCATCGAGGCGCGGCTGGCGGCGGAGGGAAAGCGCCCGGAAGAGGCCAGTCTGGAAGAGATGGACGCGCTCTGGGACGCCGCAAAAGCCGCCGAAACCCCGTGATCCGCCTTTTTCCTGGTAAAAATACTCATGATTCCAAAGCCATGCCACGGGCTTCGCGTTTCCGGCGGGGCGCAACGCATCAACATGCCCACATACCGCGATGCCGCTTTTCCCTTGACCTGAGTGTTTTGCTCAGGCTTTGTGAGCCCACGCTTCAACCCGAGGACACAAGATGAAATTGCTGAAAACCCTGACCCCGCTTCTCGCCCTTGCCATCGCGGCTCCGGCGCAGGCCGAAGACGTCGTCAACGTCTATTCCTACCGCCAGCCGGAACTGATCCAGCCCCTGATGGACGCCTTCACCGCCGAGACCGGCATTCCGGTGCAATCCACCTTCCTCAAGAAAGGCATGAACGAGCGCCTTGAGGCCGAAGGCGAGCGCACCCCCGCCGACCTGATCTTCACCGTCGACATCTCGCGCCTCGCCAGTGCCGTCGAAGCCGGGCTGACCCAGCCGGTGCAGTCGGACGTGCTCGAAGCCAATATCCCGGCCCAGTACCGCGACCCCGATGACCAGTGGTTCGGCCTGACCACCCGCGCCCGCATCGTCTATGCCTCGCGCGACCGCGTCGACCCGGCGGAGGTGACCACCTACGAGGGCCTCGCCGATCCGAAGTGGAAAGGCCGCATCTGCACCCGCTCCGGGACGCATGCCTACACCGTCGCGCTGGTTTCCGCCTATCTGCACCACCACGGTGAAGAGGCCACCCGCGCCTGGCTCGAAGGCCTCAAGGCCAATCTCGCGCGCAAGCCCCAGGGCAACGACCGCGCGCAGGTCAAGGCGATCTGGGCCGGCGAATGCGACATCTCGCTGGGCAACACCTATTACATGGGCAAGATGCTCAACGACGAAGAGCAGGTTGCCTGGGCCGAGAGCGTCAACGTGCTGTTCCCGGTGTTTGAGGGTGCCGGCACCCACGTCAACGTCTCCGGCATGGCGCTGACCAAATACGCCCCCCACAAGGATGCCGCCATCAAGCTGATGGAATTCCTCTCCTCGCCGAAAGCGCAGGAGATCTACGCCTCGCAGAACTTCGAATACCCGATCGCGCCGGGCACCGAGGCGGACGATCTGGTCAAGAGCTGGGGGAGCTTCACCGCCGACGGCGTGAACCTGATGGACGTCGCCAGGCTGCGCCCCGCCGCGCTGAAGCTGATCCAGGAAGTCGATTTCGACGGCTGATCTGCGGCCTTTCACACAATCCAGGAGCGCTGCCCCCCGTGGTGGCGCTCTTTTCCGTTTTGTCATACACCCGGGCGAAAATCCCGATGGAGACCCGCATGAAACCCCGCACGCTTTTCGCCCCCGTCCTCCTGGCCGCCGCCCTGCCGGCTTTTGCGCCCGCTGTTGCGGAGGTGAACGTCTATTCCTACCGCCAGCCGGAGCTGATCCTGCCGCTGGCCGAAGCGTTTACCGATGAAACCGGCATCGAGGTCAATATCGCCTTTCTCAACAAGGGCCTGACCGAACGGCTTCTGGCCGAGGGCCAGCGCACACCGGCCGACATCATCCTTACCGCGGATGTGCAGCGGCTGGTGGAGGCGGTCGAGGCCGGGGTGACGCGGGCGGTCGACAGCGAGGTGCTCACCGCCAATGTGCCGGAAGTGTTCCGCGATGCCGGCGGGCATTGGTTCGGGCTCACCTCGCGGGCCCGGGTGATCTATGCCTCGAAGGAGCGGGTCGCGCCCGGTGCGGTGACCAGCTACGAAGATCTGGCGGACCCGAAGTGGAAGGGCCGGATCTGCACCCGGTCGGGGGTGCATGCCTATAACACCGCGCTGACGGCGGCGATGATCGCCCATCACGGCGAAGATTATACCACCGGCTGGCTCGAAGGGTTGCGCGCCAATCTGGCGATGAAGCCGCAGGGCAACGATGTGGCGCAGGTGAAGTCGGTCTGGGCGGGCGAATGCGACATCGCCCTCGGCAACACCTATTACATGGGCGAGATGCTCGAAGACCCCGAGCAGCGGACCTGGTCCGAGGCGGCGCGGATCGACTTTCCGGTGTTCGAAGATGGCGGGACGCATGTGAACATCTCCGGCGTGGCGATGACGCTTCATGCCAAACATGAGGCCGACGCGCTGGCCTTCATGGAATATCTCACCTCGCCCGCGGCGCAGTCGATCTATGCGGCGGTGAACCATGAATATCCGGTTTCCCCGGCCGCCGAACCCTCGGAGATGGTGGCGGGCTGGGGCAGCTTCACCCCGGACAACATCGCCCTCACCGAGATCGCTGCCGAACGCGGCGCGGCTTTGAAACTCACCCAGGCGGTGGATTTCGACGGGTAACGCCGCCCGTGAAAAGCCGATGCCGGTTTGCCCGGGCACGCGCGCGCAAACCGGCCGCCCCTCTTTGAAAGGGCGGCCATATCCCGCACCTCAACCGCAGAACAGCCGCTTCCCCTGAAATCGTCAGGATTTCGCCCGACATTCGCCTCGAACGGTCGCCATCGTCTTACCTCAAGTGAGTTTCAGCCACAGCTTCAACAGCGCAAAGCGAACAGATCCTGGTGACCAGACAGGTGAGCAAACAATTGACCTCGCTTCAAATCCGTCAGCATTAAATTCGCCTTTCCATTTTTCACTTGAGAAAGTGCGTTTCCCGGGCGTTGTGGAAGGTTTCTCACCGGATTCTGGTTCAGTGTCTGAAAACGGCCCGACAATACGTCAGTCAATGTAAATGGCTGCCTCCGATACAAGGCTCAAAAAAGGCTCAAAAAAGGCTCAACCAGAAGCAAAACCGAACAACCATGGAACATGAGGTTCAAAGATGTGGATGAAAGCGATGCGGAGCATTCTCCTCGTGGAGATGCTGGTGATTTCAGTGAGCAATGCTGCAATCGCTGACGAAAGTAAAACAACGCTTGCAGAGTTTAGCCTTGCAGAATTTAACGATGTCTGGAATGAATTGATAACCACCGACACTTGCGCCGATGTGAGAGATATCGTCTTTTCGGCGAAAAAAGAAGAAAACATTTCAACAGAAGACCTGATCAGGATTGCCGGGGTCACCATCTACCTTATGGGCTTTGCCAAGGGCCGGGGTGTCGACGTTGAAGAAGTAAACTACGCGTTCGGGCTATACTGCGTTTCGGATATGGAACAGCTTTTCGTGGATTTCGAGTAGAGCCTGGCCCGCACAAACCGGGGCCGATTTGCGCGGGGCAAGCTCCAGGGCGGCAGATGCTCAGGCGCGGCTGTGCGCGGCGGCGCAGAGTTTGGCCAGCGTGTTCCAGTTGCGCGCTGTCCCCCGCTGGGGCAGGGCGCGTTCGAGGAAGGCGGGCGAGAGCTTCGAGCGGGCGACCCCGGCGCGGTAGTCGATATAGACCTCACGCCCCGAGACGCAGACCCGCTCCGGCCCGGCGCGCTCGGTGAGGAGTGTTTCGGCGTCCGGGGCGGCGCAGAATCACTTTGTTTTCCAGACCGTAAGACTGGATCGCCCCGGCCAGAAGGCGCTGGATCTCCGGTTCGGGGAGGGTGCTTTCGAACAGGAGATTGCCCGTCGCCAACAGGCTTTTCACCTTCTCCAGCCCCGCCGCCGCGCAGCTGTCGCAGAGGGCGCGCAGCGGCATGACGGGGTGAGTGGTTGGGCCGATCCCGCGGATCAGCCCGGCCCATGTTTGCATCATGTCTGCATCGGGGGCGTCATTCCCATTCGATCGTGCCCGGGGGCTTCGAGGTGATGTCATAGGTGACACGGTTGATGCCCTTGACCTCGTTGATGATCCGGGTCGCGGTCTCGCCGAGGAAGTCGTGGGAGAAGGGATAGTAATCGGCGGTCATGCCGTCGACAGAGGTCACCGCGCGGAGCGCGCAGGCATAGTCATAGGTGCGCCCGTCGCCCATCACGCCCACGGTGCGCACCGGCAGGATCGCCACGAAAGCCTGCCAGATCTCGTCGTAAAGCCCGTGTTTGCGGATCCGACGAGCTTCAGCCCCATCTTCTCGGGAAGCCCGCCGACATTGTGGTGCGACTTGATGGTCACAGACGGGCCCCCGGAGAAGGACACCGACTCGATCACGTCCGGGTAAAGCGTGCCTTGCGCGAGAAAGGACGCGCCCTCGATCCGGCCCGCATATTTCTGGAACACGTCGATGAACAGACGCCCGATGGTTTTTCTCTTTGTTTCCGGTTCGCTTACGCCGTCAAGTTCATCCAGAAAAAGCGCGGATTCGTCGGCATGGATCAGCTTCATGTTGTAATGGTCGCGAAACATCGTGACGACCTCGGCCGCCTCGTTCTGGCGCAACAGCCCGTGGTCGACGAAGACGCAGGTGAGCTGGTCGCCGATGGCCTCGTGCAGCAAGACCGCGGTGACCGAGCTGTCGACCCCGCCGGAGAGGCCGCAGATCACATGGGCGTCGCCCACCTGCGCGCGGATCTTCGCGATCGCCTCTTCGCGGTAGGCGCCCATGGTCCAGTCGCCCTTGAAGCCCGCGATGCGGATGAAGTTTTCATAGAGGGTGCGACCGTTGGGGGTGTGGTGCACCTCCGGGTGGAACTGCACCGCGTAGAAATGGCGCGCCGGGTCGGCGGTGATGGCGAAGGGGGCGCCGGCGGAGGTGCCAAGCACCTCGAATCCGGGCGCGATTTCAGCCACATGGTCGCCGTGGCTCATCCAGACCTGCTCGGGTCCGTCGAGGAACCAGCCGAACAGGAAATCGTCATGGCGGCCCGATTGCGCCACATAAGCCCGGCCGAACTCGGCGGTGGCCTGTTCACCGGCTTCGACCCGCCCGCCGAGATCCAGCATCATCACCTGCTGACCGTAGCAGATGCCGAGGATCGGCACGCCGAGGGCATAGACCGTCTGCGGCGGGCGCGGGGAGCCCGCGCGCATCACCGAATCCGGCCCGCCGGAGAAGATCACCGCCTTGGGCGCGAACGCCGTGAGGAAAGCGTCGGTGACGTTCTGATAGGGGTGGATTTCGCAATAGACGTTGAGCTCGCGCAGGCGCCGGGCGATGAGTTGCGTCACCTGGGAGCCGAAGTCGATGATCAGGAGGCGGTCGTGTGCGATATGTTCCATGGCCGGGCAATAGGCCCTTGCGGCGCAGCACGCAAGCCGCGAGGGGCGAGGAAGGGATGGAAACGAAAAACGCGGACCCGAAGTCTCCTCCGGGTCCGCGCCGATGCGCATGATACGCGGATCAGAAGTGGTAGTTGAACCCGATCTTTACGGTCGCGAAATCACCCAGACCGTCATATACGTCAGTGGGATCATTGCCTTGGCCGAAAGTCAAATCGCCGAGATCAACATAATTCGCTTCAGCGAAAACCGACATGTTCGGGCGCAGCATATGTTCGATCCCGGCGCCGAGGGTATAACCAAAGTTGGTTTCGGTCTCGCCCTGTTGTACGTTGTTTAGAATGCCGCCCTCATAGCGCGCGCCAGCCACACCGGCCGCCCCATAGAACAGAGTGGCCCCACTGGCCGAGGTCACGCCGAAACGACCGCGCAGGGTGGCCAGGGCCTTGATGTCGACATTACAGTCGCCAGAGGTACAGAACCAGAACGTCGACAAAGGGGTGCCTTGCGGGACGATGCCATCAATGCCGGAACTCGCGCCCAGCTCGAACCCGTATACTTTGTTGCCATTTTGGAAATTGCGCCCGATTTGCAGGCCGAACATGGCCCCGTCCACATCGACGGTCGGGCCATCTTGATTCAAGGCGCTGACACCCTGATCGTAGCTGCCAGAGCCATAGCCCAGGCTTGCCCCGCCATACCAGCCGGACCAGTCGACCATAGCGACCGGAACGAGGGGCGGTGCCACCGGCGGAGGAACAGGGTTGCCGGCAAGGGCCGGGGCCGCAAGGGCGATGAGGGACAGAGCGGTCAGGGTGGAGGTAAGTTTCATGGTGTTTGTTTCCATCTGCGGTGGGGCAACGAACACTGGCAAACACGGGAACTCTGCGACTCGATCACCAACAAGATAGCATCGAATTACAAATAGCCAACGTAAACGGTCCGTTTCTGGCCACCCCGGTCTCCGGTGTTGCGCAGATGTCGTTTTTTCCCCTCAACCGCCGTTTGTGATGGGATTTCCCACCGCTCAGAGGCCGTCACGGGATGAGTAGAACAGAGCGGAGAATCACGACATGACCAAAGAAGGCACACGTCACAGGGCCCGCGGAGGCGGAGGGCGGCGCGCAGGCGGTCAGGATCGCGGTAAACCTCAGGCTCTTCGACAGGCCGGACGTGCAGGCCCTGCCGGTGGAGGTGCTGGACGGCCGCAATCTTTGGTGAGAAAGCGCGGGCCGGCAACGCGCACAGGGGCCTGTCTGCTCCCCCCGAAGGTGTTTGCGGAACAACGAAGAGGCGGGGGCGGGATTCCGGTTGTCTTGAAGACCCGGGGGGGCTCGCCCTGACTGTTCCGAAGTGGGTTTGCGGGCCTTTCTGCGCAACGCGGCGGCTCGTCCCGTGGCAGGACGTGTCTCCATGGTTCGGGCAGAAGGTTTCGCCACAACCCGGATGGCGATAGACTGATCCTCATCCCGATCCTGCAATCAGAGGCAAGTGGCACCGATGGCATCACACAAGGAAACCGTGGAGTATATCTGCGAACAACTGGGCGGCGCGGGCGAGATTTCCAGCCGGAAAATGTTCGGGGAATATGGCCTTTACTGTGACGGCACGTTCATCGGTGTGATTTGTGACAACACCCTGTTCCTGAAGGTGACCGAACCGGCACGTCAGGCCGAACCGCAGATCGCCCTTGCCCCGGCGTACGAAGGCGCGAAACCGAGTTTTCAGATCCCGGCGGAAATGCTGGAAGACGCGCCGCGTCTGGCCGCCTTTGCCAGAACCGTTCATGACAGTCTTCCGGCGAAAGGGAAATGAACGGGCTGGCGGGATTGTGGCGCGCTTCGGACCCGCCTGGAACCGGCCCGTCCGGAACCGGCGTGTAAAGAGCGGCCCGCGAAGAGCAGCCCGTGAAAACCGGCCAGAGCCCCGGAAACGTGGCCGGTCATGGGGCCCGCCCAAGCCGGCAACGCGTCACGCCCACTTCCCTCAACCGGAGGGGCCGCCCGTAACTGACTGATCCTTTGGTGGCGCCTGTGGTACCGCCTCCCCGGCTCGAACGGGGGACCTCTGGATCCACAATCCAGCGCTCTGACCAACTGAGCTAAGGCGGCACGCGACTGCGATTTAGCGTCCGGTTGTGCGGTTTGCAAGGGGCTGGACGGGTTCGGGGTTGAAAAACCGGCAGGCCGCCTGCAAGGTCGCCGGTGTTTCCCGGGAGAAAGCAATGGGCATCAACAGCGAGACCGACTTCACCGCCAACCTCCAGATCGGGCCGACGACACGCGGGATGGTGCGGATCTATGTCGAGGGCGAGGGGGTCGATCTGCCGATGGATTTCGACCCGGAAGAAGCCGAGGAGATCGCCGAGGAGATCCGCGCCGCCGCCGCTCAGGCGCGTGCGATCGGTGAAGAGAAAGACAAGCGCTGAGGCACGTCGCCTACCCGCCGGTCATGGCCCGGTCATGGCCCGGTCATGGCGGAGCCGCCGGCTCTGGCGGTGGCGCCGGCTGTGCGGGATTCGGGCATGGCCCTGGTCCGCGCCCCCTGCCCTTGCCGCCCCCGCCCCTGCGCCCTGCGCCGGGATCCCCCCTCAGCCCGGCGGGCCGGTCAGGGCCACGACCCCCGGGTCGCGGAAGGCCTGAAGGCGGGTCGCCGCGTGACGGGCGAATTTTTGCAGCATCGCCCTGCGCCGCGCGGGCGCGAGTTTCGTTTCCGGCCCCATGCGGACGATCTCGGCATCATGGGAATCGGCGATCATCAGCCCGGTGTCGGCCGGCAGGAGAGCGGTTGGAAAATCCACGTCCACCGCCCAGAAATAGCGGTCGCCCCACTCCAGATAGCCCTGCCATTTGTGGTCGGCGGCGAAATCGGCGCGGGAGGATTTGCATTCCACCACCCAGAACTCGCCCCCGGGGCCAAGCGCGAAGACATCCAACCGGAGCCCGCGGGTCGGGACAAACTCCTCGACGGAGACGAAATCGTGCTGGCGCAGGTGCCGGGCGACGCCGCGGGCAAGAAGCTGGCCGGGCTGGAGGTGGTCTTGCATGAAGGTAGTGTGAACAGGCCGTGAACACTTGTCCAGAGGCCTTGAGAACGGCAGGTGCCACCGCTGAGTATCTGAACCGGAAAAGGGGGCGCGGCGGGGCATGTTTGCGAAGGGGCTTGTCAAGGCCGCAGGGCGGGACTACCTGATGCCGTGGCGGTCTGCCCTTCTCGTCACGGGGACAAATTCCGGTGGCCTTAAAGACTTCCGAGGGAGCTGGCTCTGTCCGGATCGTGGTCCGGTTACCTGGCGCCCACCTGATTATCAGGTCCTCGGGAATTCAAGTTGCCCCAACGGCTGCGGCGGTCCCGCCACCTCGCCGGCCACCGGAGCGCGCAATGCACGTTTGTGTGGGCACAATGCTCCGGTCGCCTTCCTTGACCGCCTGTTCGCTGTCTTGCATGCCGGAAGACGCCCCCCGGAAGACGCCCCGGTTTTGGCAAAGGCGCAACGTTCAGCGCAGCGGTTTCTTCTCGCGGGATGCCGAAGCTGAGGCTTCCACCGGAACCGCAATGCGGGCGGGGATATTGGTCGCCACCGGCACGCGCCGGCCGCCGCCAGGGGTGCCGTCATGCTCTTCCAGACGCATGACGGAAATGGCGAATTGCGCACCGGCAAAGAGCGCGCCATTGAAGAACAGGAGCATGGCCAGCGCGATCCAGCCCACCGGCGAGGTCGAGACAAGCTGCCAGAGATTGGCGATGTTGAACCAAAGCAGCAGACCGACAAACACAGCCGACAGGCCGAATCCCACAAGAACGTTGCGGATATATAGGCGCACCAGTTCGGGCATGGCTGTCCCCACTTTCTCTTGCCCGGTTCCGGTGCCCGGACTTCACCGGGCGCCACCTTATCTCCGTGTCCGGCAATTGCCAAGGGGTATTGCGCGCTGCTGCCCCGGGGCACCGGTGCCCCGGGGCGGCTTCGACAGCTGCCACCGGTGCGGGCGGCGGCTGCGCGGCACCTGACGTTTCGGGCACAGCGCTGCCCCGGCGGTTGCGCGTCAGAAGTCTTCCGGCCGGGCGTCGCGCGCCATATGGTCGAGCACCGCATTGGCGAATTTGGGTTCGTCGCCTTCGGGAAAGAAGGCCCCGGCCACCTCGACGAATTCGACGATCACCACTTTTGGCGGCGTCACGCCCGCCAGAAGCTCGGCGCCGGCGGCACGCAAAAGCGCGCGCAGGGTCGGGTCTATCCGGGCGATCGGCCATTTCGCCACCAGCGCGCGGTCGGTCATCTGGTCGATTTCCGCCTGGCGGTTGACCGCCGTTTCCAGAAGCTGCCGGAACAGGGCCCGGTCGCCTTCGGCCATTTCATAATCGTCGAACTTCTCGCCGAAACGATAATCTTCGAACTCGGCGATCACCCGGTCGACGCCTTCGCCGCCGGCTTCCATCTGGTAAAGCGCCTGCACCGCGAACAGGCGCGCCGCCGAGCGCATCCTGCGTTTCTGATTGCCCGAAAGGGTCATGCCGTATTGCCTCCGTCCGGGGGGTGCCCGCAGGTCTGGTTTCATCCTTGCTTTCATCCGGGGCGGCGGCCCCGCCGGTGCGCGCAGGCCATGCCACCCGTGCCGCAGCGCTGGCGGGCAGGCGCGCCGTCGTCACGCACCGGGGAGATAGCGCCTGCCTGAAGGCAATGCCAGCGGAAAGGGGCGCCGGTGCCCGCCGCCGGGCGGGGGGCGTGGCGTGACCGGGACGTGACTGGGGCGTGACTGGGGCGTGACAAGGGCCCCGCCTGGCCCCAGAATAACCCCAGAATACCGCCGGACCGGGTGCGCCCGGCAAAGGCCCCGCCCGGGGCCCGAAAACGCCCAGAACCCCGCATAAGGCCGCCCCATGCCCCTCAGCGACGCACAACCCCGGAGCTTCCTGTTCCTGCAAGGCCCGCACGGCCCCTTTTTCCGGCAGCTCGCCCGGATGCTCCGCGCCGCCGGGGCAAGCTGCTGGCGGGTCGGGTTCAACCGGGGCGACGAGGTGTTCTGGGGCGTGTTCCGGGGCGAGGCGGCGAGCTATATCCGCTTCACCGGCGCCCAGGACACATGGGGCGAGACCTTCGCCCGCCTGCTCGACGAAAAATCCGTCACCGACATCGTGCTCTATGGCGACACCCGCTTCATCCACAAGGAAGCGGTGCGCATCGCGAAAGCGCGCGGGCTCACGGTGCATGTGTTCGAAGAGGGCTATCTGCGCCCCTATTGGGTGAGCTACGAGCGCGGCGGCTCCAACGGCAATTCGCGGCTGATGCGGATGAGCATCGCCGAGATGCAGGCCGTCCTGGCCGGGGCGAGCCGCGACACCCCGGTGGCGCCGGCGCATTGGGGCGACATGCGCCAGCATATCTTCTACGGCGCGCTCTACCACTGGTTCGTGATGTTCTGGAACCGCCCCTATCGCGGCTTCCGCCCGCATCGCGACATCCCCGTCACCCGGGAATTCGCGCTCTATCTGCGCCGCTTGCTGCTGATGCCGGTCCATGCGCTGGAGCGTCGGCTGGCCACCCGCCGGGTGACCCATGGCGGCTTTCCCTATCATCTGGTGCTGCTGCAACTGGCCCATGATTCGAGCTTCACCGCCCACAGCCCGTTCACCCGGGTGGGGGAGTTTCTCGAAGCGGTGATCGCGGGGTTCGCGGCCGGCGCGCCGCGCCACCACCACCTTGTCTTCAAGGCGCATCCGCTGGAAGACGGGCGCGAGCCGCTGCCGCGCGAGATCCGGCGGCTGGCGGCGCGTTACGGCGTGGCCGACCGGGTGCACCATCTGCGCGGCGGCAAGCTCGCCCGGCTGCTCGATCAGGCCCGCTCCGCGGTCACGGTGAATTCCACCGCCGCCCAGCAGGCGCTGTGGCGCGGCCTGCCGACCAGGGTCTTCGGTCGCGCGGTCTTCGCCAAGCCCGAGCTGGTCTCGACCCAGCCGGTGGCCGAGTTCTTCGCCCACCCCGCGCGGCCCGACGCCCGCGCCTATCGCGACTTTCGCGCCTATCTGCTCGAAACCAGCCAGGTCGCCGGGGGGTTCTACGCCGCCCGCTCCCGCCGCCAGCTTCTGCGTCAGGTGGTCGACATGATGCTGGCCGAAGAAGATGCCTACGACGCCCTCGCCCGCGGCACCGCGGCCCCCCGGCTGCAATTGCACGCGGTCACCTGAACCCGGCTTCGTCTTTGCAATCGCATGCCGATGCTGGAAAACCGCCCTCCCGTTTTCCCGGGCCGGTTCTTCCTGCCTCCCCTGCCCTTTTTTCCCGGGTCAAATACTCCGGGGGTGCGGGGTCGTAACCCATCCGTCGTTTGCAGGATCTGTATCGACCCAGAGCAATCGCTCAGGTTATAGTATCCGTCTTTATCAAGCCCGTTTTGGTGCCCATTTTCTCCGGTCCTTGACCAGAGCATTCGCGAGTTCAAGGAGTTTGCGCATGAAGGCGGTCAAAGCGACCTTCCTTGGTTTTCCGCGCGCGCATATATCGCGGTATTTTGCGGCCATGTCGGGGTTGAACCGGACCGCGACCAGGGCAGGCATATAAGGCGCGTCGCGCAGGAATTTACACCCGCCTTGTATGAAGGCCTGGCTGTATCGACCCGGTGAAAACCTGCTCATGCTACAAGGAGGAAGAAGTAGCGACATGAACCGCTCCGGGTTTGCCGGAGCGGTTCAATGACAAGCGCCGACTTGCGCTTCGCCGTCCATCTCTTGATGCCGTCTTCCAACGCTTCACTCATCGCTATTTGTTCCTCCTTGTAGCATGAGCAGGTTTTCACCGGGTCGATACATGAATGCGAACGAACGCGAAGTGCTCTACGCAAACAAGAACTGCGCCTCGGTGATCTCCGCGGCGAGCGCCGTTTGCAGCAGAATGGTATCGCCGGGCGCCTGGGCGATTTCGGCCCCGGCCGGGTCGTCGGGGATGGTCAGATCGCCGTTATCGAGCATGGTGGCTGTCAGGCCGATCCTGTCGTTTGCCGGATCGAAACCGGTGCTCCTGTCCGCCCCGTCGCCCGCCCGGAAGACGAAGGTGTCGCTTCCCGCCTTTCCCCACACTTTGTCATTTACAACACCGCACCTGACAATGGCGTCTTTATTGCCAGTGGAGAGCGGTTGTGCGCCAGTCGCGTCGCTTCCCGGAAGCGGCTCTGCATCTTCCAGTGTGATTGAGACCGTTCCGTCGGCCGACAGCGAATTGCCGGAAAACGACCCGCCGAAAATGGTCCACCATCCGGAGTGTGGATCAATCTGATGTTCAACCCATACGTAGTAGGTTCCGCCCGCTCCATCGGCATCCGGGCCCCATATCTCTTCGGACTCGAAGCTGAAGGCCGCAGCGTCGGGATCGAAAACATCTTCCCACCAGTAATCCTGATCCACATATTCACCGGTGAGAGGATCCCTGACCTGATAACCGACATGAACCGGAAACGCCCCGAACATGGAATGGTACGAGGAAGACAAACTGCCGATCGCCGCGGAATGCTCGGAACCGGATATGGTATTGGTGCTGTTTATCACGCCGGGGATCGGGCCGAACTCCTGCAAGACCCAATTGTCATCCTCGTCCTTCTGCCTGATTTCAACCATATACCAGCCACCGGTGACACCGAGGGTCGCCGAATGAGTCGAAGTGGGACTCGAATAGATGAACCTGTCACTGTCGTCAGGATTCAGAACGATGACGTCCACATCCGAAAGGCTCCCAAGCCCGAGATCCTCGACATGGAATGTGTTGAAATTATCCTTGCCGAGGTTGCCGACCTCCACCGTCATGATCGTCGCATCAAACCTGTCCAGCTCGACCACATCCGCCCCGGCGCCGCCCCAGACCACAACGGGCGAGTCCGAGTCCCTTGCTGCTACGTGGAACGTGTCATTGCCATCTCCACCGGCAAGATAGCTTGTGCCATTCCCGGAATAGAACGTATCGCTCCCATCGGTTCCGATGAATACTTCCATCGACTCATAGCTGTCCCCGGCGGCCTCGCCCTGCTGCCCCACGCCCTGAGCGAGATTGACAACGACCGGCCCGTTGACCGCCGAAAACACCATGGTATCGAAACCATCTCCACCGTCGATCGTATCTGCGCCATTGCCGCCAACAATTATATCGTCACCATCGCCGCCGTCGATCCTGTCGTCACCATCGCCGCCAACAATAATATTGTCGACCTCATCACCCTGGATATTGTCATAAAACGCTGTTCCAATGATGTTTTCTGCACCAAAAAACAGGGCATCGCCTTCGTTCATACCTTGGCCGTCGCGGATCTGGGTAATGCCATTGCCAAACATGAATACGTTCGCACTGCCCAACAGCAAGCTCAGATCAATCGTGTCTCCTGCGTCTCCCTGATCGCCAAGCTCGATCCCGCCATATGTAAGAGCATAGTCTTGCAAAATGTCTTCAAGATTGCCGGCAAGGATGAGTGTATCATCGCCTGCGGTCGCGGTGATCCGTTCAATATTCACGAGAATATCGGTGCCGTTTTCGCTGACGACGCACTGGATGTTCCAATCCTCAACCATGGGGCCAAAAATATGTGCGATCCGGTCATCCTGAAGCGTTCCGACTTCAATGCGCACCGGGTCAGTTTCGCCACTGTAATCAACGGTGTCCGTTCCGCCGTTGCCATAGATCCGGTCATCTCCGGCGCTGCCGGCTATCACATCGTTACCGGAAAATCCCATCACGATGTCATCGCCACTACCGCCGCTCAGCTCGTCGCTTCCGGCATCGCCGCCGATGATCCGGCCGGAGCCATTGGCAATGTCGTAATTGCCATACCTATTGCTGAAATAGCGTGGAAAGAAGCCGGTTACAAAGCCAACCGCTCCAGCAGCACGCAGATCCCCCAAATACTGGTCATACATTTTGAACCAATCAACAAAGCCTGCGTCAAATCCGAGGGTAACCAGAAACTCGCGATTCAGAAGTCTTAACATCCATACGCCATAATTTGCGGTTTCAGGGTGGGCTTCATGGTAAGCGTCTACCTGCTGATCCAGCCGATCAGAAATAAGCTCCCAGGTTTCCACATTCCCGGCACCAACCAATTCCTCCCATGCCGCGTTGAACGCCTCCGGGCTGTCGAACGTGTCGAGGTAGATATAGGGCGTCCAGGCTTCGGGGCCTGCGCCGGCAAGTTTCTCGAAAACGCGCTGGTGATAATTGCTGATGACCGTACCTTCGAGATCGGCGCCGTTGGCAGCTTTGCGCGCATCATAGTCTGCTTCCATCAATTCGGTCCCGATCCGGGCGAGCAGATCGGTGTTTGCCACACCGTCAAGCCCCTGCGCCACCAGAAACCCATTGGCAGATGCGCCAGAAATGGAATTATTGAGCACAACGCCCAGGGCCAGGCCACCATAGGCCACCCCAAAGGAGTCGAGGGCCGTGTAATAGGCGATGCGGTCGCCAGCTTCCACATGCGCTTTCAGGATGCTCATTTGTTCAGCGTTCAGTGTGACAGACATGGTTTACCTCCGGGAGTTATCTGGTTCTCTTGTCGTTTTCAGGGCGATACTTCGGATCGACCGCACAACGCAGCATGGCCCGCGCGGCCTCTTCGATCTCGTGCCAATGCGGGAGCTGCGAGCGCTGATACCGAACCAGTACATCAAGCCCCTCGGCGCGGAAGTCCTGCTCACAGTCGGGATAAGGCACGTTGGTGCTGCAATTGAAGACCGAGCGTATCATTCCGTCTGCGGTGCGGTCGACATAGATTTCATCAATAAAATGACCGGTGCGCCGGCCGGAGAGATTCACCTGGTTGAGCCGTGGATCGAAACGGGCGGGCGTTTCCGTGCCGAAATCGGGGTCGGTCGATCGTCTGTTGCCCGTGCCGCGAATGGTGGCTGTTCGAAATTCCAATAGCTTGTCAAGATCGACAATGTCGCGCAGCACGACGGTAATGCTATGATCGTTTCCGGCGCGGATCCGCTCGGCATGCTCACTCGAGTCCAGCCCTTCCCAGGTATCGAGATCCAGCATGAATCGCTCACCGTCGCGCTCCGGCACTTTCGACAGATCCTGTATCGCCGCGCGGGTGCGGAAGAAATTCCGCGGCAGGACGATCGGCACCACGGTGTTTTCCTGATACATTTCGATTTCATGATAATAAAGCCGCGTGTCCTCCTCGAACATCCGACAGGGATCCACCCCCTCTGCCCTCAGCGGCAGGCTGGAGATGAGCAAAACGCCGATAAAGCTTCGAATGAACATCATGCCTCCGGGAGTTATCTGGTTCTCTTGTCGTTTTCAGGGCGATACTTCGGATCGACCGCGCAACGCAGCATGGCCCGCGCGGCCTCTTCGATCTCGTGCCAATGCGGGAGCTGCGAGCGCCGATATCGAACCTTTGCATCGAGCCCTTCGGCGCGGAATTCCTGCTCGCAGCTTGGGTAAGGCACGTTGGTACTACAGCGGAAGACTGAGCGTATTGTTCCGTCTGCGGCGCGATCGACATAAATCTCGCCTATAAGAATGGTACTCCTGCCGGACAGATTCACCTGATTGAGCCGCGAATCGAAGCGGGCCGGCGTTTCCATGCCGAAATCGGGGTCGGTCGATTGTCTTTTGCCCGTGCCGTGAATGGTGGCTGTTCGAAATTCCAATAGCTTGTCAAGATCGACAATGTCGCGCAGCACGACGGCAATGCTGCGTTCGTTTCCGGCGCGGATCCGCTCGGCTTGCTCGCTCGAGTTCAGCCCCTCCCAGGTATCGAGATCGATCCAGAACATCTCACCGTCCCGCTCCGGCCCTTTTGACAGATCCTGTATCGCCGCGCGGGTGCGGAAGAAATTCCGTGGCAGGACGATCGGCACCACGGTGTTTTCCTGAGACATCTGGATTTCATGATAATAAAGCCGCGTGTCCTCCTCGAACATCCGGCAGGGATCCACCCCCTCTGCCCTCAACGGCAGGCTGGAGATGAGCAAAACGCCGATAAAGCTTCGAATGAACATCATCCTCCGGGGAAGTGTCTGGCACTCTTTGAAGTCATCCCGCCTTTTCAGGCATTTTTGCGGCGTTTTTACGGCGTTTCCAGCGCGCGCCGGTCTCAGGCTTCAGGCAAAATCCTGTTGCTCCGCGCCGTCCCCTATGCGCGATGTGGACCCGACAGCCCTTTTCCCGGGGCGGCGGTCTTTGCGCCTGCCGCGCAAGCCAATCAGGCGTCAGCCGAGGGCGTGAGGGCGTCGCGGCCGAGGTTGCCGCCCTGGCGTTTTCCAACCTGTCAGCTGCCACGAGATGAGCCGGACAGGCCGGATGACGCCTTGTTTTGCGGCCGTTTGCAAGCGTGGCGGCATCGGGAATACGGGCGATGAACGCCTCGACAAACCCGTCGTCGGCCTCCATGAGCATGCCGTGGGCGGTGGCAGCGATGGCGCCATTCGTGGTCCTGAACGACGCCAGGCCCGGCGGACATCTGCTTGATGCGCGCCTGTTTCCTGGGCTGTGTCTTTCATGATACGTTGTCGATGGCAGGGCGTTTTCGGGTCGTGCCATTGGGCCCGCCTTGCTGGCATTGACATGAATATGGCCAAACGACAATCCTGATTGTGCCTTTTGGCTTCAAACCTTTTACAGCGTCAAGCATAATTCCGGAAGGCTCCAGACTGGCAATCCTCTGGAGCCAGTCTGTTTCAATGAACAAGAAGAATGGCTTGTCCCGCTATCGTCAGAGAAAACTGATTTCACTGTTCTGCGCCGACCTCACGGCCACTCAGGCCGCTCTCGTGGGCGGCTACAACCGCAATACCGCGAACCGCTACTACCGCCTTTTCAGGGAAGCGATCCGCGACCACCAAAGAGCTCTGCAGGAGAAATTCCCGGGCACCGTCGAGGTCGACGAGAGTTACTTCGGTGCCACCCGAAAGCGTGGCGATCCAGGTTCCGGAAAACGTGGACGGGGCTCGCGGAAACAGCCGGTCTTCGGCATCTGCGAGCGCGGCGGCCGGGTGTTCGCCGAGCTCGTTCCGGATTGCGGGAAGAAGACATTACAAGGGCTTATAAGGGGAAAGGTCGCTCTGGAGACGGTGATCATGTCGGACGGATGGGCGGGTTACGATGGCCTGGTCGATGTCGGCTACGACGCCCATTTCCGCATCGAGAAGGCCGCCCGGGCTGCCGAGAACCGCCCTGCCTTCGTCGACGGCGACATCCATATCAACGGCATCGAAAGCTTCTGGTCTTTCGCCAGGCGACGCCTGGCCAAGTTCAACGGAACCCGCACCAATTTCGAGCTCCACCTCAAGGAATGCGAGTGGCGATGGGCAAGAATTTCGATACACTCGTCGAAGAATTCAATGCAATGCCAGTCTGGAGCTGACCGGAATTACCTGACGTGGCCTGAAATCAGAGATTTTGGACGCGTCAGATGATACTCTTTGTGTCAGGTATTTCGTCAAACGCTATAATTTACGCTGATGCTTCGCGGGTTTTGCAATCAAGCTCCACTCCCTTCAGCCATAGCGGCCCGGATCGGCGCGCAGACAAACGCGGCGGCTCTCCCCGGGCGTTCCGAACAAATTCATACCCAGGCCATTGCCCGCCTCGAACAGCTCCCCGGCGACCCCGACACCCTCCATGCCGCCACGGCCATCCCGCAACACCAATCCGAGGCATGACGCTCACGCCAGCCCCCAACGCCATCATCGCCCGGATCCAGCCCGATCCCGGCCGTCTGCTTTCCGCGGCACGTTTCCCAGACGACATCGCCCAACATCTCGCCTTTTCCCCGGATCAAATACTCCGAAAGCCCGGGGGCAGCGCCCCCGGCCACCCCGTTCCGCGCTTTCCCGCAGGCTTTGGGCACGCGACCCCCAAAATCGCCTTTCCCCGCGGCTCCGCCGCTTTGCCCCCTGGCAAACCCGGGGCGCCCCGGTGCCGCGAAGCGGCGCGCCGGCCTCCCGCTCACCGAACAACCACCGCCGCCCCTTGCGCATCCCGCACATTGCGAGGCGCACGGGCAACACAATTCCGTCTCCGCCGGAGCGATCCCCCCCTGAACACTGGATTTTTCCAACCTTTCCCACTACGCTTGCAGAAAACGAACAGGCAGAACTCCATAGCAGAACTCCATAAAGGAGCCCGAGCAGTGAAAATCATGGGTAACCCCTGGGCGCGTACAGCGGCCCTTTTGTTGTGTGTTGCAGGCGTTTCCGGCTGCGAGATGTTGCCACGGTCCGGCCCCAGCAAGTCTGAAATCTACGCCGGTTCCGTCCAGCAGCAGGGCGATGCGTTCATCGTCGCGGTCAACGATCATGTGACCCGCGCCACCGCCGTTGCGCCCGCGCTCGGGTTTTCGAAGGCTTTCCTGCGCGCCGGAGTGGTCGGCTCCGACACCATTCACCCGGGCGATGTGCTGGGCGTGTCGATCTGGGAAAATGTCGAGGAGGGCATTCTTGCCAAGTCCGCCGCCCCGGCGATGCTCGAAGAGGTGCAGGTCGACGGGTCCGGTTTCATCTTCATCCCCTACGCCGGCCGCATCAAGGCCGCGGGCAACACCCCGGAGGCGGTGCGCCGGATCGTGACCCGGAAACTCGAGGAACAGACCCCCGACCCGCAGGTCATGGTGACCCGCGTGGCCGGCGACGGCGCAACGGTATCGGTCACCGGCGCGGTCGGCGGCCAGGGCGTGTTTCCGATCGAACGCCCGACCCGCACCCTCGGCGCAATGCTGGCCAACGCCCGTGGCGTGACGATTCCCCCCGAACTCGCCGTGGTCCGGATCATCCGCGGCGGCAAGACCGGGCAGATCTGGTATCAGGATCTGTTCGAACATCCCGAACTCGACATCGCGCTCAGAAACGGCGACCGCATTCTTGTCGAGGCAGACACCCGTGCCTTCACCGCGCTCGGGGCCACCGGCACCCAGACCCGGATGAAATTCGAAACCCGCACCCTCAGCGGCCTTGAAGCGATTGCCCAGGTGGGCGGGCTCAGCCCGACCCTGGCCGACCCGACCGGTGTTTTCGTGTTCCGCAATGAATCCGCCGAAATCGCCGGAAACGTTCTTGGCCGCAGCGATCTTGTCGGGGCGCAGCGGATGGTCTATGTGCTCGACCTCACCGAGCCCAACGGCATGTTCAAGGCGCGCGACTTCGTGATCCGCGACGGAGATACGGTCTATGTGACCGAAGCGCCCTATGTGCAATGGACCAAGATTCTCACCGCACTGACTTCGGCAACCAGCGCGGTCAGCGCGGTCGGCTCCACCGCCGAAAGCCTCAATCTGGTCGACGACTAGACCATGCCGCGGTCATCCGCATTCACGCGCCCTGCTCTGGCCGCCCGGTTCCGCATCCCGCGAAGCACGGAACCGGTGCCATTGTTGCGCCACATGCGTTAGTCCGGCCGGTGGACCGCATACCGGCAGACTCGCAAGCCCCCGGGACGGCACCGTCCCGGCGGCTGTTCGTGCCCTCGCTCAGCTTCGTCACCAACCGGCGTTTGCGCCGCATTCTCGCGCTTGCAGGCTGGGAAGTGCATGTGTTCGGCCGCCCCGGCCCGAACGATGCGGTGGGCATCTGGGGCCGGGGCCGCACATCCGCCCGCGCCGAACGCCTCGCCCGGACCAGCGGCGCGCGGCGCGTCTGGCTCGAAGACGCCTTCCTGCGTTCGGTCGCGCCCGGGCGCAGCGGCGAGCCGCCCATGGGGCTCCTGATCGACGAAAGCGGGCTGCATTTCGACGCCACCGGCCCTTCGGATCTCGAAACCCTGCTGGCCACCCATCCGCTTGACGACAGCGCGCAGCTCACCCGCGCCCGCCAGGCGATGGATCTCATGGCCCGGGCGCATCTGTCGAAATACAACGCCTTCGACCCCGCCCTGCCGCTCCCCCCTGCCCCCTTCGTGCTGGTGATCGACCAGACCGAGGGCGACGCATCGTTGCAGGGGGCGGGGCGGGCGCGGTTTCTCGAGATGCTGGCGATTGCAGCCGAGGAACACCCCGGGGCCGCGATCGTGATCAAGACCCACCCCGAGACCGCCGCCGGCCATCGCCCCGGCCATTTCGGCCCCGAAGACGCCAGCCCGCGCGTGACCCTGGTGGATGCACCGGTCGACCCCTGGGCGCTGATGGGGTCCGCGCAGGCGGTCTATACGGTGAGTTCCGGGCTCGGTTTCGAGGCGATTCTCGCCGGTCACCGCCCGCGGGTGTTCGGCACGCCGTGGTATGCCGGCTGGGGCCTCACCGAAGACGACCACAGCTTCCCGCGCCGCAACCGGCGCCTCACCCGCGCCCAGGCTTTCACCGGCGCGATGCTGCTCTACCCCACATGGTACGACCCGCATCACGACCAGCCTTGCGGCGTCGAACAGGTGATGACCGCGCTGGAGGCCCGCGCCCGCGCCTGGCGCGAAGACCGGCAGGGCTATGTTGCCTGCGGAATGCGGCTGTGGAAACGCGCCGCCCTTGCGCGGTTTTTCGGGCGCGAACGGCGGATGCTGTTTCGCAATGGCCGCACTGCGGTGGAGGCGGCCCGGCGCAGCGGCCGGGTGCTGATGGCCTGGGCCGGGACGGCAGAGGGGCTTGAAACGGAGGGCCTGCCGCTCGTCCGGGTCGAAGACGGCTTTCTGCGCTCCCGCGGGCTCGGCGCAGACCTGGTCGCGCCGATGTCGCTGGTGCGGGACGATCTCGGCATCTACTACGACCCGCACCGCGAAAGCCGCCTCGAACGGCTGATCATCGCTTCGGTGCGCCTGCCCGATGGCGCCCGGGCCCGCGCCGAACGGCTGATCGAGGGGCTGATCCGCGCACGGCTGACCAAGTACAACCTCGCCGGCGGGGGCGCGGCGGGGATCGAGGCGGCGGCCCCGGCCCTGCCCGAAGGCCACCGCATTCTGGTGCCGGGACAGGTGGAGGACGACGCCTCTGTCCGCCTCGGCACCAGCGCGGTGACCACCAATCTGGGCCTTCTGGAGGCGGTGCGCGCCGCCAACCCGCAGGCCGTCATCGTCTACAAGCCGCACCCGGACGTGGAGGCCGGCCTGCGCAAGGGCACCGTCCCGCCTGACGCTCTGGCCCGCCTCGCCGATGTGGTGGCCACCCGGGCCGACCCGGTTGCGCTGATCGAGGCGGTGGACGAGGTCTGGACCCTGACCTCGCTCCTCGGCTTCGAAGCGCTGATCCGGGGCCGCAAGGTCAGCTGCCTTGGCGCGCCGTTCTATGCGGGCTGGGGGCTCACCCGCGATCTCGGCGAGGTGCCGACGCGCCGGGTGGCCCGGACCGACATCATCGCCCTCGCCCATGCCGCGCTGATCGACTATCCGCGCTACCACGATCCGCTGACAGGCGCACCCTGCCCGGCCGAAGTGGTGGCCGACCGTCTGGCCCAGGGCCAGGCCGCCCCCACCGGCCCGCTCGCGCGGCTGCTCGCGAAGGGCCAAGGGCTGACACTGGGGCTGTTCGGCACCTGGTGGCGGTAGGCTGGGCGCGCAAGGTGCTGGGCGCCGGCTGGCAACGTTGCCGGGTGCATTTCCAGCGCAACCCGGGCGCAACCACCGGGTCCGCGCAGGCAAGACCCGCAAGCCGGTGGTCCGTGCGGTGGTGAAGACAATCTTCGCCGGGAAGGATCGCGAACAGGCCCACGCCCGGTGGCGCGAGGTCGCCGGCAAGCTGCACGACAGGTTCCGCGATGTCGCCGGGCTCATGGACGAGACCGTGCATGACGGGCTCGCCCGTATGACCTTCGCCAAGAGCCTGCATTCGAAGACGCAGGGGGACACCAGATCCTGCACCACGTCCCGGCGCACCCTCCGACAAGACGCCAATAAATGCCTGTTTCCCGTTTGGACAGGCAAACGCTTGAAGCGAATCGGCAAAATGACTGGAGTTACAGAATCGAGGATGAAAGGATATTCGATATGAAACTCAAGACTCTTTTGCCTTTGGTTGCAGTTCCTGGCCTTGCGGCCTGTTTCGATGGTCCCGGACCGGCAACCCCCGGTTCCACCGCCTGCCCGGCGGCTTCGTTGCAATACATGATCGGCCAGCCAGCCAGTGTGGCCGAAAGCTACGTCTACAGCCCCAAGCGGGTGAAGTATCCGGGCGAAGCATACACGCTGGACTACAATCCGAACCGGCTGAATTTCACCATCACCGGCGGGGCAATTTCAGCGGTTTCGTGCAACTGATCCGGTATGGCCGCAGCCTTGCGGAGCGAACCGATGGCGTCGGGCTGAAAAGTCTGGCCACTGCGTGGCGTTGACGACAAAACCTATGTGTTTTGGCCGGATTGTCTGGCTTCCCTCAGCCAGGCCGTTGGGTTCGTGCCCAGAACACGCAAGAATTCCCGGTTGAAGTTCGACTTGGTATTGAAGCCGGACATCAGCATGGCATGGGTGACCGGCTCGCCCTCCAGCATCGCTTTCTGAGCTGCCGCAATCCGGGCGTTGTTGATGAAACGGGATAGGTTTTCCCCGGTTGCCCGATTGATTGTCACCGACAAGGACTTCGCCGGCACGCCCATTTTGCGCGACAGCCTGGACAAGGTGAGGTCCGGGTCCAGATAGGGCTTTTGCGTCTCCATGAACGCCTGAATGCGCTCCCGGATTTCCGGGTCTGCAACCTGCGATGCGGGCGGGTCATGCGGTTCGTCGTCAACGACGGTCTGCAAATGCGGTGAAAGACTGAGTATGCCGATAATCAGAAGAGTGCCGACGGAAAACACGCTGACGATCCATGCCCGAAGCTCCGGATAACCGGCAAGCTGTGTCGCGGCAATCAGGGCATCGCTCACCGCCGAGGCGACAAGGGCCGCACCGATAACACGCCAGATGCGCGCTGGCAGTTCGCCACTGGCCAGAAGCGCATCGGGTTGCGCATCGGCCCCGTCCCTGATGGAAAGCAGGATCAGCACCCCATAGATCACGAAGAGCCCCGGCAAGAGCACATCCAGAAACTGTGGGGCAACCAGAAGGGCTGCGGCCGACGTGATTGGCCCAAGCGCGTGCAACATGTCCGTGCGGGAAACCCGATTGTGGTACGCAATCCACGCGACCGGCGGGATGAAGGACGCCACGAGTGGCTGCACCCATCGCATGATCCCGACGCCATAGTGCTGGCCGAGCGCCATGACCAGCGACTGCCCAGCACATAGCATGAGCAGCAGACCCAGCGGGTTTGCCTGCCCTCTTTGCCGCCAGAGCCGAAGGCCGGCAAAGCCCAGCACGCAGGCCACAAAAACCGGAATCGGAAAGCTCGGCACGCCATTTTCCTCCACAGCCTGTCACCGAGAATAGTCCCGCAACCGGATCATGACGACCTGGAACCGGATCCAGGACGCGGGCCCGGGGGCTTGCATCTATTGAAGGGCATTGTCCGACAAGCAATGGAGAAAACGATGAGAACGATGCTTTCCGCAGCCGTACTGTCCTTGTGCGCCTCGGGCGCTTGTGCCGACGCGGCGGGGCTTCAGATTACCGAGGTGTTCCTGCCACATCACAACGCTCTGACACGGGCCGCAATCTGGTATCCGAGCACATCATCGGACACCCCAACTCTTTATGCCAACACCCCCGTATTCGAAGGCGTCGAGGCCCATATCGGCGGGCCCGTGTCGACCGGGCGGCATCCTGTGGTCCTGTTCAGCCACGGCCTGGGCGGCACCGATCGTGCGCAGGCCTGGCTCGGCGCGGCTCTCGCCGAACGTGGCGCGATCACCATGTTCGTCAACCATCCCAACTCGACCTGGGGTGATTTCGACATGTCGGAAGGGATCCGGCACTGGACCCGTGCGCAGGACATGAGCACCGCTCTTGACGCGCTCCTGGCCATGCCCGGATTTTCCGACAGCCTCGACATGTCCCGTGTCATGGCTGCCGGGTTTTCCTATGGAGGCTGGACCGCGCTTTCTCTGGGCGGAGCAAGAGGAAACCATGCCGGCATCGTGGAGGCCTGCACAACTCTGCCGGAAATGGAGGCCTGCGCACTGCTTTTGTCCGAAACTGTAAACATGCAGCGGACAGCCCCCTCGATCTGAAATGCCAGCTACGCAGATGCGCGTGTGACACAGGTTGCCGCCATTGATCCCGCGTTCGTCTGGGGCCTGGAGAAGCCGGATATCGCGGATCTGTTGCCGTCGACTGTTGTTGTTGGCTTTGGTGGCGATGGCGACAGAATGCTTGCGACCGACATTGATCGCAGCGGGCTTGCCGGCCACCTGGGAGAGCGGAGAATCGAACGGTTCGATCCCGCCGGCCACTTCAGCGCCATGCCAATGTGCACCCCCTCTGGCGAAGCTGTTTTGGCAGCGGAAAATGATGACGGGTCATGCCTAGCTGAGTGACTGTTTTTTGTCACAAGGCTATGAAAAGGCATGAAGAACAGATACTCCTTCCGTTCACGCATTTCCGAGGCCAAGATCCGCGAGATTGTGAGGTGTTTTTCAGCCGATCTGAGCGCCCTCCAGACGGCTGAACTCACCGGCACAAACCGCAATACGATCAACCGGATCTATCGCGGCCTGCGCGAACGTATCCTGATCGTATGCGAAGAAGCGCGGCCCATGTTCGGCGTGGTCGAGGTCGATGAAAGCCTCTTCGGGCCGCGCCGTGTGAAGGGCAAACGCGGGCGCGGCGCTTACGGAAGGCACCAAGACAATATCCATGACCATCAGGAGCTTGACAGCCAGCCAGGTGATCGCGGCGCTGATGATGGCCACCCCGCTTTGGGCGCGCGACACTCTGTTGATCAACGGCACGATCTGCACCGTTGATGCCGAAAACCTCTGGGCCGAAGCCATGGTTCTGGATGGCGAGACCATCTGGTTTGTCGGCCCCGCCGAAGAGGCACGCGCACCTGGACAGCGGCGGTCAGACCATTGACCCGAAAGGGCAATTCGTCATGCCTGCCATCATTGACAGTCACGCCCACCCCGGCATGGTCGCGCTTCTCAACTCCGAGGGCGGCGAGCACGGCCTGCCCAGCGAGAGCAAAGAGGCGTTGTTTGATTTCCTCAGGCAATTCGCCAGGGAAAACCCCGGTCTGCCTTTCGTGACGCTTGGGCCCTGAGATGTGCGCCTGTTTGCCCCAAAGGCCCCGACCGGGCGGATCTGGACGCCATTTTCCCCAACACACCGGTTTGCTGAATGACACCAGCGGCCATAGCGTCCGGGTCCATACGGCCACGCTGAACATGCTGGGCATTACCGACAAGACCCCGGATCTGAGCGAAAACCTGTCCTGTTTCCTGCGCGACGAAAATGGCCGTCTGACGAGCTGGATCAGGGAATTTGCCCCGATGCCTTATATCGTCGCCATGATGACCAAGGCACCGGATGATATTCAGGAACACCTTGGCTATTTCCTCGACTTTCCGGAAAGCCATGGCGTGACGACGATCATGTAAAGGGCCCATTCGGCGAGCTATGGTCAAATCCGGTGTCCGGGCGGTTTGAATGACGGCGGTGCATCTGGTTGGTTTGTTGTTGCGGCACAAGCCACCAACCAAAGGAGCACCACCACCATGGACGACGCTACCATCATCACATTGTCGGATCGAGATACGGTCACGGACCCGCTGACGATTCATGCCCGAAAGCTGATAACGGCTGAAGTAGGCGGCATATCATGGCGGTGTTGAAGACGCCGTCCGGGGTATCGATTTCGTCAACGGCTTAAAGCCGTCAACCCCAGATCAGGCCGCCGCATGAGGATCATCTGGACACCGGATTGGAAAACAGCTCACGACACAGGCGGCAAAGGTCAAGGAAGAGGTCATGGGATTGCTCCTTTGTTTAGAGTATGTTGTGGAATAGTGGGCACCGGTATTTCGGATTTCGACATACGAAAACAAAACGCTAGAGCAGGCGGCGTGAATGCGAATGAGCGCGGCATGCTCTGGTTCGATGAAGTGGTCCCACCATTTCGGACAGGTTTGCAGCGTTTCCAAGGTTTATCGGTTTTAGGTTTCATGCTGCGTGTCGCTTTTCAAGCCTGCCCAATATGCGTCGTCCGGCGTCTGCCGATCAAGCGCGGAATGGGGCCGTCTGGTGTTGTAGAAAGCCATCCAGTTCTTGACGACGCGCCGGGCCTGGAATCCGTTGGTGATTTCCTCAAGGTAGATGGCCTCTTGTTTCAGGCTTCGCCAGAGCCGTTCGATGAAGATGTTGTCGAGGTAGCGGCCGCGCCCATCCATCGAGATGCGCACGCCCGCCTCGGTCAGTGTCGTGATCCAGGCCGATCCAGTGAACTGGCTGCCCTGGTCCGTGTTCATGATCTCGGGCGGGCCGTATCTGGCGATGGCCTCGTTCAGGGCATCTACGCAAAAGCGCGGCACCTCGGGCATGCCGGTTTCAATGGAAAGGCTGGGCAGCGTCCATGACCCGGACTGGAACGCGTGAGTCCAGGGGCCGGTGCCGGTCGTGGTCGGGTCACCGAAGGCCGCCTGGAGCCAGAACCCGAACGCCTCCGCGTCGAGCGGCACCACGACATCGCCGTCCGCCGTCACCGCATCCTTGATCGGTGCCAGCGGGTCGCGACCGTAGCCGAGCAGCTCGGAGTTCAAGAGCGGTTGTTCTGCGCCAAGCGTGGTGCTGGCGAAGGGCATCTTTACGAAGCCGCCCGCGGGCGGTGTGCCATAGGTGCTCTCGAACGCAAGCGCCATCTGCGCCCGCGCGCCTTGCGCACGTGCCATGGGGGTCTCCTTGGGTTGTCAGGATCAGCCGAGCGGGTCGGCCGTGGAATAATGCAGCACCACCGGGATCACGGCGGCTTTCAGGCTCACCGCGCCTTCAACTGGCAGATCGACCGGGCGCGGCGCTTTCGCCTCGACCCAGTCGCAGAGCCCGCCCAGCGTGCGGTCGGTGGCAATCGCTGCGCCGACGCTGGCCGTCAGCGTGTCAAACGCGGCGTCACGGTTGGCGCCCTGCACGACCGCCTCGATCTCGGCGCGGTGCTGGTAGTGATAGCGCAGCGGCGACAGCGTGACCTCTGGCTCCCCCGGTTCTCCATCGCGCAGGATCAGCAGGCCATCAGCCGGCACGCGCTCAGGCAGCACGTCGCCACGCAGGGCGGTGGCGGGCAGCGTCGCGAGGCGGACGTGGAGGGACCGGAGGATGGTTTCGCGAGAGGTGGGCATATCACTCTGTCAAAATTCGTCGCATTCTGCGGATTGATACAGCGACTACCGCGAGCTAAGATCGAACGGAAATGTCGGTGAACAGAGTTTCCACAGATGGGTAAAGGCGGCTATTTGGGTGGTAATACGATTATCTCCCCCGGTGGGCGGGGTTGGAGCAATGATCCGTTGGCACCAGTATCTCAAGGGGAAAAACGCCCAAAGCCCAAGCTTATCAGTAAATCGCACGAACCAGATACTGAATGGCTTATGAACTTTGCAACATCATGTGCAGCCTGTGCGGTCCTTGGAATTGGGTTCCCTCCTCGAAGCGTACTCGGCGAGAGATTCGATAAGTTATTTGATGGAAACCGTGAGAAGTTCCACGAACCCTTCCGAGCCAGGATTGGCTCATTAAAGAGCAAGGCGCGGCTACTCCTGAAGGCACATATTGATTGGGCCGCTGCCGATGTTCAACGTGGCAAGCCATTGTCCAATCTTCCTAAAGCACTTCAATTCTGTTTGCTGCATCCGCGCTTCAATGACGCAATCGTGAAAGAGGTCGAAATTGCTCTCGCTCGTAAGACGGGGCATGTCTCGGGTCCCTCTGCTTTGGATCCTCGAAAAAAGAAATCGAAGCAAACCACCAAGTAACAATCCGCCATCGGCGTTCGGCCAATCTGAGCTACTCCCCGAAAATCGGACACTGACGCAGGCTACGAATTGCTGTCTGCTGATCTTCGACGAGAAGGAGATCAGAGATGTCGAAACGGAAGCAGC
>PDRW01000028.1 GCA_002746935.1 Rhodobacterales bacterium
GGTGCTGCACGATGTGGGCGCATGGTTCCTGTTTTTGCCGCCATACTCACCCGATCTGAACCCCACCTCTCGGGACATTGCATGCGCAATGCCCTGCCGACCAATGATCAAGATAGCGTTCTCAAAGCTCAAGGCGCTGATCCGGAAGGCTGCTGCACGCACCTGCGAAGACCTCCAGAGCGCTGTCGGCCACGTCTGCAATCTCCTTTCCGACAAAGAATGCTTCAACTTCTTCAAAGCCGCAGGATACAGAACCGATTAAACGCAAGGTGCTCTAAACCTGCTTTGCAAGGCCGATACCGATAATCCCAACTTCGGACATGGATACCTCCCTGTTGCTGTTGGTCATAGCCAGCATGGCACATTGCGATGCCGCCGAGTGGAGGTATCCACTCCATCAGGTCAAAAGCCGGAGGCTTTAACGCTCGCTTCACGAGCTCATCAGGGCAAGAATCGAAACCGACCATTTGTACGGCGAAACAGGGGCTGGAACCGTGCCGGGTTTGCCGGAGGCTGGCATGTCACAAGCTATGCGACCATGGTTTCAGTTTCCAAGGCTGGGTAGAACGTGGCTTCGGTCGTTACAGCGGGTTGGCAACAGGTTTTGGCGGGTAGTGAGCTCCACGGCGCACCCGGGACGAGCATCTCAAACATTTGAGTCCGCGCCCCCGTGAGGGGGCGACGGAAATCGGGTGATCCCCACCGGACGGTCTCGACGTTTCAATCCGCGCCCCCGTGAGGGGGCGACAACAGGTACGATCTAGCTGCACCGGGGGTATCTGTTTCAATCCGCGCCCCCGTGAGGGGGCGACTAAGATCGAGAAGCTCCGGCGAAAATTGGCTAAAGTTTCAATCCGCGCCCCCGTGAGGGGGCGACTTCTCGCCATGATGGAGCTTGAACTCATGACCAAGGTTTCAATCCGCGCCCCCGTGAGGGGGCGACGGCTAAAGGACGCACGAGGGTTCTCTGATCCAGAGTTTCAATCCGCGCCCCCGTGAGGGGGCGACCGGTACCTATCCGGTTGTGTCTCACAGTCCCTCAGTTTCAATCCGCGCCCCCGTGAGGGGGCGACCTATCGCGCCCTTCACAGTATAACCGGGACACGGGTTTCAATCCGCGCCCCCGTGAGGGGGCGACAGGTCAAAACCGGTATCTGTCTGCCTCTATGACGTTTCAATCCGCGCCCCCGTGAGGGGGCGACGTTGGCATCGTTAGTCTGGTCGCTGGACCTCGGCGAGTTTCAATCCGCGCCCCCGTGAGGGGGCGACGCGGTGCATTGCCGCGTCAGTCTAATAACGGAGAGTTTCAATCCGCGCCCCCGTGAGGGGGCGACCTCTCAAAACTAGGCCTCACCAAGCGGGCCTTGGTTTCAATCCGCGCCCCCGTGAGGGGGCGACATGTGTGTACCCGGTTCCCGGGGCAGCGTGGTTGAGTTTCAATCCGCGCCCCCGTGAGGGGGCGACTTGACTTCACACCTTTTCGGTCTGGATATATGGACGTTTCAATCCGCGCCCCCGTGAGGGGGCGACGGATTTCGGATACACGCCAAAAACATGGGGTGTGTTTCAATCCGCGCCCCCGTGAGGGGGCGACGTTGTTTGGCCTTGTCACTGGGATACCCCAGGCCCAGTTTCAATCCGCGCCCCCGTGAGGGGGCGACATTTCGTGGCCCGTGCAGGTGATCTTTTCGACGTGTTTCAATCCGCGCCCCCGTGAGGGGGCGACGCCCATAGCCCGGGCAAGCTCAGCCTCCAAAGCCGTTTCAATCCGCGCCCCCGTGAGGGGGCGACTTGCGTAGCGCCGCATTGGCGCCCGGAGGCGTGCCGTTTCAATCCGCGCCCCCGTGAGGGGGCGACCTCTCGCCCCACCCCCCCCCGGCATCGGATCAGTTTCAATCCGCGCCCCCGTGAGGGGGCGACCCTGGTGGGTGACATACAGCGCCACCAACCGGTGGTTTCAATCCGCGCCCCCGTGAGGGGGCGACTTGCCCTGATGGTCGGGGTCGCTGCGTGGATTGGGTTTCAATCCGCGCCCCCGTGAGGGGGCGACTTGCTATATAACTTTTGTCATGCTAGATTCAAGCGTTTCAATCCGCGCCCCCGTGAGGGGGCGACTATCGACGTCATCAAGGATAGCGATGCCGGTTGTGTTTCAATCCGCGCCCCCGTGAGGGGGCGACGGAATAGGCGCGGTGCGTGTGGGTGTTTCTTCCCGTTTCAATCCGCGCCCCCGTGAGGGGGCGACGAATAGGCGCGGTGCGTGTGGGTGTTTCTTCCCGTTTCAATCCGCGCCCCCGTGAGGGGGCGACGACGGCGGCGAAGGAGTTCGAGCGCCTCGCCAAGTTTCAATCCGCGCCCCCGTGAGGGGGCGACGACCGCAATTGTCGACTGGTGGACCTACTTCACCGTTTCAATCCGCGCCCCCGTGAGGGGGCGACCCGTGAGGTCGGCGCCCGTGAGGTTGGCGTCCGCGTTTCAATCCGCGCCCCCGTGAGGGGGCGACCCGCGAGGTTGGCGCTCGCGAGGTTGGCGTCCGCGTTTCAATCCGCGCCCCCGTGAGGGGGCGACCATCAGCGGGAGCTGCAAACGTGCGGGTCGGCGCGTTTCAATCCGCGCCCCCGTGAGGGGGCGACGCGTCCAGTAAATGGTCGGCCCCGAGGGACTCGGAGTTTCAATCCGCGCCCCCGTGAGGGGGCGACGGCTCTGGTGGTCCAGCGGCTTCTTGAAGTCCATGTTTCAATCCGCGCCCCCGTGAGGGGGCGACCGTCTCGATCATGTGGCACTCCCTTGGTATGGGAGGTTTCAATCCGCGCCCCCGTGAGGGGGCGACCATCACCGAGAACGACCTGCGCGCCCTGTGCACGTTTCAATCCGCGCCCCCGTGAGGGGGCGACCGGGTCTACGGGTTTGTACTCAGGCTCCCGGCGGTTTCAATCCGCGCCCCCGTGAGGGGGCGACTTGGGACAGCAACGCATTCCTTGCTTGGCTCCAGTTTCAATCCGCGCCCCCGTGAGGGGGCGACCTGCATATTTGCTCCGCAGCTTGCGGTTGTGCCGTTTCAATCCGCGCCCCCGTGAGGGGGCGACGCGGGGCTTACAACCAGCCACTACAACGCCAGCCGGTTTCAATCCGCGCCCCCGTGAGGGGGCGACGATATGCAGCACATAGCCACTATCAATGCCAACGTTTCAATCCGCGCCCCCGTGAGGGGGCGACGCGTGCCAGATTCGTCCTCGATATATTTATCCCGGTTTCAATCCGCGCCCCCGTGAGGGGGCGACCTCAATCACATTTTTGCCGTTATGCCGGACATGTTTCAATCCGCGCCCCCGTGAGGGGGCGACTGGCATCGTTAGTCTGGTCGCTGGACCTCAGCGAGTTTCAATCCGCGCCCCCGTGAGGGGGCGACCCCCGCATATCGCGGGGCGCGAAAACCGAAAGCGTTTCAATCCGCGCCCCCGTGAGGGGGCGACTACTTAACCTACTGGATATGGTATTAAACCATTGTTTCAATCCGCGCCCCCGTGAGGGGGCGACAAGTACACTGGTAAAGCCCTCTATAGCGCGATCGTTTCAATCCGCGCCCCCGTGAGGGGGCGACGGGCACGCACTGGTCCACCTTCAAATCGGAACCGGTTTCAATCCGCGCCCCCGTGAGGGGGCGACCCTACGGGTGCCTTTCTGGATACAGCAAGCAGAGTTTCAATCCGCGCCCCCGTGAGGGGGCGACCTCAATCACATTTTTGCCGTTATGCCGGACATGTTTCAATCCGCGCCCCCGTGAGGGGGCGACGCCCCACTCAGATATGGATCACATGATCAAGCCGGTTTCAATCCGCGCCCCCGTGAGGGGGCGACAGTGCTTGATGGTTCAGCGAACCTGTGTGAACCGGTTTCAATCCGCGCCCCCGTGAGGGGGCGACTGGTTCTCTCAGGAGACCAGTTGCGCGGTCGGGTGTTTCAATCCGCGCCCCCGTGAGGGGGCGACGGGCAACAGCGGGTTGGACGACCGGCCTCAAGGTTTCAATCCGCGCCCCCGTGAGGGGGCGACCTGAAAGTTGCCTGGTGGGTGCACCCGCACACCGGTTTCAATCCGCGCCCCCGTGAGGGGGCGACGGCCACTAACACTGCAATCATCCACCTGGAGGATGTTTCAATCCGCGCCCCCGTGAGGGGGCGACATAGCCTTATTTTCGGGGCAATGGTTGACAGGTGTTTCAATCCGCGCCCCCGTGAGGGGGCGACATGGGAAGCTGGGTATCGAGTTCCCGCATATAGAGTTTCAATCCGCGCCCCCGTGAGGGGGCGACATATAATCGGCGGCCTAACAAGCGGAGCATCACGTTTCAATCCGCGCCCCCGTGAGGGGGCGACTTGTGTGGTTTTGTTGTTTTGTTGCTGTTAGAACGTTTCAATCCGCGCCCCCGTGAGGGGGCGACAGAAAGGCACTCAACGCTGCTGCTACGGAATCTGTTTCAATCCGCGCCCCCGTGAGGGGGCGACCCTCTTTTTGGTTTCAAAAATACTTGAGCACGTTGTTTCAATCCGCGCCCCCGTGAGGGGGCGACGCGTGCGGTTAGGGGCGTTCCTGGCCTAAGGTGAGTTTCAATCCGCGCCCCCGTGAGGGGGCGACAATAGGGAAGTGACTTATTTCACCTGGGATGGTGGTTTCAATCCGCGCCCCCGTGAGGGGGCGACGGGGCAGATCGCCAGATCTTGTTACCCCACGCAAGTTTCAATCCGCGCCCCCGTGAGGGGGCGACGCGTCCAGTGTCCAGCCGTTTGCGTTCCTGGATCGTTTCAATCCGCGCCCCCGTGAGGGGGCGACGTGGTTGTAGTCATGGCTTGCCTTCCTTTCTTAGGTTTCAATCCGCGCCCCCGTGAGGGGGCGACATGGTTTCCATGGGGTTTGCCTGCATCCACGCAGTTTCAATCCGCGCCCCCGTGAGGGGGCGACTTAAACGCAACCATAAAGATCGACATGGGCTTTGTTTCAATCCGCGCCCCCGTGAGGGGGCGACCCCCCTGACGGGGGCCAGTGGTAGTTGGTTAGTTGTTTCAATCCGCGCCCCCGTGAGGGGGCGACGTCCCCGAATGGGCGTTTGATGGTGATGAGCATGTTTCAATCCGCGCCCCCGTGAGGGGGCGACCTGCTAGTAGCCACGGACTAGCAGCAATCCAGCTGTTTCAATCCGCGCCCCCGTGAGGGGGCGACAGCCTAGCTTGTAGATGGCCGTCAGGGGTGGACTGTTTCAATCCGCGCCCCCGTGAGGGGGCGACGATTAGTACGTGATAAAATGACTAACCCATTGAGTTTCAATCCGCGCCCCCGTGAGGGGGCGACGGTTAATAACCAGCGTGTCCCGAGGACCGTGTGTTTCAATCCGCGCCCCCGTGAGGGGGCGACGAGCGGGTTGATTTCCGAGACGTCGACGGCGGCGTTTCAATCCGCGCCCCCGTGAGGGGGCGACCCGGATGCCAGCATGTTGCGCAACGCATCAGACAGTTTCAATCCGCGCCCCCGTGAGGGGGCGACTTCCGTTTCTAATCTGGCTGTACACGGTCGTGACGTTTCAATCCGCGCCCCCGTGAGGGGGCGACGGAGATCAATCGGATCAATGGCGCAGTGGTGGTGTTTCAATCCGCGCCCCCGTGAGGGGGCGACGCGCGAGCGTTGTCGCATCCGCGTCGACCAGGATGTTTCAATCCGCGCCCCCGTGAGGGGGCGACACCCAACAATCACATCCGGGACACAACTTGCCGTTTCAATCCGCGCCCCCGTGAGGGGGCGACGGTCCGGCGGCGAGGTGGCCGTCCGCGCCATGCAGTTTCAATCCGCGCCCCCGTGAGGGGGCGACTCCAGGCTGCAAGGATGGGGTGAGGCCATGATGGTTTCAATCCGCGCCCCCGTGAGGGGGCGACACGATTTTTCTTGCTAATATACACAAGTCCGGTGTTTCAATCCGCGCCCCCGTGAGGGGGCGACTCGGTCCCGCGAGCATCGCGCGGGCGTGGATGTTTCAATCCGCGCCCCCGTGAGGGGGCGACAGCTGCCCGAGCACATCAGGGCGGAAATGGAGCTGTTTCAATCCGCGCCCCCGTGAGGGGGCGACAGTTACCCCGAGCCCGAAACCCACACGACTGGGGTTTCAATCCGCGCCCCCGTGAGGGGGCGACGGTCCGGCGGCGAGGTGGCCGTCCGCGCCATGCAGTTTCAATCCGCGCCCCCGTGAGGGGGCGACCCTCGCTCATCCGGCCCCGGAAATTCCATCGGGCGTTTCAATCCGCGCCCCCGTGAGGGGGCGACCGTCCTCGCCGTTCGGCGTCACGATCGCCCACCAGTTTCAATCCGCGCCCCCGTGAGGGGGCGACGGATGGTCCTGACGGGCGTTTTCGTTGGGGCCCGGTTTCAATCCGCGCCCCCGTGAGGGGGCGACCTGGTTATTGGGTACTGGACGGAGGAGTTCTTGTGTTTCAATCCGCGCCCCCGTGAGGGGGCGACAAGGCGAGTTAGCGATGAGGTCGAGATTAAAAACGTTTCAATCCGCGCCCCCGTGAGGGGGCGACGCGCAGTGCCGCGTTGGCGCCCGGGGGCGATCCGTTTCAATCCGCGCCCCCGTGAGGGGGCGACTGTCGGGCACGGCCGTATCGTCGCTGAGACGCAGTTTCAATCCGCGCCCCCGTGAGGGGGCGACGCCATACGGGCGTCGATCTCCGCCTGCCGATAGCGTTTCAATCCGCGCCCCCGTGAGGGGGCGACCTGGACTGCGGCTTGGGCCGCGGGCACCGGGTCGTTTCAATCCGCGCCCCCGTGAGGGGGCGACACTGCCAGAGTAACCCTTTGATCAGGCGAAGGAAAGGGCATGGTTGGCGCGAAAGTGCCGTGCCATGACATCACCACCGACCGTCCTTGACGCGCCCCACAAATTTATATTCACGATTTCATCTCGTTAGGTCGAGCGCGATCCTGCGTGGCGCAGTCTGCGCATTTGCGGTTCGCAACTCACACGATCAGGACATCATCAAAATCCGTTGCGGGTCGCGCACCGCAATGCTCGACGCGCCGTTTCCAGTTGGCACCGAGGTAATAGAAACGCAGGCTGTCGGTGCTCTCGTCATAGATGTCGATCAGACGCGCGCGCAGAGCCGTCCATTGCGCCGGGTCGACCTCGCATTCAAAGACCGAATACTGCACCCTCTGACCCAGGTCGAGGCAGGCTTTCGAGATCCGACGCAGGCGTTTTCGTCCGGCGGGGGTCTGGGTGTTCACGTCATAGGTCACAAGCACAAGCATGGGTCATTTCCATATGAAGGCCGGGTAGCCGTCGAGATCGCCGCGCAGGTGGCGGGCAAGCAATTGCGCCTGGGCATGAATGAACAGGCCAAGCGGCAGTTTTTCATCGAGAAAGGCATGGCGCATCCCGGCGCGTTTGCGCTTTTGCCAGGCGGTCAGCACGGTTTTGCGCCCGTCATCCGACAACAGCACGGCGCCGGTCTCCTCGCTGCGGAAATCCGACGGGCGCAATTGCCGGCGGTTGATCAGCGACAGGCAGGTCCGGTCCGCAAGAGGGCCGCGGAACTCTTCCATGAGATCGAGGGCGAGGCTCGGCCGGCCCGGTCGATCGGCATGCAGGAACCCCATCTGCGGATCCAGCCCAACGCTTTCCAGCGCGGCCCGGCAGTCGGCGGCCAGCAGCACATAGAGGAAGGACAGGGTCGCGTTGACCGGGTCGAGCGGCGGGCGCCGGGAGCGGCCGTTGAACGGCATGTCGTCCACCCGGATGAGCTGGGGAAAACCGTTGAAATAAGCGTTGGCGGCTTCGCCTTCCAGGCCTCGCAAGGTTTCCATGTCCGGGGCATCGAGCGCCAGACGGGCCGCGCGGGACAGGCGTGGCTCCAGCGCGGCAAGGTCGCTATCGCCATCCCCGTGGTCGCGCATATGGCGGCGCAGAACGCCGCGTTGATTGGCCAGTTTCGCCGCGACCATGGCGCGTGCGATGGGCAGGGGGTCGTGCAGGCTCCGGTCGTGCTGGGCCCGGCGCAACAGGACATTGCCGCTGGTCGGGCCTTCGACGCGTGCAAGAAACCGGCCGGACCAGCCGAGGAAGGTGATACAGACCCCTTCCCCGGCGCAGGCATGCATCAGCTCCGGCGACACACCGACCTGGCCGAAACAGATGATCGCGCCGAGAAGATGCAGGGGCGCGCGGCCCTTTTCCGTGCCCTCGACACGCACCACTACGTTGGCCCCGTCCTTGTGGAGCCAAGCCCCCTCGGAGGTCACATAGAGCGTATTGAGCAGCCTCTTCATTCCGGCACGCCATTCGATGCGATGGCGCGCCTGAGCCAGGCGCTGACCTGTCGTCCGGCGCGCAGGGCGCGGGGGCGGCAGTGGTCGAGCAGCGAGCAGGCCGCGCAGCGGCGCTCCTCGAACTGCGGCGGCGGCAGGTGCCCACCATCTCTGCACGCCCGGACGGCACGGGCGGTTTCGCGGGTCAGATCCCGCAATTCTGCATCCAGCGCGACGGTCTTGCGGCGTCGGGTCTTGCCATAAAACAGCCCCCCTTCCGGGACATCGCAGGCGAAGGCTTCCTCCAGACACAGCCCCTGGGCACAGAGCTGCACCTCGTCGGCCCTGTGCGCCTTTGGCCGTCCCCGCTTGTATTCGACCGGATAGGGCCGCCCGCCGTGCAGCTCGACCACATCGGCACGGCCATGCAGGCCCAGCTCGTGCGAACACAGCTCGACCCCGCGCAGGATGCGGATACCCGGACGCCCCTCGGCCCCGCCAGAGTCGACACGCTCATGCATCATGCGCCCTTCGGCGGTAAAGCGGTTCTCGGCCCAGAGCTGCTCCACATGGATCAGCGCATATTGACGCGGACAGTAGAGCCAGTGTTGCAGGGCCGAGAGGGGGATCGGATCAGAACGGCTCGACAATGGTGATGCCATCCGGCAGGGCGCGGTCGTCGAGCTCGATCCGGTAATCGGAAAACGCCCGCGCGGGCGGCAGATTGTGGATCCGCGGATCGCCCACGGGGATGGTGTCACCGCCGCTGACCCGGCTCACCGTCACCCGGTCAAACAGCTTGTGGGCCTGGGCATTGCCAAGAGCGCTGTCATGTTTGAAGGCGATCAGGCGGCGCGCGGCCATCTCGCCCCGCGCGGCAGAGCGGTCGAGGTCGAACATGTCGCGCAAGGCGGTCCAGAGCGTGTCGAGGTCGCTTTCCGAGAAGCCGGTCTTTTCGGCCAGTTTGGCGTTGATGAACCCATGCGCGCGATACAGGCCATAGGGCACGATGTGCTTGCGGCCCATCTCTCCTTCTTCCTTATCCGTATCAGCGACCCTTGTAATCGTGTTTTCGATTGGCAGGATTGGTTCCTCGGAGCGGGCAAAGGTAAACTGCACGGGGCCGCGCACCTGGCCGGCATTTGGTCCGGTGGACAGCACGGCACCAAAGGTGCGTATGTCGAAATACTGGGCACACATCCATTCCTGAAGCAGGCGAATATCTTCCTGAGAACGTGCCTTGGCCAGCTTGGTTTCCCATCCACCGTTTTTCTTGGCGAAGGTTGGAAGGTGCTTTACCTCGCACGCCTTGGCAATCTTGAGGTTCAGCGGCTCACGTTCCCGAATGAAAATCTCATTTCCATCGCCGCCCATCATATTCACATAATTGCGGATCTTGCGCTTCAGCGCCACGTCGCTCACCAGGCCCTGGCTGGTTTCCGGGTCCATGCGCGGCAGGTTGCCTGCGTCCGGGTCGCCGTTGGGGTTGCCATTCGCCACGTCAAAGAACAGCACGAAATCATATCGGTTTTGCAGGGCGGTCATTCCTTGTCCTCCAGAACGGGGGTGTCGTCAGTGTCTTGTTTTGGGGTCCAGCGCTGGTGGTAATATCCGGCGATGAAGCGGCCCTGATCTTCGAGGTTGAAAGCACGCGGCAGGTCGGGCGCGAGGCCGGACCAGATCACGCCCAACTCCTTCTCCAGCCAATGGCCCAGGCCACCATTCCCGCCCTTCTTGAGCAGGGCCAGATGATGGGTCGCATTCTTGATCAGCAGCGGAAACACCCGCGCGGGCGTAGCCGAGGCGGCGGCGAAATAGCGGTCCTTGATGGTGGCGTTCAGCCCCGGAAGCGCCGCCGATTGCGCGCTTTCCAGCACCGCGAAGAGGCGCCCGAGCCGATAGGCCGGGTTGGTGTTGTCAGGGTCGAGACTCACGGGGATCATCTCCTTTTCGAAATGGGTTGCGTCACGGGATTTCAGGGCGCGGTTGATGACCGCCTTGCAGATCGCGGCACGGCGGCCATTCACCTCGCCATCGGCGCGGATGCGCCCGACCACCGCCGACAGGAGACTGCGGGGCAGCGGCTGGCCGGTCAGCACCGCGCGCATCAGCTCGCCGCCAAGCAGCGGCGGGATCGTCTCTGCCTTGGGTTTCCCGCCGACACGGATCGCGGTCTCGTAAAGCAGCGACCAGGCGGCGGGCGGACCGTTCCATGGCGGGCGGTCCGGGCGGCCTTCGATGCGCAGATCTTCCCAGAACGCCAGCATGTTGCGGGCAAAATCGCCGAATTCACCTACATGCCAGAAGCGCACCGACAGCCGTGCGGCGTTGGGCGCAAGGCCCAGCATGCAGACCCGGGTTTGCGGATCGAGCTTCGGATCGGCAGGGCGCCCCGTTGCCACATCCTGCAAGGCCGCGCGCAGGCGGTTGCGCTCGGCCACCTCGTCCGCTCCAATTGGCCGCTGGCCTTGCGCGCCAGAAGCGCATTCAGCGCCGCGCCATAGGCAAAGGCCGCGTAGTCCGAGACAGGGGCGTTGTCGCCCTGGGATTTGCCGAAGCTTTCGTAGGCGTCGTTGTTGAACGAGACCAGCGACGCACCCGTGCTTTGCGCTCCCATCACCCCCTTGATCGACGGGTGCAACCGGGCCACAGGCTTTATCTCTCCGGTGACAAGACAGCGCGCCGTGCCCTGGTTGTTGCCACGCGCCAGAAGCGCGCCCACGGCGGGCAGATCATGCACATATCGCGGGCCGTTTTCGTCTTCGAACTCGAACACGATGTTCTGGTCCAACGCTTCTGTCGTCCAGCCGAGGCTCTCGAACCGATCCTTGTTCCAGTCGTTCAGAAACTCCAGCAACGCCTTCAGGCCGGGCTCCTCCGTCCCTTCCAGAAGCTCCTGATGCGCCGTCACAAAAGCCGCATGTTCCTCCGCCGTCCGCTTTCCCTCTCCGGGCCGGATTTCGCCCTCTTCCTCGACGGCGATCACCCCCAGCACATAGGACGTCTTGTCCCAGAACATGTTTGGCCGGATCCCTGCGGTGCGCTTCACCGCCTCAGGCACATTCATCATCGCCGGCACAGGCTTCTTGCCATTTGTGTCACGGCGATCCGACAGAAAGGGCTCCTTGCCCGGGCGCAGCACGATGGCAAAGCTGATCCTTTCAGATGAGAACCCCGGACGTGGCGCCTCGCCGGCTGCCTGCATCCGGTCGTAAAGCGTCACCAGTGCGGAGAGAATCGTCATCGCACCATCCCTCCCTCGCGCGCCGCCGCCACGTCGATCACCCCGTCGACCATCTCGGCGCGGAAGAACTGCGCGCGGTTTCCGTGTTCGAAATCAATGTCATAGAGTATCCACCCCAAGTCGCGCGTACCCTTTAGCTGCGAGCGCGGCACCTCTTCGACCCATTCGAAATCCGCCACGAATTCACGCAGCCCCAGCGCCGGGCGGTGAAAGCACTGCCCCTTTTCCGCGCGCCTGCGGAAAATGTCGAAATGCTTGGCGGGAGTGTCGTCGCCGGCCTTTTGGGTCATCTCGAAATGCGCTTCGATCACATAGGCCACATCGCGCAGGGCCAGTGTCGCGCGCTGCTGGCGGTGCTCGTCCACATTCATGTGCAGCGCCGACAGATCCCCGCTGGTCATGGCCGTCTTCGCATTGCGGGCCGAAATCTTGCCCCCCACCTCATTGCGGCGGATGTTCTCGAAGCGGATCGGGTTGAGCACATGCAGACGGTCGATATGCCAGCGGATCGCGGGTTTCCAATGCACGGCCTCCACTATGCCCCGCGCCGCCGAGGGTGTGATCACATCATAGCTGACCCGCTCCACCTTCATCTCGGGCCGGGTAAAACAGGCGTAGTCACCCCAGACCTTCAGTTTGATGCCGTACATTTTGTATCCCTTTGAAGATGCGGAACTCCGGCAGAGCTCCGTGCAACGCTCTCAACAACCGAGTCTTTGCAAGAGTTTCGATCCGCACCCGGAAGGCAGAAAACGTCACTGAAGCGCCCAAACAAGTCAGGAACATGACGCGTGGCGCTCCACCCGCGTAGTTCGGAAATTTCATTGTCTCATTCCTGTTCTCAGGTGATGCCACGGTTGTGGAGACAGGTATTTCACTTCAATATTTATTAAAAAGTACTAACATTACATTAACAGATCCCCCAAATCCTCCGGTTCTGCTTCACAAAAGCCGGCCTGTTCGTCGTAGAGCCGCGGATTTCTCAGCACGACGAACTGATCCTCGAAATCCTCTGGCCGGACCACTTCGGCCGCCCCCAGCCCCACCAGTTTGTCCCGCAGCTTCGGGCTGATCTGCACGGTAAAGGGCTGCAAGGCGCGCGCCAGAGCGCCGGCGTGCTCGCTGTGCGCCAGCTTGCGCTGTGTTTCTGCGTCCATGCCGAACCGGCCGTCGCCGATGATCAGCGGCACGGTGAAATCCTCGATCATCCTGAAATCATGGGCGATACTGGCAAACGGAAAGTCCAGAGAACCGGCCCCGAGCTTGATCCGCTGCATCAGCTCTTTGGCATCCAGAGCCGCGCCCCAATCGTGATAAAGCCTGCTGAAATAGGCGGTGATCGCCTCGGGCTGCAAGGGGTCGTCGGGGTAGTCTGCCAGCACGATTGCCGCCACATCGGCGTTGCGGGCAAGCTCCGGCGGCGGCGCGAAATCCTTGTCCGGTTCAAAGACGAAAACCCGCCCCCCGCCAGCCTGGAGCCCCTCGCGATTGCAGCGCCCGGCGGCCTGGGCGATGCTGTCCAGCCCGGCCACCGCGCGCCAGACCTCGGGAAAATCCAGATCGACCCCGGCTTCGACAAGCGCGGTCGACAGCACCAGACAAGGCAGATGATCCGCCAGCCGCGCCCGGATCACGCCCAACACGTGGCGGCGATGCCGGGCGGTCATATGGGTCGAGAGGTGAAACACGCCCTCGCCCCGCAGCATGTCGAACAGCATCCGCGCCTGACGCTTGTTGTTCACGATCACCAGCGCCGAGCGGCCCCGCACCCGGTCTGCCAGCGCCGCATTGTCCAGATAACCCACCCGCTCGACCGTGACCCGCTTCAGCACCTTGTAAAGCCGCGCAGGGTCCGGGGCGATTTCACGGGTTGCAGCGCGGTCGAGCGCTTCGGGGCATTTCAGGCCGTCCTGCTTGTGCACCGCCGGTTGCGTGGCGGTGCACAGCACCACCGAACAGCCATAGCCCCGCACCAATTCCCCAAGCGCCGCGAGGCAGGCCCGCAGGAAAGGCAGGGGCAGGCTCTGCGCCTCGTCCAGAACGATCACCGACCCGGCGATATTGTGCAGCTTGCGGCATTTCTGCGTCCGGTTGGCGAACAGGCTTTCAAAGAACTGCACCGCGGTGGTGACGACGACGGGCCGGTCCCAGTTCTGCGCCGCAAGACGGGTCGCTTCGGCGCGGGTTTCGTCCATGATCTCGCGGGCGTCAAACCCCGTGTGATGTTCGAGAACCGCATCCGCGTCGCCCAGCACCTCGCGAAACACCGCCGCGTTCTGGTCAATGATCGCCGAAAACGGCGCCACATGGATCACCCGCCGCTTGCCATGGCAGATCGCGTGATCCAGCGCGAATTTCAGCGACGACAGGGTCTTGCCGCCGCCCGTGGGCACCGTCAGCGAAAACACCCCCGGCGGGGACGCGGCAGCCTCGCGCGCGCCTTGCAACACCTCGGCCCGCAGGCGGTTGACCTCTGTCTGCGGCGGGCCGAAGCGCGCAAGGCGCTCGTCCAGCGCATCGCGCAGCGCCGTCAGCGGCGGGGAATGCGGGCGGCGCATCCCCGGAGCGTAAAACCGCTCGGTCTCGATGAAATCCGCGTCCACCAGCGCCGAAAACAACATCCGCGTGAAGAAATGCAGGGCAAATCCGGGATCGTCTCTCAGCGTTTGCAGGGGGCCGGGTATCTGTAGTGCCGGGAGGGTCAGCCATTCCGGCAGGTCAAGGCGTTCGGCCTCGTCGAGGCGCTTGTCCAGCGGGGTCGATGGCCGCAGCCCGTCCCCGCGCCCAATACCGTTCGCCAGCCCGGCATGATGCCCGGCAATGACATAAGCCATCAGCTTGCCAAGCCCCTGTCCGCACTGCTCTATTGCCGCGCGCGCGCCTTCGCCGGAATGCGAAACCCGGATGTTTGCCCCGCTCAACCGGGCCTGAAACGCGGGCTTCGCCTTGCCCAGATCGTGCAACAGCCCGGAAATGGTGGCGCATATGGCCGCATCGAATGCTGCGGCATTCAACCCGGCCCGGCGAGCCACATTGTCACTGTGGCAAGCCAGCGTTTCCCATTGTTCCTTTGGAGCGTCAGAAAGAGAATGCGCAAACAATGTCGGTTGGTCTTGGGACAAGCCTGAAGAGGTCATGGAAAAATACCGGGGCGGGTTTCGATCGGCCGATAGTGAGCCCGAGAACAGCTTGCCTGTCAACGACACCGCTTTGGCACTGCACAGCCTCAATGCTTTGTCCTGAAATCCCGGGAAATTCACCTGTTTGACGATGATCCACAGATGGAAAAGGCGTTTGATGGAAGGTGCGCCCGGCGTTTTCGAAAGCGCAGTCAGACGGGATCCCGGGATCTGAACCCCATGATGCGGCGTGAGCCGACTGGTTCGGTGCTCTTTCCCAACGCCTTTTCGAGGGTCGTGCCGGACAGGCAGCTGCCGTAGCTCAGGACTGGGGAGGGACCAGATGCAGGATAGCGCCTTCATTGGGCTTGAGCGACCTTCTGGCCTGCTCTGCGCATGCCCGCACAGGCTGGCTCCAAGGCGCATTCACTCCCGAATGACACTCGACCGACACAGTTTTCTGCGCCGGTCCGCCATGGGTCGACCAACCCCGTGTCGCCGCGGGCGAAGGAGCACCGCAAGCTCAAGCGTCAAAACGGCACCACCGATTTCGACCGGCTGCGGCGCAAGAGCGCTGCCGACAAGAAAGCGCCCCCGGCAATGCCTTACTCCGGTGTCGAAGACACCCCAACCTGCGCCGGACGCAACAACCGGTCATGCAGCATGAACCCTTCGGTCATTACCTCGATGATATCGCCCGCCTTGCTGCCCGGCACCGGCGCCTCGAACATCGCTTCATGAATCTGCGGATCGAACGCATCGCCCACCTCGGGTGCCACCTTGGTGATCCCATGGCGTTCGAAAATGTTCAGAAGCTCCCGCATCGTCAGCTCAAGCCCTTCGATCAGCCCCCCGGTCGTGCCGCGGATTTCATCGGTCACCAGGCCAAGTGCCCGGTTCATGTTGTCGTAGACCGGCAGCATGTCGCGCGCGAGCCTGGAGCCTCCGTAGTTCTCCGCTTCCCGCCGGTCCCGCTCCGACCGTTTGCGCGCGTTTTCCGCATCGGCCAGCGCGCGCATGAACTTGTCGCGAAGACTGTCGCGTTCGGCAATCAGCATCGCGATTTCTTCACTGCTTTCGTCAATTCCCTCTTCGACACTCTCTTCTTCTTCCGCGGTCGATACGACATCGGGATCAATGATATCCTCACGCATGATTTCCTTTATCGCCGCCTCGACGCCGGAGAAGTCGTCTTTCTTGTCGTTCTTGTCTGCCATGTCCTAACCCTCTACCCCCGGTCGGAGATCATTCTCCCGACCAGTTGCGCCGTGTAGTCGACAATCGGAACGATACGTCCATAGTTCAGCCGTGTCGGCCCGATCACACCCACAGCACCGATGATCTTTCGGTTTGCGTTCATATAGGGAGAAACCACCAGAGAGGAACCGGAAAGTGAAAAAAGCTTGTTTTCAGACCCGATGAATATGCGCACGCCCTCTCCGGTCTCCGCCAGCTCCAGAAATTCGGCGATGTCGCGCTTTCGCTCAAGATCGTCAAACAGCAGTCTTACCCGCTCGAGGTCCGCCGGCTCTCCGCCCGTCCCGATCAGGTTTGCCCTGCCACGCACGATCAGCCGTCCATGCGAATCACCCTCATCGGACCAGAGCGCCTGACCTGCGTCGATCATCTTCTGCGCCAGCACATCAAGTTCCGCGCTGCGTCTGTCGATCTCGCTGGCAATGGCCACACGCAGATCGCTGATGCTGCGGCCCTCGGCTACGGCGTTCACGAAATTGGCGGCCTCCCGGAAGGACGAATGTGTCTGCCCGGGGGGCGGGGAAAACAGCCGGTTTTCCACATGGCCGTCGCCAAAGACGATCACCGCCATCGCCCGGTCCGGCGCCAAAGGCACGAATTCGATATGGCTGACCGGCGCTTCGTCATGTTTCGGCGTCAGCACAAGGCTTGCGCCTTCGGTGATTTCCGACAGCGCGGCACCGACGCGATCCATCAACGTTCCGAGATCACCGGCCTCCGCAGTCACTGTCGCATCGAGCATCTCGCGGTCGTCGGGGCCGAGATCCGAAACCTCGAGAAACCCGTCGACGAACATCCGCAACCCGATCTCCGTCGGCACCCGCCCGGAAGAAACATGCGGCGCATCGAGCAGTCCCATGAGTTCCAGATCCTGCATCACATTGCGCACCGTCGCCGCCGAGACCTTCTCGGTCATCGCCCGGGTCAGCGTCCGCGAGCCGACCGGTTCGCCAGTGTCGAGATACGCCTCGACCAGTCGCCGGAACACCTCCCGCGATCGCGCGTTCAACTCCTCCAGCAGCGGACTTTGCGTCATCAGGGCTCCGGCCTTGAGGCTTGCGTTTTTCCGGTCACCGTGAGACTTGACCCTCAAATTCTTGCGGAGGATCCCCATGCGCCCGTCTGGTCGGAATGTAGATGAAATGCGGCCGATTTCAATCGAGGTCGGTGCCACCAAACACGCCGAAGGCTCTTGCATGATCAGGATCGGCGACACCCATGTGCTCTGCACCGCCACCCTTGAAGAGCGGGTGCCCCCCTTCCTGCGCAATTCCGGCCAAGGCTGGGTGACCGCCGAATATGGCATGCTGCCGCGCGCCACCAACACCCGCATGCGCCGCGAGGCCGCTGCGGGCAAACAGGGCGGGCGCACGGTTGAAATCCAGCGGCTGATCGGCCGGGCCCTGCGTGCCGGGGTCGACCGGCAGGCGCTTGGTGAGCGGCAGATAACTATCGACTGCGACGTGATCCAGGCCGACGGCGGTACCCGCTGCGCATCGATCACCGGCGGCTGGGTCGCCCTGCGGCTTGCCGTCAACAAGCTCATCAAGGCCGGCGATGTCACCATCGACCCGCTGACCGACCCCGTCGCCGCCGTGTCCTGCGGCATCTACGGCGGCCAGCCGGTGCTCGATCTCGACTATCCCGAAGACAGCGAAGCCGGGGTCGACGGCAATTTCGTCATGACCGGCTCGCGCCAGTTGATCGAAGTGCAGATGTCGGCCGAAGGCTCCACCTTCTCCCATGACCAGATGTCCGAGCTTCTCGCCCTCGCCGACAAGGGCGTGGCCGAACTGGTCGCCGCACAGAAGGCCGCGGTCGCGTGACCCGGCGGTTCGAAGGCGAAAAGCTCGTCATCGCCACCCACAACAAGGGCAAGCTCCGCGAGATCGGCGACCTCCTCGCGCCTTTCGGGATCACCGTGGTTTCGGTCGCCGAATTCGGCCTCACCGAACCGGAAGAAACCGAAGAGAGCTTCGCCGGCAATGCCCGGATCAAGGCACATTACGCTGCATCAGAGACGGGTTTGCCCGCTTTGTCCGACGACAGCGGCATCATTGTCGAGGCCCTCGACGGCGCCCCCGGGGTGCATACCGCCGATTGGGCCGAGACGGGCAAGGGCCGCGATTTCGTCATGGCCATGACCCGCGTCTGGACCATGCTCGAAGAGCGCCAGGCGCCAGAACCCCGCAAGGCCGCGTTCAACGCGACCCTCTGCCTTGCCTGGCCCGATGGCCATGACGAGCTGTTCGAAGGCCGTGTCGACGGCCGGATCGTCTGGCCGATGCGCGGCGACAGAGGCTTCGGCTTTGACCCGGTGTTTCAGCCCGACGGCGAGACCCGCACCTTTGCCGAAATGGATCCGGCCGAAAAACACGCCATGAGTCACCGGGCGCGGGCGTTCCGAAAACTGGTCAAAAGCTGCTTTGGCTGAGGCGGTCGAGGGCGGGTTCGGGCTCTACATCCACTGGCCCTTCTGCGCCTCCAAATGCCCCTATTGCGATTTCAACTCCCATGTCGCGGCCCGGATCGACATGGGAGACTGGCAAGCCGCCTATCTTGCGGAGCTTGATCGCTACGGCGCCGAGACCGCCGGGCGGGTGCTGAACTCGGTCTATTTCGGCGGCGGAACGCCTTCGCTCATGGCGCCCGCGCTTGTTGGCGCCCTGCTTGACCGGCTCCCGACCCATTGGCGCTTCGCCAACGATCTCGAAATCACCCTTGAGGCCAACCCGAGTTCCGTCGAGGCCAACCGCTTTGCCGGATACCGCGCCGGGGGCGTCAACCGTCTGTCAATGGGCTTTCAGGCGCTGAACGACACCGACCTGCGTGCGCTTGGCCGTCTGCACAGCGTTGCCGAATCCCTCGCCGCCCTCGACATCGCCCGCGCCCATTTCGACCGGGTCAGTTTCGATCTGATCTATGCGCGGCAAGATCAGAGCCTTGCCGATTGGGAAAGCGAGCTGAAACACGCGCTCAGCTTCGGCCCCGAACATCTGTCGCTCTACCAGCTCACCATCGAACAAGGCACCGCCTTCGGCGACCGTCTGGCTCGCGGCGGTCTCAAGGGATTGCCGGAAGAAGACCTCGCCGCCGACATGTATTTTCTCACTCAGGACATCTGCGATTCCGCGGGGCTTCCGGCCTATGAAGTCTCTAATCATGCCAAACCCGGCGAAGAATCGCAGCACAACCTGATCTACTGGCGCGGCGGCGATTGGGTCGGCATCGGCCCCGGTGCGCACGGACGGCTGACCCTTCGCGGCCAACGATTCGCCACCTGGACGGAATCTGACCCTGGCTCCTGGCTCAATCGGGCGCGCAGCACCACCGGTGAAGCCGGACGTGAGCCACTGACAGCCGAAGACCACGCAGGGGAATACCTGATGATGGCGCTTCGCACCGCTGAAGGCCTGGATCTTGCACGCTATGCCACGATTGCCGGCTCGCTGCCCGACCCAGCCCGGCTTTCAACCCTCAGGCAACACGGGTTGGTGATGGAGCAGTCGGGCCGGCTCATCGCAACGCGCACAGGCCGTGCTGTGCTCAATGCTCTGATCACGGAGTTGTTACCGGACTAGCCGCTAAGCTTGCGACAAATGTCATCGAGCTCTTCGAGCGTCTGATAGCGGATCGCCACCACACCCGCTTCGCTTCCAGCCTTGTGGTCAATGGCGACCTTCAGCCCCATCGCTGCCGACAGATCGCCTTCAAGTGCGATCGTATCGGCATCCTTCGATTTCGGTGCAGCATTCGCCCTGGCGGATTTCGCCTCGCCGGATGGCTTCTTGACCATCCGTTCGACATCGCGCACCGAAAGCCCCTTCGCCACCACGGCCTTCGCAAGCGCCACCGCGTCTTCCGCGGTAATCAATGCCCGTGCATGACCGGCCGAAAGCCTGCCCTCGCGCAGAAGATCCTGCACTTCGTCGGGCAGATTCAACAGCCGCAACATGTTGGCGATATGCGACCGGCTCTTGCCCAGCGCTTCTGCCAGCTTCTCCTGTGTATGCCCGAACCGATCCATCAGCTCCCGATAGCCGGCAGCCTCCTCCACTGCGTTCAGATCCGCCCGCTGGATATTCTCGATGATCGCAATTTCCAGTGCTTCGGTGTCGGAGTATTCCCGAACCAGCGCCGGAACTTCATGCAACTGGGCCATCTGCGCGGCCCGCCAGCGCCGTTCGCCAGCAACAATCTCAAACCGGTCTTCGGCCTTTTTTCTCAGAATCAGAGGCTGAATGATCCCCTTTTCCCGGATTGAGGCCGCGAGGTCGTCCAGATCGGTCTGGGTAAAGCTGCGTCGCGGCTGATCCGGATTTGGCTCGACCTGTTCGATCGGCACGAACTGGTCCGCCTTGCGGATCGCAGGCCCCCCGTCCACTGCGGGTTCGTCCGGCGCCACATCCGCCATCAGCGCTGACAGACCGCGGCCCAATCCCCGTGAGGTCTTTTTTGCCATGTATGCTCCTATTGCCGTTCCAGGATTTCCCGGGCCAGCGCTTTATATGCCATGCTGCCCGTCGAGCCGGGATCGTAATTTGACACCGGCATTGCATAAGATGGGGCCTCACTGACGCGAACATTTCGCGGGATCACTGTTGAAAACACCAGATCGCCAAGGTTCTCGCGCGCATCAGCTTCGACCTGGTGTGAAAGGTTGTTGCGCTTGTCGTACATCGTCAGCACAACGCCTTCGATTCTCAGGTCGGGATTCGCGGCCTCGCGCACCTCACGCAAGGTCAACATGAGTTGCGACAGCCCTTCCAGGGCATAAAACTCGCTTTGCAGAGGTACCAGAACGGTATCGGCGGCGACCATCGCGTTTACGGTGAGCAGGCTCAGCGAAGGCGGACAATCAATGAGGATATAGTCAAGATTAAGCGTCCGCACATCGGGCGCCCTCAAGGCGTTATACAGCATCTTGCTGCGGTTTTCGGAGGCGCTGAGCTCAATGTCAGCGGACGACAAATCGGTCGTTGCCGGCGCAATCCACAAACCTTCGATTTCGGTTTCGTGAATCACGTCGTGCAGCGGTGTATTTTCCAGAAGCAGATCATAGGTGCTGAGATCCCGTTCACTGGCCTCAACGCCAATGCCGGTAGAGGCATTGCCCTGCGGGTCAATATCCACAATCAACACGTTGTTCAGCTGTGCCGCAAGTTCGGCACCAAGATTGATCGCGGTCGTGGTCTTGCCCACACCGCCTTTCTGATTGGTGATTGCGATGATCTTCGGCCGTTTCGGGCCCTTCTGATCAGACACGGCGGATACTCCGAAGTTTCAGGATTGTGGACTGAGGATCGGTCCGGCTCTGGATGGTATCAAGGTGAAACGCCCAAGTCGCAAGCGCTTGCTCGATTTCCGGTGCTTGACCGATGCCTTTAAGAAACAGCGCGATTCCCTGTTCAGCCAGATGCGGTTGTGCGTAGGCAACAAGCCGATGGAGTGGCGCCAAAGCGCGGGCTGACACAACGCTTGCGCCGAGCGGAGCAAGAGATTCTATCCGCTCGGCAATGATCTGCACGTCTGTCCCGGTCTCCCGGGCAACGGTGCGCAGGAAAGCGGCCTTACGCTGGTCGCTTTCCACGCAGGTAATCTGGAGAGTCGGGTGTTGCACAGCGGCCAGAATCGCAATGACAAGCCCGGGGAATCCGCCTCCACTGCCGAGATCGACCCATTTTCCGGTCGTTACACCCGCAATGTCCAGAAGCTGGGCCGAATCCGAAAAGTGCCGGGTCCAGATCTGGGGCACGGTCGAGGGGGAAACGAGATTGATGGCCGGGTTCCAGCGGGCAAGCAATCCGGCATAGACTTCGAGCCGTTCAAGTGTTTCACGTGAAACATCGAACATCTCCGAAAACCGTTGACTATCGCCGCTCACCGTTCGCCCGCCCGTGTCTGTTGTCGGAGCTTTGCCAAAATCAGAACAAGCGCCGCCGGGGTCATTCCCTCGATACGTCCGGCTTGCGCAAGATTTCCTGGCCGAATCCGCGACAGCTTCCCGGCGAGTTCCTTTGTCAGCCCCTCAAGTGCGTCAAAATCGAACCCGGGCGGGATCACCTCTGCTTCATCTCGTTTCAACGCTGCCACTTCGCGCCGCTGCCGTTCAATATATCGCTCGTATACCGCTTCCCGCGACACCTGTGCACGAATTGCGGGTGATACATCGGCCAGATCCGGTGTCCCCGCCACGAGCTGCTCGAACGTCACACCTGGTATCGCCAACACCTCCAGGCCATTTCGCCTGGTTCCGTCCTCGCTTACCTCAATTCCGCGAGCCCGGACTTCTCGCGGGGTCAATGACAGGCCCGCAAGAGCGCTTCTGGCCTTCTCCAAAGCTTCCATTTTCTCGCCAAAATGCCGCCAACGCCTCTCCGAAACAGTTCCGAGGCTCCGCCCAAGCCCGGTCAACCGCTGGTCGGCATTGTCAGCCCGCAAAGCCAGCCGAAACTCCGCCCGGGACGTAAACATGCGATACGGCTCCGTAACCCCCCGCGACACGAGGTCGTCAATCATTACGCCTATATATGACTCCGTACGCGAAAACACGACCTTCTCCTGATCCAGCACTTTCCGCGCAGCATTAAGGCCCGCCACCAACCCCTGCGCAGCGGCTTCTTCATAGCCCGTCGTCCCGTTGATCTGACCAGCCAAAAACAACCCCGCGACACCACGAAGCTCCAACGTCGGCCACAATGCGCGCGGATCCACAAAATCATATTCGATCGCATATCCCGCCTGTTCGATCCGCGCGTGTTCAAGTCCCCGGATCGAATGAACATACTCCTCCTGGACTTCAACGGGCAACGACGTGGAAATCCCGTTTGGATAGACCGTGTCCACATCCAGCCCTTCTGGCTCAAGAAACACCTGATGCGACGGACGACTTGCGAACCGGACGACCTTATCCTCGATGGACGGGCAGTAACGCGGCCCAACGCCATCAATATGCCCGCCATACATCGCCGATCGTTCCAGATTGGCAGTGATAATCGCGTGGGTCTTCTCGTTGGTTTCCGTAATGCCACAACTGATCTGCCGGGCAACCGGTCCTGCGCTGAGAAAGGAAAACATCTCCGGTGTGTCGTCGCCTGGCTGTTCGGCGAGCGCCTGCCAGTCGATGGTCCGCCCGTCGAGCCGTGGCGGTGTACCGGTTTTCAGCCGTCCAACCGGCAGGTCGAAACCGGCAATCTGCTCTGCAAGCCGCACGGACGGCCTGTCGCCCATCCGCCCTCCGGGGCTTTGACGGTCACCAATATGAATCATGCCCCGCAAAAACGTTCCCGTGGTCAGAATAACCGTCTGGCCCGCAATCTCGCTGCCATCGGCAAGCCTGACACCTCGCAGAACCTCGCCGTCTAGCCAAAGCTCTACGACTTCGCCTTCGATCACCACAAGCCCGTCTGCTTGCGTAACCTCTGCGCTCATCGCTTCCCGATACAACCGCCGGTCTGCCTGCGCACGTGGCCCCTGGACCGCCGGCCCCTTGCTGCGATTAAGCAACCGGAACTGAATACCTGCACGGTCGGCAACACGCCCCATAACGCCATCCAGCGCATCAATTTCCCGAACGATATGCCCCTTTCCAAGACCGCCAATCGCCGGATTGCACGACATGACCCCAAGATCAGCAGCCCGAAGCGAAATCAGCGCGGTTTTCACACCCAATCGTGCCGCGACCAAAGCCGCCTCTGCGCCTGCGTGCCCACCGCCAACCACTATCACTCCGAAGCCCGGATGTTTCACGTGAAACACGCCTCCCAGCGTTATTTTCCTATGCAGAAGCTGGAAAAGATCTCGTCGAGAATATCCTCGACCCCTACCCGACCAACGATGCTGTCCAACGCCCGAATCGCACCGTGGATTTCCTCGGCCGCAATATCTGTCTGCTCCGGCCCGGCCGATATTGCAATCCGCGCGCTGGCCAAACCGTCTAACGCCCGACCCATCCCTTCCGCATGCCTTTCACGGATCGCCGTCCCCGCACCTGCCGCACGTTCGGAAAGCACCTTGGCAACACGCGCCATCAGGGAATCTATACCTTCCCCAGACACGCCTGACACCGCAAACCCCTTGCGCCCAAGATCGGCTTTGCCTTCGACGACAATATCCTCCCCCAGAGGTTGCAACCCAACCCCTGTCGCACCCTCGTCGGTCAGAAAAATCCGAAGATCCGCCGCACGTGCACGCGCCACCGCCCGTTCAATACCAATTCCCTCTATCGCATCTTCCGTTTCACGCAGCCCGGCGGTATCGAGCAACACGACCGGAAGCCCTTCAATATCCATCCGCACCTCGATCACATCCCGCGTCGTTCCGGCAATTTCTGACGTGATTGCCGCATCACGACCCGCAAGCATATTCAGCAAGGTAGACTTTCCGGCATTCGGCGGGCCGACGATAGCCACCTCGAACCCCTCGCGAATGCGTTCGGCAACCCGCACACCGTCACGTTCCCGCGTTACTTCTGCCATAACCCCGTCAACCAACGCCAATACCTCTGGCGCGACGTCTTCCGGAACTTCTTCATCTACAAAGTCAATTGTTGCTTCAACCAACGCCGCCGCTCGGATCAGATCACACCGCCAGTGCTCAGCCTTTTTTCCCAGCGTTCCGGCCAACACCCGCAGCGCCTGCACCCTTTGCGCCTCCGTCTCCGCGTCGATCAGATCCGCCAGGCCTTCAACCTGCGCCAGATCAAGCCGCCCGTTTTCCAATGCCCTTCGGGTAAACTCCCCCGGCTCCGCCAGTCGCAACCCCATCTCACCCAAGCTTCTAAGGACCGCATCAACAACAGCTGTGGACCCATGCACCTGAAACTCGACTACATCCTCGCCCGTAAACGATCGCCCGGCCGAAAACGCAAGAACCAGCGCCTCATCCAGCATCGTTCCATCCGAACCGGACAACCTCCGCAATCCCCGCCTTTCAGGCACGCTGCCACCCAGCCGCTCTGCCGCGGCAAACGCTTCCGGTCCCGACACCCGGATCACGGCCACACCGGCCTTGCCCCGTGCCGAAGCCAGAGCAAAAATCGTCTCCATCATTGCCTCCCGGACTGACGCCTCAGGCGTTCATCGAATCGAAGAACTCGGCGTTGGTCTTGGTTTGCTTGAGCTTGGAAATCAGAAACTCGATCGCGTCGGTGGTACCCATCGGATTGAGAATTCGCCGCAAAACGTAAGTTTTCTGCAGATCTTTCGGCTCGACAAGCAGCTCTTCTTTCCGTGTCCCGGATTTGAGAATGTCCATCGCCGGGAAGATCCGCTTGTCGGACACCTTGCGGTCCAGCACGATCTCCGAGTTGCCGGTGCCCTTGAATTCCTCGAAAATCACTTCGTCCATGCGAGAGCCGGTGTCGATCAGAGCAGTGGCAATGATCGTGAGCGAGCCGCCTTCCTCGATATTTCGCGCCGCACCGAAGAACCGTTTCGGCCGTTGGAGCGCATTGGCATCGACACCGCCGGTCAGCACCTTGCCCGACGAGGGCACCACGGTGTTGAACGCGCGGCCGAGCCGGGTGATCGAATCGAGCAGGATCACCACATCACGCTTGTGCTCGACGAGACGCTTGGCCTTCTCGATCACCATTTCTGCAACCGCCACGTGACGCGTCGCCGGTTCGTCGAAAGTCGAGGCCACCACCTCGCCCTTCACCGAGCGCCGCATGTCGGTCACCTCTTCGGGGCGTTCGTCGATCAACAACACGATCAGGTAGCATTCCGGATGATTGACCGAGATCGAATGCGCAATGTTCTGCAACAGCACCGTCTTGCCGGTGCGCGGCGGCGCCACGATCAGCGACCGCTGCCCCTTTCCGACCGGCGCCACCAGATCAATGATCCGCGCCGACCGGTCCTTTGAGGTCGGGTCATCGGTCTCCATCTTCAGCCGCTCATCCGGATGCAGCGGCGTGAGGTTGTCGAAAGCCACCTTGTGACGCGCGGTTTCGGGGTCGGTGAAGTTGATCTTCTCGACCCGTGTGATGGCAAAGTAATTCTCGTTCTCGCCCGGCGCAGACATGATGCCTTCCACCGTATCACCGGTGCGCAGCGAATATTTGCGGATCATTTCCGGTGACATGTAGATGTCATCCGGGCCCGGCAGATAGTTCGCTTCCGGGCTGCGCAGGAAGCCGAACCCGTCCTGAAGCACTTCCAGCACCCCATCACCACCGATTTCCCAACCGTCATCCGCGCGTTCCTTGAGGATCGAGAACATCATCTCGCCCTTGCGCATCGTGGCGCCGTTTTCAATCTCCAGCTCTTCCGCCATCGACAGCAGGGATTTCGGAGATTGAGCCTTGAGCTCGGACAGGTTCAAACGATCGGTCATGGCACATCCACAGACGACGCCGACTGGCGCGGTCTCTCTCATGTCAAAAGGAAGCTCACGAGCCGGACGGCCCGCTTGCGTGGGCGTATAGGGCCCACCCTGCTCCAAGTCAATCCGCCCGCAGCGTGATCAGAATTTGAGAATCACGCTGAAGATGATGATCAGCATCAGCAGTGTTGGCAATTCGTTCATGATCCGGTAGCGCTTGCCTGGCAAGGTGTTCTGACCTGCGGCAAATTCACGGTGCCGCATTGTCAGCCACCAGTGAAACCAGGTCATCACGATCACCGCGATTCCCTTCGCCCAGGGCCAGATCAGCGTCCAGTCGACGATCCCTGGCGTGAACACCAGTGCCAGCCCGAAGACCCAGGACACGATCAGCGACGGATGCATGATCGCCTTCAACAGCAGACGTTCCATGGTCCGGAACATCTCGTCGGTCTCCGACCCGGGCTCAACCCGCTCTGCGTGATACACGAAGAGCCTCGGCAAATAGAACAGCCCCGCCATCCAGGTGATGATGGCAATCACGTGGAGCGCCTTGGTCCAGAGGTAGATGTCGGAGAGCCAATCGAACATGTCGGGTCCTGTCCCAAACCTATGTGCTCATTCCCATATAAAATGAAAAAGGAAAGAAAAAGATGTAGTTGTCTTAGAACCTGTGGATTGGTGGGATTAACGAAACGCCCACCTTTTGTCCACAGGCAAGGCAAATGGGTTGTGGGCTGTGGAAATCTGCCGGATTCATCTCAACATATTGAAAATTCTATGTATTATGGTCAGCACTCCGGGAAAAATCTGAGGACAGCTGGTTAAGGAAACAATTTGTGTATTGCTGGCAGATTGTTCTCCATAGGTGGATAATAGGTGAGCACAGCCCGGATGGACATCGGGTCTTTCCACTGGCCACGGAATGGCTCAGACTCTGCCACGACCAACCGCCGGAACAAACCCCAGATATCCACAGGTCTCTGCACATGGCGCATTCACTCATTCTTGCTTCCCGATCGGAGATTCGTGCCACACTTCTTGCAAATGCCGGACTTGTCGCCGAACAAATGCCAGCACTGGTTGATGAAGACACAATCAAGGCTGCGATGCTGTCAGACGGCGCAAAGCCCCGCGACATCGCCGATGCCCTGGCCGAGCACAAGGCACGCCGGATTTCGGCGAAGCACCCGGAAGCTCTGGTGCTGGGCTGCGACCAGGTTGCCGATCTCATGGGCAGGCTTCTGTCGAAACCCGCCAATGAAGCAGAAGCCCGCCAACAGCTTCGTGACCTCTCAGGCAGGACACACAAGCTGCTGTCCGCCGCAGTGATTTGCCATGCCGGCCGACCGGTCTGGCGGCATATCGGCGTCGTATGTCTTGCCATGAGAAAGCTGAGTGACCGCTATGTTGATGACTACGTGAAACGCAACTGGGCGCGTATTCGCCACACCGTCGGTGCCTACAGGCTTGAGGAAGAGGGCGTGAGGCTGTTTTCCCGCATCGAAGGTGACTACTTCAGTGTTCTGGGTTTGCCCCTTACCGAGCTCTTGACCTACCTGATCGACAGGGGAGAAATCGCCATATGACTACCGGACCTGTCCCGCTTGCCGGGGTCTTGCAGACCGCAGACCGGCCCAGCACCATGACGCACATATTCGACCACTGGCTTTCCGCAACCGGCCTGCCTGGACGATTCGTTCCTCTGACAGTCGCTCCGGACGACATTGCCGCTGCCATTGAGCTGCTGCCCCGAATCGGGTTTGTCGGCCTCAACATCACCCGCCCCTATCAGCATGTCGTACTTGGCCATGCCGACATTATCACAGATCGCGCCGCGCTGATGTCTGGAGCCAACACGCTCATCTTCCGCCGCGACGGCAAGGTTCATGCCGACAACACGGATGGCTATGGGTTTATCGAAAACATTCGGCAGAATGCCCCGGGCTGGAATCCGAAATCAGGTCCGGCTGCCGTCTTTGGTGCCGGTCGGGCCGCCAGGGAAGTGATCACAGCATTGCTTGAAGTGGGCGTGGATGAAATCCATCTTACCAACCGCACCCGCCCCCATGCCGAGGCGCTGCATTCCGAATTTGGTGGCCGGATTGTCGTCTGCGACTGGGCACGGGCCGCCAGTACCATTGCCGGCGCCCGAACGATCGTCAACGCGACGCCTCTGGGTTCGCCCGGCAAGCAGGAATTTCATCTTCCGCTCGACGGGCTGCGGCCTGGCAGCGTGGTTTCGGATCTCGCAATTTCGCCGCGCGCCACCCGGCTCATTCGCATCGCTGTCGACGCAGGATGTTATCCGGTCGATGGAATCGGCATGGCGCTCTATCAGGCCGCACCGGCATTCGAACGCTGGTACGGGGTGCGACCCGAAGTGGATGCAGCAGCCCGTGCCGCAGTAGTAGAGGCCTGGACCGCATGAAAGATCGCGTCACCATCGGCCTGACCGGTTCCATCGCCATGGGCAAATCGACCACAGCGGCGATGTTTGCCGAGGCGGGGGCAGCCGTTTGGGATGCCGATACCGCAGTTCATCGCCTCTATGAAGCGGGCGGCCCCGCAGTTGGTCCGATTGGCAGGCTCTGCCCCTGTGCCGTGACAAACAATGCAGTAGATCGCGAAGCCCTGAAAGCATGGATCGGGCGCGACCCTTCCGCTTTGGCGAAGATCACTGCGGTAGTTCATCCGCTGGTCGCTGCCGACCGCGCCGCCTTTCTCGCGAACACGGATGCCGAGATTGTTGTTCTCGACATCCCGCTGCTCTTCGAAACCGGCGCGGAAGAAGAGGTCGATTTCGTTGTGGTGGTGTCCGCGCCCGCAGATGTCCAGCGCCAACGCCTGCTCAACCGTGGCCGGATGGACGGCCAAACCTTGCAGACAATCCTCGCCAAACAAATGCCTGATGCCGAAAAGCGTGCCCGGGCCGATTTCGTGATCGAAACCATCGATATGGAAACCGCCCGCGCACATGTCCGCGCGGTGATCGACACCATTCGGGAGCACAAGGATGCGTGAAATCGTACTCGACACCGAAACCACTGGCTTCGATGCGCAGGGCGGAGACCGTATGGTCGAAATCGGTGCCATCGAGCTGATGAACCATATGCCGACCGGCAGCACCTATCACCAGTACATCAACCCCGAACGCGACATGCCCGCCGACGCTTTCCGGGTGCATGGGCTCGGGCCGGACCTTCTTTCCCCGCCGCGAGCCGCAAAAAGCGGCGAAGTCACGCTGAAAGACAAGCCAGTCTTTCGCGAGATCGGCCAGGCCTTTCTCGATTTCATCGGTGACGCGAAACTTGTGATCCACAACGCGAAGTTCGACGTGCCCTTCCTGAATGCGGAACTTGACTGGATCGGCCTGCCACAGATCGCGATGAGCCGTGCGATCGACACACTGGAAATCGCACGCAGGAAATTCCCGGGCTCGCCGGCGTCGCTCGACGCGCTTTGCCGCCGCTTCGGCATCGACAATTCGCACCGCACGCTTCACGGCGCCTTGCTCGATTCGGAGATTCTCGCCGAAGTCTACCTGGAGCTGATCGGTGGACGCCAGCCCGGCCTCGTGCTCGCGCCCACGGGCCAGGAGCGCGCCCGGTCCACCGGCTCCGCCACCGAAACCTGGCGACCGATGCCGCGCCCGGTGCCGCTCGAACCCCGGATTACCAAAGAAGAAGCCGCCGCCCATGCCGAATTTGTCGAAGGCCTGGGCGACGGCGCGCTGTGGACGAAACCGGACGTCAGTTAGGCTGAGGCTGGGGCGCGGCCTGTCCGGCCTGAGCGCGGCGGGCGATTTCCTGACGGTAAAGCGCAACGAAATCGACATTGTCGAGATTCACCGGCGGGAAGCCGCCGTCGCGGGTTATGTCGGAAACGATCCGCCGCGCGAAGGGGAACAGCATCCGCGGGCACTCGATCAGCAGGAACTGCGCAAGATGCTCTTCCGGCACGTTTTCGATCAGGAAAACACCGCCATATTCAAGCTCCAGCAGGAACAATGGCTCATTGCCGCCCTGATTTACCGAGCTCACCTTGAACTTGGTGATGACCTCGAACTGGTTGTCGATATTGCGTTTCTTGGCATCAAGCGCGACCTCGACCTTGAGTTCCGGCTTCATCTCGCCATTGGCGCCCTTCTGCGCCAGGATGTTTTCAAACGACATGTCGCGGATGAACTGGCCAAGAATCTGCATCTTGACCTGAGGTGCCTCCGGTTGTCCTTGCGGTGTTGCGGCTTCGTCGGCCATATCAATCTCCGTACAAAAAGATAACTTCCGGCGTTCCTTAGCAGGTCTGGCCAAGAGCCTCAATCTTCCCGCTGCCTGGTCCAGCCCGAAGGGGGCCTGTTGTGGTTCTGCGCCTTGCGCCCTGCCGGTTCGTCCACTTCGCTGAACTCTCCGTCAATGACATCGCCGCCCGGATCGCGACGCGGCCGCGCAAACGGTTCGCCCCCCACCGCAGCCCCCGCCGCACCCATGGAGACCCCCTGCACCACGACCCGCTCGCGCAGCTTGCGATAGACCCAGGCGCGTACAGGCGGGACCAACAGAGCAAACCCCACCCCATCCGTGAAGAATCCCGGGGTCAGCAACAAGGCACCGGAAAACAGAATCATCGCGCCATGGGCGAGCGGCTCCGTCGGGTCACCCAAAGCATGGAACGATTGCTGCAACTGGCCGAGCGCCTGCACCCCCTGCTGGCGCACCAGCCATGACCCGAGAATGGCCGTAAGAAGCACGATCGCCAGGGTCCAGCCGAGCCCGATCACCCCTCCAACCTGGATGAACAGGGCGATCTCGATCATCGGGATTGCAATGAACAAGATGAGAAGTGGCATGACATCCTCTGGAAGCAACGGCGCGCCGGTGGACTTGAACGCGGCACTTCCCTACATATGTGCCGTCAGCGCCGGATTTCAAACCGCGCCGGAAAAGAGGTTTTCATGTCGTCGCCCGTCATTCAGCTTATCGTCCTTGCGGCCATTGCCATCTTCCTGCTCCTGCGTCTGCGCGACGTACTTGGAACGCGCGAAGGTTTCGAAAAGCCCGTTGTGACCCGCACAGCCGACACCAGCGATACACGCCGCGAGCGGTTCGAAGTGATCGAAGGCGGTATCGACCCCGACATTTCCGACCATGTCGACCCCGACAGCACTGCCGGCCACGCGCTCATGGCGATGAAAGTTGCCGAACCTTCCTTTTCGGTGGGAGATTTTCTGACAGGTGCCCGCGGGGCCTATGAAATGATCCTGACGGCATTTGAAAACGGCGACCTCGCGGGCATCCGGCCTTTCCTTTCCAATGACGTCTATGAGGGTTTTGCCGCCGTGATCGAAACCCGCGAGCGAAAGGGACTGACCGTCGAAAGTCAGTTTGCCGGTCTGCGCGAACTGAGAATTGCCGACGCCACGTTCGATCCCGCCACCCGCGAAGGCGAAATCACCATGCGCTTTGTCGGCGAGCTGACCTCCGTCGTGCGCGACAAGGCGGGCGAAATCGTCGAAGGCAATCCGAAACAGGTCAAGCGTCAGAAAGACGTCTGGACCTTTGCCCGGGTCATGGGGTCAGACAATCCGAACTGGCAGCTTGTTGCCACCGGCGAATGAGACGATGCGGCGGCTTCCTGCCCTTGCCGCCGCCTTTCTGCTGGCGCTGACGGGACCGGTCCAGGCCGGTCTCGACACCGCGAAAGCTTCCATTCTTGCCTTTTCGGAGCTCGAAGGCTGGCCAGAAGACGATCATAACGCCGCGCTCGAGCTGTTTCGGGAAACCTGCACCCGCTTCGACAGTGACGGTCAATGGCGGGCGATCTGCAACTTCGCCAAAGTCTATGATGGCCCGCCGCGCACATTTTTCGAACTTCTCTTCCGTCCTGTCCTGATAGAAGACGGTCAGGAACCGCTCTTTACCGCCTATTACGAACCCGAACTCTTCGGCTCGCGGATCCGCACCCCGCGGTTCAGCATACCGGTCTATCGTCTCCCGGAAGAGGCCGGGGGAACCTGGCTCACCCGGGAGGAAATCGAAACCACCGACGCATTGCAGAACCGCGATCTCGAGATTGCCTGGGTCGACGATCCGGTTGCGCTGCAATTCATGCAGATCCAGGGGTCCGGCCGCATCCGGCTGACCGATGGCACACTTCTCCGCCTTGGCTACGACGGCAACAACGGCCACCCTTTCCGCTCACTCGGAGACGAACTGGTGCGCCGCGGCATTTATACCAGGCATCAGGTGTCAGAGGCGGTAATCGGCAACTGGGTGCGGCGCAACGAGGCCGCCGGTCAGGAACTGCTGCACCATAACCCCAATTATGTGTTCTTCCGGGAACTGGAAACCTTGCCCCCTCATCGCGGTCCCGTCGGGGCCATGAACCGACCGCTGACCGCCGGACGCACCCTTGCGGTTGATCCGGAATACACCCCCCTTGGTGCTCCGGTTTGGCTTGAGAAACACGGGGCCAAACCGTTCAACCGCCTGATGCTGGCGCTGGATACCGGTTCGCGGATCAAAGGGGCGCAACGCGCTGACATTTTCATTGGCAGCGGCACCGCGGCAGGCCACCGCGCCGCGCGGATCAGCGATCCCGGGCGGATGATCGTGTTGCTGCCGATCCAGCGGGCCTACACGCTGGCACCGGAGCGTTAGTTGTGAGACGCAAACCAAGAAACCTTCGCCCCGACGAGCTGGAACTCTGGCAAAGCTTTGTTCGAAACACCAAACCGATACACGGCACCGCCCCGTCGTCCGCCCCGAAGGCAAGAACGCAGCCAAAAAACGTTGTGGCCGAACCACCCCTTTCCACCGCGCCCCGCCAGCCTTTTCGCATTGGCGAAACCGCGGAACCCCGGACCCGCGTTCCTGACCTCGCCTCGCCAACTGCCGGCCACGTTGCCAACGCCCCGCTGCGGATGGACCGCAAACGCTTCGGCAAGATGATCAAAGGCAGGCTGATCCCGGAAGCCCGCATCGACCTTCATGGCATGACACTCGCTGAGGCACACCCGGCGCTTAACCGTTTCATCTTCAATGCCGCAGGCGATGGCTGCCGTCTGGTGCTTGTCATCACCGGAAAAGGCAAGCTCAGAGATGAATTGGGCCCCATTCCCGCTCGTCTGGGCATTCTCCGCCACCAGGTGCCGCATTGGCTGCACACGATGCCCTTGAAGCCCCTTGTGCTTCAGGTCACTGAAGCCCACGCAAGACATGGCGGTTCCGGGGCTTACTATGTCTATCTTCGCCGGAGTTAGAAGGCCCCGATGTTGAAATGGTCGGCGTCCTGTACGGAAACGAAAGAGCTTGGAAGATCGCCCGCAAGGGCGCTGGTGCCGGAGCCGAAGCTCTGGGAAAACACGTTCATGTTACTGACGATCTTGAGAAACGCGGGCGATGTGATGGCCGTGTCATGATTCAGCAGCCCGTTCGAATAGCCCGTTACATCGACCACGTTGACATCCAGATCCGACAACTCCCCGCCGAGCTCCAACGCCCCGACACGGGGGTTGCCGTAGATCTCGCTTGCGGCAAAATTCAGCACCCGGTCGCGTCTTGACGAAAAGATCACGAACGGCTGTGGCAGCGATCCGATACGTCGTGCCTGAGAGCGAAACACATCGACATCAATATCGGGCGAAACCAGCACGACCCCACCAATCCGCGAGCGAATAGACGTATCACCCGAAATCGCGATCTCGCGAAGCGTTTCCATGATCAGCATCGTGCCCATGGAATGGCCGACGATCAGCACCTTTTCCGCCCCCGCCGCCAGCACGGCACGAATGGTTGCCTCAAATCCATCGCGGGCATAAAGCATCGAATCACGATCGTACCCGTAGCCCAGCAGCTTTTCGGCGCTGGGCCAGGAATAATGCACCGGCACATCGGTGAGGCCGATGTCCGAGTAGAATTGCGCAAATCTGAACAATCCATCTTCGTAACCGGTATTGTAGCCGTGGGCAAAGATGATCACGTTGCGCCTGCCCGCCCCACGGCTCAGAAGCTGTGCTTTCAGCTGGCTGCGGAACGTGGCTTCCGAGGCGAACAGCTCACTGCCCACGGTCGCGAAATGCTTGCGCGGGTCTGAAGCAAAAATGCCGAACTGCACATTGCCTGCGGTGCGGTTCGGCGGGATGGACACATCATACCGCCCGAAAGAAAGCTTCTCGCCCCGCCTGGAACTCAGGGATCCATCTCTGTTCACCGCGCGAGATGTTACCACGAGGATGGGCACGATCGTCCCCCCCGCCCGGTTCGCATCCGCAAGCGAAATTTGCCGCGCTCCTCCGGCACAGGCCGAGAGGGCGAGCGCAGAGGTAGCCGTGAGAAACGCCCGACGATCCATGATCTGTCCCCTTTTTTTCCGTCGCTACGCCGGATCCGGGCGCTGCACCAGACCAATCTCTCAGCGCCTCAACCCCTCAGCGCCAATCTGCCGAAACCACCATTTGCCTGGGTTCTTGCCCGGAAACCCGGGTATCATCAGGGGCTCAGAGCATGTACCGGCTCACATCCATGGCCTGGGTCAACTCCCCAAGATTGCGCTCCACAAACCCCGCGTCCACCGTAATCACCTCGCCGGAGCGGTCCGGCGCCGTGAAGCCGAGCTCTTCGAAAACCCGCTCGATCACCGTGTAAAGCCGCCGGGCGCCGATGTTCTCGACGCTCTGATTCACCTCCGCCGCGATCCGCGCCATCTCCGCAATCCCATCCTGGGTAAACACCACGTCCACTTCTTCGGTCGCCATCAACGCGGTGTATTGCAGCGTCAGCGCATTGTCGGTTTCGGTGAGGATGCGCACGAAATCCTCCTCGGTGAGCGCACGCAGCTCCACCCGGATCGGCAGACGCCCCTGAAGCTCGGGCAGAAGATCCGACGGTTTGGCGATGTGAAAGGCGCCGGAAGCGATGAACAGGATATGGTCGGTCTTCACCGGCCCATGCTTGGTGCTGACGGTGGTGCCCTCGATCAGCGGCAACAGATCGCGCTGCACGCCCTCGCGGCTGACATCGCCGCCGCGCACATCGGCGCGGGCGCAGACCTTGTCGATCTCGTCGAGAAAGACGATGCCGTTCTGCTCCACCGCGCCAAGCGCGGTGCGGGTGACGGTCTCGTCGTCGAGCAGTTTGTCGGCCTCTTCGGCAACCAGCACTTCATAGCTTTCAGCAACCGTCATCGTGCGCCGCACTGTACGGCCGCCAAACGCCTTGCCGAAAATGTCGCCGATATTCATCGCGCCCATGCTCATCCCGGGCTGGCCCGGCACATCGAACATCGGCATCCCGCCACCGGTATCCTGCACCTCCAGCGTCACCTCGCGGTCGTCGAGTTCACCGGCACGCAGCTTCCGGCGGAACATTTCGCGGGTCTGCTCGCGCGCATCCTTCCCGGCAATCGCCTCGATCACCCGGTTTTCCGCATTCGCTTCGGCACTGGCCTTGACGCCCTCGCGCATGTCGGCGCGGGTCTGGATGATCGCCGCATCCACCAGGTCGCGGACAATCTGTTCCACATCGCGGCCGACATAGCCGACCTCGGTGAATTTCGTGGCCTCGACCTTGATGAACGGCGCCTTGGCGAGCCGGGCGAGCCGGCGGCTGATCTCGGTCTTGCCGACACCGGTCGGCCCGATCATCAGGATGTTTTTCGGATAGACCTCTTCGCGCAGCTCCGGGCTCAGTTGCTTGCGCCGCCAACGATTGCGCAGCGCCACGGCAACGGCGCGCTTGGCCTCTCTCTGACCGATGATGAACCGGTCGAGTTCCGAGACGATTTCACGCGGGGTCAGGTCGGTCATTTTCGGATGCTCTCCACGGTCAGGTTGCCGTTGGTATAGACACAGATGTCGGCGGCGATCGCCATCGCCCTGCAGGCGATCTCCTCGGCGGGCTTGTCGCTGTCCATCAGCGCCCGCGCCGCGGCCAGCGCAAAGTTGCCTCCCGAGCCGATGGCGGTCACGTCATGTTCCGGCTCCAGCACATCGCCCGCGCCGGTAACCACGAACAGCCCTTCGCCATCGGTCACGATCAGCATCGCTTCGAGTTTCTGCAAATACTTGTCGGTGCGCCAGTCCTTGGCGAGCTCGACACAGGCGCGCGCGAGTTTGCCGGGGGTGACTTCGAGCTTGGCTTCGAGCCGTTCGAGCAGGGTAAACGCATCTGCGGTAGACCCGGCAAAGCCCGCTACAATCTCATGTCCGCCAGGGCAGAGGCGGCGCACCTTGCGGGCGGTGCCCTTCATCACGGTCTGACCGACGCTCACCTGTCCGTCCCCCGCGACGACCACTTCGCCGCCCTTCTTCACCCCGATGATCGTGGTGCCATGCCAGCCGGGAAAGTCTTGCTTGCTCATCTCGCCTCCAATGCTTCCGCCCCTATATGGAGACGCCCCCAGCTCTCGGCAACCGGCTGATCGGAGCCCGGTCGCAAGCCCGCCCAATGCGGCCCGCTTTGTGACACATTCTCGCCTGGATTTGCCTCATTGCCGAACTTGTGCCCGGATTTCGGTGGGAATTGTTTCCATTTGGAAAACGTCAACAAACGGCACACATCTGATCGGCGGTAAAGAGCGCAGCAGAGAAGTCTAAATATGCCATATTGATGAACAACAAATACCACATATGGCTATCACCCACCTGAAAGACTGTCTCACTGGCGAAATCCCGGGTTCTGTACCGCCGGTGACACAAGGGTGATACAGGCCTTTCGTGAACAATCGAAAAGGAAGAACCGTCTGGTTTCCACGCAGAGATCAATCCAGCCAGCCGCCAAGGTTTGTGCAAACAACCTCTTCCATCATGTCGATATGCGCCGCATCGGCATTGAGACAGGGAATATAGGTAAAACTCTCACCTCCGGCGTCCATGAAACTCTCGCGGATTTCCTCGTTGATTTCTTCGAGCGTCTCCAGGCAGTCGGAAGAAAACGCCGGCGCCATTACGGCGATGCTTTTGTTCCCCGCCTCCGCCAGCCTCGCCACTTCCTCGACCGTGTAGGGTTTCACCCATTCCTCCGGTCCGAACCTGGACTGAAAGCTGCTCACGATCCGGTCTTCCGCCCAGCCAAGCCGGTTGCGCAGCAGCCGTGTTGTCTTGAGACACTGGCAATAATACGGATCGCCCTGCGTCACGTAACGTTCCGGAACCCCGTGGTAGGAACAGACCAGAATGTCCGGTGCAACGTCACTACTCGGGTAGACCCGCTCGACCGATTGTGCCAGCGCCTCGATGTAGCCCGGCCGGTCGTAATAGGCCGGAACCGTGCGCACTGCGGGTTGAAAGGTCACTTTTGTCAGTGCCCGAAAGAACTGATCGTTCATCGTGGCCGTCGTCGGGCCGGAAAACTGCGGATAAAGCGGGAAAAACAGGATTCGATCGCAACCGGCCTTCACCATTTCGGCAAGCTTCGCATCGGTTGACGGCTTGCCATATCGCATCGCGAAATCGACAATCACCCGGTCGCCGAACCGTGCCTCCAGCCGCGCCCGCAGCCCGTCCGCCTGTTCGCGGGTGGTGGTCATCAACGGGCCCTCGTTGCGCTCCCTGTTCCAGATCTTGGCGTAATTGGCGCCGGATTTGAACGGCCGGATCGTCAGGATCGGGCCTTGCAGGATCGGCTGCCATTTCCAGGCCGGATAGTCGATCACCCGCTTGTCGGAAAGAAACTCGGCGAGATACCGGCGCATTGACCAGTAATCGGTGCCTTCCGGCGTGCCAAGGTTTCCGATCAGCACACCGACCCGCCCGGGCGGTAACTCCGGATGACCTTTCGGCATATGTGACATGTCACGCATCGGCTGGCTCTCCTGCTCGCACCCCTCCTGATACCCCGATGCGGGTCACTCCGGCAAACCGGTTTCCACGGTGCCGAGGGCATCCGCCAGACGCGCGGTGGCGGAGCCGGGGCGGAGCGGCTTTTGCTGGTTTTCATGTGGCGCCCAGGCGGTGAGGAAAACCATCTCGAATGTTGCGACAATCCGGCCCCCTTCGCCGAACTTCCGCGCATAGCACTCCGCCGCGCGCTTGAAAAGCGCGCGCCGCGTCCACCCGGACCTCTCGGCCAGCGCGTTGCCCTCGCCCATCGCGCGCAGATCGCGCATCAATGCCGTGAGATCGCCATAGCGCACCTGCCGCAGGACGGAATCGGCAACCGGCAGCGCCAGCCCCGCCATTTGCAGCATCGCCCCGAGATCGCGGATATGCGCCATCGGCAGCACCCGGGGGCTGAGTCCGCCGGCAAGCCTGGTCTCGGTTTCCGTGAGAACGGTTCGCAACTCGGAAAGCGTCTGGCCTGCGAAGCCGACACCGAGAAAAAGCCCGTCGGGCACCAGCGCCTGTCCGCACTGAAAGATCTGCGCCGCCGGGTCGTTGGCCCAGTGCAGCGCCAGCCCATGCACCACGAGGTCATGCGTGCCGGGTTCGAGCGCCAGCAGCTCATCGTCGGGCACGATCAGCGCATCGGGGAAGTATTCCCGCCACAGATCGGGAAAACCGGTCACCACGGCGGGCCGCGTAAACCTCCTGTTAACCAGGTTCAGCCGATCCTTCACCTCATCGGCCGCGGCATGTTGCAGAAACATGCCGTCTGCGCTGGCGCGCGAACGGAGGCGGGCAAGGCGGGTACGGTCGACGAGGTCGGTCATTGGGCGGACCATAGATGGAGGCGCGTGAAATGCAATCGGCCCTGAGGGCCTTCTCGCTCATCTATCCGGTGCAATGCGCCGGATGCGGCGAACCGGTGGAAGACAGCCACGGGCTTTGCGGCAAATGCTGGGCCGAAACGCCCTTTGTCACCGGGCATGTCTGTGACAAATGCGGCTGTCCGCTCCCCGGCGAAAGCGACGGCGAAACCGATCTCTGCGACGATTGCCTTGCAACCCGGCGGCCATGGTCGCGCGGGCGCGCAGCCCTGATCTATGCCGGCCGGGGGCGCAGCTTTGTGCTGGGTATCAAATATCATGACCGGCTCGACTATGTGCCTCCCGCCGCGGCATGGATGCATCGTGCTGCCCGGCCCTTCCTCAGCCCCGACATGCTGGTGGTTCCGGTGCCCGCACATTGGACGCGGGTGCTCACCCGGCGGTACAATCAGGCTTCAGAACTGGCCCGGGCGCTTGCCCGCCAGGCGGGGCTTGATGTCGCACCCACCGGACTCGTCCGCAAGACCCGCACCGCGCCGCAGGAACGCAAGACCCGCGAACAGCGTTTCGAAAACCTCGCCGGTACCATCGCACCGCACCCGAAACGTGGCGCTTTACTGAAAGACAGGCGTGTCGTTCTGGTGGACGATGTGTTCACCTCCGGCGCCACGCTGACCGCCGCGACCGCAGCCTGTCACACCGCCGGTGCCCGGGAGGTTTTCGTGCTGACACTGGCACGAACGGTCAAGGACGCATAAGGTCGCCCGGAATCGGCGCGCCTCGTTGCCCGGAAAGGACCGACCATGAAGCCCGTGACCATCTACACCAAGCAGAGCTGTATCTATTGCCATGCCGCCAAGCGACTGTTGACCCGGAAGCGGGTCGAGTTCACCGAAATCGACATCGGCCGCGAGCCGGAATTGCGCGCCGAAATGATCCAGAAGGCCAATGGACGCAGCACCGTGCCGCAGATCTGGATCGGTGAGGTCCATGTGGGCGGATTCGATGATATCGACCGGCTCGAGGCCCGCGGCCGTCTCGACGCGATGCTCGAGGGCTGAATGCGCGCGGGGCTGATTCAGCTGTGCTCGGGGCCGGATCCGGACGCCAATCTCGCCGAAACCCGGGCGCTTGTGCAAAGTGCGGCGGGGCAGGGCGCCACGCTGGTGCTGACACCGGAGATGACCAATATCATCACCGCCGACCGCGCCGAGCTTGCCGCGAAGATCCACCCGGAAGCCAGTGACCCGACCCTTGCCGCGCTGCGAAAGCAGGCTCTGATGCACCGCATCTGGCTGTTGATCGGCTCGCTGGCGCTCACGACCGGAGAGCCTGACGGACGCTTTGCCAACCGCTCATTGCTGATTTCGCCCGAAGGCGACATCACCGCGCGGTATGACAAGATCCACATGTTCGATGTCGACGTTTCCGAGACCGAACGTCACCGCGAAAGCGAAACCTTCCGTCCCGGCACGAGCGCCGTGACCGCTGATATCCCCTTCGCGACGCTGGGCCTCGCGATCTGCTATGATCTCAGGTTTCCCGCCCTGTTCCGGCGTCTGGCAAAGGCTGGCGCGGGAATTCTTGCCCTGCCCGCCGCCTTCACCCGGCCTACGGGCGAGGCGCATTGGAAACCGCTGCTGCGCGCCCGCGCCATCGAAAACGGCGCTTTCGTCCTCGCCCCGGCCCAGACCGGCGAAAACGCCCCGGGCCGCGCCACCCATGGCCATTCGCTCGCGGTCTCGCCCTGGGGCGAAGTGCTCGTCGACGGCGGAACCGACCCCGGCGTCACAATGGTCGAGATCGACCCGGCGGAGGTGCAGGCCGCAAGAGTCCGCATTCCCTCGCTCCGCCACAGCCGCGACTATCAGGGCCCCTGATGCCGGGTGAGTCGGAAAACCTTTCCGTTGCGCTGTTCAGCGAGATGTTCATGGCCGATCAGCTGGCCCGCGCGGCGCTGTCGAAAGTGCTGCCGAAGGGTATGGAACTCAGCCATTTTACCGTGCTGAACCACCTCGCCAATGCCGGTGAAGCCAAGACGCCCGCCGGGCTCGCGCGCACCTTCCACGTTACCCGCGGTGCGATGACCAACACGCTCGGCAAGCTCGAATGGGCGGGGCATGTGCATATCCATCCCGATTGGGACGACGCCCGGCGCAAGCTGGTCACGATCAGCCCCGCAGGCCGCGCCGCGCACGATGCCGCCCTTGCGGCGATCGCCCCGCTGATCGCCGATGTGGTGCAGCGGATCGGTCCCGACAAGGTGCGTGCCGCGTTGCCCGTCCTGCGTGAGATCCGTGAGCAATTCGATCAGCCGGAATAAGTGAAACCGTCTCTATTCCGCCTGAACGTCTGGCCGGACTGACGTAACCACATAGTTGACGCTGAGATCGCGTTCCGAGATCGACCAGCTCCACCGCACCGGACTGAACACGAAGCCAGAACGGTCCTTGACCTCGAGCCCGGCGCGGCTGAGCAATCCGGCCAGTTCGTCGGGGGTGATGAATTTCGACCATTCATGGGTGCCCACCGGCAGCCAGCGCATCACCCGCTCGGCCCCGAAAATCGCGATCGCGTAGCTCTTGGGGTTGCGGTTGATCGTTGACGTGATGGTCAGCCCGCCCGGTTTCAGCAGGTTGTGGCAGGCGGTGAGATAGTCGATCGGGCTTGCCACATGTTCGACCACCTCCATGTTGAGCACCACGTCAAATTGTTCGCCCGCCTCGGCCAGCGCTTCCGCCGTGGTGTGGCGGTAGTCGATCTCCAGCCCCGATTGCGCCGCATGGATCCGCGCCACCGGAAGATTGCGCTCCGCCGCATCGGCGCCGACCACCTCCGCCCCGAGCCGGGCCATCGGTTCCGACAACAGCCCACCGCCGCAGCCGATATCGAGCAGCCGCAGCCCGGCGAAGGGCGTCTCCGCCGTGAGATCGCGCCCGAAATGCGCCGCGATCTGGCGGGTGATGTAATCGAGCCGCACCGGGTTCATCATGTGCAGCGGTTTGAACTTGCCGGCCGGATCCCACCATTCGGCGGCCATCGCCTCGAACTTGGCAACTTCGGAAGGATCGACGCTGGTCTTGGCGGAGGTCATCGGGGTTTCTTTCTCGTGGCGATTGCGCAGGTTGCGATATATGAGGATAGCATGGACCGTTCCTCCCGACATAACACCGCAGGCGGAAAACTCTACCCCGCCCGCGAACCCTTTCGCCGCCATATGCTCGAGGTCGGCGACGGGCATACGCTCTATGTCGAGGAGGTGGGCAACCCGGACGGCTTTCCGGTGGTGGTGTTGCATGGCGGCCCCGGCGGTGGCTGTTCGCCGGCGATGCGCCGGTTTTTTGACCCCGAAAAATACCGCGTGGTCCTGTTCGACCAGCGCGGCTGCGGACGCTCCCGCCCCCATGCCGAGACCCGCGCCAACACCACCTGGCATCTGGTGCGCGACATCGAACATATTCGCACGGCACTGGGCATCGACCGCTGGATCGTCTTCGGCGGAAGCTGGGGCGCGACACTGGCGCTGGTCTATGCCCAGGCCCATCCCGAGCGCGTCGCCTGGGTGGTTTTGCGCGGGGTGTTCCTGGCGACGAAAGCCGAGCTTGACTGGTTCTATGGCGGCGGTGCCGGTGCCTTCTGGCCTGACCTCTGGGAGGCGTTTTCAGGCTCTGTTCCAGCGGAAGAACGCGGTGACATGATTGCCGCCTATCACCGGCGGCTGTTCTCCGGCAAACATGCCGAGGAGCGGCAATTTGCGCTGAAATGGGCCGTCTGGGAAAACGCGCTCGCCTCGATCGAGAGCGACGGCGCCGTGGCCGACCCGCCGGCCGATTATGCGCTCGCCTTCTCCAAGATCGAAAACCACTATTTCAGCCATGGTGCCTTCCTTGGGGAAACCCACCAGATCCTCGACAACATGGCCCGCATCGCCCGGGTGCCCGGCACCATCGTACAGGGCCGCTATGACATGATCTGCCCGCCGGTCTCGGCCTGGAAGCTGCACCGGGCCTGGCCCGCGAGCGAATTGCTGTTTGTCGGACGGGCCGGGCATGCGGTTTCCGAACCGGGGATCGCGGCGGAACTGGTGCGCACCATGGACAGGCTGGCCCGCCAGGGCCCGGCGCTTGGCCGGTAGACCGCAAAGGGCAGAGCGCATGCCCCCTCAGCTTTTCCTTGCGGTTTCGCGTCATCCGTCATATATCACCTGCAACAGCGGCGCTTCGGCTTCCACCCCCGAGGCTCCACCGGAAATGCTGACGGGCCGCTGGCCCGTTTTTTTGTGTCTGAACAAGACCTCAACCCGAGAAGAAAGATGACCGATCTCGTCGCCAAAACCGCGATCGACCAGCGTCTTGCCGCCATCGCCCGCCCGGTGATCGAGGGCATGGGCTATGAACTCGTGCGCCTGCGCCTGATGGGCGGCAATACCCCTACGCTTCAGATCATGGCCGAAAAGCCCGACGGCGGGATCGAGGTGGACGACCTCGCCGGAATCACCACCGCCATCGGTGCCGTGCTTGATGTCGAAGACCCGATCACCGACCAATACACCCTGGAAATCTCCAGCCCCGGCATCGACCGGCCGCTCACCCGGCTGAAGGATTTCGACACTTGGGCGGGTTATGTCGCCAAGATCGAGACCGAAGAGCTGATCGACGGCCGCAAGCGCTTCAAGGGCGTTTTGCAGGGCACCGAGGGCGACGAGGTGCTGATCGGGATCGAGAATCACGGCGAGCCGGTGACCATCGGCCTCACCTTCGATCTGCTCGCCGACGCCAAGCTCGTGCTCACCGACGCGCTGATCGCCGAGACCCTGCGTGCCCGCAAACACGCGGCCGACATTGACACAACCCAATTCGACGAGATCCAGACCGACGACGGTCAAGAGGAGGACTGACCCATGGCAATCACCTCTGCCAACCAGCTTGAACTTCTGCAAACTGCCGCCGCGGTGGCGCGCGAAAAGATGATCGACCCGGACCTGGTGATCGAGGCCATGGAAGAAAGCCTCGCCCGCGCTGCCAAGAGCCGCTACGGGGCCGAGATGGACATCCGCGTCTCGATCGACCGCAAGACCGGGCGGGCCACATTCACCCGGGTGCGCACCGTGGTCGAGGACGATCTTCTGGAGAATTATCAGGCCGAGCTGACCGTGGATCAGGCGAAACAGTATCTCGACGCACCGGAAGTCGGCGATACCATCGTCGATGAGGTGCCGCCGGTCGAGATGGGCCGGATTGGTGCCCAGAGTGCCAAACAGGTTATCCTGCAAAAACTGCGCGAGGCCGAGCGTGACCGGCAATATGAAGAATTCAAGGATCGCGCGGGCACCATCATCAACGGTGCGGTCAAGCGCGAGGAATACGGCAATGTCATGGTCGATGTGGGCGCCGGCGAAGCCATCCTGCGCCGCAACGAAAAGATCGGCCGCGAGAGCTACCGCCCGAACGACCGAATCCGCTGCTATGTAAAGGATGTGCGCCGCGAGACCCGGGGCCCGCAGATTTTCCTTTCCCGCACCGATCCGCAGTTCATGGCCGAATTGTTCAAGATGGAAGTGCCGGAGATCTATGACGGCATCATCGAGATCAAGGCCGTGGCCCGCGACCCGGGCTCCCGCGCCAAGATCGCCGTGGTGAGCTACGACAGCTCCATCGACCCGGTCGGCGCCTGCGTCGGCATGCGTGGCTCGCGGGTGCAGGCCGTGGTCAACGAGCTTCAGGGCGAGAAGATCGACATCATCCCCTGGAACGAAGACATGCCGACCTTCCTCGTCAACGCGCTGCAACCCGCCGAGGTCTCGAAAGTGGTGCTCGACGAAGACGCCGGCAAGATCGAGGTGGTGGTGCCCGACGAACAGCTTTCGCTCGCCATCGGCCGGCGCGGGCAGAATGTGCGCCTCGCAAGCCAGCTGACCGGGCTCGACATCGACATTCTCACCGAGGAAGAAGAAAGCGCCCGCCGTCAGGCCGAGTTTGCCGAACGCACCAAGCTCTTCATGGATACCCTCGACCTTGATGAATTCTTCGCCCAGCTTCTGGTTGCCGAAGGTTTCACCTCGCTCGAAGAGGTGGCCTATGTCGAGCTCGATGAACTTCTGGTCATTGACGGGGTTGACGACGATACCGCCAACGAGCTTCAGGCCCGTGCCCGCGACTTCCTTGAGGAACAGGCCCGCAAGGCAATGGAACATGCGCGCGAACTGGGGGTGCAGGACAGTCTGGTAAACTTCGAAGGGCTGACGCCGCAGATGATCGAGGCCCTCGCCGAAGACGGTGTGCTCAGCCTCGAAGACTTCGCCACCTGTGCCGACTGGGAACTTGCCGGCGGCTGGACCACGGTGGACGGTGAGCGCCAGAAGGACGATGGCCTGCTCGAGAAATTCGATGTCAATCTCGAAGAGGCTCAGGCCCTGGTGATGACCGCCCGGATCCAGCTCGGCTGGGTCGATCCGGCGGATCTCGTCGAAGAGGAAGAGCCTGAAGAGAGTGACGAAGCCGGGGAGGCCGGGGCCTGAGTCCCCGGGCCCCGGAGGTTCCGACATGACCCGCGGAGGGCGACGCAAGGATCGGACGGGCACGCCGGAGCGGCGTTGCATCGCGACCGGCGAGGTCAGGCCGGTGACGGAACTTGTCCGCTTTGTTGTCGGGCCTGACGGGCAGATCGTTCCCGATCTTCGCGCGCGTCTCCCCGGGCGCGGTATCTGGGTCAGTGCCGACAGGAAGGCACTGGAAAAGGCCGTGGCGAAAAACCTCTTTGCCCGCGCCGCCCGCCAGCCGGTTACCGTGCCGGAGGGACTGCTGGACCGGATCGAGGCCCAGCTGGCCGAACGGGTGGTTCAGTTGATTTCTCTTGCCCGAAAGGCGGGTCAGGCGGTGGCGGGCTATGAAAAGGTAAAGGACTGGCTCGCAAAAGAAGAAGCCCGGGTGCTGATTCAGGCCATCGACGGCTCCGAACGCGGCAAATCGAAACTGCGCACGCCTTGCGGTGGGTGCTTCATCGGCTGTCTGACCGGTTCGGAATTGGGTTTGGCATTCGGTCGGGAAAATGTGATACATATTGCGCTCGCGGGTAGCGGACTCACTTCACGTGTAGTAGAGGAAGCCGCGAAACTGTCCGGAATACGCAATACAACGGACGGCGGGACCGCCCGCCGGAAAGGTACGAAGACGATATGAGCGAAAGCGACGGCAAAAAGCCCCTTGGACTGCGTGGTGGCGGCCGGCCCGGCCAGGTGAAGCAGAGCTTCAGCCACGGCCGGACCAAGAACGTGGTTGTGGAGACGAAACGCAAGCGCGTTGTCGTCCCCAAACACGGCGCCGCTTCTGTCGGCAGCGGACCCGCCGGCAAGGTGCCCACGCCCGATCCGTCCAAACGCCCGGCAGGGATTTCCGATGCCGAGCTTGAACGCCGGATGAAAGCGCTCAAGCTGGCCAAGGCCAACGAGGCCGAGGAGGCGCGCAAGCGTGAGGCCAATGAAAAGGCCCGTGAAGAAGAGCGCGAACGCCGCCGCCGGGAAGCTGAGGAAAAGGAGCGCGAGGAGCTCGAACGCGCCGAGGCCGCGAAACGCAAGGCCGAGGAGGCTGCCGAAGCCGAGCGCAAGCGCAAGGAAGAAGCAGCCCGCGCCGCGGCACAGCCTGCACCAGACCCGGCCGCGGCTCAGGCGGCCGAAGCCCGCACGGCGAAAGCCCCGGCCGGCGGCCGTGGCAAGCCCGAACGCGAACGCACCGATCCACGCGACAATCGTGGTCGCGGCAAGGGCGATGCTGGCAACCGTCGTGGAGGCAAGCTCACGCTGAACCAGGCTCTGTCCGGCGAAGGCGGGCGGCACCGTTCGGTCGCCGCGATGAAGCGCAAGCAGGAACGTCTGCGCCAGAAAGCCATGGGCGGCGCCACGAGCCATGAAAAAGTGGTCCGCGACGTGCAGGTGCCCGAGACCATCATGGTCTCGGAACTGGCCAACCGGATGTCCGAGCGCGTGGCCGATGTGGTCAAGGCGCTGATGAAGATGGGCATGATGGTGACCCAGAACCAGTCGGTCGATCAGGACACTGCCGAACTCATCATCGAGGAATTCGGCCACCGGATCCACCGGGTGTCGGATGCCGACGTGGAAGACGTGATCAAGGCCGAAGAGGACAAGCCGGAAGACCTCCGCCCGCGTCCGCCGGTGGTGACCGTGATGGGCCATGTCGACCACGGCAAGACCTCCGTGCTCGACGCGATTCGCCATTCGAAGGTGACCGCGGGCGAGGCCGGCGGCATCACCCAGCATATCGGCGCCTATCAGGTGACCACCGATGGCGGGCAGGTGCTGTCCTTCCTCGACACGCCGGGCCACGCCGCTTTCACTTCGATGCGCGCCCGCGGGGCCCAGGTGACCGACGTTGTCGTGCTGGTCGTGGCCGCAGACGACGCGGTGATGCCGCAGACCGTCGAAGCCATCAACCACGCCAAGGCGGCCGGTGTGCCGATGATCGTGGCGATCAACAAGATCGACCTGCCGGCCGCCAATATCGACAAGGTCCGCACCGATCTGTTGCAACACGAAGTGATCGTCGAGAAGCTTTCGGGCGATGTGCAGGACGTGGAAGTCTCGGCCAAGACCGGCCAGGGCCTCGACGAATTGCTCGAAGCCATCGCGCTTCAGGCCGAGATTCTGGAACTCAAGGCCAACCCCGACCGCGCCGCTCAGGGCGCCGTGATCGAAGCCCAGCTCGACGTCGGCCGTGGTCCGGTCGCCACCGTTCTGGTGCAGAACGGCACCCTGCGTCAGGGTGATATCTTCGTCGTCGGCGAGCAATGGGGCAAGGTCCGCGCGTTGGTCGACGACAAGGGCAACCGCGTCAAGGAAGCCGGGCCGTCGGTGCCGGTCGAGGTGCTCGGCCTCAACGGCACCCCCGAAGCGGGCGACGTGCTCAACGTGGTCGACACCGAGGCCCAGGCCCGCGAGATCGCCGAATACCGTCAGCAGGCTGCGAAAGACAAACGCGCCGCCGCGGGCTCCGGCACCTCGCTGGAACAGCTTCTGGCGCAGGCCAAGGCCAACGAAAACGTCAAGGAACTGCCGATTCTGGTGAAGGCCGACGTGCAGGGCTCCGCCGAAGCCATCGTTCAGGCGATGGAAAAGATCGGCAACGACGAAGTCCGCGTCCGCGTGCTGCACTATGGTGTCGGCGCCATCACCGAGACGGATATCGGGCTCGCCGAAGCCTCGGGCGCCCCGGTCATCGGCTTCAACGTCCGCGCCAACGCATCCGCGCGCTCCAGTGCCAACCAGAAGGGTGTTGAGATCCGCTATTACAGCGTGATTTACGACCTGGTGGACGACGTCAAGAAAGCCGCCTCCGGTCTGCTCGATGCCGAAGTGCGCGAGAACTTCATCGGCTACGCCCAGATCAAGGAGGTCTTCAAGGTCTCCGGCGTCGGCAAGGTGGCGGGCTGTCTCGTCACCGAAGGCGTCGCCCGCCGCTCCGCCGGCGTGCGCCTGCTGCGTGACAATGTGGTGATCCATGAAGGCACGCTGAAAACGCTGAAGCGTTTCAAGGACGAGGTGAAGGAAGTCCAGTCCGGCCAGGAATGCGGCATGGCCTTTGAAAACTATGACGACATCCGCGCGAATGACGTGATCGAGATATTCGAACGCGAAGAGGTCGAGCGCACACTCGACTGACCGCAGCACCCGTCAGCCATCAAGGGGCGCTCCAGTGCGCCCCTTTTCACATGACGGAACCAGACCGTTCTGGCCCGCGCATTCTGTGAGCAATAACGCATGGAAAAGCGGATTGTTTACAGCCAATCACGCAGCATCGCAATCAGCGGCACATCCGCGGGCGGCATCGGGTAGCGCTTCAAGTCATCCACCCGGACCCAGGCAAGTGTTTGACCTTCAAGGGGAATCACGCTTCCCGTCCACTTCCGGCAGGCGAATACCGGCATCAGCAGGTGAAAGTCGTCATAGCTGTGGCTGGCGAAGGTGAGCGGCGCGAGACAGGCGGCGCTGACGTCAATGCCGAGTTCCTCGCGCAATTCCCGGATCAATGCCGCTTCCGGGGTCTCCCCCGGTTCGACCTTGCCGCCGGGAAACTCCCAGAGCCCGGCCATGCTCTTGCCTTCCGGGCGCCGGGCGAGCAACACCCGGCCATCGGTGTCGATCAGCGCGACCGCAGACACCAGCACTGTTTTCACGACCGGTAATCCGCGTTTATCTCGATATACTCGTGCGTCAGATCGCAGGTCCAGACTGTCGCCTCCCCCGCGCCAAGCCCGATGTCGACCGAGATCAGCAGTTCGGCGTTGCGCATGTAGGCGGCTCCAAGATCCTCGCGATAGTCCGGCGAAACCCAGCCGTTCTCCGCGACCAGCACATCCCCGAACCGGATCACCAGCTTGTCACGATCGGCAGCGGCGCCGGATTTGCCGATCGCCATCACCACACGGCCCCAGTTCGGGTCTTCCCCGGCGATCGCCGTCTTCACCAGCGGCGAATTGGCGATGGCGAGCGCATGGGTCCGGGCGTCAGCGTCTGATGCCGCGCCGCTCACCCGGACCTCGACGAATTTCGAGGCACCCTCGCCGTCGCGCACCACTTGCTGCGCCAGATCCAGCATCACCGCGCCGAGCGCGTCCCGGAAGGCTGTCGTTTCGGCCGTGACCGTCACCCCGGAGGCACCGGTGGCCGCGAGCATCAGGCTGTCGGAGGTGGAGGTATCGCTGTCGACGGTGATCGAATTGAAGGTTGGCCCGGTCAGATCGGCCAACATCCGCTGCAACAGAGACTGTTCCACCATCGCATCGGTGAAAATATAGACCAGCATAGTCGCCATGTCCGGCGCGATCATGCCCGACCCCTTGGCGAAGCCGGCGATGCGCACCGGCTTGCCGTCGATCTCCACCTCGGCCATTGCGCCTTTCGGGAAGGTGTCGGTGGTCATGATCGCCCGCGCGGCAAGCTGGATCTTGTCCGGCGCCAGCCCGGCCACCAACTCGCCGATCTTCGCGGTGATCCGCTCATGCGGCAAACGCTCGCCGATCACCCCGGTCGAGGCGGTATAGACCCTGTTTTCGGCCACACCGGTGGCCTCGGCCACCGCCGTACAAATTGCCTTTACCGAGCCATTGCCATGACGCCCGGTGAAGGCGTTGGAATTGCCCGAATTGACGATGATCGCCGCGCCGCCTGTGGTGTCTTGCGCGAGCTTTTCCTGGCAATCGCGCACATTGGCGGAGCGGGTGGCGGACCGGGTGAAAACACCGGCGAGCGTGGTGCCCGGGTCGCAGAGCGCGAGCATCACGTCCGGTCGGTCGGCATAACGGACCCCGGCCTCGGCGGCGGAAAAGCACACGCCGCCGATTTCGGGAAGCGCGGGAAAGCCCTGAGGCGCCAGCGGCGACACTTTCGGCCCGCGAAGCCCGGCGATGTCGGTCTCGATCTGCTCCACTTCCGCCCGGAGCACGGCAAGCCGCGCTTCAAGCGCCTGAAGTTTCTCCCGTTCCCCCACATGCGCCTCCGTCAGTCGAGTATCGACAGATCGCTGAGCACGTCCGGGTCGATCCCGGAAACATCGGCCCGTTCGATCTCGGCCGCGCCAAGAAGGGTTTCGAGCGCCTGCTCCACCGCGTCATTTTCCAGCGACGCGACGATCTCGTCGCGCACCTCTTCAAGCGCCGGAGCGCCCTTCATCCGCTTGTCATTGAGCTTTACCACATGCCAGCCGAACTGAGTCTGAAGCGGTGCCGACACCGCGCCGACCTCCATGCCGCTCACCGCCTCTTCAAAGGGCGTAACCATCATGCCCGGGCCGAACCAGCCAAGCTCACCGCCACCGGGGCCGGAGGGGCCGGTCGATTTCTCTTTCGCCAGTTCAGCGAAATCGGCGCCATTCTCAAGCTCGGTCACCAGCGCGGCGGCCTCTTCCTCGGTCTCGACGAGAATATGCGAGGCGTTCCATTCCTGGGTCGGCTCAGCGTTGGCATAATCGGCCTCGTAAACGGCGGCAATGGCCTCATCGGTCACCGCGTCTCCGATCACCTTCAGAAGATGATCCGCCGCAACGATCGACCGGCGCTCGTTCTCGAGCTGGATCTGTGCCCGCCGGGTCATCTCGCCCATGGCCTGACCCAGAACCGTCTGCTGGATCAGCTGTTCGGTCAGCGCCTCGAACAGCTTTTCGTTCGGCAGCGCCTGAAACTGTTCAGGCAAAGCCAGCCGGGCCGCAACAAGATGGCCGATGGTGATGTTTTCACCGTTGACCGTGGCGACGACCGTATCGGCCTCCACCGGCGCGGGCGTGGTATCCTGCGCCCTGAGCGGCGCGGCCACGGCGAGGGCAAGAGCGGTACTGGCCAGGAGCGCGGTAGGTTTGAACATGAGTTTCATAAGGTTTCCCCGGGTCACGCCGGCATCCGGCATCGTTGACACTTTCAACCCCCGCCCTTACATCGCAAGGGTCTCCGAGGGCACTACCCGCCCTAAATATGGGGCTATAGAGGTGCCGGCAAGGATCTTGGCACAGACGTGAACAAATAAGCATCGGGCGAACAACACATGCTGGGTATCGGAACACTTGCCAGGAAAGTCTTTGGCACCCCGAACGACCGCAAGATCAAGGCAACCCGTCCCATCGTCGAGAAGATCAATGCGCTCGAAGAAGACTTTGCGGCGTTGTCCGATGAGGGGCTGATCGAAAAGACGGAAGAGTTCCGCAAGCGCGTCGCAGAAGGCGAAAGCCTCGACGATCTTCTGCCGGAAGCCTTCGCCAACTGCCGCGAGGCCGCGCGGCGGGCCCTCGGCCTGCGCGCCTTCGACGTGCAGCTTCAGGGCGCCATCTTCCTGCACCGCGGCGAGATTGCGGAGATGAAGACCGGCGAGGGCAAGACGCTCGTTGCCACCTTTGCCGCCTATCTCAACGCGCTTTCCGGCGATGGCGTGCATATCGTCACCGTGAACGACTATCTGGCGCGGCGCGACAGCGAGTGGATGGGCAAGGTTTACACCGCGCTTGGCATGACCTCCGCTGTGATCTTCTCCGAACAGCCCGCCAACGAGAAACAGGCCGCCTATCAGGCCGACATTACCTATGCCACCAACAACGAGCTGGGCTTCGACTATCTTCGTGACAACATGAAGAGCGACCTCAGCGAGATGTTTCAGCGCAAACACAATTACGCGATCGTGGACGAGGTCGACTCGATCCTGATCGACGAGGCCCGCACCCCGCTGATCATCTCCGGCCCGAGCCAGGACCGCTCCGACCTCTATGTCGCCATCGACAAGCTGATCCCCGAAATCCGCGAAGAGCATTACACGCTTGACGAAAAGTCGCGCAACGTGACCTTCACCGACGAGGGCAACGAATTTCTCGAAGAGCGCCTCGCCGCCGCCGGGCTTTTGCCCGAAGGCCAGACGCTCTACGACCCCGAAAGCACCACGCTGGTTCATCATGTCAACCAGAGCCTGCGGGCGCACAAGCTGTTCAGCCGCGACAAGGATTACATCGTCCGCAACGGTGAAGTGATGCTGATCGACGAGTTTACCGGCCGGATGATGCATGGCCGCCGTCTTTCCGAAGGGCTGCACCAGGCGATCGAGGCGAAGGAGGGGTGCGAAATCCAGCCCGAAAACGTCACCCTGGCCTCCGTCACCTATCAGAATTACTTCCGCCTCTACGACAAGCTTGCCGGCATGACCGGCACCGCGCTTACCGAGGCAGAAGAATTCGCCGACATCTACAAGCTCGGCGTGGTGGAAGTGCCCACCAACCTGCCCGTCATCCGGGTCGACGAACACGATGCCGTCTATCGCTCGACCGGCGAGAAATATGCCGCCATAGTCGCCGAGATCGGGAAAGCCCACGAAAAGGGCCAACCGGTTCTTGTCGGCACCACGTCGATCGAGAAATCGGAATACCTCTCCGACCTGCTCACGAAGGCAGGGATCAAGCACAATGTGCTCAACGCCCGCCAGCACCAGAAGGAAGCCCAGATCATTGCCGATGCCGGAAAACTCGGCGCGGTGACCATTGCCACCAACATGGCAGGCCGCGGCACCGACATCAAACTCGGCGGCAATGTCGATTTCAAGGTCATGGAAGCGCTCGCCGCCGAGCCGGATGCCGATCCGAAGAAGGTCCGTGAGAGAATCGAGACCGAACACCGCAAGTGGGAACAGAAGGTCAAGGACGCAGGCGGATTGTTCGTGTTGGCGACCGAACGTCACGAAAGCCGCCGCATCGACAACCAGCTTCGCGGTCGTTCGGGCCGTCAGGGCGACCCGGGCCGGTCTGCCTTCTTCCTGTCGCTTGAAGACGATCTGATGCGGATCTTCGGGTCGGAACGGCTCGAAAAGGTGCTGTCCGGCCTTGGCATGAAGGAGGGCGAGGCGATCATTCACCCCTGGGTCAACAAGTCGCTCGAACGCGCCCAGGCCAAGGTCGAGGGCCGCAACTTCGACATCCGCAAGCATCTTCTGAAATTCGACGACGTGATGAACGATCAGCGCAAGGTGATCTTCTCGCAGCGCCGCGAATACATGGAAGACGAAGATCTGTCGGATGTGACACAGGACATGCGCCACACCGTGATCGACGAGCTGGTCGAACAGCACATGCCGCCGAAATCCTATGCCGAACAATGGGATACCGAGGGCCTCTATGCGGCTGTCATCGAACATCTGAACCTCGATGTTCCGGTCATCGAATGGGCCCGGGAAGAGGGTGTCGACGATGACACCATTCGCGAACGCCTCTACGAGGCGAGCGACAAACAGATGCAGGAGAAAGCCGAAGCTTTCGGTCCCGAAGCCATGCGCACGATCGAAAAGCAGATCCTGCTTGATACCATCGACGCGAAATGGCGCGAACACCTGCTCACACTCGAACATCTCCGCTCGGTCGTCGGTTTCCGCGGTTATGCCCAGCGCGATCCGCTCAACGAATACAAGACCGAAAGCTTCCAGCTGTTCGAAAACATGATCGACAGCCTGCGCGCCGAGGTCACACAAAAGCTCAGCCAGGTGCGCCCGATGACGCCGGAAGAGCAGGAGCAGATGATGCAGCAGATGCTTGCCCAGCAACAGGCCATGGCCGAAGCCCAGCGCGCGGCGGCCGAAAAGGTTCTGGGCAAGGGCGCGGAATTGCCCGCGGGCGTTGCGCTGGCCGGTTTCGACGAAAACGACCAGAAGACCTGGGGCAACCCCGGTCGCAACGATCCCTGCCCCTGTGGCTCGGGCAAGAAGTTCAAGCACTGCCACGGCGCCTTCTGATCCGGGCATAAATTGACGATGCTGCGGCCGCTCCCGGCAATCCCGGGCACGGTCGTGGCGCAATTTGGGCAAGCTCATGGCAAAGCCCGAAAAAATGCCTTCTGCACAATCGCTTACCGGGGTTTTCCAAGGGAAACAAAACCGGAAATAGCCACCATCTGTTCATTTCCTTGGCTTATTGCGGCGCCAGACTCCCCGTGACGAATTCATGGGAGATCGGCATGCTCGGAGATCTGAAAGAAAAAGCCGCCGGCATTGACCGCAAGCGGATCTACACAGCAGTGGTGGCACTTCTGGTCGCCGGTACTGCCGGACATTTGATGCAGCGCACATCCGGTAGCGCTCCGGAGACGGCGGACTCGGCCCCGCCGGTTGCCGCGCTGGACGCACTCACCGCTCCGCAGGATGCTTCTCCCGCTCAACTCGCGGCTACCACCGTGCCGCCTGCTCCCGAAGCGGAAGAGCTGGCCGGAACGGAAATCTCAACCACAACGGCACAGGTTCAGTCGGAACCCGTGTCCGCGGCGGCAGCAGATTCTGAAACCGCTCTTCCCGGCTCCACAGGCGGTATCGGGCCACAATCGAAATCACCCGTCATGGCCGGACTTGCCACTGCCACTGCGTCCGGCGACGGGCTCGTACCCGCTGCTGACCAGACGCTGGAAGAAGTTACCCGCTCCAACGCCGATCCGCTGCTGGCCCTCTCCGGGTCGGCGGCAGAACCGACCCCTGAGCGGCCGGACGAAACGGTCCTGGCCGCTACCGGCGATCTGCAAGACCTTGATCCCGCAACCGCTGCCACTCCGGCCGAGCCCGAACCAACAACCTGCGCCATCGACTTGCAGGCGCGGGCACGTCCCGCAGCGATGATCGAAATCATTCTTCATGCGCCCTGCAACGCGGGCGAGCCGGTCAGTTTCGAACATGCCGGTCTCAGGTTCACCGAAAAGCTCGGCCCCGCCGGCTCGCTCATGGTTGAGGTTCCGGCCATGACTGGCACAGCCCGGGTTTCGGCCCGCGTATCTGGCGGCGATGCCCGCGAGATCAGCGTTACCTTGCCGGATTTTGATGCTTTCGACCGTATCGGAGTGATCTGGCAAGGCTCCACCGGCCTCCAGCTCCACGCGATGGAAGGCGGTGCCAGCTATGGCGATCCCGGGCATAAATGGTCCGATACGCCGGGCAACCCGGATGAGGCGACTGCCGGTGAAGGGGGCTTTATCTCCGTACTCGGCAGCACCGCGTCGGGCTATGCTGCTGATGTCTATACCTATCCCGCAAGCCTGATGCAGAAGGGCGTGGAGCCCGAAATCTCCGTCGAAGCCGAAGTGATGCAAAACACCTGCGGCGGCGAAATCGAAGGGTTCATTCTGCGCTCCAACCCGGGCCGTGCCCCCAATGCCGAACCACTCAGGATGAAGGTGCCGGGTTGTGACGCGGTTGGCGAATATCTGGTGTTGAAAAACCTGCCGGTAGAGTTGAAACTTGCGCGCAGATAAAGTGCAAGGCTCGGAGGCATCCGATGAACGGCCTGTGTGCGGCGATCTTCGCCGCACTTGTTATGTCTTGTCAATGGGTTACGCCAGCCATTGCACAGGATATAGCCCTGAAATCGCACGATGGGGGCCTGGCAGTCAGCGGAACGCTGCTGGGTTATGACGGTGCCTTCTACCGGCTTGCCACTGACTTTGGTGTTCTGACGCTGGACGGTTCCGGTGTGACTTGCTCGGGCACGGCCTGCCCCACCCCGGGAACCGCGCTCGCGCGGGTTACGCTTTCCGGAACCGGGGTGACAGGCGACACGCTTCTGCCGGCGTTGATCAGGGGCTTCGCGGAAACGGAAGGCTATGTAATTGCCGACACCCGGACCGAAAGTGGTGAGCGGGTGTTTCGCCTGTCGGACAGGCCCGGCGGCGATCTCGCGATCGAGTTTACCTTGCGCACCGCCAGTACAGGGGACGGCTTCCTCGACCTCATTGCGAACCAGGCCGACATGGTGCTCGCTCTGCGCGAGGTTTCTGATACCGAACGCGCCATCGCGCTCGATGCTGGTCTTGGCGATCTTTCCGGACCCCGCCAGGTCCGCGTTCTCGCCCGCGATGCTCTGGTTGCCGTTGTTCACCCCGAAAACCCGGTGCGGCAGTTGAGCTTTACGGCACTTGCAGCGGTGTTTGCCGGTGAAACGACAAACTGGGAAGCACTCGGTGGAGCGCCCGCGCCGATCACCCTTCACCTGACCAACCCCGGCCATGGCATTGCCGGGCTCTTTGTCGAGCGGATGCTGAAAGCCGGGGGTATGCCGCTCGCAAGCACTGTGGTGCTTCACCCGTCGGTCGAAGCCGTGGCCGATGCCGTGGCCGGCGACCCGTCCGCGATCGGAATCAGCCTGCTTTCGCAAACCGACCCGGCAACCGTGCTCACCCTCAGGGACGATTGCACCTCCGGCCTTCCGGCACGCTCCGAAACGGTCAAGGCGGATGACTATCCGCTGACCATGCCGATGTATCTCTATCTGCCCGGCCGGCGTTTGCCCGGCGCGGCGGCCGATTTCCTGAACTGGCTGCACAGCGATGCCGCACAGGAAGCGGTGGAGCGCGCCGGGCTGATCGCTGGCATGACATTCGAGACAACACCGTTCTCTGTTCAGGGTGATCGCCTTGCCACGGCGATCCGCAATGCGGGCCCAGAAGTGTCTCTCGCCGAGTTGCAACGGATGATGGTGCTGCTTTCCGGCAAGGAAAGGCTTTCGCTCAGCTTCCGCTTCCATGGCGGATCAACCGATCTCGACGCGGCGTCGCGCGCCAATATCGTCACCCTGGTGGCAGCGCTCGAGGCGGGCCGTTTCGAAGGCCGCCGACTGACCTTTGTCGGGTTCAGCGACGGCGCCGGTGACGCAGCATCCAACCTGCGGCTGTCCAGACGCCGTGCGGCAGCGGTCAGAGCCGCGGTGCTGGCCGAAGCCCGGGAGCTTGACCCCTCTCAGGGCGTGATCGACACCGACGGCTTTGGCGAGGCCCTTCCGATGGCATGCGACGATACCGACTGGGGGAAGCAGGTGAACCGGCGGGTCGAAATCTGGGTGGATTGACCGCCTCATTCAGATCAGCCCGCCATCCCGGAAACTGAATTCACGGCTGCGACCGATCACAAGGTGATCGTGCAGCGTGATTTCCAGCGCTTCGACGGCAGTGCGGACCCGTTCGGTCATGACAATGTCGCTCTCCGACGGGGTCGGATCGCCGGACGGGTGATTGTGAACCAGAATGAGAGCGGACGCATTGAGCTCCAGCGCCCGTTTTGCCACTTCACGCGGATAAACCGGCACATGATTTACCGTACCGCGCGCCTGTTCCTCATCGGCGATCAGGGTGTTTTGCCGGTCGAGAAACAGCACCCGGAAGTGTTCGAGTTCACGATGCGCCATCGTGGTGCGGCAATAGTCGAGCAGCGCGTCCCATGAGGAAATGACCGAGCGGCGGATGACCCGGGCACGGGCCAGCCGTTGCGCTGCCGCCTCAATGATCTTGAGCTCGGTAACCACTGCCTCGCCAACTCCGTTCTGCTCGAGAAGCCGCGGCACCGGTGCCGACAGAACGCCATTGAAATCTCCGAACCGGGCGAGCAATGCACTGGCCAGGGGTTTGACGTCCTGCCGGGGCAGGGCGCGGAACAGGACGAGTTCGAGCAATTCATAGTCGGGCAAGGCACCCGCCCCGGCGCTGCGAAACCGGGCCCGCAACCGCTGGCGATGATCGGCGATATATGAGGGCAGGCGGGTGCCGGCAGCCTTCGGGGCAGGCAAACCGCCCTCTCCGGCAAACAGCGGCAGGGGCCCTTCTGAAAACTGCGACTCGCGGCGTGACATGAGTTCAGAATGTCGCGATTGCGTGAAGTATCGGTTAACCCGGGCCGGATTTCTGACCGGTCAGGGGAACGCTTCTGTGCCCATCACCGCACGGGGCTGAGCACTGTTGACAACAATACCTGCGCGCAGAAATGCCCTGAGAGGACCAGATGACCAGCCCGAAACGTGAGCTTTTTTCGGGGGATGCCATCGACTCACCCGCCCCGCAAACGAGCACAAACCAGTCTGGTCAGGAGACAATACGAGCATTTTCTGTAGAACATCCGCAGTATCGCTAAACAATCCCGTCGTAGCACAAGCGACAATCCTCACACATGGTTAACGCCGGTACTGCCTTGCCGATTGACAAGAAACTTGACTCGGTCCAACATTTGCTGGGCGATGAAAAAGTCGCCCGCGGAGGCAACATGTATATCGGACTCGATCTCGGCACGTCCGGCCTGCGTGCCATTCTCGTGGATGCTGACGGCAAGGTGCTCGCCGCATCCGATCAGGCCTATCCCGTATCCCATCCCCATTCCGGCTGGAGCGAACAGGATCCCGCGGACTGGATAACGGCAACGGCCAATGCGCTTGACGCGCTGAAGGCAAGCCATCCGGCCGAATTGGCCGCGCTCAAGGCAATCAGTTTCTCCGGCCAGATGCATGGCGCGACCCTGCTCGACAGCGCCGACAAGGTGCTGCGCCCCGCCGTGCTCTGGAACGACACCCGTTCGGCCGCCGAAGCGGCGGCGATGGACAGCGACCCGGCCTTCCGCAGGATCAGTGGCAACATCGTCTTCCCCGGCTTCACAGCGCCGAAACTGGCCTGGGTGAAGGCCCACGAACCGGAGCTTTTCGATAAAGTCGCCATGGTGCTCCTGCCGAAGGACTACCTGCGTTTGTGGCTGAGTGGCGACCATGTTTCCGACATGTCGGACAGCGCCGGCACCTCCTGGATGGACGTGGGCGACCGCGCCTGGTCGGCGGAATTGCTCGAAAAATCGGGGATGCGCGAAGACCAGATGCCGCGTCTCGTCGAAGGCTCGGAAGTCTCCGGCACGCTCCGCCCCGAACTTGCCCGCCGCTGGGGCATCGCCGGCACGGTCAAACTCGTGGGCGGTGGCGGCGACAATTCGGCCTCGGCCTGCGGGGTCGGGTGTTTCGATGAGGGCGACGGTTTCGTTTCCCTCGGCACCTCGGGGGTACTGCTTTCGGCCAAGGCCGGGTTTTCACCGAGCCCGGAAACGGCGGTGCACACCTTCTGCCACTCGGTACCGGGCACATGGTATCAGATGGGGGTGATCCTGTCGGCAACCGACAGCCTCAACTGGCTCGCCGCCCAGACAGACTCTGAACCAGCCAGACTCAGCGCGCTGCTGCCGGAGGCCATCGACGGCCCCGGGCACATCCGCTTCCTGCCCTATCTCTCGGGCGAACGCACCCCGCATAACGATGCCGCCATCCGTGGCGCCTTCGCCGGGATCGGCATCGGCGACGGCCACAGGGAGTTGACGCAAGCGGTGATCGAGGGCGTGGCCTTTGCGCTCAAGGACAATCATGAGGCCCTCAAGGCGACCGGCACGGAGTTGAAAAGCCTGCTCGGCATCGGCGGCGGCTCCAGGTCCGGCTATTGGGTCGAGCTGATCGCCACCCTGCTCGGTGTGCCGGTGGACCTGCCCGAAGCGGGCGATTTCGGCGCCGCGCTTGGCGCCGCCCGCCTCGCCATCGTCGGCGATACCGGCGCGGATCCGGCCGAGGTGATGACCCGCCCCGCCGTTGCCCGCACCATCGAGCCGCGCAAGGATCTCGCCGGCGCCTATGACGACGCCTACGCTCAGTTCCGCGCCCTCTATCCGGCCATTCGGGGAGTGTTGTGAACAGCGGCTTGTTCCTGGCAGGCAAGATCCTTCGGGAAGACAGGAATATCAGGAAAACGCGGTCAAAAGGATCGGCTGAAACATGATCACACGTGGCATCACCAATATCGCGGGGCGGGCTGTCGACGTTGCCCGTCTTGCTGCAAACGACATGGAAGTGGCACTGCTGAGCTATGGTGCGCTGACCCAAAGCTGGCGGATCGGCGAGCGCAACATCGTGCTCGGTTATGACGATGCCGCGGCCTACGAGGCTGACACCTGTTTTCACGGCGCCATCGCGGGCCGGGTTGCCAACCGGATCAGGAACGCGCGTTTCATGCTGGAGGGCAGGGAGGTCATCCTTCCGGCCAACTACGGCCCGCATTCCCTTCATGGCGGGCCCGACGGGCTCAACAAGAAGCACTGGGATCTGGAGGCCGATAGTTCCGCCAATTCGGTGCGGCTCGCCTGTATCAGTCCCGATGGCGAAAGCGGCTTTCCCGGTGAGGCGGCGTTCGAGGTCATCGTCACGCTCAATGACAGCAAGCTCGTCTATGACATGCGCGCCACCGTTGACCGGCCAACGCCGATCAGCCTGGTTCAGCACAATTACTACAATCTCACCGGCGGCGAGATATGGGATCATGTGCTGAGCGTCCCGGCGGAAGATTACCTCGTGTCGGAAGGCGAATATCTGATCCAGACCGGCCGGCGCGCTCCGGCCGCCGGAACCCGCTACGATTTTCGCCAGGCCCGCAGCTTTGCCGATGCCGACCCCGACCGGGAAGGGATCGACGCCTGCCTGGTGCTGCAAAGCGGCGCCCCCGGCGCGGTGCTTTCCGCCCCCGGCGGGCCGGTGCTCAGCTTCCACACAGGGGAGGTGGGCATGCATGTCTACAATGCCAACATGCTGACCGCGCCCTTTGCCCCGTTCACCGCGATCTGCCTCGAGCCCGAGAACTTCCCGGATGCGGTGAACCACGATGACTTCCCAGGCATCATCGTGACACCGGATGCCCCTTACAGACAGGTGTTGACCATAGAAGTAAGCAGATGACGCATGGCTCTTGGCCTCGCCGCCACTGCGGACAGACACGAAACCAGGGCCTCACACGTCGTTCAGCGCACGTACCGCAATTTCGGTGACGCCCTCCATCGCGTGCGCCGCTGCGCCCTTGGCCCACATCATGTCGTCCCATTTGTGAATCCGCACCTCCGGCGGCGGGGCATCGACCTGGAGCACCTGCGACCTCATCATGTCGAGTGCGTCATCGGAATAGAGAAAATCGTGGCTCGTCCGTTCGCCCGAGACGATGATGAGCTCTGGATCGAACACGTTTACAAGGTTTGATAGCCCCATTGCAAATACCTGGCTGGCGCGATCGAGAATGGCCCGGGCTGTCTGGTCGCCGGCTTTTGCCGCTGAAAACAGCGCGTCGCGCTTTTCTTCGGCTGTGTTGCCGGGCAGGCCCGGCAGCTTTTCGCGGGCTTCGCGCAACAACGCGTAGTCGGCCACATAGGCCTCAAGGCACCCGCGCTGCCCGCACCGGCATAGCACCCCGTCGAGAGCCACCTTGGTATGGCCAAACTCGGCACCGCACCCGCGGGTGCCGCGATAGACCTGCCCGTCAATCACGATACCCATGCCGACACCATTCTCGACCGTAACCACCAGAAAATCCCTGATCCCCCGCCCCTCGCCAAACAGCTGCTCGGCCTTGGCAACCGAATTGGCGTCATTGTCGAGGAAAACCGGCATGGCCAATGCGGCCTCCAGCATCTCGCGCAGCGCCACGTTGCGTTCGGTAAGAGAGGGCGACCAATGGACGAGCCCGGTCGGCACATCGACCACGCCCGAGATCCCGACCCCGAGGCCGGAAAGATCGCCAGTCAGACGGCCGGCCTTTGCCGCCGCTGCCCGCAAGGTCTTGACGATGCGCCGGACAAGATCCCGCGGTGGCATCTGTGCCTGTTCAAGCGCGGCGGTATGCTCGAAAAGCGTCGTGCCTTCGAAATCGACAAGGATCGTGTTGATCGTGCTGGCGGACACCTTGATACCCGCCACGATATGCGCCGCCCCGCGTATCCTGAGCGAAACCCGCGGTCTGCCACGTCCGTTGGCGGCAGGTGCGCTTTCAGGGGCGACCTCTTCGACCAGTCCGGCCTGAAGCAATTCGGCCGTTATCGCCGTTACCGTCGCCGGGCTCACACCGGTCGCCTGGGCGATGTCGATACGAGCGATCTGGCCGGCAGCCCGGATCACCGACACCACCTGATGCCGGTTCGCTTTCCGTGGATCGGTGCCTGAGACGGGCCTGTCTGGTCTTGCCACGGTTGTCATCCTCTGCTTGCTCTATTCTCTACACAAATCCATGGCTTCAGCGCAAATTCTGCTTGACGAAAAGATGATGCCGACTTCCCGGTGTCGTCTCCGAATCTGTCGGCCCGTCGCGCGTTGGCGCATCGGTTGCTCCAGCGTGGTCGCGGTTTCCTCCGCATGTGGCAAAAACACAAATCCGGGAGAAACCGTTTGAAAATTGTCTGTCGGCACTTAGTGTTGGCGGCAGCCCTGCGGCCATCCGGCTGACAGGAGCGACAAGACCAAGAAACGACCATCCAAGGGAGGAACAATCATATGGAACGTCGTAGATTTCTGACCGGTGCCGCGATCGGTACCGCCGGTGCCGCACTGGCTGCCCCGGCGGTTGCCAAGGGCGGCAAGACCATGACCATCGTATCGACCTGGCCGCGGGATTTCCCCGGTCTCGGCGTCTCGGCCCAGCGTCTCGCCCAGCGCATCACCGATCTCTCGGAGGGCGCGATCCAGACCGAGTATTTCGCCGCCGGTGAGCGCGTCGGCGCGCTCGACGTGTTCGACGAAGTTGCCTCCGGCAATTCCGACGCCTATATCGGCGCCGACTACTACTGGACCGGCAAGCACCCGGCGCTGGCCTATTTCACCTCCGTGCCCTTCGGCATGACCTTTACCGAACTCAATTCCTGGATTCTCTACAGCGATGGAATGGCGCTCTGGGACAAGGTGCAGGACCAGTTCGGCCTCAAGGGCCTGCCCGCGGGCAACACCGGCACTCAAGCGGGGGGCTGGTTCAACAAGGAGATCGAAACGGTCGAAGACTTCAAGGGCCTGAAGATGCGCATGCCGGGCCTTGGCGGCCAGGTGTTGTCCAAGCTCGGCGCCTCGGCCGTGTCGCTGCCCGGCGGCCAGATCTACGAGAACCTCGTCTCCGGCACCATTGACGCCACCGAGTGGGTCGGTCCCTATAACGACTACTTCATGAAGTTCTACGAGGCCGCCAAATTCTACTACACCGGCGGCATGCACGAGCCGGGCGCCCAGCTGTCACTGACCATGAACAAGTCCTGGTGGAGCTCGCTCTCCGATATTGAACAGGCGATCATCACCGCCGCGTCCCTCGAGGAAAACGCCAATTCCTACTTCGAGAACATGGCGCTGAACGGCGAATACCTCGCCAAGCTGATCGGTGAGCATGGCGTCGAGGTACGGACCTTCGATGAAGATACATGGGACAGCATGGCCGAAGCCGCTGAAGAAGTTTTCGAAGAAGTCGCATCCTACGACGCGCTTGCCGCGGAAGTGAACGACGCGGTTCAGAAAAACATGCGTGAAATCGGCCGTGGCATAGCGATGTTCGAAGGTCAGTTCGTCAACGCACGCAACCGGATCCTCGACATCTGAGGCCCGGCGTTTCGGCAACACAGCCAGGCGGGGCCACGGCCCCGCCTGCACCGGCGCAAGGGAAATCCCGCGCCCAAAAAGACCAACCGCGTGAAACGCGACCAAACAGGGGGAACATATGGCCAGCCTGACTGAGCACGACGAGCTTCCGCGTCACGGAAAGCCCGCACCCGTCGCCCGTACATTCGGATGGGCCATGCTGACACTGCTTGCGGCCTTCCTTGTAAACAACGTGCTGGTGGTCGGTTTCGGCCTGCCTGGCCTGCGCGGCATCGGAACCGAAGGTGGTGGGCTCGGCTGGGTCTCGGCGCTGCTCTATGTGGCCGCCCTTGGCGGCGCCTTCTGGATCATGGCGCTGCACCCCAACCGCTCGCTCCGCTGGGACGCGCATCTGGTGCACAGTTTCAACGTCTATCTGATCCGCGCGCTGTTCTGGTCGATCTTCCTCGTCGGCGTGTTTGACGCCACCATCGCCTTCCTGCGGGCCGAAAACCTGACAGTGCCACTGTTTGGCGAGACCCTCAGCGCTGGGTTCACCCGATCGAATTTCATCGGCCCCTGGATCCACATACCGCTGATTGCGCTCAGCTTCGTGATCGCCGCCTTCACCCGCACTCTCGGCTTTCCATGGCTGGCGCTGCTGATCGTTGCTGCCGAGCTGCTGATCGTGATCTCGCGCTTCGTGTTCTCCTATGAACAGGCGCTGATGGGCGACCTGGTACGCTACTGGTATGCGGCGCTGTTTCTGTTCGCCTCCGCCTATACGCTCCATGAAGAGGGCCATGTGCGGGTTGACATCTTCTATGCCGGGCTCGGGCGCACCACGCGCGGCTATCTCAACGCGCAAGGCACGATCCTGCTTGGAATGCTCACCGCCTGGGTGATCCTGATCATCGCCTTCAACGGCCCGCAGTCGATCGTCAACGCGCCGATCAGGAATTTCGAAATCAGCCAGGCCGGCCCCTTCGGCATGTATGTCAAATACCAGATGGCTGCCTTCATCGGGCTGTTCGGCATGACCATGCTGATCCAGTTCGTGAGCTACTATTTCGACGCCGTGGCCGACTGGCGCGCTGAGCCCGGCCACCGTAACCCCGGCCATTCTGCCGGCCATTGAGGTGACATGATGGAACTGTTTTTCCTGCTTCTGCTGATCGTCATCATGGCGGGCGCGCTCGGCTCCGGCTATCCGGTGGCCTTTGCCCTGCCGGGCTCGGCGATCATCACCATCACGCTTGCGGCCGGGGCCGGCTGGCTCTTCGCGGGCTCGACCGACGCCTATTTCCACTCCGGCGGACCACAGCAATGGCTCTCGGCGGGGGTGACCAACCTGCGCGGGGTCTATTGGGAGGTCGAGCGGGATACGCTGATCGCCATCCCATTGTTCATCTTCATGGGCATCATGCTTCAGCGCTCGAAGATCGCCGAAGACCTGCTGGTGACCATGGCGCAGCTGTTCGGCCCCGTCCCCGGGGGGCTCGGCATCTCGGTGGTCTTCGTCGGCGCGCTGCTCGCCGCCACCACCGGCATCGTCGGTGCCACCGTCGTGGCGATGGGCCTGATCTCGCTGCCTGCGATGCTGCGCAACAACTACTCGACCCCGCTCGCCACCGGCACCATCGCCGCGTCGGGCACGCTGGGGCAGATCATCCCGCCGTCGATCGTGCTGATCATCCTCGCCGACCAGCTCGCCTCCGCCGCCGACCAGGCTTCGACCCTGCGCAAACTGCTCTACAAGGATGCGACCGGCGAAATCTCGATGCCCTCGCTGTTTGACGTTGCCGGCACCTCCGCCGGTGAAATGTTTCTCGGCGCTTTCGTGCCCGGCATGGTGCTGGTGGGCCTCTACATGGCTTACATTCTGATCTATGCGATTCTGCGCCCCAAAGCCGCGCCGATGGTGCATTTCGACGGAAAATATGATCTCGCCTTCTGGCGCAGGGTCTTTGTCACCCTGGTGCCGCCGCTGGCGCTGATCTTCCTCGTGCTCGGCTCGATCATCGCCGGCATCGCCACGGTCAACCAGGCGGGTGCCATCGGGGCCGCCGGAGCGCTGATCATGGCGGGCTACCGCCTGCCCGAAAAGAAGACCGCCACCCTGTTCGCACCGGCCTTTCTGGCCCTCGCGGCGCTTGCAATCCTCGCCTTCGCGCTTTCGGCCTACGAGATGAACGTGAAGGCAATCGACACAGCCGCCGACCGCACCGGCATCGCCCTCGGTACCGTCGGCACGGTGCTGTTGCTGGTCTCGCTGTTCTGGTCGGGCATCCGGGTGCTGAAGATCAAACGCACCCTGCAAGGGGTGATGCTCGAAACCGCCAAGACCACCTCTCTGGTGTTCATCATCCTGCTCGGTGCGGCGATGCTCACCGCGGCCTTCCGCGCCTTTGGCGGTGAGGAGCTGGTGCGCGATTTCCTGGTGTCGCTGCCGGGCGGGTTCTGGACCCAGTTCCTGATCGTGATGCTGGTGATCTTCTTGCTCGGCTTCTTCCTCGATTTCATCGAGATTGCTGTGGTGGTGGTGCCGATCGTCGCGCCGATCCTGCTGGCCGACCCGAGCGCCAACATCACCGCCGTCTGGCTCGGGGTGATGATCGGCCTCAACATGCAGACCAGCTTCCTCACCCCGCCCTTCGGCTTTGCTCTGTTCTACCTGCGCGGCGTGGCCCCGGCGATCGTGCGCACGGTGCAGATCTACAAGGGCGTGATCCCCTTCATCCTGTTGCAGATCGCGGCGCTGGTGATCGTGGCGGGCTTCCCGCCGCTGGTGAACTACCTGCCCAACCGGGTGAGTTTCCTGTCCGAAACCAGCCCGCCGCCGCGCAACCCGAAGCTCCAGATCTGCCTTGAAGATTATATCTCCGAACAGCTTGCTGCCGGGCCGGTGGTGACGGATGCCATCGCCACGGCCAAAGCGCTCGATCTGTCGGTACTGCCGAAAGACCTCGCGGGCGGTGTGGAAGACGGGATCGCAGCCGCCGAACAGGCCCTTGCGGCGCTTGACGATCTGCACAAGGCCAAGGCGGCAGTCGCTGCCGCAGCTGACGGTTACCGTCCGCAACGCGTTGCGGTGCGTGCGATCGAAAAGCAGGCCCGGAGCATTCAGGCCGAGATCGACGAGCTTTCCACCCGGATCGACCGGATGGACGAAGGCGCCTCACGGGAATGGCTCGCGGTCCGCGTCGAGCGGCTGAAACATGAGCGCGCCGGGCTCGAAGCCGGGATACCGGCGGACTGGCCAGAGGTTCACGATGCCTTCACGGCTCTGATAGAAGCCGAGAACAAGGCCCGCAACGCCTTCCAGCGCGCTGCCGATACGGCCTTCGAAACGCCCGCCGAAGTGCGCGCCGTGCTCGTCTCCGGTACGGGTTTCGAGGCGCTGGCTACCCCGCTCGCCGAGATCGGCCAGGTCTTCGCCACCGGTTCGGGCGATGAAGCCCTCGAAGCAATCAAGGCCCTCGAGGCGCTGGTCGGCAATGTCGAAGGGGCGGGCAAGGTGAAGAAAAAGCTCTCCAAGGCCCGCCGCGCGCTCAAGAAAGGTGAGCGCGACAAAGCGCTGGAGCTCCATGACGAGGCGATGGCCGAATATGCCGCGCAAAAAGCCTGGCGTACCGAGGCCAGTGCGTTGGTGCCTGCACTTGATGCCTATCTCGACGCGATCCGCCCAACCCTCGGCGCTCGTGTTCAGGACCGGCTGTCTCGCGATCAGGCCCTCGCCATGGCAAGCTGTACCGCGCATCATCGCGATGTGTCGCTGAACTTCTGAGCCAGACGGCGCTTTGACAAACAGAACCCCGGCTCCGAAAAAGAGCCGGGGTTTTCGTATCGTGGCGGGTCAGTGCCTGTTTTAGTGCCTTACACCAACCGCCGCGCGGCCAGAAAACTGGCCCCCGCCATCAGCGCCGCCATGCCGAGGCAGAGCGCCAGACCCCCGAGCTGGTAGCTGATGCCCGAAAGCAGCGTGCCCAGGAGCCGCCCTGCGGCGTTGGACATGTAGTAGAAGCCCACGTCCATCGTCACCCGTTCGGTGCCCGCAAAAGCGAGGATCAGATAGGAATGCACCGAACTGTTCACCGCGAACACGAAGCCGAACAACATCAGCCCGGCGGCGAGAACAGGTGTGAGCCAGATCCCCGACCCGAAAACCCCTGACCCCAGCGCTGCCAGCGCCAGCGCGGCGGGGATCAACGCCAGCCGCCCGACCCAGACGATCGCCAGCCCGGCGATCTCCTCCATGCTGTACGCACCGGCGTTCAGCAGCCGCGGCGCCCAGGCCTGCACCGCCCCATAGGCAATGATCCACAGTGCCATGAACCCACCGACAAGAAAAAACGCCTGCCGCGCGCCTTCGGGCGTTCCGTCCGACAGCACCTGGTGGAAATAGATCGGCACGCCGACCACGAACCAGGTGTCGCGTGCACCGAACAGAAACATCCTTGCGAGCGACAGCCGGTTCACACGCGGATCGGTGGCGAAGACATGCGAGAATTTCGCCGCTTCAGAGCCTTTCGGCAGGCCCGACGGCATGAACAGTACCACACCCACGAGGATCGCCCCGAGCCCCGCTGCCATCGTCAGGATGCCGGTCTCGAACCCTGCGAGACCGAGCAAGGCGGCACCGAGGAAGAAGCCGAGGCCTTTGATCGCATTTTTCGAGCCGGTGAGCACGGCAACCCAGCGAAACAACCCGCCGCCAGCGGGCGCCAGCAGTTTCACCGCTGATTTGGACGACATTTTTGCAAGATCCTTGGCCACCCCGGAGAGCCCCTGCACCGCCATCACGAAGGCCACCGAGAGTGCCATCGCCCAATTTGGATCCAGCTGCGAGAGAGCCAGAAGAGCGATAATCTGCAAGGTTAGACCCGCATAGAGCGTTGTGGTGAGGCCAAACCGCGCCGCCAGCCATCCGGCGGAGAGATTGGTGACAATGCCTGCGATCTCGTAGAGCAGAAACAGCCAGGCCAGCGTGACCGGCGAAAACCCAAGCTCGTGGAAATGCAACAGCACCAGCATCCGCAGCGCACCGTCGGTGAGCATGAAGCCCCAATAGGCCGCGGTGACAGCAATATAGGCCGAAAGCCCTTCAGGGCGCGCAGTAGCGGTCATGTTTCCCTTTCTATATCGGTGAATCATCCACAAACATGCGCCGAACACTGTCGTCTGGTTTTTGCATTTCGAAAAGCACGGATCAGCCGCTTCCAATCAGGCCGCCTGAGCCGGCTGCAAGATCTTGCTGCAACGCTTATGACGCCAAAGCCAAGGGCAGAGATCAAGCGGTACAGATGGCGCCGAATTCTGGCGGGGTGAAGGCGGTGCCGGTCCGCCCCACCCGTCGGCAAGGAAGGTGCAGCGCCGATGTGGCGTAGCTTCTACCGGGGTCTTGGAAAACATTGTCTTCATCGGCACGGAATTGACCTTTTGAGAGTCGCGTAACACATTGATATTACAATATAAAAAACATTTCCATTAGTCCGGTATTCCGGACTAATGGATTTCCGGACCGGCCCGGATCATCCGGTCCGGCACCTCGATGCCCGCGCCTCAACCGGATTTCCCGCCGGAGCCCTCACAGCCCCTTGCGTGCAGCCAGCTCCATCTGATGAGCCTCGCTGCGGGCGGTGCCATCGCCGTCGGGCTTGCTCCGCAGTGATACGACCGAGCCGATCATGATCAGAGCGGGGCCTTCGAGCTTCGCCGCGGCAACCTGTCCGCCGATATCGGCGAGCCTCCCCGAGATTACCCGCTGCGAAACCCGTGTCCCCTTGTCGATAACCGCGACCGGCACCTGTCCGGATACGCCCTGCGCCATGGCCGCTGCGGCGATCTCGGTCACGAACCGCAGGCCCATATAGACGACAACACTCTGGTCGGCGCGCACCAGCCGCCCCCAGTCATGCCGCAACAGCCCGTCCTTTCCCTGGGCAGTGACAAACACGACGCTCTGCGCGTGGTTGCGGTGGGTCAGCGGAATACCGGCCGAGGCACCGCATCCGGCGGCGGCGGTAATGCCGGGGACTATGATCACCGGTATGCCATGCGCCGCCACCTCTTCCAGTTCCTCACCGCCCCGTCCGAAGATGAACGGATCTCCACCCTTCAGTCGCAACACCCGCTTGCCTTCTCTGGCAAGCCTGATGATCAGTGCCGAGATTTCGTCCTGGCTCAACGCATGGTTGCCCGCTCTCTTGCCCACGTCGATCCGGGCTGCGTCCCGCCTTACAAGATCGAGAATGCCCTCGCCGATCAGCCGGTCGTGAAGCACCACGTCGGCATGTTGCATCATCCGAAGTGCCTTGAAGGTGAGCAGGTCCGGATCTCCCGGACCGGCCCCCACAAGCCAGACCTGGCCGCGCTTCAGGTCAAGGTCGCCGTCATCGAGATCCTGTTCGATGAGCCGCGCCGCGAGCGCTTCGTCGCCGGAGAGAAAGGCATCGCCCGCGTCGCCCTCGATCATGTTCTCCCAGAACCGCCGACGCGCCGTGCTGCCCCTGATCGTGGAGGCAATCCTGTCGCGGTAGCCGGAAACGAATTGCGCAAGCCGCCCATAGGCGGCAGGCAGCATCGCTTCGACCCTGGCGCGCAGGATGCGGGCCACCACCGGCGCAGCGCCGCCAGTGGAAATCGCAACGGTCAGCGGTGCGCGCTCAACCACGGAAGGCGTGATGAAATCGCAATAGTCCTTCTCGCCCGCAACGCTTGCCAGGGCCCCGTACCGCTTTGCGCTCACATGAAGCAGCGCATCGCGTTCGGGCACCTCGGAGACCCCATAGGCGATGAGACAGCCCTTGAAATCCGCCTCGACCGCAAGCCGTGCATGATGGGTGAAACCGTCTTTGCCAGCGAAGGCACGCACCTCTTCACCCGGAACAGGGTCGAAACAATGCACCTCGGCCCCGGCGCCGAGCGCGCGTTCGATCCTGCGGGCGGCCGCTGACGTGCCACCGTCAACGATCACCTTTTTCCCGGTAACGTTGAGAAAGATCGGCAGATATTCCATTACTCCGGCGCCCTCAATCTCATCCTTGTCCGTCTGTCTGTGACGCATCCCCGGCGAAGTGCGACCTCCGGTCGCAAGCCGGGTCCGATCCCAAACGGGGGCACAGGGCCTTCGCTCCCGGCATCCCGTGCTCTGGCCCGTCTGGAGAGCAGGGCCTTGCCTGTTTGCCTTGGGTCATGCTCGGCCTTTTCTCGGGTTTCGGAAGCGGTGACGGAAGACCCAGCGCGAGCTGAGCCTCTTCCTGTCCGTGTCAAACGCGGTCCGGTCGTGCAAGACATTAGTTGCACAGCACAGGCCATCGTCACCGCAATCCTGGCTGGTCGGTAAGCAAGGGTGAGTGGATAGACCGCATTGGCAGGAACCGGATTTTCGGAAAAACTTGCCCCGCGTTCACCAATCCCCACCTCGACACGTGGACCGGTGTGCCGCAAGACCATAAACATGTCGGCGCGCGTGCCTTTCCCGGCACGGGTCAGACGCACGGCAAGCAAAGGAAAGCCAAGTGAAAATCGGAGTTCTGATTTCCGAAGGGCCCTATACGCACCAAGCTGCGGACACGGCCTACAAGTTCGTGACCGCCGCGCTTGCGGCCGGGCACGAAGTCCCACGGGTATTCTTCTACCACGACGGCGTGAACGTCGCCACGCGCCTCAGCCTGCCGCCGCAGGACGAGCGCCATATCCAGCAGAACTGGACCGCACTCGCAAAGGAGCATGGCATTGACCTGGTGATCTGCGTCGCCGCCGCCCAGCGCCGTGGCCTGCTCGACGAGAGCGAAGCCACCCGCAACGGCAAGGACGCCAACAACATCGCCGAAGGCTTCCGGATTTCGGGCCTCGGCCAATTGATCGAAATGGGCATCCAGACCGACCGTCTGGTGACCTTCGGCGACTGAGGGGGCGGATCATGTCTGACACCAGGAAGTTTCTCTATGTGAACCGCAAGGCGCCCTATGGCACCATCTATGCCCTCGAAAGCCTTGAAGTCGTGCTGATCGGCGCCGCTTTCGAACAGGACGTGACCCTCGCTTTTGTCGACGACGGCGTGTTCCAGCTCACCAAGGGCCAGAACACCGACGGCATCGGGGTGAAAAACTTCTCGCCCACCTTCCGGGCGTTGGGCGACTATGACGTTCAGAAACTCTTCGTCGAGCGCGAAAGCCTCGAAGAGCGCGGCCTGTCGGAAGATGACCTGATCGAGGTCATCTATGAGGACGAAGACGACGACTGGGCCGAAAAGCCCGCGATCCACGTCAAGAGCCGCGCCGAGATCGCCGACATCATGGCCGGCGCCGACGTCGTGCTGAGCTTCTGAGGGAGGGTGAAGAACATGTATACGCTTCACATCGTGAACAAATCGCCCTTTGCCACCCGGGCACTCATGAGCTGTCTGAACCACGCCAAACCCGGCGATGCCGTACTGATGACCGAAGACGGGGTTTATGGCGCCATGGACGGAACCGAAATCTCCGAACACATCGCCGGTTTCGGCAAGACGCTTACGCTCTGCGTGCTGTCGCCCGATCTCGCCGCGCGCGGGATAGATTCCAATCGCCTTATCGACGGCATCGAAGGTGTCGATTACACCGGGTTTGTTGATCTGGTCGCGAAACACGACCGGACTCAGTCCTGGCTTTAACCGAAGATCAAAGAAGGAAAACGACAATGGCTTATGAAGTGAACGGTCAGACCGTTGAGCATGACGAAGAGGGCTACATCACCAATCTCTCCGATTGGTCGAAGGAGCTCGCCGAAGTCATCGCAAAGGCCGAAGGCCTCGACTTGAACGACGACCGCTGGGAAGTGGTCAACTTCCTGCGCGAGTATTACGACGAATACCAGATCGCGCCCGCAGTTCGCGTTCTCATCAAGGCCGCCAAGAAGAAGATGGGCGCCGAAAAGGGAAACAACAAATACATGAACGAATTGTTCCCCGGTGGCCCGGCCAAGCAGGCGTGCAAGATCGCTGGTCTGCCCAAGCCGACCGGCTGCGTCTGAGGCAGACCGTGCGTCCCGGTGGTGCACAGCCCCGGGACGCCTTCCCAGCCCCGATGGGCTCGCCGGCTGCCGGGCAGATGCCCGGCTCCCTTGCCGGGCTCAGCGGGCTGGCCCTGTGTTCGAGGTGCTGGACTTCCCTTAAGGGATGACCTGACCGGCCAGGAAACCCTGTGGTCGACCGCTTTCCCGGCAGGTGCCGCGTCAGAAGTCGATCGCGATTCCCTTCTTCTCATAGTCGCCGAACCGGGTCGGCTCAGGGCCGTCGCGGCCGCCGTATTCCTTCGGCATCTTGGTCTTTTTCGCGTTGCGGCGCCGTTCTTCCGCCTCGGCAAGGGCGCGGATCGCTTCCGGCGGCAGTGCGGGCTTGTGCTCTTTGCTCATCTCACGTCTTTCCCCTCTGGTGATGGTGGTATAGCCCACAAGGCACAGAAGAGGCAAAGGAATGCGCATGACCAGCGACATGACCCTGGCACGCAAGGTGGCGCTCGCGCTGTTGGGCGACGTGCTGGAAGAACGGCGCCTGCTTGCGGAAGCCCTGCCCAAACGGCTGGCGCGGCTCTCTGCACAGGACCGCGCCCGTGCCCAGCGCCTCGCTACCGTCGCGCTGCGGATGCTCAACCGCTCCGACCGCATGCTGGGGCCCTATCTGAAGAAACGGCCTCCTCTGCGGGTGATGAACCTGCTGCGCCTCGGCGTCGCCGAGATCTGCGAGGAAGGCGCGCCGGCGCATGGGGTGATCAATGCCGCTGTCACGATCGCACAGGGCGACCGCAAGACCGCCGGAATGGCAGGGTTGGTCAATGCGGTGCTGCGCAAGGTCGCCGGGGAGACCCCGAAATGGGAACGTCTGCCGGTGCCGCAGATGCCGAAATGGCTGCGCAAACCGCTGATCGACGATTACGGCAAGCCGGTGGTCGCGGCGATCGAGGCAGTTCAGGCCCGGGCCGCGCCGCTCGATCTCACCGCGAAGAACAACCCCGGCGCCCTCGCAAAGCGGCTTGGCGGCACGCTCCTGCCAACTGGTTCGGTGCGACTCACGGGCGGGGGACAAGTCTCTGCGCTGCCCGGATTCGCCGATGGGGACTGGTGGGTCCAGGATGCGGCCGCAGCGCTTTCCGCACGCATTCTCGACCCTGACCCTGGGGAAAAGGTGCTCGACCTCTGCGCCGCGCCTGGCGGCAAGACGATGCAGCTTGTCGCCAGCGGGGCCGATGTTACTGCGGTCGATATTTCACCCGCCCGCATGGCGCGGGTTGAAGAAAACCTGGCACGCACCGGGCTCGAAGCCGATTGCGTCGTTGCCGATGCGCTTGACTACGCCGGCGGCCCGTTCGACGCCGTGCTGCTTGATGCCCCGTGTACGGCGACGGGCACGATCCGCCGGCATCCGGACCTGCCTCACGCCAGAGACGGCAGCAGTTTTCCGCGGCTGTTCGCGCTCCAGGAACGTCTCATCGACCATGCGCTCGGCTTGCTCAAACCCCAGGGAAAGCTTGTCTATTGCACCTGTTCTCTGCTCATTGACGAGGGTGAAGAACAGTTGAGCGATGCTTTGATCCGCCACCCGGCCCTCTGCGTGGACCGCGACGCGCTTGCCCGCCCCGGAATCGACCCCGCCTGGATCGGCGCGGAGGGAGGCCTTCGCCTCCGGCCGGACTATTGGGCAGAGCTTGGCGGAATGGATGGATTTTATATCGTCTGCCTGCGTGCTCCCGGGTGACTTGCCCCGCGCCGCTATCTATGGTTTCAGCACTTCCCTGAAGCAACGGCAAAACAATCGAGGCGAAACGATCCGGTGGCAAAGCGGGTTTCCTGGTCCCAACGCATCAGCGGCTTGCAAAACCGCTGGCATGCCCGGCGGGCGGCGAGGGCGCATCCGCCCACCGGTCTTCTGATCCAGCCCGAACCCAGGACAATCGGCCGGGTTTCCACCGGGCAGCAACTCTTGGCAGGCAAGGTGCTGCTGGCGGGGCATCTGGTCGAGATAGACGACCGCTCGGTCTGGGACATGCCGGCGCCGTCCTGCCGGTTTGCCGAAGCGCTTCAGGGTTTTGCCTGGATGGACGATCTTGCCGCTGTCGGAGACCTTGCCGCCCGCGATACCGCGCAGGACTGGACTTTCGAATGGATCGAGCGCTACGGCGCCGGGAAGGGGCCGGGCTGGACACCGGAGCTTGCGGGGCGGCGACTGATCCGCTGGATCAACCACGCCGTTTTTCTGTGCGGCGGGCAGGCACCGGAGAGCATAAAGGTTTTTCACCGTTCTATGGCGCGTCAGACACTGTTTCTGGCCCGGCGCTGGCGGGCAGCGCCGGCGGGGCTTGCGCGCATCGAGGCGCTGACCGGGCTGATCGACGCGAGCCTTTCGCTCAAAGGCATGGAGGCCCATGCCGATGCCGCGGCCGAAGGTCTGGCGGCAGAATGCGTCGCCAGGATCGGGGCGGATGGCGGTGTGGCAACCCGCAGCCCCGAAGATCTGATGGAGATTTTCACTCTGCTTAACTGGTCGGCGCTGACTCTGGCCGGGAACGGCCGGATTGTTCGGCCCGAAATTGCCTCGGCGATCGAGAGAATCACACCGGTGCTGCGGGCCCTGCGCCATGCCGATGGCGGTCTTGCGCGGTTTCACGGCGGCGGGCGCGGTCACGAGGGGCGGCTCGACCAGGCGCTGGCGACAGCCGGAGTGCGCGCGGCAGCGACGACCGGGCTGGCGATGGGGTTTGCCCGGCTGCGTGGCGGACGCACGTCGCTGATCATGGATGCGGCCACGCCACCGCAGGGCGACGCTTCGCTCAATGCCCACGCCTCGACCCTCGCCATAGAGGTGACGTCCGGTCGGCGACCGATGATTGTGAACTGCGGGTCCGGTGCCGAATTCGGTGCCAGTTGGCACAAGGCAGGCCGTGCCACGCCCTCGCATTCGGTGCTCGGGCTCGACGGCTATTCGTCCTCGCGGCTGACAGGAGATGGCGGTGAGCTGCGTCTTGCCGGAGGCCCGCACGAGACCCATGCCAATCTGATCGGCGACACGGGCTTCAGCGGAATCATTGCCGGGCACGACGGATTCATGGCCACCCATGGGCTCGGCTATGTGCGGCGGATCGAAATGGCGCGCGATGGGCGGATGATCCACGGAGAAGAAACGCTGGCCGCGGTCTCGAACGCGGAAAAGAAGAAATTCGATGCCGCGATGGCCCGCGAGCGCGGCATTCCGTTTTCGCTCAGGTTCCATCTTCACCCCGATGTCGACGCCTCGCTTGATCTCGGCGGAACCGCTGTCAGCCTGGCGTTGAAATCCGGAGAAATCTGGGTGCTGCGTTACGAAGGCCGCTATAGCCTGGAAATCGAACCGTCGGTTTTTCTCGAAAAGGGCTTGCTGGAGCCGCGCTCGGCAAAACAGGTGGTTCTCTCAGGCGCCGCTTCAGACTATTCAACGCATATACGCTGGTCGCTGGCCAAGGCGCAGGACACGCCCGTGGGGCTGCGCGATCTGGTGAGAGACGGGCCGGGCGACACCGACTACGACATTTCAAGGGTATTCACATGACCGATCATCCCCCCGTGCGACGCGCGCTGATTTCCGTTTCCGACAAGACCGGGCTGGTGAAGCTCGGCACCGCGCTGGCCGCCCGCGGGGTCGAGATCCTGTCGACCGGCGGCACCGCGCAAACCCTGCGCGAAGCCGGGATCGAGGTGCGCGACGTGGCCGAGGTGACCGGCTTTCCCGAGATGATGGACGGACGCGTCAAGACCCTGCATCCGATGGTCCATGGCGGTCTGCTGGCGCTGCGCGACAATGCCGCCCATGTGACGGCGATGCAGGAGCACGGCATCGGCGCGATCGACCTTCTGGTGGTCAATCTCTATCCGTTCGAGGCGGCCCGCGATCGGGGCGCCGGCTATGACGAGATGATCGAGAATATCGACATCGGCGGTCCGGCGATGATCCGCGCCGCGGCGAAGAACCACGCTTTCGTCACCACCATCGTCGATGTGGAAGACTATGACCGGCTGATCGGCGACATGGACCAGCACAACGGCGCCACTTGCCCGAAGTTCCGCAAGAAGATGGCTCAGGTCGCCTTCGCCCGCACCGGCGCCTATGACGCCGCGGTGTCGACCTGGATGGCCGAAGCGATCGGCGTGGAGGTGCCGCGCCGCCGGGTGGTGGCCGGGACGCTGAAACAGACCATGCGCTACGGCGAAAACCCGCATCAGGACGCGGCCTTCTATGTTGACGGTTCGGCGCGGCCCGGGGTGGCGACGGCGGTGCAGCATCAGGGCAAGGAGCTGTCCTACAACAATATCAACGACACCGATGCCGCCTTCGAACTGGTGGCGGAGTTTGACCCCGCCGAGGGTCCGGCGGTGGCGATCATCAAACATGCCAATCCCTGCGGCGTGGCGCGCGGCGCGACGCTCGCGGAGGCCTACCGGAAGGCGTTCGACTGTGACCGCACCTCCGCTTTCGGCGGCATCGTCGCGCTGAACCAGCCGCTTGATGAGGCAACAGCCGAGGCGATCGCGCAGATCTTCACCGAGGTGGTGATCGCGCCCGGGGCATCGGAGGCGGCGAAAGCGGTGTTTGCGGCGAAGAAGAACCTGCGTCTGCTCACCACCGAAGCCCTGCCGGACCCGCGCGCGGGCGGCGTGACTTTGCGTCAGGTCGCGGGCGGGCAGCTCTATCAGAACAAGGACATCGGCCATGTCGCCCGGGCCGACCTCAAGGTGGTGACCAGACTGGCCCCCACCGAGGCGCAACTCGACGATCTTCTGTTCGCCTGGAAAGTGGCCAAACATGTGAAGTCCAACGCCATTGTCTATGTAAAGGACGGCGCCACCGTCGGTGTCGGCGCTGGGCAGATGTCCCGGGTCGATTCGGCCAATATCGCCGCGATCAAGGCCGGGCGCATGGCCGAAGCGCTTGGGCTCGACGAGAGCCCGGCGGTGGGCTCGGCGGTGGCCTCGGACGCCTTCTTCCCCTTCCCCGACGGGCTGATGGAAGCCGCCGCCGCCGGCGCCACCTGCGTGATCCAGCCCGGCGGGTCGATGCGTGACACCGAGGTGATCGAGGCCGCCGACAAGGCCGGGCTGGCGATGGTCTTCACCGGCATGCGCCACTTCCGGCACTGACATGCGCGCATTGTGGATCGCCGCCGCGGCAACCTTTGCCACCGACCAGATCAGCAAGATCTGGGTCGTGCAGGCGCTGAACCTCAGAACGCTGGGCCGGATCGAGGTTCTGCCCGGTGTGCTCGAATTCCGCATGGCATGGAATCGCGGGGTCAATTTCGGCCTTGGCGCATCCGGCTCGGACCTGGCCCGTTGGGCGCTGATCGCAATGGCGCTGGCAATCTCGGCCTGGCTGATCTGGTGGGTGCGCCGCGAAAGCCACGGGGCCTGGACTCAGGCCTTCGTCGGACTGCTTGCCGGCGGCGCCATCGGCAATGCGCTCGACCGGTTGCTCTACGGTGCGGTGGCCGATTTTCTCAACGTGAGTTGCTGCGGCATCGCCAATCCGTGGTCCTTCAATCTCGCCGATATAGGGGTTTTCGTGGGGGCCATCGGGCTGGCGTTGTTCACCGGGGCGGGCAGCGCAAAGAAGACCCCGTGACGCGCCGGAAGCAATAGGTTAAGAAGAGCCGAACCTGGGTCTTGAGGAGACATCCATGCGGGGGATGTTGCACATGCGAATCGCAGCCGTCGCCGCTCTCGCGGCACTTGTAGGGTGCACGGGGGGCGACCCGAAGCTGATGAATATCAGCACGACTACGCCCGATGAATTCGGCGTGTTGCCCAACAAGCCGTTGCAGGCGCCCGCGAATTACACAACGCTGCCGGCGCCCACACCGGGGGGGGCGAATCTCGTCGATCCGACACCCGAAGCCGATGCCGTTGCGGCGCTTGGCGGTAACCCGGACCGGCTCACACGTGGAACGATCCATCCGGGCGAGCAGGGCCTGTTGGCTTACACCGCGCGTTATGGTGTGCCCGCCGACATCCGAACCACCCTCGCGGCGGAAGACCTCGCCTGGCGCAAGGCCAACAACGGCCGGTTGCTCGAACGGATGTTCAACGTGAACGTCTATCACGACAGCTACAAGCGGATGGCGCTTGACCAGCATCTCGAGCTTCAGCGCCTGCGTCGTATGGGCGTATGGACGCCTTCGGCCCCGCCTGACCCGGAAGGCCGGTTCTGAACCGGAGCCTTCGGGCCGCCCACAGGTTTTGCACGGAAAATCACAAAGACGCGCGGAGCGGTTGCGTGGGCTGTGACTTCAGCTAGCTTGGCGCAAACCGTGAGGAGGTTTCGCGTGCAGTTTTCATTGAAGTTTCTGGCCCCCGGTCTGATCGGCGGGCTTATGTGGGCCGCCGGACCGGTACAGGCCGCGGGTGAGGTGACCGGCTTCACCCTGGATAACGGCATGGACGTTGTGGTGATCGAAGATCACCGCGCGCCTGTTGTGGTGCACATGGTCTGGTACCGCATCGGCGCTGCCGACGAACCGCCGGGCAAATCCGGAATTGCGCATTTTCTCGAACACCTGATGTTCAAGGGCACCGACGATCTTGCCTCCGGTGAATTGTCACGAATCGTCGAGGCCAACGGCGGCTCGGACAACGCCTTCACCTCGCAGGATTATACCGCCTATTATCAGCGCATCGCCGCCGACCGGCTCGGGCTGATGATGGAAATGGAAGCGGACCGGATGCGCGATCTGGTGCTGGAGCCCGAAGAAGTGGCCACCGAGCGCGAGGTGATTCTCGAAGAACGCGCCACCCGCACCGACAGCGAGCCGGAAGCGCTGTTTTATGAGGCGATGCGCGCGGCACTTTTCCGCAACAGCCCCTATGGCACGCCGATCATCGGCTGGCGGTCGGAGATGGAGGGGCTCGGGCGCGAGGACGCGCTGGCGTTTTATCGCCGCTACTACGCTCCCAACAACGCGATCCTGATTGTCGCCGGCGATGTGACGCCTGAGGGGGTGCGCGATCTGGCGGGGCAGCATTTCGCCCCGCTTGCCCCCAGTGAAGGCCTCGGCCCGCGTGTCCGGCCGCAAGAGCCGCCATCGCGCGCCGCACGGCGGCTGGTGATGGAAGACGAACGTGTGGCCCAACCCCGGCTCACCCGGCTCTACCTCGCCCCGTCGCGCAAAAGCAGCGCACAGGAAGAAGCCGCCGCGCTGGTGTTTCTTGCCGAACTCCTGGGCGGTTCCGGCGCCACTTCGGTGCTTGGCCAGGCGCTGCAATTCGACACAAACACGGCGGTTTATGCCGGTGCGGGCTATGACGGCACCGCGCTCGACGACAGCATGTTCAACCTCATGGTGGTGCCCGCCGAGGGGGTGAGCCTCGAGCAGGCGGAGGCCGCACTCGATGCCGAGCTTGCGGCGTTTCTGACCGAGGGGCCGGACCCGGAGGCTTTCGAGCGGATCAGGATGCAGATCCGTGCCCGCGAAATTTATGCGCTGGATGACGTCGCCGACCTTGCCGAACGCTACGGCCGCGCCCTGACTTCGGGGCTCACGCTGGACGATGTAAAGGCATGGCCGGAGGTTTTGCAGGCGGTCACGCCGGAAGATGTGATGCGGGCCGCGCGTGAGGTGCTGGACCCCCGAGCCTCGGTGACCGGCTGGCTGATGTCCGGGGCGGAGGACGAAGAATGAAACGGCTGTTTGCGCTCATCCTGCTTTTGTTCGCTGCCCTGCCGGCGCGTGCGGGGATCGACATTCAAAACGTAACCTCGCCCGGCGGGATCGACGCCTGGCTGGTGGAGGAGCATTCCATTCCCTTCGTCGCGCTGGAGTTGCGCTTTCGCGGCGGCACGTCGCTCGACGCCCCCGGCAAGCGCGGGGCGGTCAATCTGATGACCGGTCTGCTTGAGGAAGGCGCGGGCGAACTGGATGCCCGTGGTTTTGCCGCGGCACGTGAGGCGCTGGCCGCGCGCTTCCGGTTCGAGTCCGACGATGACATGATCGCCGTTTCCGCCAGGGTACTCACCGAAAACCGCGACGAAGCGATGGCGCTTCTGCGCTCGGCCCTGGTAACGCCCCGGTTTGATGACGACGCCATCGAGCGGGTGCGGGGCCAGGTGCTGTCGCATCTGAAATCCCGCGCCACCGATCCGGATGCGCTGGCGGGCGAGGCGTTCAACGCGCTGGCCTATGGCAACCATCCTTACGGAAGCTATGACGGCGGTACACCCGAAAGCGTTGCCGGGCTGAGCCGGGCGGATGTCACCGAAGCCTTCCAAAGGACCATCGCGCGCGACCGGCTCTATGTGTCTGCCGTCGGCGACATCACCGCCGAAGAGCTTGGCAGCTTGCTCGACGAACTGCTGGGCGATCTGCCGGAGACCGGCGCTGATCTGCCCGACAACGTGGCCTTTGGCGCCACCGGCGGTGTAACGCTGGTGCCCTTCCCCTCGCCGCAATCGGTTGCGTGGTTTGGTCATGCGGGGATCGGTATCGACAGCCCCGACTTTTTCGCGGCCTACCTGCTCAACACGATCTTCGGCGGATCGGGCTTCAACAGCCGGCTGATGGAAGAAGTGCGCAAGAAACGCGGGCTCACCTATGGGATCCGTACCTATCTGATCGACGACGACTACTCCGAAGCGGTGATCGGCATGGTTTCGAGTGTCAATGGGCGAATGGGCGAGACTGTGGAGGTGGTGCGCGCGGAATGGGAGAAGCTGGCGAGCGAGGGCGTGAGTGCCGAAGAACTGGCCGCCGCCAAGACCTATCTTACCGGAGCCTATCCGCTCCGTTTCGACGGCAACGGCCCGATTGCGCGCATTCTCGTGGCGATGCAGATGGACGGGCGCAGCCCCGACTATGTAAAGACCCGCAATGCCCGGATCGAAGCGGTAACGCTTGAGCAGATCAACCGCGTGGCCGCCGAGCTTTACCGCCCCGAGGCACTGCGGTTCGTGATCTCCGGGATGCCGGAGGGTGTCGAGGCGCAGGATTAGGGTCTGGTTTGAGACAACGGACAGAGGCCTGCCGGAAATCCCGGGCACGGGTAGCAGCGCAATGGGCGCGCGTCGCGGTAGCGGTATGCCGTGACCTTTGTCTCTGTTTCACCGGATCGCCCCGGGGCAGGGGCATGCCCGGAAACGCGTCACCTCATCCGGCAGGGTGCATCCGCCGGGGAACTTGCGGTTTTCCGCCAACGGGGCTTTCACAATCCCCGCATCTTACGTTAAGGTCCGGGCAGGTGTCATGGTAACGACCCGAGCCGGACAAGACCGCCGGTGTGCGGAAAGTGCAAGGGTTGCAGGCAGAAAAAGCTGGAGGCTCCAGGGGATGATCGGAAAACTCACGCAATTGCTCGCTGTTGCCGCGCTCGGCTTCACCGCTGGCGGTGCTGTTGCACAGGACAGCGAAAGCCGGGTGGCCGCGAACACGGCCTGGAGCGTGTTTGTCGAGGAAAATCCGAAAGAATGCTGGAGCGTGTCGGCCCCCAACAAGATAGTGAACACCCGTGGCGGCAAGGAAGTGAAGGCCAAGCGGGGAGAAATACTGCTGTTTGTCAGCTTCCGTCCGGGCGATGGCGGCCCCGGGCAGGTTGCCTTTACCGGTGGATATCCGTTCGCCAAGCAAGGACAGGTTTCCCTGACCATCGGCAGTTCGGAATTCACCTTGTTTACCGAAGGCGAATGGGCCTGGACCCAGAGCCCCGAGGATGATGCAGCCATCATCGCCGCCATGAAAACCGGCGCAACCGCGGTGCTTGTCGGCCAGTCCACCAGAGGAACCCGCACGGAAGACAGCTTCTCCCTGCTTGGTTTTACCGCTGCGGTGGAAGACGCCTCCAGGCGGTGCCAATAGGGCTTTCGGAAGCGGAATCCCGGCCAGATATCCGCCGCACATCCAATGCGCGCCCCGGTCCCTTTCCGGGGCGTTTTGTTTTCATTCTGCGCTCAGAAGCCCTATATCGGCCCCAGATCCGAGGATTGAATCATGACTGAGCTGAGCGCCCCGCTTACCCCCGATACCCTCGCCCTGCCGCGCCAGAACACGGACACCGCCACACGGGTCAATCTCGTGGGCCTCACCCGCGATGCCCTGCGCGAGGTGCTGATCGCGGCCGGCACGCCGGAGAAACAGGCGAAGATGCGGGTAGGTCAGCTCTGGCAATGGATCTACCAGAAGGGGGTGCGCGATTTTGCCGCGATGACCAACCTTTCGAAGGCCTATCGGGCGACGCTGGCCGAACACTTCGAGATCCGCGTGCCGGAGCTCGTCACCCGGCAGGTGAGCGCCGACGGAACGCGGAAATATCTGGTGCGGATCGCCGGCGGCCACGAGGTGGAAATCGTCTATATCCCCGAGGAAGACCGCGGCACGCTCTGCGTCTCCAGCCAGGTCGGCTGTACGCTTACGTGCAGCTTCTGCCATACCGGCACCCAGAAGCTGGTGCGCAACCTGAGCGCGGGTGAGATCGTCGGCCAGATCATGCTGGCGCGCGACGATCTCGACGATTGGGTACGCGCCGGTGAAGGCATGGGCGAGCGGCCGCGGCTGGTTTCGAACATCGTGCTGATGGGCATGGGCGAACCGCTCTACAATTTCGACGCCGTGCGCGACGCGATGAAGATCGCAATGGACGGCGAGGGGATCTCGCTGTCGCGCCGGCGGATCACCCTGTCGACCTCGGGCGTGGTGCCGGAGATCGCCCGCGCCGGTGAGGAGATCGGCTGCATGCTGGCGATCTCCTTCCACGCGACTACCGACGCGGTGCGCGACAAGCTGGTGCCGATCAACCGCCGCTGGAATATCGAAGCCCTGCTGGAGGCGCTGAGGGCCTATCCGAAGCTGTCGAATTCCGAGCGGATCACCTTCGAATATATCATGCTCGACGGGGTGAACGACACCGACGAGGACGCGCGCCGGCTGGTTCGGCTGATCGGCGGCATTCCGGCAAAGATCAACCTGATCCCGTTCAACGAATGGCCCGGCGCGCCCTACAAGCGTTCGACGCCGGAACGGATCAGGGCCTTTGCCAATATCATCTACAAGGCGGGCTATGCCTCGCCGATCCGCACCCCGCGCGGTGAAGACATCATGGCGGCCTGCGGGCAGCTCAAGTCGGCCACCGAGCGGGCGCGCAAGTCACGCGCCCGGATCGAGGCGGAGGCGGGGCTCGGTGAGTTGCGGATCGGCGGCTATGCAGTCGGCACTGGCGGCGACTGATCCTGTGAGAAAGCCGTATTGTTTCTGATACAGAAACAATAACCCCCAGCGTTTTTAGCCTTGCGTCTGGAAAACAGATGACGGAGCCGCGCGGGCCATGAGAGGGCCAAGTCGGCACCTTGTTAAAGAAGCCCAGCTATGCCCGACAGGCGATTGCCAGGCAATCTACCGAAAGGGAGGGGTGCGTCGGGACGGGCATGACGCTTTATGGCAGGCTGTTGTTCACGTTTGCGACCTCTTCACAGACGAAGAGTGCGACACCTTCTTCAAAGCCGCAGGACACAAGGACCATCGAGCGCAACCCAGCCTGGCCCGGATGCCTGAGAAATCGAAAGTGCAAAGGTCACCATGCCGACTGCGGAAGGTGCTGAACTTGATGCTGAATTCCTGGAGGGTCGGGGAGGAAGCGTGGTGCCGGTGAAGGGACTCGAACCCCCGACCCCATCATTACGAATGACGTGCTCTACCAGCTGAGCTACACCGGCGCCTTGCTCTAACCGCTTGAAACCCAATCGGAACTTCCTAGTCGTTCCATCGATGATTTTCAGGCCGCTTCCCGCGTTGCAAGACTATTGCAAGACTAACACAGGGCGAGCGTTGTGTGTGGAGGTTCGTTTAATCTGTCCCACGACGAAGCGCAAGGCCGAAAAAGGTCTCAAGCAGCCGTAATCCTTGGGCTTCTGTCCACATCCTCGTGCAGACGGCAGAAGTGGACGGACAGCTTAAAGACGAACAAGTAGAAGGCGGCCATGCTGAGTGTGAACAGCTTCTCTGCGGCCTTCTGATGGACCTCAACCGGCATCGAGTGCAAGTCGTCGAGGAGTGCGACGTGATCCTCGTCCAGCAGTCCGTCTGCCGGAAGATAGAACATGTTGGTCACTCGCTGCGCCTTGATGTCCGTTAGGCGAGACGCGACTTTCTCGCCATCCAGGCCGTGCGCCTGGAACCGCTCAACTATCTTGGACAGCTTCACGATAGGCGCGAAGGTCACGTTAGGCGGCAAAACGCGGGCGTTCTCTGCTGACACGTCGCAAGAGTTGGACAGCACGATCCCGCGCGCCGCATTTACATTGCCCGACTTGAACGAGAATATCTGAAATCCGCGCCAGCCATCCCCTTGAAGCATCTCGCCCGTATAGCCGTCATAGCCTGCCGGGATGAAGTAGCCTCTATCGGCTCCATCAATGAGGTTCTTGAGTTCAGTCACCAAGACCTTCTGCGCAGGAGCAGCCGTCAGGTAGTAAGGAATCTGCTGGCGGAGGGCGTCTGCGTCAAAGGTCATCCTTCGGATCAAGCCTCATAGAGACTCTCGAGGTCGTTAAAGATCGCGGCTTCAAACTCAGCGCCAAGCCGCTCCTGGCGCTCAGCAAAGCCATTGTAGATCGCGGCGATCTGCTGGGCGAAGTGATCCACGCCCGCGGGCTTCGCCAGGCTTTCCATGAAGCCGCTGTAGGTCCCGCGTACTTGCTGCACCTCGTATGCCTCAACGCGCGGCGGATAATGGACCTGACCCGCAAGCATCGCCGCGCCAACGGCAACCATGAAGGTCGTGGAAGTGGGTCTGGTTGCTGCGAGTTCAATCATACTTAGGCCCCATCTCATTGATCGTTGCTTCGGTCAGGCAACTGAAAAACTTGGTCTTGTTCGCTTGGCGTAGGCTCTCAACTGCAGGTTCGAGTTGCGCAGCAAACGCGCCAAAGTCAGAAAAGTGCGCCGTGCGGATCGAGTCGATATCCACGACGGCCCCGAAAACAATCTTACCGTCTGGCATCGCGCCTTGCGCGCCGGTCACGACGGATATGATGTACAGAGTGTTGCCCTCGTTGCGGTGAACCTGAACAGACAGATGGTCATCCTTGGCTTCAACGTCACCAACTCGGACGCCCATGTTGATCTTCGCGATCTGTTCCGTGAGCGTCGGTGCCTGGATCAAGTTGACATACTTCACTGAGTACCGCTCGACTGGACCCGCGATACCAACTTGCGCCACCTTCTCGACAATGCCCAGAATGGCCTCCTTGAAAGCGGGCCACTTCGGATAGGGCAGCTTGCACGCGATGACCAAGTTTCGATCACCGAATGAGATCGTGAACTCACCCCAGTCGAGCCGACTAACCGGCGAGAAGGCAAGGTTCGGGTCTTGGTCTCTGATCGGTTGCGGTATCTCGGCTGCGGGCAGCCTTTGGAGTTTCGGCTTCGGCGTCAGTTGGCCAAAGAGAGCGCCTGGCAACAGGTCTGCCAGTTGCGGCGCGCCGCCCATGCGCACCTCAAAGACCGCATCGACGAGCGGCTCACGATCTAGGGTCTTGGGCAGCTTCACGGTCTTCCTCCACGTCGAATCACAGTGTAACTCGCGCGCGAATCGGGGGCAAGCGCGCAAGACTCCAAACGGCCTCAGAGTCAATACCTCAGACACCTTTCTGAGCCGTTAGACGTGCGCGCGTTAACACTTCGGTCGCATATCAGCCGCAACCAGCACTTGGAGATTACAGGGAACATGCCGACCGCATACGTCGGGATGGGTAAGAGGAATGATGTGGTCACCGTGATGAGGAATGCCTGTCACGACCGAAAGCACATCGCGCAGTTCATATAGCTTTTCTATCGCGAGCAACTGTTCTTTGGTCAAGTTTGCGACCGATGCTGTAGATGCGCTGCGACGCTATTCCGCACGGTCGGACTCGCAATAACTGCACCGGCGATCCGAGCGGCGTGCGCAGACGTGCCCGGTCGGGCAAAGCAATCCGGTGAAGTAGATTCCATTTCCGCTACTTGAGGGCAGTAGCAGGAGTTCAGGACGACCTGCATCTACGGCAATCCGCTCGCGCAGTTTCGAGGACATGACGACATGCGTGTTTCCCAGACAATGCCGACAAGATCCATGGAGGGTCCTCGGTGCTCTGGTCCCACATCCGCTGCATGGAATCCCGTCGTAGTATGAGTTTGCCGCTGAATCAGCTTTCGCCTCAGCCGAGGAACGCGCGCCATCAGGTCGCCGCGCGAGGCCTGTCCTGCCACGAACCGGATCACAGACGATGCGACGTTCTGCGCCCTCTGAGCAGCCTCGCGCTTCTCACGCTGGAGGGCGTTCAGATGCGTTGCCATCTCGAAGACGGGCAACTCATCGACCAGGATGTCTGCCCAGGTCGCAAGGTGGCGATTGAACGATCCCCGATAGTCGCGGATCGTCGTCTCGGACATGGGCCGCTTGCCCGACGTGTCGATCCGCTGAGGGTTCGAGCGGGTCTCGATCATCAGTTCCAGGGCTTCGCGAAAGGTCGGCAACTGAGTGACAGCCGCCGCCGCGCGCTCGGCCTCGCGCTCCTGCCGCGTTTTGATGGCACCCTCGTCAATGTCATGGGCCGTCTTGCCGACCTGTTTCTTCGCCCAAGCCGAGTGCTTGCCCTGCGGGGGCCACTGGCCGAGTTTGACACGCCGGGTCTTCTGCGCCGTCGAGTCCCACTTGTTGACGTACCATGTCTTGACCCCGCCCGCCGTCACGCAGAGTTGCAGGCCTTTGACCGTGGGGTCCGAAAACCAAATCGTCTTGTCGGCGGACAAGGTCTTGAGGTTGGTGTCGGTGAACTTGATCTGAGGCATGGTCGTGGCTCCTTGCAAACGGCTGATGTTGCAGGGTTCACGTTACGTTCCAACCCTGATCAAACTCAACCGAATATTGGCGAAGCATCTGATTTCATTGAGGTTTGTTGGTTCAACCCCACCGAGTGCTGGTGGGATTCTCGCATTACGAATGACGTGCTCTACCAGCTGAGCTACACCGGCACACTTCCATTTGCAGGCCCTACCATGGACCTACCCGTTACATTGCGCCGCCTGCAAGCGACTGGTTTTACGGGTCATTCGGGCGTGATCTGCCAGTTTTGAATGACGTGCCGTGCGAACCATTGCGGCACTTCGCGGGTGCGCGGTGCATAGCACCCCGCGCCTTGACTGTGTAGCCCTAATTTTGCGGCTTTGCCTCCGTTTCCGGTGTTGGCGTGGCAACGCCCTCGATCGTGGTTTCGTCGTCGGCTTCGTCGTTGCTTTCGTCGGTGGCGGCCGGCTCGGCCACGGTCTCGACCACCTCAACGGAAGTTGTCGGCTTGCCGACGAGCAGAGGCAGCATTTCGGCGCCGCCGCGCATTTTCATCTCGCCCTCGGAGGGCACCTTCCAGCTCAGCGTGTCGAAAGCGTTGCAATCTGCACAGACCGGAACCCATTCGCCATGGACATGGCCGCATTTGTCGCAGACCCATTGCTGGCCACGCGAAGCGGTCACCGCCCTGGCGAGCCAGCCGCGTACAGCCTCGTCAGCCGCGCCCTGGCCGCGGTCGATCGCGGCCATGAGTGTGAGCGAGCGTTGGGTCGGGTCTTTCTCGGCGAGATCGCCCAGCGCTTCACGGGCTGCGGCGAAGTCTTCTGCGGCAATATGCAGCTCGGCGAGCAGCATCCGGGTTTCGGGATGGTCGGGTTGCTGGCTGGTCAGCGCCCGGAACCGCTTCAATCGCTCTTTTGGCGATTCATCGGGCTCCAGCCCGGCGAAACTGGCTGCGAGATCGGGATGCGGATGCGCGCCCCAGGCCTTCGCCAGCAGCCGCGACGCATAGCGCTTGTTGCCCTGCTCGGCATAGCTCTGCGCCGCCAGCACCGCCGCGGGGACCAGATCGGGCGACAGCTTGTTGGCCTCGATCGCCGCCTCTCGCGCCCGGATCGAGTTGCCCTCCTCGAAAATGTCCTTCGCTTCCTGCAGGGCCAGCACACCGTCGCGGCGGCGTCCGACATCGCGCGGCAGCGCGCCGGTTTTTACCTTGGCACCAAGGGTCTTGCGGGCACCGGCCCAGTCACTCCGCTTCGCCTGCAAGGCCAGCAGAATGTCGCCGGTCTCGGCGTGGCGCGGCTTCAGCGCGAAGGCCTTTTCGGCCAGCTTCAGCGCGGTATCGGTGTCGCCCGCGTCAAGCTTCTGCTTCATGATCCCACGGATGCCGACGAACCGCGTGCGTTCGTCCTTGAGCAACTTTTTGTAGACCTGTTCGGCCTGCTTGCGGTCCCCCGCCATTTCGGCCGCCTGCGCGGTGATGAGGTTGGTGAGTTCCGGCTTGTGCAGAAAGCGCTCGGCCCGGGCGGCGCGCGCCATCGCCACGCGCTCCTCGCCGGAGGCCAGCGCCATCATCCCCTCGGCCAGCGCGGCATAGCCCTTGCGCTCGCGGTTGCGGGCGAAATAGCGGCTGATGGCGGTTTCGTCGCCGCTCAGGAAGCGGATGAACGCCACCAGAAACCCGACCACCAGAAACAGCACCCAGACCGCCGCGACCAGCGCCACCAGCGCGATCACCGATTGCAGCGGGCCGAGGTTGAACTCCATGTTGCCCACGGCGATCTGCACCCCGGCGCTGGTCTCGGTAACCATCTGTGCTCCCAGAACGGCGGCGGCCACGACCACGACGAACAGGACGATTTTCAACAGGGACCAAAGCATCGAACCATCCTCACTTCGTGTTCAACTGATCGGCAAGCGCAGCACCGGCCGCGAGCGCATCGGCCCGGGCCTCGGCCTGTTGGCGCCATTCGGCAAGCGCGGGCTGCGCGGCTTCGGGCAATTGGTCCAGCTCGGAAAACACCGTGGCCAGATCGCCCTGTTTCAACGCCGCTTCGGCGCGCGACAGCACGGCATCGGCATCGTCGCCTTCCTTTGGTGCAAGGCTGCGGGTGCCGAGCTGGGTGCGCATGAAAGCTTCCATCCGGTTCAGGCTGCCATCTTCGACACTGGCGCGGATGTCGGCATCAATCGCCACCCGCGCGGCCTCGGGGAAAGCCTCGCGCAGCGCCCCGAGCCCGGGCACACCATCGGCGGCCACTTGCGTGAGCGCGGCGGGGGCATCGGTGCCGGTGGCCTGCGTGAGCTCCAGCAGCGCGGTGTCGAACGGCTTGCCGCCGGTATCGAGCGCCGCCAGCACCTGCGCCAGCGCCGCCCGCGCAGTGGCCTCGCGGTTTGAGGCGGCAAGCTGCTCTTCAAGCGCCGTGGCCTCGGCCTGCGCCGTATGGATCTTCTCGAGCTCGCCGGAAAACATCCCGCGCATATCCTGCAACTGCCCCTCGAACATCCCGGTGAGCGTTTCAAGTTCGCGCGCATAGGCCGCGGCGGCGGTCTTCGCGGCTTCGGTGCCCTCGGGCGCGAGCTTCTCGACCGACGACAGCCGCGTCTCGATGGCGCCTAGCTGGTCGGTGATCTGCTCCGCCCCGGTTACAAGCCCGTCGAGCCGTGCAGTCATATCGGCCCGCAACGCATCCAGCGCGCTGGTATCGGCCTGCATCTCCGCGATCCGGGCATCGAGCGCGGCGAAGCGGTCGTCGACGCTTGCCCCGAGCGCGTTGATCTCGTCGCCCTGGGTCTCGACCACGCCCACCAGCGGATCGACCTCGGGCTCGACCCCGGGGAAGGGCCAGCCTTCCGGCACAATGGTGCGCGCGGCGGTAAACCCGATCACCGCGGCCACAACCCCGCCGAGCACAAACCCGGCAAAAGCCCCGCTGCGTTTTCCGGCCGGCGCCTCAGGCGCTGCGGCTTTCGCAGCCTCACCCGGTCCGGACCCGGCCTTCGCACGCACCGGCTTTTCCTTTTTCGCCTCCGCGGAGGTCTTGTCGGGGGGCGTCTTGTCCGGCTTCGCCGCAGGCCCCGTCTTGCCGGCCGTCTTGCCGGCCTTCGGGGGTGTTTCCCCGACAATCATGGCGTCTTCGACCTTCGCCTTCGGGTCTTTCACCGCTTTCCCGCCCGCAGCCGGAGCCTTGCCCGCCACAGCCTTGGATTCATTTTTTTTCGTCGACTTCGGGGCTTCCGCCATCATTCACCTTCCGAATCTCTGCACGCGACCTGGGCGCGCCCGCCACGTCGAACCTAACCACGCACCGGGCCGGTCTCAAGGCAACTTGCGCGCCAGAGCGGCAAGGATTTTTTCAACCATGGCGCCGCCGGTCGGGGTGGCGCAGATGTCGGCCCGGCCGCCTGTCGCCGCGCTCCACGCATCACCCACGGCGGGGCTCATCGCGATCGCCCGCAGATCGGGTCCGGGCACCAGCCCCTGGCCCACCAGCCGGGCGGAACGCGGCGAATAGAGCGGCAACACGACCGGGTTTGTGCTTTCAAGGAGACCCCGTGCCTCGGCGCTCAGCGCCCGGGCGATCTGCGCGTAAACCACCACCTCATGTGTCTCTGTTCCAGCCCGATCAAGCCGCGCAGCCACCTCGCCGCGGGCATGTTCGCCGCGCAGATGCATGAGCGGCCCAGGCCCGGACACCGCCGCGACCAGTGCCGCCGCATCCGGTGCGACAGTCACCACCTCAGCGCCCGCAGCCCGCGCCGCTTCGGCGGTGCGCAGGCCCACACAATGGGCCTTGATGCTCTCAAGCGGCGGCGCGAAACGCACCGCATTGGCCGATGTCAGGATCACCCCCGCGACCCCCGCGAGGCTCACCGCCGCGCCGGTCGGCCGGATCTCCATGATCGGCGAAATCACCACCTCGGCGCGTCCGGCAAAGGTCGCCGCCATCTGCCGCGATTGCGCTTCGGGGCGGGTCAGCAGGAGGGTCGGGCGGCGCGTGGGATTGTCTGTCATCGCTTGCGGTGGTAGCCCGGCACGACCCTCACCGCAACGGAACCCATGACCGACAGTCTCACCATCCTCGGCCTCGAATCGAGCTGCGACGACACCGCCGCCGCTCTTGTCCGCCACGCGCCCGGCGCCCGGCCCGAGATATTGTCCTCCGTGGTCGCGGGCCAGACCGAACTGCACGCCGCTTTCGGAGGGGTCGTGCCCGAAATCGCCGCCCGCGCCCATACCGAGAAGCTCGACCTCTGCGTCGAACAGGCGCTTGACAAAGCGGGGGTGGAGCTTGGCGCGCTTGATGCCATCGCCGTTACCGCCGGGCCCGGTCTCATCGGCGGGGTGCTGGCCGGGGTGATGCTGGCGAAGGGCCTTGCCGCCGCGACCGGCCTGCCGCTGATCGGCGTCAACCACCTCGCCGGCCACGCCCTCACCCCGCGGCTCACCGATGGCACCGCCTTTCCTTATCTGGTGCTGCTGGTTTCGGGCGGCCATTGCCAGTTTCTGCTGGTCAACGGGGAAGACCGTTTCACCCGCCTCGGCGGCACCATCGACGACGCACCGGGCGAGGCCTTCGACAAGACCGCAAAGCTCCTTGCCCTGCCGCAACCCGGCGGCCCTTCCGTGGAACGCGAAGCGCGGAACGGAAACGCGCAGCGGTTCCGGCTGCCCCGCCCGCTTCTCGACCGCCCCGGCATGGACATGAGCTTTTCCGGCCTCAAGACCGCACTGCTGCGCGAACGCGACAAGCTCGTCGCCCGCGATGGCGGCTTGCACCGGGACGACCGCGCCGATCTCTGCGCCTCTTTCCAGGCGGCGGTGTCGGATGTGCTGGCGGAAAAGTCTCGCCGTGCGCTTGCCGCCTGTCTGGCGCTGAACCCCGGCAGGCCAAACTTCGCCGTTGCCGGGGGCGTCTCGGCCAACATGACGATTCGGGCTGCATTAGAGACGGTTTCCCGCGAAGCTGGCGCCGCATTCATCGCCCCGCCGCTCGGGCTCTGCACCGACAATGCCGCGATGATCGCCTGGGCCGGGATCGAGCGTTTCCGCGCCGGGCATCGCGATGACATGAGCCTCGCCGCCCGCCCGCGCTGGCCGCTGGACGAGACCGCCCCCGCCATGCTTGGATCGGGCAGAAAGGGAGCCAAGGCATGAACAGCATTTCCGTTCTCGGCGGCGGGGCCTTTGGCACCGCCTATGCCGTTTCGCTCGCCAGCGACGGGCGCGTGATCACCCTTTGGGCGCGCAACCCGGGCGACATGAACGCCCGGCGCGAAAACACCCGCCGCCTGCCAGGGGTACGCCTGCCCGACACGCTTCGCGTCACCGGCGATTTCGCCGAGGCCGCCAAGGCCGACATCATCCTGCTGGCGATCCCGCTCCAGAAGCTTTCAGCCGTGCTTGCCGAACACGCCGCGCATCTCAACCGCCAGACCCTTGTTTGCTGCTCCAAGGGCATCGACATCGCCACCGGCCGTGGACCTGCGGAAATCATCGCCGGGACTTGTCCCGGCACCACGCCCGCGATCCTCTCTGGCCCCAGCTTCGCCATCGACATCGCTACCGGCCTGCCGACCGCGCTGACGCTCGCCGCTGCCCACCCGGAAGCGTTGCAAGAGGCTCTGACCACGCCGAATATCAGGCTCTATCGCTCCACCGACATTATCGGGGTCGAGCTCGGCGGGGCGCTGAAGAATGTCATCGCCATTGCCTGCGGCATCGCCATCGGCGCCGGGCTTGGCGAAAGCGCCCGTGCTGCCCTGATGACCCGGGGCTATGCCGAGATGAGCCGTTTTGCCCGGTCGCGCGGCGCCCGGCCGGAAACGCTCGCCGGGCTCTCCGGCTTTGGCGACCTTGCCCTCACCTGCACCTCGGAGAAGTCGCGCAACTATTCTTACGGGCTCGCTTTGGGACAGGGTGAACCCGGGGCCGAGGGCGCGACCATCGAGGGCAAGTCCACGGCCCGGGCGGTGGTCAGGGCGGCGGGCAAGGCTGGTCTTGACATGCCTGTCGCCGAGGCTGTCATGGCACTGGTCACCGGAACCGCCACTACTCAGCAGGCAGTCGCCGCCCTGCTTTCGCGGCCACTCAAGGAGGAATGACATGTATGCGATCATCTGCACCGACAAGGAAAACGCGCTCGAGATCCGCAAGGCCAACCGCGCGGCCCATATTGCCTTTCTCGCCGAAACGCCCGTGGTCTTCGCAGGGCCCTTCCAGGACGAAACCGGCGCCATGACCGGCTCGCTCATCGTGGTGGACGTCGAAACCCGTGCCGATGTGGAAACCTGGGCCGCCAACGATCCCTATGCCAAGGCCGGGCTGTTCGAAAAGGTGCGCATCGAACGCTTTTCGAAAGTGATCGGCTGATGCGGTACTGGCTGTTCAAATCCGAGCCCAACACCTGGGGCTGGGAGCATCAGGTGGCCAGGGGCGAGGCCGGCGAGGAATGGGACGGCGTGCGCAATTACCAGGCCCGCAACATGATGCGCGAAATGAAGCTGGGCGACCTCGGGTTTTTCTACCATTCGGTGAACGAAAAGCGGGTCATGGGCATTGTGGAGATCTGCGCCGAGATCCACCCCGACAGCACCACCGACGACCCGCGCTGGGAATGCGTCGATGTGAGGGCCGTGCGTCCGCTCGCAAACCCGGTGACTCTCGCCATGTGCAAGGCCGACCCGCGGCTTGCCGACATGGTGCTGGTCAACAACACGCGGCTTTCGGTGCAACCGGTGCGCCCGGAGGAATGGGCCACAGTTCTCGAACTGGCGGGAGAAAAGCCCTGGACTATCTGTGTGCCCCGATAGAACACTGAGGTGGATTGGCGCGGATCGGGAGAATAACCCCATGGAATTCGTCAATTTTTTGGCTGCAGTTGCCGCATCCTGTACCTTGGAGCCATCTGGTACACCGGACTGTCGAAGCCTTGGGCCAGGGCATCCGGCGTGGAAGTCGATGCCAACAGCAAGCCGGAAAATGGGGGCTTGGTGCCGAATGCGATAACGTCCATCACGATGCTCCTGGTGGCAGGCATGATGCGCCACGTCATCGCCCAGGCCGGGATTGATACGCTGTTGAAAGGGCTGATGGCCGGTGGCGGCATCGGCCTGTTCATGATCGGCTCGTGGATCATGATGAACAACGCCTGTGGCAACCGTCCGTTCAGGCTGACGCGGGTCGACTGCGGCCATGCCACCATGCCACTAAAGCGCTTCCATCTTACGTTGAATCGCGCGGGGTTCACATTTGGTCTGATTTCTGATTCATCCTGTTCAGGAGGATCAGTTCATGCCCAACC
>PDRW01000089.1 GCA_002746935.1 Rhodobacterales bacterium
GCAACTCTGGACCGGGCTTGCCGTCGGCGCGTTTTCAATCTGGCTGTTCTGGCGCTCGCATGTGGATCTCGGCGGGAACTGGTCCTACCTGCTGGAACTGCGCGAGGGGCACCAGCTGGTGACCCACGGGCTCTATGCCCGGATCCGCCACCCGATGTATGCCGCCTTCCTGCTCTTCGGCCTCACTCAGGCCTTGCTGATCAACAACTGGATCGCGGGGCCGTCGGGGCTGATCAGCATCGCCATCCTGTTCGGGCCACGGATGCTTCACGAAGAGGCGATGATGCGCGACCGCTTCGGCGCCGAATACGATGCTTATTGTGCCCGCACCCCGCGGCTCATACCGCGCCCCCGGTTTCTCACGAAAAACCCCAAGAAAGGAGTCTGACCCATGGCGGGACGTTTCCTCTACCTTCAGAACGACAGCGGCCCGGGACGCCCGGCGCTGGCGAAGCTCGACGGCCACCGCTTCGATTTCGTCCAGCAATACGAGGCCGACCGGATCGACTGGACGGCCTATGACGCGGTGCTGGTCTCGATGTTTGCCGATCAGGTGCATCTGAGCGAGATCGCCGGCAAGATCGCCGCCTATCTCGACGCCGGCGGCACGCTGATCATCAACGGCCATATCGCCCGGCCGTTCCTGCCGGAGCTGAGCCGCTTCGCGGGCTTCTTCGGCCGTGGCACCAATCCGCCGCCCGAGGGCGCCGAGGTGCTCTACTCGGTCGGCCCCGATCACGTGGCGGTCGACTGGATCTACGACCGTCCACAGGGGGGGCGGATCTTCGTCCATTCCGGCATCGAATTGTGGATGTTCCTCGCCGGCGATTTCGGCGAAGGCCCAAGCTATCTGCAAGGGTTTTTCGACTGGTTCGCAGAGACTTCAAAGGTGGCAGCATGAGCAAGAAACCAACCATCGCCCTGATCGACGGCGGCGCGGCCTATCACATCGACAGCTACGAGCGCGCGCCGCTGAAGGACTGGTTCGACCGGGTGATCTACATCCGCGACCTGCCGCGCAGTGACCTCTCGGATGTCGACGTGCTGATCGTCCCCTGCCGCACCAGCCCCTATCAGCTGTCGATGCTTTCCGAACAGCTTCAGGCCTTCATGCGCGCCGGCGGC
>PDRW01000015.1 GCA_002746935.1 Rhodobacterales bacterium
CAGCGCGATGGCGCCCTTGGCGGACATCGAGGCATTGGGCCAGTAAGCGGCGATGTGATTGAAGGTTGCGACCGGGGTGCCTTTGTGCGGCACCCAGAACAGCAGATACATGAAGAACGACACCGAAAGGCCGCCGGCGCCGACGGAGGCGAGGAAATAAAGCGGAGAATATTTGTCCGCTACACGGTTGGTTTGCATTGGAGGGCTCCATTCATATTCAGGATTTGGAATGTAAATAGCGAAGCGGCTTGGGGAATGCTGTGCGACAAGTTGACGCACCTGTGCGTTAAGCTTGGCGCGTTAACCTTGGTTAAGAACGCGTTAAGAGTTTTTTAACGGTTTTTGCGCCATAGTGGCGGCATGAAACCGTTGTTGTTAACCATGTTCCTTGCCGCTCTGACGGCCTGTGATTCCCCAAGCCTGCGGATGCACGGGGCGAATCGTCAGGTTGTCGAAGTTGGTGGGTCGCTCTTCGCCGTGCATTGGCGCGGCGATGAGGTCGAGATTTACCGCACCTCCATCGAGCTTTCGCCCTCCATGTCCCTGACCTTCGCCAAGGCAACGCGGGCGGTCGAAATCGCCACCGGATGCCGGGTTGAAAACGGCTCGCTTGGCGGCGATGTGGCTTTGATGACGGCGCGGCTGGAATGCCCCGGCGCTTAGCGCTGTCGCAGTTGTTCCAGCAGTGCGCGCGCCGAGTTTGAGCGTGGTATCCAAAGCCCCTTTTCTATTGCTTCTTCAAGGCGTTGTGCGATTTCAGCCAATGCGGCGGGGTTGTGTTCCTCGATGAAGTCGCGGGTCTCTTCGTCCTCCAGAAAGGCGGCATGCACCAGATCGAAATGATGGTTCTTCACTGCATGGGTGGTCGCTGCAAAGGCGAACAGATAATCGACCGTCGCGGCGATCTCAAACGCGCCCTTATACCCGTGCCGCTTCACCCCCTCGATCCATTTCGGGTTCACCACGCGCGAGCGCACGACCCGTCCGATCTCATCGTCCAGCGTGCGGATCACCGGGCGCTCCGGGCGGGAGTGGTCGTTATGGTAAATCGGGCGGTCCTGCCCTTGTAAATGGGCCACCGCCGCCGCTGCGCCGCCCTCGAATTGGTAGTAATCGTCGCTGTCCAGAATGTCGTGTTCGCGGTTGTCCTGGTTCTGCACGATGGCTTCGGTCTGGCTCAGGCGTTGTTCGAATCCTGCCCGGTCGCGTTTACCTTCGTTACCAGCGCCGTAAGAATATCCGCCCCATTCGAGGTAGGCTTCGGCAAAGTCCGCGCGATCGTTCCATAGCCTTTCGTCGATCAATGCCTGAAGCCCCGCGCCATAGGCGCCGGGTTTGGAGCCGTAAACACGCGGGCGGATGCCCTCCGTCTTCGCGCGCGCTGCAGCGGGGTTGGCGCTGTCGGGTTCGTCGAGTTCCATCACCGCGCGGGCGGCGGAATCGAAGAGCGAAATCAGCGACGGAAAGGCGTCGCGGAAGAAGCCGGAGATGCGCAGGGTTACGTCCACACGCGGGCGGCCAAGCGCGGTTTCGGGGATGATCTCGAACCCGGTGACACGCCGATTGGCTTTATCCCATTGGGGTTTGACGCCCATCAGAGCCAAGGCCTGCGCAATGTCGTCGCCGCCGGTGCGCATGTTGGCCGTGCCCCATGCGGTGATCAACATCGCGCGTGGCCAGTCGCCATGGGTTTGCAAATGTTTGTCGATCAACAGATTGGCGGATTTCCAGCCGAGGGACCATGCGGTCGGCGTCGGCACGGCCCGGCTGTCAACGGAATAAAAGTTGCGTCCGGTAGGCAGCGTGTCGAGCCGTCCGCGCGTTGGTGCGCCGGACGGGCCGGGGGGCACGAATTTTCCGGCAAAGGCGGTCAGGATGCCATCAAGTTCTGCCGGGCCGCATTGGGTTACTTTTGGCTTAACAACGTGTTCAACTTGGTTAAGCACCGCGCTAGAAGCCGGGCCGGGCGCCGCCTCTCCTTCGATCAGCCGCGCGGCATATTCTTCCAGCCGTTCGACCGTATCCCCATGCGAGCGCCACGCGGTTTCGCCGCTCAGCTGCGCCGGTTTTGGCCCGGTCCACGGCGCGGAAAAATCGCAATCCAACGGGTCGAAATTCAGCTCCAGATCCAGTGCCAGCGCCCGGATCAGCGACGCGTTCTCACCCTTGCCGTCGCCGCGCGGAATACGCACCAAAGCCTGCACCAGATCGCGCGACAAACGCCCCTCCGGCGACTTGCCAAAGACGTGCAACCCGTCCCGGATTTGCGCCTCTTTCAACTCACACAAATAGGCGTCCAGCTTGGCCAGATCGTTTTCCTCATCGCCGGTCAAACCGGCATCTTCATCCAGCCCGGTCACAGTTGTCAGGCTCAGAATTTCCTTCTTCAAAATCTCGATCCGGCGCGGATCAACTCCCGCCGCTTCGTAATATTCATCGACCAGCGCTTCGAGGTCTTTCATCGGCCCGTAGCTTTCTGCGCGGGTCAGGGGCGGCGTTAAATGGTCAATGATTACAGCACTTGCGCGCCGTTTTGCCTGTGTCCCTTCGCCCGGATCGTTGACGATGAAAGGGTAGATATGCGGGAAGGCGAGATAGTTGTGCGGCGGGACCAGATCGGGGCAGTGATAGGTGTCGGTCGGGTCGATGTTATAGCCGCGCGCGGGCTGCACGCCGACCACCGCGTTGCCATAGGAAAACAGCGATAGGCGGAAGGCATTATCCTCGAAAAACGGGTCGGATTCCGGGGTGCCCCAGCGCTCGGCGATCTGGTCCTGAACCTGCTGCGGCAGGCGGTGGAAATGCGTCAGATATTCGCCCAACGGCAGGGTCGTGCCGCCGGAGCGTTGGGCGCGGTCGGTAAGCCAGTTGGTCGGGCCGCTGAGGATGGTTTGCATCAGCGCTTGAGCGGACTCAGGAGTGTTACGAATCCGGTAACCTTGGTTAACAAGCGCGTTCAGCACCTCGATGGTTGCGGCGGGCGTATCGAGGCCGACGCCATTGGCGAGGCGCCCGTCCTTGTTCGGATAATTGGCCAGAATGAGGGCGACACGACGCTCGGGGAGCGGGGTGTGGCGCAGCTCGGCCCAGTTCTTCGCCAGTTGCGCCACGAACGCGATGCGGTCCGGGCGGGCGCGGTAGGTCGCGATGGGGCATTCGGTGGCGGCGTCGAAGAACGCTTCGCCCTTGAAACTGATGGCGCGGGTCAGCACCCGACCGTCGACTTCGGGCAGGGCGACGTTCATCGCGATGTCGCGGGCGGACAGGCCGCTCGTGCCCTCGTGCCACGTCGCCTCGGCGCTGGTTGACAGCACAACCTGAAACACCGGCGCCGCGTTCGCGGCCTTCATGGTTAACGGGTTTTGCGGGCTGTCGTCGCCCTCATGTGGCGAGCCGACGGCGAAGGAGGTGCAGTTCAAAATCACCGAGGGCGGGGCGGTTTCAAACAGCGATTGCAGGGTCGCGGCGGAGAGCGGGTCTTTGAGCGAACTGACGAAAATCGGCAGCGGGTTCAGGCCGAGTTTGGCTAGCTCCGAGACCAGCCCGCCGATGGGTTCCAGCCCCGCCGATTGCACCAGCGCGCGGTAAAACACCACCGCCACCACCGGCGCGTTCTCCTGCCAACTCTCTGATATAACATCAAAATCCGCCAAGCCTTTGCCGGGCCAGTATAGCCCCGATTTCAGCAGCGGCGCGGCGGGGGCGGGCTTGTCGCTGCCGGTCAGCATCGCCTGCGCATAGGTCAGGAAACGGGTCGTGTTTTCCGGGCCGCCTTCGACCATATAGGCCCAGAGCGCGGCGTAATCCTCTTCGGAAACGGTCGAGAGCAAGGCGAGGTCCGGGTCGGGTTTGTCATCGCCGGGCAAGAGCGCCAGCGGGATGCCGAGCGCCTGACAATGGGCGGCATATTGTTCGACGCCATAGCGCCAGTAACCTTGCCCGCCCAGCACGCGTGCCACCCCCAGCTTGCATTTCGACGCGCAGGTTTCGATGTGCAGATCGACGGAGAGGGGGTGTGCCAGATGGGTCAGGTTGGCGAGGCGCAGGCTCGGGGCGGCGTCCATATCGGCGCGGGCCTGTGACAGCGCGGCCAGCTCGGTATCGGCGGCGGAAATGAAGAGAATATCGGCGGGACTTTGCGCCAGATCGACGGGTTCTTTGCCGTCGTCAATGGCGCCGGGAGTGGCGGCGAGCAGGTGCATTTACAGGATCTTTTGCATGAAGATGGAGCTTTTGGCGTTGGGATAATCGCCGAAGGGGCCGCGCGGTTCAAACCCGGCGGCGGCGTAGAGCTTGTGCGCGGCGGTGAGTGTGTTGCCGGTTTCGAGCATCAGGGCGGGCAGGTTTTCGGCGCGGGCGGTGGCCTCGATCTGGGCCAGAAGGGCGGCGCCGATCCCCTTGCCGCGCGCTTCCTGCGCGACAAACATGGACTTCACCTCGCCATATTCGGGGGTGATTTTCAACGCGCCGGTGCCGAGAATTGCATCGCCCTCGCGCGCCACGAAAAAGCGGATGTCGGGCGCTTTCAGGGCGTTGATATCGAGGAAAAAATTGTCCTCTGGCGGGAACAGGCTCTGCATCAGCGCGTGGCTTTGCCCGAGCAAGCGAGCCGCACCGGGTTCATCCGGCGCGGCCTGTTCGATGGTGAAGCTCATGCGCGCAGGGCGGCTTCGATCGCGGCGTGGTCCAGCCCCGCCTGACCGATCACCACCAGCCGGGTTTCCCGCGCATCCGCGCCGAAAGGCTGGTCGAAATAATGGTCCACCCGCGGGCCAACCGCTTGATATGTCAGGCGCATCGGCTTGCCTTCAACGGCGGCGAAACCCTTGAGGCGCAGGATGTTATGCGCGCGGATGACCTCGGTGATTTGCGCGGCGAAGGCTTCCGGGTCGGTGATTTCGCCGCGCTCGACGACGAAGGTTTCGAACTCGTCGTGGTCGTGGTGATGTTCATGATCGTCGTCATCATCATCGTGGTGGTGATGGTGTATCTCGTCGCGCCCGGCCATGTTGGCCTCCGCTTCTGCGCCTTGCCCCAGCACCACTTCCACTGGCAATTTGCCCATCGTCGAGGGCAGAACCTGCACCCCGCCGCGCGCTTCGCCCGCCAGTTTCTGCACCAGCGCTTTGGCCGCGTCCTCGCCCATCAGGTCGGTCTTGTTTACCACGATCATGTCGGCGGCGGCGATCTGATCGGCGAAAAGCTCGGAGAGCGGGGTTTCGTGATCGAGGTTCTCATCCGCCTTGCGCTGCGCATCCACGGCGGCGAGGTTAGCGGCGAACTGACCTTCATTCACCGCTTTACCATCGACCACAGTCACCACGCCATCAACGGTCACGCGGGTCGAAATCTCGGGCCACTGAAAAGCGCGCACCAGCGGTTGCGGCAGGGCGAGGCCGGAGGTTTCAATAACGATGTGATCGGGCGCGTCGGGACGGTCGAGCAGGGCTTGCATGGTAGGGATAAAATCCTCGGCAACCGTGCAGCAGATACAGCCATTGGACAGCTCGAAAATATCGTCCTCGGTGCAGGTCTCATCGCCGCAGCCTTTCAGGATGTCACCATCGACGCCAAGGTCGCCAAACTCGTTGATGATAAGGGCAATGCGCTTGCCGTTCGCGTTGTCTAACAGGTGCCGGATCAGGGTTGTTTTACCGGAACCGAGAAAGCCGGTGACCACGGTCGTGGGGATCTTTTTCATCTCAATACTCCTTTGCCCGTCAGCCCCGACGGGTTGGTTTCCACATGGCAGGTCTCCTGGCTCGTGCGTCACAGCTTGCGCCGCCTTCCCGGTTTCCCAGTGGCCCTGGCGCGCGCTCGGCATTCACAGTCGCGGGGGCGGCAGCGGCTTATCCGCTTTCCCTCAAATCCCGCCCTTGGGGCGAAAAACCATGCAGGCCCGTTTTGGCAGATTTTTGTTCTGACTATGAGCGGCACCGCAGGAATAGTGGGGCTATTTCCAGGGGTCGCGAAGACGCTCAGGGCAAAAATCTGGCAAATCGAAGACGCTAAATCCGCTTCACCTCAGCGGCTCGACGCGCTTGGAAATAGACCCACTATGTCCTGCGCGCGCCAAACCGCTGATCTTTCGCGGATTTGGCGCCAGTGGCGCAGGGATTATGGGTCTACACCCTAAGCCGTTGACTCGGGGCGGGTCTGTTCCGACAATCGCGCGGAAGAATCAATATGAACCCCTGAGGCGCGCGTTGCAGTTTACCAAATTACGTCTGAATGGCTTCAAGAGCTTTGTGGACCCGACCGATCTGGTGATCGCGCACGGGTTGACCGGCGTTGTGGGGCCAAATGGCTGCGGTAAGTCGAACTTGCTGGAGGCGCTGCGCTGGGTCATGGGGGAAACGCGCGCGTCGGCCATGCGTGGCGGTGGCATGGAGGACGTGATTTTCGCCGGGGCGGCAACGCGACCTGCGCGCAATTTCGCGGAAGTGTCCCTGACCATCGATAATTCCGACCGTCTTGCACCTTCCGGGTTTAACGACAGCGATGGGTTGGAGATTGTGCGCCGGATCACGCGGGATGCCGGGTCGGCGTATAAGGTTAACGGCAAGGATGTGCGTGCCCGCGATGTGCAGATGTTGTTTGCCGATGCCTCGACCGGCGCCCATTCCCCGGCGCTGGTGCGGCAGGGGCAGATTGCGGAATTGATCAATGCCAAGCCCAAGGCCCGGCGGCGTATTCTGGAGGAAGCGGCGGGGATTTCGGGTCTCTATCAGCGGCGTCATGAGGCGGAGTTGAAGCTGAAGGGGACAGAGAATAATCTGCTTCGGGTCGAAGATGTGATTGAGCAACTCGCGGGGCAGTTGGCACAACTGGCGCGGCAGGCCCGGCAAGCGGCGCGCTATCGTGACATTGGCACGCAGTTGCGCCGTGCAGAGGGGATGTTGCTGTATCGCCGTTGGCGGGAAGCGGATGAGGTTGCGTTGGCGGCAAAAGCGACCCTGACCGAGCGCACCAAGGCGGCGGCACAGGCGGAAGCGGAAGCGCGCAAGGCGTCGAAAACGCGTGAAGCGGCGGAAGGGAAATTGCCTGCGCTGCGCGAGGAAGAGGCGATTGCCAGCGCGGTGTTACAGCGGGTTTTGGTTAGCCGCGATCAGCTTGCGGATCAGGAAAAACAGGCGGAAACCCGGATTGAGACCCTGACCGCCCGGATTGCGCAACTGGCCCGAGATATCGAGCGTGAAGAGGCGTTGAACCGGGACGCGGATGAGACCATTGCGCGGCTGGAATGGGAAGCGCGTGAGCTAGCCAAGGCGGGCGCGGGTCATGCGGAGCGCATGGAAGCGGCAGAGGCAAAGGCGCGCGAGGCGGCGGAGATTTTGTCGGAGCGCGAGGCGCTTCATGCGCAGCAAACGGAAGACGTGGCGCGGTTGGCGGCGCGGCATCAATCGGCGACGCGGCTTTTGCAGGACAGCGAGAAATCTTTGGCGCGCAGCGAAGCGGAAGCGGAAAAGTCGCGCGCGGAACTGGCGGCGACCCGTGAGGCGTTAACCAAGGCGCGGGGGGATGTGCAGGCGCGCGAATCGGATCGCGTGGCGGCGGCGCAAGCGGCGGAAGCGGCGGAAGAAGCACTGACGGCGGCGGATGCGCGGCGCACAGAGTTGCAGGCGCGCGAGGCGGATGCGCGCGCGGAGCGGTCCGAGGCGGAGGGCGAGGTGAATGCGTTGCGCGCCGAGGTGATGGCGTTGGCCCGACTGCTGGAACGCGACACCTCTGAGACCGGGCAGTTGCTCGATGCGCTCAAGGTGACGGTGGGCTATGAGAAGGCGATTGGCGCGGCGTTGGCGGACGATCTGCGCGCGCCGGAGGTAGAGGCCGATGCGCCTTCTGGCTGGGCCTCGCTGCCGGGATATGCCAAGCCACAGAGCTTGCCCGAAGGGGTTAAGGCGCTGTCAAACTTCGTTAACGCACCGGCGGTTCTGACGCGCCGTCTGGGGCAGATCGGCATCGTGGAACCAGAGGCCGGAAACCGGATGCAGGCGGATTTGCTGCCGGGGCAGCGGCTGGTTTCGCTGGAAGGGGATCTTTGGCGCTGGGACGGGTTTCGGGCTGCCGCAGAAGACGCCCCGTCGGCGGCGGCGCTTCGGTTGCAACAGCTAAACCGGCTGGAAGAATTGAAGCAGGATCTGGAACGGACCTCGGCGCGCGCGGACGGTGCGATGGCCGCGCATGAGGCGATCAAGACCGAGCTTGCGGCAGCAACGCAGGCGGATCAGGCGGCGCGGGAGGCGCGCAAAGCGGCGGATCGGGCGGCGGTGGATGCCGCGCGCGCCGCTTCTCGTGCGGAAGCCGAGCTTTCAATGGCGGAGAGCAAATCCGAAGGGGTTTCGCTTTCGCTTTCGCGGTTGGATGAGGAGGTTTTGGCGGCTGCGTTGCGCGTCAAGGAGGCCAGCGCGGCGATGGCGGAACTGGGCGATCTGGATGCGGCGCGGGCGGAGGTTGAAGACGTTAAGATGACGGTTGAAGCGGCGCGCATGGCGATGATGTCGCACCGCTCCGCTTTCGACGAAACCCGCCGTGAGGGCGAGGCGCGGCAGAAGCGGTCGCAGGAGGTTGCCAAGGAGGTTTCGGGCTGGAAACACCGCAAGGAAACGGCGGGGAAACGGGTCTCGGAACTGGCGGAACGCAAGGGACAATCGGAAGCGGAACTGGGCGAAGCGCAACAGGTTCCCGACGAGATTCGCACCCGCCGCGATGAGTTGGCGCGCTCGATCTCGGAGGCGGAAGCGCGCAAGGCTGCGGCGCAGGATGCGTTGTCTTCAGCGGAAACGGATTTGCGCCAAGCCTCTGATACGGAACGGGAAAATGAGCGTGCCGCCGGGGAGGCCCGAGAGGCGCGCGCCCGCGCGGAGGCGCGTGCCGATGCGGCGAAAGAGGGGGTTTCGCAGGCGGCGGAGCGCATTCGGGAGGAGCAGGATTGCACCCCCGCGGCGTTGCTGGAGCAGCTGGAGGAAGACCCGGAAAAGATGCCGTCGTCGGAGCAGATTGAACATGATGTGTCCCGCCTGAAACGGCAGCGCGATAGTCTGGGCGCGGTGAATTTGCGCGCCGAGGAAGACGCCAAAGAGGTGACGGAGGAACACGCGCAACTGGTCCGCGACAAGGCCGATCTGGAAGAGGCGATCCGCAAGCTGCGCTCCGGCATTGCCAACCTCAACAAAGAGGGGCGCGAACGCCTGTTGACCGCGTTTGAGCAGGTCAATTCCAACTTCAAAATGCTGTTTCGGCACCTGTTTGGCGGCGGTGAGGCGAACCTTGTTCTGGTG
>PDRW01000029.1 GCA_002746935.1 Rhodobacterales bacterium
GCCGAGATGGGCGATATGGTCGATCTTGTGTTCATGCAGGCAGATGCCTTTCACCAGATTGACCTGCACCTCATAGCCCGTGGCCAGCCCGCGGAGCAGATCGGCCCCCGACAACCCGCAATGCTGCGCGACCGCGAGGATCGGCGGGATGTTGTCGGCGGGGTGGGAATAATCGGCGGCGAGGAAGGTATCGTGGAAGTCGAGTTCGCGCACTGCCGTACCATTGGCCCAGGCCGCCCATTCCGGGCTGACCCGGCGGTCCGGCGGCATCCCGAACACGGTTGCACCGGGGGCGTAGGGGTGGGCCAGCGCCTGCGCCCGGGCCGAGGCCACCGGGCGGCGCGCCACCGAGGCCGCGGCCACGGCGGCATTGTCGATCACCCGGTTGATGATCATCTCGATCACATCCGCGTCAACCGCGACCGGGTCGGCGGCCATCTCGGCAATCTTCCAGGCAAGCTGGTCGTGGCGGGCAAGGTGTTCGGCGGATTTGTATGTCCGCAGCTCATGGGTTTTCATGCTGGCTGGTTCTCCGCGCGCTCTTCGCAAAATTGGCAAACCCACCTTCTCACAGGGCAATATGCGGGATAAACTGCTGAAAAAGCGTAGCTTTGCGAAGCGAATGTGCAAGGATTGCGAATCTTGCAAATGCGGGAAGGGTGGCAAGGTGAAGAAAGCCTATATGGGGGTGCGCCTGCGCCGGTTGCGCGAAGAACGCGGGATGACCCAGGCGGCACTGGCCCGCGCGCTGGAGTTGAGCCCCAGCTATGTCAACCAGTTGGAGCGCAACCAGCGGCCGCTCACCGTGCCGGTGCTGCTGAAGCTGAACGCGGTGTTCGGGCTGGACGTGCAGCTGTTTTCCGAGGCCGAAGAGGCGCGGCTGGTCCCCGATCTGCGCGCGGCGCTGGCCGATCAGGGCGCGGGGGCATCGCTGGCAGAGATTCGCGAGATTGCCTCGAACATGCCCGGCGTGGCCCGCGCGATCCTGTCGATGCAGGCGCGCTTGCGAGAAACCGCCGAACACATGAACCTGGTGAACGGCCGCATGAGCGGTGAGGTCGAGACCGGTCCCGCGCCCTTCGAGGCCGTGCGTGACTGGTTCTATGAACAGCGCAACTATATCCCGACCCTGGACGAGGCGGCGGAAAGCATCGGTCAGGCCCTGCGCCCGGGCCGCATGGCCGAGGGGCTGACCGACCGGCTGGCCGGGCGGCACGGCATCCGCGTGGCGCTGGAAGAGGGCGCCCCCACGCTGCGCCATTTCGACGTTGGCTCCGCCATTCTGCACCTGTCCGCGCGGCTGAACCCGGGGCAGCGGGCGTTTCAGATGGCGACACAGATCGCGCTTCTGGAACAGGGTGGCGAGATCGACCGACTTGCCAACACCGCCGGGCTGGAAAGCGACGAGGCGCGCGACCTGCTGCGCATCGGCCTGGCCAACTATTTCGCCGGGGCGTTGATCCTGCCCTATGGCGTCTTTCTGGAGGCGGCCGAGGCCGAACGCTACGACATCGAACTGCTCGCTCATCGTTTCGGCGTTGGCTTCGAGACCACCTGCCACCGGTTGTCCACCCTGCAACGGCCACAGGCGCGGGGGGTGCCGTTCTTTTTCATCCGGGTGGACCGGGCGGGGAATATCTCGAAACGCCAGTCGGCGACGGATTTCCATTTCTCGCGGATCGGCGGGTCTTGTCCGCTTTGGAACGTCTATGAGGCATTCGCGCGCCCCGGCGAGGTGCTGACCCAGGTGGCGCAGATGCCCGACGGGCGCAGCTATCTCTGGGTGGCGCGCACCGTCAGCCACGGGGCGGGGGGCTACGGCACGCCGGTCAAACGCTTTGCTGTCGCGCTGGGCTGTGATCTGGCTCATGCCGAGCGGCTGGTCTATGCGCGCGGGATCGACCTGCGCGACCCCGAAACGGCCACGCCAATCGGCGCCGGTTGCAAGATCTGCGACCGCCCTGCCTGTCCGCAACGCGCCTTCCCGATGGCCGGACGCCCGCTGCATCCGGACACGAACCGCTCCCGGTTTACGCCCTATTCAAGCGATGGACCGCCGGACTGAGGGCGCCGTCCGGTTATGTTGCGACGCTGGACAGGCGCTTCGTGGCCGGGACTGGCCGCATTGGGAGTTGCATGGACACGGGAGAGCGTTCGCTTCCAGACCTGTTCCCTCCGCCACCCACCTTTGACAAGGGTTCCTCCCCGCCCGGCCACGGCCGGATCTTGACGTTATATCAAAGGGTCATGCGGGATGGGCTGAGCGCTGGCATGGTCCGCGACTCGCTGCATTTTCAGTTCGGCCAGCGGGATCACAGTTGCTCGGCCACGCGAGACATGGGCCGGCGCATTGCGCACCCAGTGAACGCGGCAGCGCTGCCAGGTGGCTTCGAAGGCGCGCTCTATGGCAGCTCTGAAGCCGCTGTGGGCGTCAGAGATGACGAGCTTTGTGCCGCCCAGCCCTCGGGCTTTGAGGCCGCGCAGGACGTCCATCCAGAAGGTCTCGGCTTCTGACGGGCCAGGCCCGAGGCCGATTTCCCTGTGCCCATCCATTGCCCGGCAGGCGCAGGGCGAGGCCATGCTGCCGAAAGGGGGTGCTGGCCAAGCTGACGACCCGACCGCTGACGTACCTTGAGACGAGTGGCGTCGAGCCGGACACAGGGCCACCCGCTGCTCAGGGGCCGGTCGAGGAATTCGGTCACCCGCACATCAGATGTCCTTGCACAGCCTGGAGACCGTGCTCCTGGAGATGCCGGATAATCCCATCGCCTGCGCCGGTTCATCGACCCGTCGGGTAGACACTCCGCCGATCCATGCCTCCTGGATCACCGCCACCAATGCCTTCCCGGATGTCTTGCGGGGTTCTACGCCCTAGCTCAGGCGTTTCGGTTTTGACCTGTGACAGGGCAGACCCGAAACGCAGCAAGGCATGTCCGTGGCGCGGGCGTTTCGGAACAGACTTATGAGTCAGCTTCATCCCGAAGCGCTTCAATGGAGAGTCTCTGCAACGGGTTCGCTCTCGGTTCCGCCCGGTGTGTCGCTGAGGGTTGCGAAGCGGGTGCGGGCGTATCGCTTGACGGGGCGCGGAAAGCCCGATCTGCGCCGCCCGCACGACCGTCATCGGTTCGCCGCCGTCCCCCGGAGGCGCCTTCGCGCCGTTTCAGCCGTCTCCGAACAGATCCCGTGTGAAAACCTTGCCGGACACATCCTCGATATCCGCCGTCATCCGGTTGGCGATGATCAGATCCGCCTCGGCCTTGAAAGCCTCGAGATCGCGGATCACCCGGGAATTGAAAAACTCCTCGGCCTCAAGCACCGGCTCATAGACGATCACCTCTATCCCCCTGGCCTTGATCCGCTTCATGATCCCCTGGATCGAGCTTTGCCGGAAATTGTCCGACCCTGCCTTCATCACCAGCCGGTAGGTGCCCACCACCTTCGGTTGGCGCCGCACGATCTCTTCGGCCAGAAAATCCTTGCGGGTGCGGTTGGCATCGACGATCGCGCGGATCAGGTTTTGCGGCACCTCCCGGTAATTGGCGAGCAGCTGCTTGGTGTCCTTCGGCAGGCAATAGCCACCGTAGCCGAAGGAGGGGTTGTTGTAGTGGTCGCCGATGCGCGGGTCGAGCCCGACACCTTCGATGATCTGCCGGGTGTTCATGCCGCCGGCCATGGCATAGCTGTCGAGCTCGTTGAAAAACGCCACCCGCATCGCGAGATAGGTGTTGGCGAACAGCTTGATCGCCTCGGCCTCATCCGGGTCGGTGTAGAGCACCGGGACGTCGTCTTCGAGCGCGCCTTCCAGTAGCAGCCCGGCGAAGGTTTCGGCGCGGGTGCCGCGTTCGCCGACGATGATCCGGCTCGGGTGGAGATTGTCGTAGAGCGCCTTGCCCTCGCGCAGAAACTCCGGGCTGAAAAACACCCGGTCGCTGCCGGTCTCGGCGCGCATCCGGCTGACATAACCCACGGGGATGGTCGATTTGATCGCCACCACCGCGTCCGGGTCGGCGGCCAGCACCGCTTTCGTGACCTTGTCGACCGAGGAGGTGTTGAAGAAATTTTCCACCGGGTCGTAATCCGTCGGCGTCGCCACCACCACGAAGGTTGCGCCCTTCACCGCCGCCTCCAGATCGGTGGTGGCGGTGAGGGTGAGCTCACGGGTCGCGAGATAATCCTCGATCTCGGCATCCTCGATCGGGCTCTTGCGGGCATTGACCATGGCGACCCGTTCGGGCGCGACATCGACTGCGACAACCTCGTGGTTCTGCGCCAGCAGCACGGCATTCGACAGGCCCACATAGCCCAGGCCCACAACCGCAATCTTCATCTCGATACTCCACCTGTTTCCCCAGGGCCACACGGATAGCCAGCCCTCTGCCATGGGTTATACGCGGGTTTGCGGCTCTGCGAAACGCGTGAGCCCTGACGGAGACCGCAAGTAACTGTCGCCAATACGGAAACACCTGGCACAGCGGGCCGGACGGTGTCTTCCGCCTAGCGGGCCAGCAAGTCCCGGCAGGTGGCGCGGGCGAAGGCGTTGTCGCAATAGCTGAGTTCCACCGCCGGAACATTCCGCAGCGCTCGCAACAGCGGCGCGATGGAGCGGGTTTCGCGCGACACCCGGCTGCCGGTCTGGATCAGCCGGCGCAGCGCCTCGCCGGGCGCAACCGGGGTTACCCTGTTCGGTGCCCCGGGATCGTAGCGCGGAAACACAAAGCCCGCGAGCGCCACCGCATCGCCCACCGGCACCCGGCGCTCCGGCACGACCTCTCCCTGACCGTCCGCCATGGCGACAATCTCCGGCAGGCCCTGCGACCCGGGCTTCAGGTTGGGCCGGGTCGGGAAGGCCAGAAGTGCCGTGCCGCTGGTGTCGATCGCCACGTGATCATCCGCCGCGAGCGCCGCGCCGGAGGCGATCAGCAGGGACGCCAGCGTCGACTTGCCGCTGCCGCTGGCCCCGGCAAACACCAGCCCCCGGCCGGCTTCGGCCACCGCGCTGGCATGAAGATGCGCCGCAACCCGTTCCGGGCCTGCGAGCCCGTCCATGATCTCGCGCAACAGATGGAACCGGGTGAGCGTATAGCCCGCCTTGCCCCAGACCGGCACGCCCTCGCGCAACACCCCATAGGCCCCGCCGTCTTCGGCAATGACATCGAGCCGCAGAACCGCCGCGCCGGGAGGCCGTTGTGAGCCCAGCCCCATGGGCGCAAGCGCCCGGTCGAGATCGCGGGCAAGGGCCTTGTCCTCCAGTTCTACCGCCACCGCGCGGGTTTCATGGGCGAAAACCCGGTGCTCGCCCTGCGCAGGCCGTGCCGCGACCGGGTTGGGGAAGGGTTGCAGCGCGGTGAGAAACAGCCCGTCCTGCTGCCAGTGCTCCACGATCGCGGCCACTGTTTCGCGAAGCTCCGCCGCGGGCAGATCCAGCGCCTGCGCCAGCGCTGCGACCGCCCCGGGCACCTCCCCGGTTTCGCGCAGTCCGTCAAACAGCAGCGCCCCGAAGGCATCGGAGGCAACGATCGCGCCGCTTTCCGTGTTGTGGAGAACCGCCGCGTCTGCGACGGAAATACACTCGACAAGGCCAAGCGCGGCGGGGTCGATCGCCTGTGTTCCGGTCATGGCTGCTCCTCGGCCGGTGCCGCTGCCGCCGGTGCGGGCGCGGGCGAAAGGTCTGGCCCTGCCTATCCGGCTTTGCCGCCGGGCTCAACGGCAGGGCCGCGGCTTGCACAGGCCGCTCAGGCGGCCGCCTTGCGCACCGCTTCCGCCTGCACCGCCACCTCCGCTTTGGTGCCGCAAGACGGCAGGTTATCAATTGTCCGCAATTGTTTCTGCTTTCGCCCCAATACGGCCCAATTTATTTGATTGTCATTCGGCAAAGCTGGTTCCCGGGTCTGCCGCGCCTTTGCGGGCATTGGTTCCCGGTTCAAAAACAGGATGGCCAGGCATGAAAACCACGAGTGGAGCCATTGTCGACACCGGACAGACCCCGCTGCCCGACCGCAGCACCCCGATCAGTGACGACGAGATCGACCTGCTGAACCTGCTGCGCGGCCTCTGGCGCGGCAAGTGGTGGGTTCTGCTGGCGGCGCTGGCCGGACTTGGCTGGGGGCTCTACCGCGCCACCATCGCCGCGGTTCCGATGTACACCGCCCATGCGGTGGTCGCCCTGGAAACCCGTGACGAAAACGTGGTCGACATTGCCTCTGCCGTCACCGGGCTGCCCGGCACGCTTGGCACGATCAACACCGAGCTCGGGGTGATGCGCTCGCGCGGGCTGATCGGAAAGCTGGTGCGCGAGCTCGACCTCGCCTCGGACCCGGAATTCAACCCCCAAGCGCAGCCCGCAAGCGGCGCGGCCCCCGATGCCGGAGCGCCGGAGGACCGGGCGCTGACGGATCTGCTGATCGACCGGCTGCTCGACCGCCTGAGCATCCACCACGAGCCCGAGAGCTTTCTGTTCACCATTGCCGCCACCAGCCGCGACCCCGAAAAATCCGCCCTGATCGCCAACACCCACGCCCGGCTCTACATAGAGGACCAGATCGAGGTCAAATACCAGGCGACCGAACAGGCGACCGCCTGGCTCACCCAGCGGCTCGGCGCACTTCAGGAGGAGCTTGAAGCGGCCGAAAGCGCGGTGGAGGCTTTTGCCTCCGAAAACCGGATCATCCGCCCGGAAGATCTGGAAATCCTCAACCAGCGGATCGACGACACCCGCGGCCGGCTGGCCGAAGCGCGTGACCGGGAGGCCCAGCTTGCCGGGCTGAAGGCCGCGCTTGAAGCGGCGGCGGCGGCGGAAGACTGGGCTGCGGCGGAAGCGGCGGCGGGGGACGCCGGCCTCAGCCAGGTGCTGGAAGGCGGCACCGAAACGGAGCTCGCCCGGCGGGTACAGACTGCGCTGAGCCGCATCGAGGTCATGCGCGCGCGCGCCCGGTCCCAGGCCGAAACCCTGGAAGGTTCGATCGAGGTGCTGCGCGGCGAATACACCACGCAGTCCGGCAATCTCGTCGCCTACCAGCAACTCGAACGCGAAGTCACCGCCTCGCGCGCGATCTACGAATACTTCCTGACCCGGCTGAAGGAGCTTTCCGCCCAGCAGGGCAATCTGCGCGCCGACAGCCGGATCATCTCGGAGGCGGCGGTGCCGCTCTGGCCCTCTTCCCCGGTGGTCTCGCGCATTGTCGCGCTGTCGGTGTTCGCCGGGCTCATGATCGGCGCCGCCGGTGTGCTGGGCCGCGAATTGCTGCGCACCGGGCTGCGCAGCGCCCAGGATATCGAAAAACTGACCGGATACCCGGTGATTGGCCAGATCCCGCTGGTTCCGCGGCAGAAGGCGCCGGAGGTATTGAGCTATTTCGTCGAGAAGCCGGCCTCCATGGCCTCGGAAGCGGTGCGCAACCTGCGTACCTCGATCCTGGCCTCAAATCTCGACAGCCCGCCAAAGGTCATCATGCTGACCTCATCGGTTCCGGGCGAGGGCAAGACGATCACCTCGATCACGCTGGCGCAGAATTTCACCGGTCTCGGCAAGCGGGTGCTGCTGATCGAAGGCGACATTCGCCGCCGGGTGTTCCGCGACTATCTCGAACTCAGCAAGACCGGCGGGCTTCTTTCGGTGCTCTCGGGCGAAGCGACCCTGGCCGAGGCGGTGGCCCGCGACTACCTGACCGACGCCGACCTGCTGGTGGGCGAACGCACGGCGATGAACGCGGCGGACGTGTTCTCTTCGGGGCGTTTCCGGGCGCTGATCGCGGAGGCGCGGGCAGACTACGACATTGTCATCATCGACACGCCGCCCGTTCTGGTGGTGCCCGACGCCCGGATCGTGGGCCGGTTCGCGGATGCGGTGGTCTATGTGGTGGAGTGGAATGCCACGCCCCGGCGCGACGTGATCGCGGGGCTCAGGATGCTGTCGGACGGCGGCGTGCGCGCAGCCGGGGTGGCTCTGACCCGGATCAACCTGAAAAAGCTCGAACGCTTCGGCGAATATGCGGGCTATGGCAGCTATGCGGCGCGGAAGAAATACGCCGGGGCCTACCACGACGAGTGAACGGGGAGGGGCCGGAAGACCCCTGTGGCGAAGGGGCGGGGGGCTGGCCCCCGCCCCCCCGCGCCGCCTTGCTCAGCCGTCTTTGCGGATGCGGGCATTCGCCGGGTCATGCGGGCTGTCTTCAACCACCTCCGCCTGCCACAGCGCATCCTGCATTTTCACCTGAAGCTTGGTGCCCACAGCCGCCAGATCGGGCCGCACATAGCCCATGCCGATCGACTTGCCGAAGACCACCGAATAGCCGCCCGAGGTGAGCCGGCCGACCTTCTCGCCGCCGCAATAGAGCGCTTCGCGGCCCCAGGGGTCGGCGTCGTCCGGCCCGTCGATGAGCAGGGTGACGCATTTCGAGCGGAGCCCCAGAGCCTGCATGGCCGCCTTGCCGTGGAAGTCTTTCGAGAGATCCACGAAACGGTCGAGCCCGGCTTCCAGCGGGGTGGCGTCGCGCCCCAGTTCGGTGCCGAAGGCGCGGTAGGATTTCTCCTGCCGGAGCCAGTTCTGCGCCCGCGCGCCCACCAGCACCAGCCCGTGCTTTTCACCCGCCCTGACCAGCAGATCCCAGAGGTAATTCTGCATCTCGATCGGGTGATGCAGCTCCCAGCCGAGCTCGCCGGTATAGGCCACACGCACCGCGGTCAGCGGGCACATGCCGAGCTCCACCTTGCGCGCCGAGAGCCAGGGGAAGCGCTTGTTGGACAGCGCCGTCTCCGGCTCGGCATCCCGGATCACCCCGGCGAGAATGTCGCGCGCCTTCGGCCCGGCGAGGGCAAAGACGCCGATCCGGGTGGTCCAGTCCTCCACCTCGATCCGGCCGAACGCCGCCTCCTTGTCGGCCACCGCCTTCAGCAGGAAATCGCGGTCATAGGCATGCCAGGCGCCCGCCGAGATCAGCACGAAACGGTCCCCGGCCTCGCGGACGATGGTGTATTCGGTGCGCGTGGTGCCGGCATCGGTGAGCGCATAGGTGAGGTTGATCCGGCCGACCTTCGGCAGGCGATTGGTGGTGAACCAGTCGAGAAAAGCCGCGGCCCCCGGCCCTTTCACCACATGTTTGGCGAAGGCGGTGGCGTCGATGAGCCCCGCGGTCTCGCGGATCGCCTTCGCCTCGGCGACCGCATAGGGCCACCAGCCGCCACGCCGGAAGCTGCGGGCCTCGTGGTCGAACCCGTCGCCCACGCCCGGCGCATAGTAATTCGGCCGTTCCCAGCCGTTGACCTGGCCAAACTGCGCGCCCGCCGCCTTCTGGCGGTCATAGGCGGGCGAGGTGCGCAGCGGCCGGCAGGCTTCGCGCTCCTCGTCGGGATGGTGCAGCACGAAGACATGTTCGTAGCATTCCTCGTTCTTGCGCGCGGCATATTCGGTGGTCATCCAGTCGCCGTAGCGCTTCGGGTCGAGCGCGGCCATGTCGATCTCGGCCTCGCCCTCGACCATCATCTGCGCGAGATAATAGCCGGTGCCGCCCGCGGCGGTGATGCCGAAGCTGAACCCCTCCGCCAGCCACATGTTGCGCAGACCCGGCGCCGGGCCGACCAGCGGGTTGCCGTCCGGCGTGTAGCAGATCGGGCCGTTGTAATCGTCCTTGAGGCCGACGTTTTCCGAGGACGGAATCCGGTGGATCATGCTGAGATATTCGGCCTCGATCCGGTCGAGATCGAGCGGGAACAGATCGGCGCGGAAACTGTCGGGCACGGCATATTCGAACCGTGCCGGGGCGCCGCGCTCGTAAGGCCCGAGGATCCAGCCGCCATGTTCCTCGCGCACATACCATTTCGCATCCGCATCGCGCAGCACCGGGTGTTCGCCGTGGCTCTTGCGGTATTCCACCAGCGCCGGGTCGGCATCGGTGACGATGAACTGGTGCTCGACCGGGATCGCCGGCATCTTCAGCCCGAGCTGGCGGGCGGTGCGCTGGGCGTGGTTGCCGGTGGCGGTGACCACATGCTCGGCGCGGATCTCGAACTTTTCTTCGCCCGGCACCAGATTGCCGCCCTTCTCGATCATCACCGAACCGCGGACGATCCATTCCGAGCCGGTCCATTCATAGCTGTCCACCTGACGCTTGCGGACAATCTGCACCCCGCGCTGCCGCGCGCCTTTCGCCATCGCCATGGTCACATCGGCGGGGTTGATATAGCCGTCGGTCGGGTGGAACAGCGCGCCCTTCAGGTCGTCGGTGCGCACCAGCGGCCAGCGCTCCCTGATCTCGGCGGGCGTCAGCCATTCATAGGGAATGCCCACGGTCTCGGCGGTGGAGGCGTAGAGCCGGTATTCGTCCATCCGCGCTTGCGTCTGGGCCATGCGCAGGTTGCCGACCACGGAGAACCCGGCGTTGAGGCCGGTTTCTTCTTCCAGCGTCTTGTAGAATTTCACGCTGTAATCGTGGATGTGGCTGGTGGCATAGCCCATGTTGAACAGCGGCAGGAGCCCCGCGGCATGCCAGGTGGAGCCGGAGGTGAGTTCGTCGCGCTCCAGCAGCACCACATCCTTCCAGCCGGCACGGGCAAGGTGATAGGCGATCGCCGCTCCGACCGCGCCACCGCCCACGACCAGCGCCTTCACATGTGTTTTCATTCCGGGGGTTTTCATTTCCGGGGTTGTCATCTGGGGCCTCCCTCTCGGCTCTGTCCGGTTTCTTTTGGAAGAATATTGCCGCAACAGCGCACCAAGGTCACGGCGCGTCCGACGGCTGCGGGCAGAAAACCGACCTGCGGGCCGGTTTCAGGCCGAGAGCCGGGCGTTCACGCCCGACCGGGGGCGCTGCCCCGAAACCCCGAAGGGGTAGCAGAAGGTCCGCCGGGGGCGCTGCCCCCGGACCCCCGGGAGTATTTGAGCCAGGAAAAAGGGGAAGGCGCCGCGGGGCGGCCCCTGCGTGGGGCCGTTGCGGGGGGGGGCGTGGTGTCTGGCCGTGGCGCCCCCCGGGGTCAGTCGTCTGCCGCCGGACTGTCGCTGCCATCACCAAGCCCCATCCGGGTGGCCTGTTCTTGCAGCGCGACGCCCAGAGCGCCCTTTTCCTCGTAATCGGCAACGAAGGCCGCGCCCGCCGCCGAGCCGCGCGCCGACAGGGCCGCGAGGCGCTCGTTTTCGCCCATCTCGGCCAGTGCGACCTGCTCGGTGATGTCGAATTGCGGCATGTGGCTGCCGACATTGGGATCGGGATGGCCAAGCATCGCGTTCATCGCATCGTAGTCGATCGCCGCGAGCAACTCGCGGATCGACCCGGCCCGGGCCCGCGCCCTCACCGTGATCTGGACCCGCTGCTGGCCGCCGATCCGGGCATTGAGCGTCAACAGATTTTCCGGCGTGGCCTCGATGTCCCCGGCCGTGAAGAGGGCCGTCTGCGCGAAGCCGACCCCCTGCACGAAGGCGAACCCCTTCACATCGGTCATTGCCGCCATGTTGCCGATGCCGATCTGCATCATCTGTCCGGACACCGAATTGGCGGGCCGTTCGGTGACCAGTTCCGCCTGCAGCAGAACGGCCTCGTCGCCGCGCTCATAGATCCAGCTCGACCCGGCGACCCCGGCGAGGATGCGCTTGCGGTTTGGCAGCCCGGCCCCGCCGAACGCGCCGGCGCCGCCGGTCGTTCCGACCAGCTGTTCCATCGAGATGTTCTGCCCGTCGCCCGACAGGAAACGGTCGCCGTCGCCCTCCTGCCACGCCCGGCGGGTCCAGCCGCCGAAGCTCTCGGGCAGGTGGCTGCGGGCGCCCCCGGCCTGGGCTTCGGCCAGCTCCGTGGCCGCCTCTGTGGCCGTTTCCGAGGCCGCTTTGGAGCTGCCCGCCTTGATGCTCTCGACGTAGCCGGCCAGGCCAAATTCCGCCAGTCCCTTGCCGGATTTCTGTGCCTTGATGTAGAAATCGCCGCCGAAAGCCACAAGCAGCGCGAGCAAGGCAAAGGCCAGCACCTGGAATTTCATGTTGGTCTCCTCGAAAATGGGTTTGTGGAGGCCGACCCTGCTGGCGAAACCGCTCCATTTCATGCGGATAAAGTGAAAATGTTGTGGCGCGGGCCGGGATTGTGTCGCGAACCGGGACAAGGCCCGGCCGCCCTTCGCTTCCGGCGGCGATCCTGTCGCGGGGTTCCGGCTCCATGCTGCCCGGGCCAGAGCGCTTCCGCGCCCGCCGTCACGCTCCGGAATGCACCGGCGTCTTGCAACCGGGCGCCGCATCGGTCATCACGGCCCCATGCTCGCGACCAGGGAATACGGCTCCGACACCGGCTTGCCCCCGGTTCTGATCGTCCACGGCCTGTTCGGCTCCGGGCGCAACTGGGGGGTGATCGCAAAGCGGCTGTCGGACGCGCGCCGGGTGGTGACCGTCGACATGCGCAACCATGGCGCCAGCCGCTGGGAAGAAAGCCACAGCTATCACGACCTTGCCGCCGATCTTGCCGAGGTGGTGGAGGCCATCGGGGGCAGGGCGGATGTGATCGGCCATTCGATGGGCGGCAAGGGGGCGATGATGCTGGCGCTGGACCGGCCGGCGCTGGTGCGCCGGCTGATCGTGGCCGATATTGCGCCGGTGGCCTACAGCCACAGCCAGGTGCATCTGGTGCATGCGATGCGGGGGCTCGACCTCACCCGGATCGCCACCCGGACGGATGCCGACCGGGTGCTTTCGGAGGCGATCGACGAGCGCGACGTGCGCGCCTTTCTGCTGCAATCGCTCGATGTGAAGGCGCGGCGCTGGATGCTGAACCTCGATGTTCTGGAACGTGACATGGAGCTGATCACCGGGTTTCCGGCGGTCTCGGGGCGGTTCGACGGGCCTGCCTTCTTTCTGGCCGGGGCAGAGTCGGATTACGTGCTGCCGCAGCACCGGCCGGTCATCAAGCGGCTGTTCCCCAATGCCCGTCAGGCGAAGATCCCCGATGCCGGGCACTGGCTGCATGCGGAGAACCCGCGCGCCTTTGAGGCGGCGGCGCGGGCGTTTCTGAACGGGTAGAGCGAAGGGCTGAAGCCGCTCTGGACGGCAGGCTCGGCGCCGGGGGTTTTGCACCCCCGGACCCCCGCGGAGTATTTCACCCAGGAAAAGGGCTTTGTGGTTGGTTGGGGCGTTGGCTCAGTGGGTCCAGACCGTGCGGCGGTTGCTGGCGAAGTTTTCGCCGTAGCCGCCTTTGCGGATGTTGTGCTTGCGTTTGTGGGGCTCGGTCACCGTGGCCTCGACACCGTTTTCGGCGGCATAATCGAGCGCCGCCTGTTTCGACGAGAATTTCAGCCGCACCTGCGCCTGAGTGTCGCCTGAGCCGGTCCAGCCCATGAGAGGGTCAAGCCTGCGGGGCGCGTCGGGGGCGTATTCGAGCACCCAGGTTTTCGTCCGGCCCTGGCCGGAGGTCATCGCGTTGCGGGCAGGCTGGTAGATGCGGGCGCGCATCGGGCTCTCCTTTGGTGATGCGCCGGGGATGCTCCGGGGGCGCAGACGGTGCAGACCCGGCGGCCCGGTCGCGGATTGCGGCCGGGGTCAGGGATTTATCGGCAAAGCGGGCCGGTTGCGCAAGCGGGAATCGGGGGGCAGCGACGGCAGGGCCGGAACAACAGCGCGGGCCGGGAAGGTGCGGACGGTCTCCGGCGAGGGTTGCGCCTGCCACCCCGAGAGTATCCGGCGAGGCCGCCCGCCCCCTTCCACAAGGAACAAAAAGGGACCATGTTAAGGCCGGAGGATTCGCCCATGCCCGACACGCCCCGGACCCCGGTTACACAGCCCCTGCCGCCCCTGCCACCCCGGGCGCCCAAGCTCGAAGGCGGCAAGCGTTTCGTGATGCACAGCGAGTTCGAGCCTTCGGGCGACCAGCCCAGCGCGATCGCCGAGCTTTCGGCCGCGATCGAGGCGGGCGAGCGCGATCAGGTGCTGCTCGGCGCCACCGGCACCGGCAAGACCTACACCATGGCCAAGGTCATCGAGACGACCCAGCGCCCGGCGCTCATCCTCGCCCCCAACAAGACCCTCGCCGCCCAGCTTTACGGCGAGATGGCGCATTTCTTCCCGGAAAACGCCGTTGAGTATTTTGTAAGCTATTATGATTACTATCAGCCCGAGGCCTATGTGCCGCGCACCGACACGTTCATCGAGAAGGAAAGCCAGATCAACGAGCAGATCGACCGGATGCGCCATTCGGCCACCCGGGCGCTGCTTGAGCGCGACGATGTGGTGATCGTCGCCTCGGTGTCGTGCATCTACGGCATCGGCAGCCCCGAGACCTATACCGCGATGCGGCAGGATCTCGAGGTCGGCAAGGACTATGACCAGCGCGCGGTGATGAGCGATCTGATCGCCCAGCAATACAAGCGCAACGACAATGCCTTCCAGCGCGGCACCTTCCGGGTGCGCGGCGACTCGCTGGAAATCTGGCCCTCGCATCTTGAAGACCGGGGCTGGCGGCTGTCGTTCTTCGGTGAGGAACTGGAGGGGATCACCGAGTTTGACACGCTCACCGGCGCGCGCACCGACAGGCTCGACAAGGTGCGCGTCTATGCCAATTCGCATTACGTCACCCCGACGCCCACGCTCAAACAGGCGATGAAGGGCATCAGGGAGGAGCTGACGCTGCGGCTCGCGGAGTTTGAAAAGGAGGGCAAGCTGCTCGAAGCCCAGCGGCTGGAACAGCGCACCCGGTTCGACCTCGAAATGCTGGAGGCCACCGGCCATTGCAACGGGATGCGGCCGCAAAGCGTGTTCGTTTCGGCCACGCCGGGGGCATGGGAGCTCGAACGCACCGGCGGGGTGTTCACCGAACAGGTGATCCGCCCCACGGGCCTGCTGGATCCGCAGATCGAGATCCGTCCGGTCGAGATGCAGGTGGACGATCTGCTCGACGAGGTCCGCGCCCAGGCCGCCGACGGCTTCCGCACCCTCGTTACCACGCTCACCAAGCGCATGGCCGAAGACCTCACCGAATACATGCACGAACAGGGCATCCGGGTGCGCTACATGCATTCCGACATCGACACGATCGAACGCATCGAGATCCTGCGCGATCTGCGGCTGGGCGCGTTTGACGTGCTGGTGGGCATCAACCTGCTGCGCGAGGGGCTGGACATTCCCGAATGCCGCCTTGTGGCGATCCTCGACGCCGACAAGGAGGGCTTCCTGCGCTCCGAAACCTCGCTGATCCAGACCATCGGCCGGGCGGCGCGCAATGCCGAAGGCAAGGTCATCATGTATGCCGACCGGATCACCGGCTCGATGGAGCGCGCCTTGGCCGAGACCGAACGCCGCCGCGCCCGGCAGATGGCCTATAACGAAAAGCACGGTATCACCCCGGAGACGGTGAAGAAGAACGTCGAAGACGTGCTCGCCGGCCTCTATGAGGGCGATGTCGACATGAACCGGGTGACGGCCAAGGTCGACAAGGCGGAGGTCGGCGGCAATCTCGCGGCACATCTCGACGGGCTGCGCGCCGACATGCGCAAGGCCGCGGAGAACCTCGAGTTTGAAGAGGCCGCACGGCTGCGCGACGAGATCCACCGGCTCGAAGCCGTGGAGCTTGCGGTGGCCGACGACCCGCTGGCGCGGCAATCGGCGGTGGAAGCGGCGAGCGCGCCGAAGGCAAAGGGCCGGTCGACGGCGGGACGGCCGGGGCAACGGGCCGGGCGGCGCAAGCGGAAGGGCTGAGGGGGCACTTCCGGCGGCATGGCTGTCACTTTGTGCCCCGGGGCACAAGCCTGTGCACAGGACCGGGCGCGCCAACGGCCTCCGAACAGGTTCACAAGCGGCGCGCGCCGGGGTAATCTCTGCCCTGACCCCCCGTCGGACCTTCAGGTCGGACCTCAACCGGACCCCTGTCCGGCCCACCAGTCGAAAGGCCCTTCCATGCCGCGCATCCTCACTGCCGTTTTCGCCGCCCTCTGGACCCTGCCCGCCGCGGGCCAGAGCTTCGACACGATCGCCACTGCGGATCACGGGGCCTGGAAAAGCGCCGAAATGGTCAACAGCTTGACCGGCAAGCGCTTCTGCGCCGCCGAAACCCTGTCGCTCTATGACCAGGTGCTGAGGCTGGTGCTCTATGAGGGGGGCGATGCCTTTCTGGAGGTCGTTGACGTCAGCTGGGACTACGTGAACGGCGACCCGCTCAGGTTCAACCTGATCGTTGATGGCATGGAACAGGTGGTGACCGGCCAGGGCTGGACGGGCTCGATCAGTCTCGATCTGCTCGATACCGGCGCCCGCGCCGCGCTGCTCACCAAGATCTCCGGCGCAGACCGCCTCGACATCCGCCTGCCGAACCGCAGCCGGGTGGCACAATTCCAGCTTGATGGCGCTGATGCGGCTATCGCGGCGGCCAAAAACTGCTGGGCGGAAATCAGCGGGCAGAACTGAGCCGGATTCCGCTCAGGCGCGGCGGGACGGTTCGTTTCCTTTCCCATTGGAAAACAATAGGATAGAGGCGTTTCCTGATATCGGTGGGCGCCGCCGCCCCGCGCCCGGGCTACTGCGCCAGACCGAGGCGCTCAAGATGCGCCACGCTTTCGGGTACCCGTGAGAACTCCAGAATCTCGACGATCAGCCGCGGGTTGCTGCTGATCTCTGCCAGCGCTGCGAAGATTGGCGCAAACGGTATCGTCCCCTCGCCCAGCACCCAGTGGCGGTCGGCATAGCCGTCGCTGTCCTGAAGATGCACATGGGTGAGCCGGTCACCGGCCAGCGAGATGAACCGGTCCGCCGGCGGGGCACCGCAGGCCATGTGGCTCCAACAGGCATGGCCCACATCCACCGAGAGCCGCAGCGCCGGGCTGTCGGCGGCGTCCACCACCGCTGCGCGATGGGCCGGGTCCACATCCTGGATGTTTTCCAGCACCAGCTCGACGCCCTGATCCTCGGCCCGCCGCAACGCCGGCTCCAGCGTGTCGAGAATCGCCGCCACCCGCTTGCCCCGGTCCTGCGGCCGGTTGTCGAGATTGTTCGCGTCCCAGACATTATAGGGCGAATGCAGCACCATTTGTGTCGCACCAAGCCCGGCGCAGACATCAAGCCCCTGGTTGATCCGCTTCTGAACCACGGCGCGGATCTCCTTGTCCTTCACGTCAAGTTCGAAACCCGAAAACGGCCCGTGAATCCCGAGCCGCCCCGACCACCCGTCAAGTGCCTGTTTCGCCATCTGCACGAAAGGGCCGGCATTGTCGAGAATGTCGGCGATGCAGAATTCCGGCAATTCGAGATCGCGGTTCTTCTCGAACAGCCAATCGCGGTGTTTCGGCAGGTCAAGCACGGTGAGTTGGGCACCGACGATGGGAAGTGTGGTCATATGGTCCTCCGTGGCCCCGACAATGACACGGCGGACGGGCCATTGTCGCGTGAAATCTGCGCGGGGCGGCGGCATTTCAGCGGAGGGTAACGCTGCGTAAACCTGTCGCTGGCATGATCGCGCCATGCCCGATTCTGCCCGGTTTCTGATTTTCTTGCATTTCGCGGCCCTTGGTGCGCTGGCGCTGCTCACCGGCCAGAGGATCTGGCGGGCCGTTCCCGGGGCGGAAATGGCCCGTCTCACGCCCGTTGCAAGCGCTGCCAGGGCCCGGCCGGTCTCACTACACCGCGATAGGAATGCTGTTGGCCCTGTCTTGGCGGCCCGGAATTTCAACCAGATCGCCGCGCCCCCGGCCATGATGCGCCAGCGCGTTTTGTCAGACGTCGGGCCGCTGCGTACCCGGCTCTCAGGCGGGGCGGGATTGTCGATGGTGTCGAACCATTCGTGCCATTCGCCGCCACTTCGCCGGATGCCCAAAGCGTCATGCGAAAACCAGACTCACCTGACGCGGCCTGAAATCAGAGATTTTGGGCGCGTCAGGTGATGCTTTCGGTGTCAGATATTCGGTCAAACGCTATAGTCCGGAATTCCGTACTAATGGCTTCTCCAGAAGCCATATTCCACCTCTGTTTCAGTATGTGACATGGATAAAAAAACATGAGCCCGTTTCCCGGGCAGTTCGCCGTCATGGTTGCGCCCGCGGACGCTCCGCGCGCATCGCCTCGGTCACCTCGCGGAAGCGCTCCTGATCGGCGATCTCGTCCAGCATCACCGCCGAACGCCGGCGCCAGTTCGGGTGCTCTGCCAGGGTGCCGGGCACGTTGGTCTGGCCTTTGGGCCCGGTGAGGTCGGCGAGGCGCACGCCCACCAGAAGCGAGGGTGTCGCGGCAAGAAAGCGGTAGGCGGCGGTGAGCACCCGGGGCGGCAGTTCCGGCGCGTTTCCGTCGCGCGCGCCGGCGGGCAGCTGTCCGCCGTCAATCAGCGCGTTGACCAGGGCCACGCGTTCCTCGGCACGGCGGGCCTGATCGCGCTTCGCCCTGGCCTCGTCGATCAGCCCGAAACGCAGCCGCAAGGCGATGTCTTCGCCGAGCCACCAGCGTTCCAGGGTCGGCAGATCGTGGGTCGAGATACAGGCGAGTGCCTTTTCGGGATAGGTGGAGGAGCGGCTGAACATCCCCCAGTCGGTCTCGAAATAGAGGATCCGGTAGGCAAGGACATTGGCTGCATGCAGCACCTCGCGGAAGCCGTCGGGCACCCAGCCGAGGTCTTCGCCGATCACCACCGCACCATGGCGGGCCGCCTCTTCGGTGACCACCCGCAGCATCTCCGCCAGAGGGTAGGCCACATGGGTGCCGTGCGATCCCGGGGCGTTGTCGGGGATCAGGAACAGCTGGCGCAGCGCCATCACATGGTCGATCCGGAGCGCGCCGGCGTATTTCATCTGCGCCGCGATCAGCGCCCGGAACGGGGCGTAATCCGCGCGCGCCAGCGCCGTGGGCGAGAGTGCCGACAGCGCCCAGTTCTGCCCGTCCTGCGAGAACACGTCCGGCGGTGCGCCGACGACCACGCCTTTCAGCGTGTTCTGGTTGTCGGACCAGGTGGCGGAGCCGTCGGGCGCCTCGCCGACCGCGAGGTCGAGATAGAGCCCGACCCGCATTCCGGCGGCGCGCGCCGCTTCGGCGGCGGCTTCGAGCTGGCGGGCGGCGATCCATTGCAGCCAGAGCTGGAAGCGCACCGCCCGGGGGTTTTGTTCTGCAAAGTCAGCGACTTCGGCGCTTTCAGGATCGTGGAATGCCACTGGCCAGCCTTTCCAGCCCGCGCCATGGCCCGCCGCGGCCATCGCCTCGCTCAGCGCCTCGAAAAGCGCGTGCCGTTCGAGCGCCAGCCCGCCTTTGGCGCGGAAGGCTTCGAAATCCTCCTGCCGGTAGCGGTCTGCGTCAAACGGCTTGCGGCTGAACACCGCGCGCAACCCCTTGTGCTTCAGCCGGGCAACGAGGGGGTAATCCACCAGATCCGCCGCCCGTGCCCGGGCGAGCGCCTGTTTGTCGGGGCGGGTGTTGCCGGGCAACGCGTCCATCGCGATGTAGAGCGGGTTCAGGAACCGGCGGTTGGACGGGGTAAACGGGCTGTTGCGTTCCGGGGCGGCGAGAAACAGCGCGTGCAGCGGGTTGATGCCGAGAAAGTCGGCCCCGGCCCTGGCGGCGATCTCCGCGGCGCGGGCGAGGTCGGCGAAATCGCCGATCCCCCAGGAGCGCGCCGAACGCAACTCATAGAGCTGGCAGAACAGGCCCCAGGTACGGTTTTTCCGAAGCCAGCCGGGCAGGGGGACGGCGCCGGAGGGGGCGCTGTCATAGCGTGGAAGGCCAGCCTCTTGCGGCGTCATGTCTTCACTCACCCCGAGGGCGGCGAGCAGCGCGTGTTTGGTTGCGTCGGGCACTTCGCGGTCGCCGTAGTGGGTGGTGATCCCGGCTTCCCAGCACAGTCGGTTCAGCGCGTCGCCGTCCATATGTCGTCTCCTCAGGTCGGCCCAGCCATAGGCGAGCGCCGGGGCCATGTGAATGCCGGATTGCTTTCAGAGGCGAAATTTTTCGAGGAGGCGCAGCGGCACCACGTCGAGCGCGCGGATATGGGTGGATTCGAGCCTGACCCGGGGGGCACATCCCTCATCATGGGCCTGGAGGAAGCGCGCCGCGACGAGGCACCATTGGTCGCCGGGGCGCAGGCCGGGAAAGTGCCAGGCGGGGCGCGGGGTGGAGAGGTCGTTGCCGACATATTTGGAAAAGGCGAGAAACTCCGCTGTCATCACCGCGCAGACCGTGTGCTGTCCGATGTCGGCTGCGGTGGTGTTGCAATACCCGTCGCGGAAAAACCCGGTGAGCGGGTCATTGGAGCAGGCGAGCAGGGGGCCGCCGAGTACATTGACGGGGCGGTCGGGAAGAGGTCTCATGCCAGCGCCTCAGTCTGGCGCGGTGTTGCGCAGGCGGGTGGTGTTGCGCAGGCGGACCTTGCGCGGCCGGGCCGTGCCTGGCGGCGGGAGCAGGGGAAACGCGGCGCTCATGGCCTGCGCTTCCGGCTCCTGGTGTGGCCTGCGGTATGGGGCGCGTGTTGGGCGGGGGCGTTCCAGTCCACCCAGCGACCGTGGAAATCGACCCGTCCGAGGTCGATCCTGTGATTGCCGGGCCAGAGCGTCAGCATGATCGGGGCGCCTTCGCCCTTGCGGGCGTCGCCCTCCATCGAGAGGCGCGCGAGCGGCGCCTCGGCAGTGGCCCGGGCCCCGGCGTGCTCCAGCGCCTCGCGGCAGCGCGCACGGGTCTTCTCGTGGAAGTATTGCCAGGCGACCGTATGGGTGATGAGGTGGATCGCCCCGGGATGCCGGATGGCGAGACGTTCGGTGAGCCATTCGCAGGCGTCGGCCTTGTCGACCACCGCATCGCAGATCTTCATCGCCGCCTGGATGCGTTCGATCCGCCAGGGCTGGTCGGGCCAGATATAGGAGGTGAGGCGCAGCGCGTCGGCGGGATCATGCGGGTCGAGCGGGGCGAGGTCAACGCCGCGGCGGTCGACGATCCGCACGTCGCCTTCGGGCGGCGGCGGCCCGCGCCATTCCGGGTCAAGCCGGACGGCGCTGTCGCGCGGGCCCAGCACCCCCCAGGCGAGGTCGAGCCGGAACCTGTCCCACATCATGTTGAGCCCGGCGGCGGCGCCAAGCTCCGAAACCACGAAATCGGAAATGCCGAATTTCGCCGCCAGCCAGTGCGCCCCGGCGATCATCACCGCCGAGCGGCGCACCTCGTTGCTCTGTGGCGCGCTTTCGAGCCAGGTGAGCAGGGTTTCGGGGTGATCGGCGAGGGCAATATCGAGCGCGCGGCCGAGTTTTTCGGCGCTCGGGCAATCGTTGGGCGGATAGCAGGCCGCGAGTTCGGGGCATTCGCCGGTCAGCACAAGCGCATGGAGCCCGCCGAGCAGGCGCAGCGGCAGCGAGGCGCCGCGGTTGGAGATGTCGCCCCTGAAGGCCAGCATCCGGTCCACCACCGGGTTGCCGGGGGTGAGGCGCGCGGCCACCGAGGCCAGCACCCTGGCGGTGAAAGGAGAGCCGAGGCCACGGTTGGACCGGGCCTGGTCGAGGAACACGTCTTCGAGCTTCACCGGAACTTGTCCACCAGTTTCTGGAGCGGCGTGGGCGCCTCACCGGCCGCGGGTGCGGCCTCGCTGGCTGCCTGGGCGGGGGCGCCGCCGCTTGGTTGCGGTTTGGGTTTTGGTTCGGGGGGCGGGGCCATGCGCAGCGCCACCGCATTGGTGAATTTCGCGCCGTCACCGGCCGCGAGATGCGCCGCACCGTCCGAGATGCCGCGCAGCAGATCGTCGAGCCAGCCCTGATCGGCCCTGGCGAAATCCGACAGCACATAGGCCGAGACCCGGTCCTTGTGGCCGGGATGGCCGATGCCGAGCCGGACCCTCGCATAGCCCTCGCCGATATGCTGATGGATCGAGCGCAGCCCGTTGTGGCCCGCATGGCCGCCGCCCTGTTTGAGCTTCAGCCGGCCGGGGGCGAGGTCGAGCTCGTCGTGGAAGACGGTGACATTGGCGGGTGTGAGCTTGAAGAAGCGCATCGCTTCGCCCACCGACTGGCCGGAAAGGTTCATGAAGGTTTCGGGCTTCAGCAGCACCAGCTTTTCGCCGCCAAGGGCGCCCTGGGTCATCGCGCCCTGGAACTTGCTGCGCCAGGGCGGGAACCCCGCGTCTTCGGCAATCCGCTCGACAGCCATGTAGCCGATGTTGTGCCGGTTGCCGGCATATCTGGGCCCGGGGTTTCCGAGACCGACAAAGAGTTTCATCCCACCTCCGGGCTGACGCATCACCCCCATCGCCGCCCCCATCATTGCTCCGGTCGGATGGTCGCTCGGATCGGGGATCGGATCGGGCCAAAGGATTGGCACAAACTAAGCGAGGCGGGCGGGAATGCCAAGGCACCTCGCGGGGTTGCCCGGCCGGAAAACGGAAACGGGGCCCGAAGGCCCCGCCCGATGTCGCTCCGGTGGTCTGCCGGGTGTTTCTCCGGCGTTTCTCCGGTGTTTCCGTCCGGACACCGGATCACTCGTCGGACGCGCCGATCACCTCGGTTTCGGGGGTTTCATCGGTTTCTTCGTCCGCGCCGCGCAGGCCCGACGGCGCCGAGATCGAGGCGATGATGATGTCGCGTTCGATGGTCGGTTTGGCGCCCTTCGGCAGTTCCACGTCCGATATGTGGATCACGTCGTTCACGTCCTTGCCGGCGAGGTCGACGGTGATCTTCTCCGGGATGTCGCCCGCGAGCACGTTGAGTTCGACCTCCGGGCGGGTCACCACCAGCACGCCGCCCTTCTTGATGCCGGGCGCCGTTTCTTCGTTGATGAACTCGACATGGACATAGATCTCGATCCGCGACGTGCGGTGGACGCGCACGAAATCCACATGGGTCGGCAGGTCTTTCACCTTGTCGCGCTCGACCGCGCGGCAGATCACCCGCACGTCCTCTTCGCCCTCGACCTTGAGGTTGAACAGTTTCGACAGGAAACGGCCCTCTTTCAGGGTCTTCAGCAGCACGTTGAAGGGAATGTTGATCGGCAGCGGTGCCTTGTCGCCACCGTAGACGATGCCCGGTACGAGCCCGGCGCGGCGGGCCTGACGAGCGGCCCCCTTGCCTGTCCCCGTCCGTACCGTGGCGTGAAAGTCAGGAATTTCACGAGCCATTGGTCTCTCCAGATTGTAAATCGCGGGACGCCTCCAAGGGTGCGACTCCCGCCTGAGGGTGCAGCCTATAGCCCTGAATGCGGTGGATTGGAAGCGAAAACCGGGGCAGGGGGCGGGTGTGCTTGCAGCGGGAGGGTCGCGGGCGTATCGCTTGGCCGGAACGACCCGGGGTCGCCGGGGTCGCGGCGCGTTGAAACCCAGGTGAAAGGTTCCCGCAATGTCGGTTTTCGAGGCCCTGCGGCTCACCCGCGCGCCGATGCTCACGCTGGCGGCTGTCGGGCTCAACTGGGGCGGGCTCGCGGGGCTGATGCCCGACATCAAGGCCGCCACCGGCGCGTCTGACGCCCAGCTCGGTGCGGCGCTGCTGGCCCCGACGCTGGGCGCGCTGATCGCGCTGTTCTTCGCCCCGCGCTTCGGCCAATGGGCCGGCCGGCTGGCGCTGCCGCTGGCCGGGCTCGGCACGGTGCTGGCGATCCTCCTGCCGGTGCTGGCGGTCTCGCCGCTGACGCTGGGGCTGGTGATGTTTGTCACCGGCGCCAGCGTGGCGATGGCGGATATCACCGCCAACATGCGCATCGCCGATCTCGAGGCCGAGACCGGCCGGCATCTGCAAAGCGTGAACCACGCGGTGTTTTCGCTGAGTTTCGGCCTTACCGCGTTTTCGGTCGCGCTGGCGCGTCAGGCGGGGTTCGGACATCGCGAGGTTCTGCCGGTGATCGCGCTGGTGGCGCTCGGGCTGGTGCTCCTCGCCCGGGACCGCCGGGCCTTGGCTGCGGCCAGCGACACCGATGACAACAGCACGCGTCCGCCGCGTGATGTGGTGCTGATCGCCGGTTTCCTGCTGTTCGCGGCCTTCGTCGGGGAGAACGCCCCCGAGGCGTGGTCGGCGCTGCATATCGAACGCACCCTCGGCGCGCCGGCGGGCGAAGGCAGCTATGGCCCGGCGGTGCTGGGGCTGGTGATGTTTCTCGGCCGCATCGGCGGCCAGTTTGCGGCCCAGCGGTTCGGTGAGGTCCGGCTGATCGCGGCCTCGGCGGTGCTGGGCGCGTTCGGTGCGGTGATCATCGCCGCCGGCCCCACCAGGGCGGTGGTGCTCGCCGGGGTCGGGGTGCTGGCGCTGGGCATGGCGGTGATCGTGCCCGCGACCACCTCGGTGATCGGCCGCGCCGTCTCCGACGCCGCCCGCCCGATGGCGATTTCACGCGCGTGGATGGCGGGGCTGATCGGGTTTTTCGTCGGCCCGGCGATGATGGGCGGGCTGGCCCAGCTCTGGAGCCTGCGGGTGTCCTTCGCCGCGGTGGCGGTGATCGTGGCGCTCATCCTGCCCGCGGTGCTGGCGCTGTCGCGGCGGGCGGCGCCGGGACGCCGGGGGTCTGCGGGGCCCACATGATTGTGCCGGGCCGGCAGAGCGCATAGGCTCACCCCATGACGCTTTCTGACACCATCCTCGCCGAAGTCGAGGCCCGCCGCGACGCTCTCGTGAGCCTTACCCAAAGCCTCGTCCGCATCCCGACCCTGAATCCCCCGGGGCGCCATTACCATGAGATCTGCACCTGGCTCGGCGACCGCCTGAAGGCCAACGGCTGGACGGTCGAGCTGATCCGCGCCGAGGGCGCCATCGGCGACAGCGACCGCCATCCGCGCTGGAACCTGCTCGCCCGCTATGAGGGCGCGACGCCCGGCGATTGTGTCCATTTCAACGGCCATCACGATGTGGTCGAGGTGGGGCAGGGCTGGACCCGCGACCCGTTCGGCGCCGAGATCGCCGACGGCAGGATCTACGGCCGCGGCACCTGCGACATGAAGGGCGGGCTGGCCTCCGCGATCATCGCCGCCGAAGCCTTCATCGCCGCGAAGCCCGATTTCGCCGGCGCCATCGAAGTGAGCGCCACGGCCGACGAGGAATCCGGCGGCTATGGCGGTGTGGCCTATCTCGCGGAACAGGGCTGGTTCGACCCCGCCCGGGTGCAGCACGTCATCATCCCCGAACCGCTCAACAAGGACCGCATCTGCCTCGGCCACCGTGGCGTCTGGTGGGCCGAGATCGAGACCAAAGGCCGGATCGCCCATGGCTCCATGCCCTTCCTCGGCGACAGCGCCATCCGCCACATGGGGGCGGTGCTCGAAGAGATGGAACGCAGCCTCTATCCGCTTCTTGCCGGCAAGCGCACCGCCATGCCGGTGGTCCCGGAGGGGGCGCGGCAATCGACGCTCAACGTGAACTCGATCCACGGCGGCGAACCGGCCCCGGAGCCCGGCTTCACCGGTTTCCCCGCGCCCTGCGTTGCCGACCGCTGCACCATCGTCATCGACCGCCGCTTCCTGATCGAGGAAGACCTCGCCGAGGTCAAAGACGAGATCCGCGCCCTGATGCAGCGGGTGCAGGCGGTGCGCCCCGGTTTTGCCTATGAGATCCGCGACATGCACGAGGTCGTCCCCACGATGACCGACGCAAACGCCTCGGTGGTGCGCTCCACCGCCGCCGCCATCGGGAAGGTGCTGGGCACGCGGCCCGACTACGTGGTCAGCCCCGGCACCTATGATCAGAAACATATCGACCGGATCGGGCGGCTCCACAATTGCATCGCCTACGGCCCGGGCGTGCTCGACCTTGCGCATCAGCCCGACGAATGGATCGGGATTGATGACATGGTCGACAGCGCCGGCGTCATGGCGCTGGTGCTCGAGGAACTGCTCTGAAGTCTTGAGTGACGCCCAAGCCGGAAGGATCCTCCCGGATCAGTCAGTTTTATCAATATCTTAGGGGGAGTCCATTTGTCCGGAATTCCGGACAAACGGATTTTCTCCCGCCTCGCGCTTCCGCCAAACGGGCAGGCAGCACACCTTTCCTCGTGACTGGCAGAAACGCTCCTCTTGCAACTGACTGACCGGTCAGTTAGTATGGCCCCATGACCGATGCCGCCCCCGCCACCCCCAAGTTCCGCCGCCGCGCCGAAGACCGTCCCGGCGAAGTGCTCGACGCTGCCCTCACGCTGTTCGTCAACCAGGGCTATGCCAGCACTTCGGTCGCCCAGATCGCGAGCGCTGCCGGCATCTCCAAGGGCGCGGTCTATCTCTATTTCCCGTCGAAACAGGCGATTCTCGAAGGGCTCGTGCGGCGCGCCATCACCCCCATCGCCGACCGGACGCTGGCCCGGGCCGCGCAAATCCGGGGCGATCCGCGCGCAACCCTGCGCGTGATCGTGACCGGGATCGTCACCGGTCTTGCGGACCCGCGGGTCTATGCGGTGCCCAAGGTGGTCATCCGCGAAGCCGTTGTCGCCCCGGAGATCGCAGCGATGTATCGCGATGCGGTGCTCGACCGGGTCATGCCGGCGGGGGCCGCGCTCATCCGCCAAAGCATCAAGGCCGGACAGCTCCGCCCGGTCGACCCCGAGCTTACCTTGCGTTCGGTGATGGGGCCGATCGTCCTGCACCTTCTGCTGGCGGAGGTCTTCGACATCCGCCCCGACCGTGGCCTCGCCCTCGAAGCGCTGGCCGAAAACCATCTCGACATCCTGTTCAACGGGCTGTTCCCGCCCGGACCCGAAGGCCGATCCGATGTTTGAAAGCGCCCTCGACTGGCTCTCCGCCACCTTTGCCGCGCTCATGACCGCGCTCTTCCCCGGCTGGGGCGACGAGGCCCAACCGGTTTACAACGGCTATGTCGAGGCCGATTACGTCTATGTCGCGCCGTCGGTCACCGGGCGGATCCGGCTGCTCGATGTGGCCGAGGGCGACGAGGTGACCATCGGCCAGTTTCTGTTCGACATGGATGCGAGCCAGCAACGCGCCGCCCTGCGCGCGGCCACCGCCCGGGTCGACCAGGCCGGGGCCAATCTGCGCAATCTCGAAACCGGCTCGCGCGAGGCCGAGATCGCGGTGATCCGCGCCACGCTCGCCGAGGCCCGCGCCGCCCAGGCGCTCGCCGCCTCGACGCTCACCCGCACCGACAACCTGTTCGAACGCGGCCTTTCCACGCAAGCCAGGGTCGATGCCGACCGTGGTGCGCTCGATCAGGCCAATGCCCATGTCGCCCAGCTCGAAGCCCAGCTCGAGGTGGCAGAGCTTCCCGCCCGCAGCGAACAGGTGATCGCCGCCGAGGCAACGCTGAAGGCCGCTCAGGCCGAGAAGGAGCTTGCCGCCGCCCGGCTTGACGACATGCGCACTCTGGCGCCGGTTTCGGGGCGGGTCGAGAAGCTGTTCTACACCATCGGCGAGGTCGCCCCGGCGGGCAGCCCGGTGCTCTCGATCCTGCCGCCGGACGCGCTCACGGTGCTGTTCTACCTGCCCGAAACCGCCCGCGCCGGCTTCGCCCCCGGCATGGTTCTGGCCCTCACCTGCGACGGCTGCGCCCCCGGCCTCGACGCCACCATCACCCGCATGGCCTCAGACCCGCAATACACCCCGCCGATCATCTATTCGCGCGACGAACGCCACCGGATGGTGTTCCGCGCCGAAGCCCGCCTCGCCCCCGGCACCGGCCTGCTGCCCGGCCAGCCGGTGACGCTCACCCGCAAACCGGAGCCCGCGCCATGACCGAAACGCCTGACGCCCCGGCGATCTCGGTCAGGGGCCTCACCAAGCGGTTCGGCAAGGCCACCGTGGTCGACCGGGTGGATATGGACGTGCCAAAGGGGGCGATCTACGGCTTCCTCGGCCCCAACGGGTCGGGCAAGACCACCACCATCCGGCTGATGTGCGGGCTGCTCACCCCCGATGCGGGCAGCGGCACCGCGCTCGGCTATGACATCCGCAAACAGACCCGGGCGATCAAGCAGAACACCGGCTACATGACGCAGAAGTTTTCGCTCTATGGCGATCTCACCATCCGCGAAAACCTCGACTTCATGGCGCGGATGTACCGGCTGCCCAAACGCCGCCAGGTTGTGGCGGCGACGCTCGACCATCTCGGCCTCACCAGCCGCCAGAACCAGCTCGCGGCAACGCTTTCGGGCGGCTGGAAACAGCGCCTCGCGCTTGCCGCCTGCATGCAGCACAAGCCGCGGCTGCTGCTGCTCGACGAGCCCACCGCCGGGGTCGACCCCAAGGCCCGGCGCGACTTCTGGGACGAGATCCGGCGGCTGTCGCAACAGGGGGTGACCGTGCTGGCCTCGACCCATTACATGGACGAGGCGGTGCAATGCGACTACATCGCCTATATCGCCTATGGCCGGAAGCTGATCGACGGCCCGGCGGCGGAGATCCCCGCCCGGGTCGGTCTTACCACCTGGCGGGTATCGGGCCCGGGCCTCACCGCGCTGGCCGACGTGCTCACCAAAGACAGCCGCGTCGCGCAGGTCGCCCGCTTCGGGGCGCAGCTTCACGTCTCCTCCACCGATGCCGCGGGGCTCAACGCCATGGTGGCCGAACAGAAGGCCGAGAACAGCGGCTATCGCTGGGAGAAGAAGGAGGCGGAGCTCGAAGAAGCCTTCATCTATCTGATGGCCACGGCGGCCGACAGTTTCGCCCGGGAGGCCGTGCCATGAACCTGTTTTCCTTCGCCCGGTTCCTCGCCGTTCTGGTCAAGGAATTCGTCCAGATGCGGCGCGACCGGATGTCCTTCGCGATGATGATCGGCATCCCGATCATCCAGCTGATCATCTTCGGCTATGCGATCAACGCCGATCCGCACAACCTGCCGACGATGATCGAGATGAACGACGAAAGCCCGGTGGCGCGCTCCCTGGTGGCGGCGATGGACGCTTCGGATTATTTCGATTTCCTGGGCACCACCTCCGGCGCCGCCGAGGGCGACCGGGCGCTGCGCGACGGCAGCGCCAGTTTCATCCTGGTGATCCCGCCCGATTTCGAACGCGACATTGTGCGCGGGCTCGCCCCCGAAATCCTGCTCTCGGTCGATGCCTCCGACCCTGTCGCGGTCGCCACCGCCGTGGGGGCCCTGAACGGCGTCATGAAGATCGCCATCGCTGAAACCCTCGACGGGCCGCTGAAGGCGGTCGCGGGGGCACCGCCCCCGTTTTCCCTCGTCACTCACAAACAGTTCAACCCGGAGGGCCGGACCGCCACCAACATCGTGCCCGGTCTGCTGGCGGTGGTTCTTGCCCTCACCATGGTGATGATCACCGCCGTCGCCATCGTGCGCGAAATCGAACGCGGCACGATGGAAACCCTGCTGGCCACGCCGGTCAGGGCGCCGGAAGTGATGTTCGGCAAGATCCTGCCCTATGTCTTTGTTGGCTACATCCAGACCGGGGTGTTTCTCATTGCCGGAAGGATCCTGTTCGACGTGCCCTTCCTCGGTGCCCCGCTTGCGTTCTTCATCGGGTTCAACATCTACATCGTGGTCAACCTTGCGCTCGGCTTTCTGATCTCGACGCTGGTGCGAAACCAGATGCAGGCGATGCAGGCGAGCTTTCTGCTTATCCTGCCGACGATCCTGCTGTCGGGCTTCGCGTTTCCTTTCGCGGGAATGCCGGGCTGGGCCCAGGCCATCGGCTCGGCAATCCCGGCCACGCATTTCGTGCGGATCGTGCGCAAGGTCATGCTGAAAGGCGCGGAGTTTGCCGACATCGCGGCTGATCTCCGCGCGATCGTGATCATCGGAACGGTAATCGTTCTGGTCGCGATGCTGCGCTATCGGCAGACGCTGGATTGAGCGGCTGGCCCCGGGTCGGCAGACGCGGTTGCGAAACCACGTTCCCCGCCCCGCCCGGGGGTCATTTCAGATGGCAGGCCACCTGATGCTCGCCGCCCTTGTCGGTCAGCACCGGCTTCGCCTCGGCGCAACGCGGCTCGGCGATCGGGCAGCGGGTGCGGAAGACGCAGCCCGAGGGCGGGTTCAGCGGCGAAGGCAGATCCTGGTCGAGCAGCATCACCTTTTTCGCCGCTTCGAGCTTCGGATCGGGGATCGGCACGGCCGAGATCAGCGCCTTGGTATAGGGATGCAGCGGCTCGGCATAGAGCCGGTCCGAGGGCGCGATTTCCATCACATTGCCGAGGTAGAGCACCATCACCCGGTCGGAGATATGCTTCACCACGCTCAGATCGTGGGCGATGAAGATCAGCGCCACGCCGGTCTCTTCCTGAAGCTGCATCAGCAGGTTGATCACCTGCGCCTGAATCGACACGTCGAGCGCCGAAACCGGCTCGTCGCAGATGATCAGCGTCGGGTTCACCACCAGCGCCCGCGCAATGCCGATGCGCTGGCACTGGCCGCCGGAAAACTCGTGCGGGTAGCGGTTGACGAGGTTGGGCAGGATGCCGACGGTGTCGAGCACATCGCGCACCTTCGCCTTCATCTCCTCGCCGCGCATCTTCGGAAAATGGGTCTTGAGCGGTTCGGCAACGATCTGACCGATGGTCATGCGCGGGTTGAGCGAGGCCAGAGGATCCTGAAAGATCATCTGCATTTCCTTGCGGTGCTTGCGCATATGGGCGGTGTCGAGCCCGACGAGTTCGTCGCCCAGCCACACCACATTGCCCCCCACAACCGGCGCCATCTGCATCACCGCGCGCGCCAGCGTGGACTTGCCGCAGCCGGATTCGCCGACGATGCCCAGCGTCTCGCCGGCGGCAAGCTCGAAGCTCACCCCGTCGACCGCCTTGAGCTTGCGCGGCTTCGTCCAGGGCCAGGCGCCCGGCTCTTTCACGTCGAACCAGACCTTGACGTCATCGACCTTCAGGATCGGGGCGGCGGTCGCGTCGTTCATGCCAGTTCCTCCAGGCTGCGGTGACAGGCGCGGGTGCGGGTCTTGTAGCCTTCGGCCAGTTGCAGTTTCGGCCGGTCGACCCAGCAGGCGTCGTCGGCAAATTCACAGCGCGGCACGAAGGGGCAGCCCGCGGGCATGTTCATCATGTTGGGCGGGTTGCCGGGGATGGTTTCCAGCGCCTCGGTTTCGCGGTCGAGCCGCGGCACGGCCTTGAGCAGGCCGAGCGTATAGGGATGCGTCGGGTGTTCGAAAACGGCTTCGGTGGTGCCGTGCTCCATCACCTGCCCGCCATACATCACCAGCGTCTCGACACAGCTCCCCGCGACCACCCCGAGGTCGTGGGTGATGAGGATGATCGCCATGCCGTATTCGCGTTGCAGATCGGCCAGCAGGTTCATGATCTGCGCCTGCACGGTCACGTCGAGCGCGGTGGTGGGCTCGTCGGCGATCAGGATGTCGGGCTGGCACAGCAGGCTCATGGCGATCATCACCCGCTGGCGCATGCCGCCGGAAAACTCGTGCGGATACATGGTGACGCGGGATTTCGCCTCCGGAATGCGCACCGCGTCGAGCAGGCGCACGCTCTCGGCAATCGCCGCCCTTTTCGACATGCCGCGGTGATGCACCAGCACCTCCGCCATCTGGTCGGAGACCTTGAGATAGGGGTTCAGCGAGGTCATCGGATCCTGGAAGATCATGGCGATCTTTTCCATGCGGATCCGGTTCATCTGCCGGCCGGAGAGGTTCAGGATCTCTTCGCCCTCCAGCTTCGCCGAGCCTGTGGCATGGCCGTTCTGGGCGAGCAGCCCGGTGATGCCGAACACCAGCTGGCTCTTGCCGGAACCCGATTCGCCGACGATGCCGAGGGTCTCGCCCTGGCGCAGATCGAAGGAGATCCGGTCGACCGCGGTGACGGTGCCGTCGGGCGTGTCGAAGCTGACCGAGAGGTCGCGGACTTCAAGAAGTTCAGTCATTTGGGCCTCACAATGGTTCTTCTAGCGGTCTTTCGGGTCGAAGGCGTCGCGCAGCCCATCGCCGATGAAGAAGAAGGCGAAGATCGAGATCACGAAGAAGCCGAGCGGAAAGAAGAGCTGCCACAGCGTGCCATAGCCCATGGTGCTGGTGCCCTCGGAGATCAGCGCCCCCCAGGAGGTCAGCGGTTCCTGCACGCCGAGGCCGAGGAAGGAGATGAAGCTTTCGGTGAGGATCATCTGCGGCACCAGCAGCGTGGCATAGACCACCACCACGCCGAGCAGGTTGGGCACGATATGGCGGCGGATGATGGTGAGGGTGGGCACCCCGGTGGCCACCGCGGCCTCGATGAATTCCTTGTTCTTGATCGACAGCGCCTGGCCGCGGACGATCCGGCTCATGTCGAGCCAGGCGGTGAGCCCGATGCCGACGAAGAGCATGGTGATCGAGCGGCCGAACACCACCAGCAGCAGGATCAGCACGAACATGTAGGGGATCGACATGGCGATATCGACAAACCGCATCATCGCATTGTCGATCCGGCCGCCGACGAAGCCGGCAATGGCGCCATAGGTGGTGCCGACGATCACCGCGATCAGCGCCCCCACGACCCCGACCATGAGGCTGATCTGGGTGCCTTGCACCACGCGGTTGTAGAGGTCGCGGCCCGAATCGTCGAAGCCGAAGTAATGGCCGTTGGCGAAGGACGGCCCGCCCATTTCCTTGACATTGCCGAGCACGTCCCAGTCGATGGTCTCGTTGTCCCAGGGGGAGAGGTGCTGGCCGAAGAAGGCGAAGGCCGTGACCAGCACCAGCACGATCAGCGAGACCATGGCGGCGCGGTTGCGCAGGAAGCGGGCGCGGGCGTCGGCCCAGAGCGAACGGCCCTTCACCTCGGCCATCTGCTGCGCCATCTCGGCGGTCTTGGGTTGTTGCGGGCTGATGGCCGCATCCATCGGATTGGTCATGCGCGCCTCCCTAGAGCCGGATCTTCGGGTCGATCCAGGCGTAGAGGATATCGACCACCATGTTGAACAGGATCGTCATCGAACCGAGCAGGAAGGTCAGCCCCATCATCACCGCATAGTCGCGGTTGAAGGCGGCGTTGACGTAGAAATACCCGATGCCCCCGGTGGAGAAGATCGAATCGATGATGAAGGAGCCGGTGACCATGCCCACGAAGGCCGGTCCGAGATAGGAGATCACCGGCAGGATCGCGGGCTTCAGCGCGTGGCGCCAGATGATGATATTGTCGGGCAGGCCCTTGGCGCGGGCGGTGCGGATGAAATTGGAGCGCAGCACTTCGAGCATCGAGGAGCGGGTGAGGCGGGCCACCGAGGCCATGTAGGAGGTGGAGAGCGCGATCACCGGCATGATGACATGGTTCCACTGGCCGCCGTTCCAGCCGCCCCCGGGCAGCCAGTTGAGCCAGAGGGTGAAGATCAGGATCAGGATCGGGGCCATCACGAAATTGGGCAGCACCTGCGCCCCGATGGTGATGCCCACCGCGAAATAATCCAGCAGGGAATTCTGCCGGATCGCCGCCGCAATGCCCAGCGCGCCCCCGACCACGATCGCCAGCAGGAAGGAAATGATCCCATAGGTGAGCGTCACCGGGAAGCCCTGGGAGATGATGTCGTTCACCGTGCGGTCCTTGTATTTGTAGGACGGGCCGAAATCGAATTCGGTGACGATGCCGGTGATGTAATTGATCAGCTGCTTCCAGGTCGGCTGGTCGAGCCCGTATTTGGCCTCGATATTGGCCAGCACCTGCGGCGGCAGCGGGCGTTCCGAGGTAAAGGGCCCGCCGGGCGCGAATTGCATCAGATAGAAGGATGCGATCAGCAGAACAAGCAACGTCGGAATGGCGACGGCGAGTCGCCGGATGATGAAGCTCAGCATTCAAAGGCCCCCGTAAATGCGGTGGACGCCGCGGGGTCTCCCCCGCGACGCCCGGTGGTTCGTCTAGCAGATCATTCGGCGACCTTGTAGAGGTCTTTCGAATACCAGTTCTGCTCCACGTTCTGCACCGGCCAGGAGCCGACGAGCGACGGGCTCATCATGAAGGCTTCGGCATAGAAGTAGATCGGAATGATCGGCATTTCCTCGGAGATGATTTCCTCGATCCGGGTGTAGTTGCCGCTCGGGTCGTCCATCGACTTGGCTTCGGCGAGCAGGGCATCGACTTCGGCGTTGGAATAGCCGGCATCGTTGTAGCCGGAGTTGGTTTCCACGAGGTCGAGGAAGGTCGAGGCCTCGTTGTAGTCACCGCACCAGGCGCCGCGGGCGATCTCGAAATCGTGGTCGCCACGGGTTTCGAGGAAGGTCTTCCACTCCTGGTTTTCGAGGGTCACCTTGACGCCCAGGTTCTGCTTCCACATCTGCGCCACGGCGATGGCCACCTTCTTGTGGGCCTCCGACGTGTTGTAGAGATAGGAGAAGGAGAGCGGGTTGCCGGGGCCGTAACCGGCCTCTTCCAGCAGTTCCCTGGCCCTGGCGTTGCGCTCTTCCTGGGTCCAGGTGCTGTAGGCCACCGCCGGCGGCTCGAAACCTGCGGTCGCGGTGGGGGAGAAGGTATAGGCCGGGGTCTGGCCGCCCTGAAGCACCTTGCCGACGATGATGTCGCGGTCGACGGCATAGGAAAGCGCCTGACGCACGCGCACGTCCTGGGTGGCTTCCGGGCCAAGGTCGGTCACGTTGAAGTTGAAGTAATAGGTGCACAGCTTCGGGAAGGAAATCGCGGCATCCGGGTATTCCGCCTTCAGCGCCGGATATTGCCCGGCGGGCACCTCGGTGCGGTCGAGTTCACCGGCGAGGAAGCGGGTCAGCGCCACGTTTTCATCGTTGATGACAAGGGCGGTGACCTCGTCGATGATGGTGTTTTCGTTGTCCCAGTATTTCTCGTTGCGCGACCGCACCGAGCGCTCCTGCGGCACGTGTTCGGTGAGCACATAGGCGCCGTTGGTCACGATATGCTCGGGCTTGATCCAGTCTTCGCCGAATTCGTCGATCACCCATTTCGGCGAGGGGAAGGCCGACGAATGGGTGGTGGTGAGCGGGAAATAGGACATCGGGCTTTCGAGCGTCACTTCGAGGGTGTGATCGTCAACCGCCTTCACGCCCAGCTCTTCCACCGGCTTCTCGCCATCGGTAACAGCCGCGCCGTTCCTGAGGTTCATCACCGCGATATACCACTGATAGGGCGAGGCGGTGTTCGGGTCGGCCAGGCGGCGCCAGGCATAGACGAAATCGCCCGCCGTCACCGGCTTGCCGTCGGACCACATGGCCTCGGGGCGCAGCTTGAAGGTATAGGTCAGACGGTCATCCGAAACCTCATGGCTCAGCGCCACGCCGGGCACGAGGTTGCCATCGGCGTCCTGGTTGTAGAGGCCTTCGAACAGGTCACGAACGATTTCCGAGCCGGTCACGTCCTCGACGATCTGCGGGTCGACGGAAGTGTGTTCGTCGAGCACGCGGTAGGTGAAGGTCTGGTCATCGGCGAGCGGCTTGCCGTTCGGTGCGGTCCCGGCGGCGAGCGCGGGGCTCGCGAGCGCCAGGGCAGACGCGAACAGCGCCGACTTGATGGAAATGTTCATGGGGTCGCTTCCTCTCTGTTCATGTTGATGCGCGCAGAACACCGTGGCGTGCAAGGGACTCAACTGCCCCTCGCGCGCATGGCGCGCAGTCTACTCCGACCACTGCGGAATGGACAACCGTTTCGCAAGACGCCCGGCCTCACCCCATGGACGGGATCAGGCCGGGGCAGGCCAGGGGGGGGCGGTTTCGCCGCCGGGGACGGGACAGGCCGGACACACAGCGATGTGAACGGCTTTGGCCTTGTGGAAAACCTTGCCAAACCCGAGGCCCCGTGTACATATCCCCGACGGACCCCGGCTCAAGGGAGAAAACATGCAGACCGACAATGTTGGAACCGACATCGTGACCGGCACCGCGACGGCAGGGCTTCCGCAGACGCTCGGGGCCCGCAACCCCGGCCGGGCGCTCGACATGGACTGGGTGATGCGCGCCCAGGCCAACCGTTCGGCGATCGAGAGGCGGGCCGGCAGCATCGGCGCCCGGCGCTCGGTGAAGGGCGACCATCAGGCGGCCTGGCTGCTGAAGGCGGTCAGCATGATCGACCTCACCACGCTTTCGGGCGACGATACGCCCGGGCGGGTGCGCCGCCTTGCCGCCAAGGCCCGCCAGCCGGTGCGCCCCGATCTGCTCGCCGCCCTCGGCATGGAGGGGCTGACCACCGCCGCGATCTGCGTCTATCACGAGATGGTGCCCACCGCCGTCGCGGCGCTTCAGGGCTCCGGCATCCCCGTCGCCGCGGTCTCCACCGGCTTTCCCGCGGGGCTCAGCCCCTACCGGCTGCGGATCGCCGAGATTGGCGAGAGCGTGCGGGCGGGGGCGGCTGAAATCGACATCGTGATCTCGCGCCGCCATGTGCTCACCGGCAACTGGCAGGCGCTCTACGACGAGGTCTGCGAGATGCGGGCCGAATGCGGCGAAGCGCATCTCAAGACCATCCTCGCCACCGGCGAGCTCGGCACCCTGCGCAACGTCGCCCGTGCCTCGCTGGTCTGCATGATGGCGGGGGCGGATTTCATCAAGACCTCCACCGGCAAGGAAAGCGTCAACGCCACATTGCCGGTCAGCCTGGTGATGATGCGGGCAATCCGCGACTATCATGAGCGCACCGGCCACCGGGTGGGCTACAAGCCCGCGGGCGGGATCTCGAAGGCGAAGGAGGCCCTCACCTATCTGGCGCTGCTGAAGGAAGAGCTGGGCGACGCCTGGCTCACCCCGGCGCTGTTCCGCTTCGGCGCCTCGTCGCTTCTGGGCGATATCGAACGTCAACTCGAACACCAGGTGAGCGGCCGCTATTCCGCCGCCTACCGCCACCCGATGGGATAGAAACATGCGTGTCGATCCGAAAGACTGGCCCGAAGCGGCCGACTTTTTCGAGGATTTCGTAGCTGGCCGGAGCCAACGCGCCGCGCGCTACAATTTCCTCTATGCCAGCGGCGAAATCCGCCAGAGCGGCGACGGCGAGAGGCTTTACATCGGATGGGCGGGCGCGCACGGGATCGAATTCGTCTACCGCCGCGACCGCGACGGGATCTGGGCGTTTCTGCCGGTCGAAGGCGAATACCGGCATATGGCCGACACGATCGACGCCTTTGTGAAAGGCTGGTCCTCGGGCCAGATCAGGGTGTGAGCAGATGACAGTCAGGGAGATATTCGACAGCATGGCCTGGGGCACCGCACCGGAGAGCGACGCCGAGGCGCAAGCCTGGCTGGAGGCGCATGAGCGCCGTTTCGGGCTGTTCATCGACGGCCACTGGACCGCGCCCGGCGACATGTTCGAGACCCGCAACCCGGCCAATGGCGCGCTGCTCGCCGAGCTCACCCGCGCCTCTTCCGACGAGGTCAACACCGCCGTCGCCGCCGCCCGCAAGGCCCAGCCGAAATGGGCCACGCTGTCGGGCCATGCGCGTGCGAAATATCTCTACGCCCTCGCCCGTCTGGTGCAGAAACACGCCCGCCTGCTCGCGGTGCTCGAAACCCTCGACAACGGCAAGCCGATCCGCGAAGCCCGCGATGTGGATGTGCCGCTGGTGGCGCGGCATTTCTACTATCACGCGGGCATGGCGCAACTGATGGAGCGCGAACTGCCCGACCGCGAGGCGCTCGGTGTCGCGGGGCAGATCATCCCGTGGAACTTCCCGCTGCTGATGCTGGCCTGGAAGGTCGCCCCGGCGCTCGCCATGGGCAACACCGTGGTGCTGAAACCGGCTTCTGCCACCCCGCTCACCGCGGCGCTGTTTGCCGATCTCACCCGCGAGGCGGGGCTGCCGCCCGGGGTGTTCAACCTCACCACCGGTCCCGGCCGCGTCGGCACCCAGCTTTGCGAACATCCCGAGATCGACAAGATCGCCTTCACCGGCTCCACCGAGGTCGGCCGCCATATCCGCAAGGTCACCGCCGGCACCGGCAAGGCGCTCACCCTCGAGCTTGGCGGCAAGAGCCCGTTCATCGTCTTCGACGATGCCGATCTCGACAGCGCCATCGAAGGGCTGGTGGACGCGATCTGGTTCAACCAGGGCCAGGTCTGTTGCGCCGGCTCGCGGCTTCTGGTGCAGGAAGGCATCGCCGGGCGGTTCCACGCGAAGCTCAAGGCGCGGATGGCGCGTTTGCGCGTCGGCGATCCGCTCGACAAGTCGATCGACATCGGCGCCATCGTCGACCGGGTGCAGCTTGAGCGGATCACCACGATGGTCGAGGCGGGCACAGCCGGGGGCGCGGGAGAAGCCGAGGTCTATCAGCCCCCCTGCACGCTGCCGGACCACGGCTGCTTCTATCCGCCGACGCTGATCACCGGCCTCAGCACCTCGGCGACCCTGATGCAGGAAGAGATTTTCGGCCCGGTGCTGGTCTCCACCACCTTCCGCACCCCCGCCGAAGCGGTGGCGCTGGCCAATGATACCCGCTACGGGCTGGCGGCCACGGTGTGGAGCGAGAACATCAACCTCGCGCTCGACGTGGTGCCGAAACTCGCCGCCGGCGTGGTCTGGATCAACACCACCAACGCTTTCGATGCCGCCGCCGGGTTTGGCGGCATGCGCGAAAGCGGCTTCGGGCGCGAAGGCGGCTGGGAAGGGCTCTTCGCCTACACCCGGGCCAGGGGCAAGCCCAGGGCTCTGACCCCGCTGGTCGCCAATCCGGCGCCGGAAAACGCCAAGGTCGATACGCTCGACCGGACGGCGAAGTTCTTCATCGGCGGCAAGCAGCTGCGGCCCGACGGCGGCTATTCGCGGGCGATCTGGTCAAAACGCGGCACGTTGCTGGGGCATGCGGGGCTTGCGACCCGCAAGGATCTGCGCAACGCCGTCGAGGCGGCGCGCAAGGCGGGTGCCTGGGCCGGGGCCAGCGCGCATCTGCGGGCGCAGATCCTGTTCTATATCGGGGAAAACCTCTCGGCCCGGGCCGAGGAGTTTGCCACCCGGATCAACGCCCTCACCGGCGCCCGCAACGGCGCCCGCGAGGTTGAGCTTGCGATCGAGCGGCTGTTCACCTGGGCCGCCTGGTGCGACAAACATGACGGCGCCGTGAAGCCGGTGCCGATGCGCGGCGCGGCGCTGGCGACCCATGAGCCGGTCGGGGTGATCGGCGCCTTCTGCCCCGACGAGGCGCCGCTTCTCGGCCTCGTCTCGCTGATGGCCCCGGCGATTGCCATGGGCAATCGCGTGGTGCTCGCCGCCTCACAGCCCTATCCGCTGGCGGCGACCGATTTCTATCAGGTGCTGGAAACCTCCGATCTGCCGCCAGGCGTGGTCAACATCCTCACCGGGTGGCATTCGGATTTCGCCAGCGCCCTGGCGGGGCATTTCGATGTGGACGCCGTCTGGGCGCATTCGGGCGCGGATATCTCGGCGCTGGTGGAGCATGAGGCGGCCGGGAACCTCAAGCGCACATGGGTCAACAATGCCCGCGCCCGCGACTGGTTCGGGCCGGAGGGTGAATCACGAGAATTTCTGCATCACGCCACCGAGGTGAAGACCATCTGGATTCCCTGGGGGGAATAGGGCCGCAAGCGGCCCTGCCTCCGGCGGGAGTATTGTTGCCAGGAAAAAAGGGGGTCGGCGCGCCGGTCGGGCCGTCTTGGAGGATATCGCGCAAAACCGGTTTCCACTTTTGCGCGACATGCTGGTTTGTGGTCGCATGTCGAAGAGCGCAAAACCGGTTTCCACTTTTGCGCGACATGCTGGTTTGTTGTCGCATGTCGAAAAGCGCAAAACCGGTTTCCACTTTTGCGCGACATGCTTTGTCAGATCAGATCACAAACTCCCCCTGCTCCATCACCGGCACCCGCGCGCCCGCGGCGGTCACGCCGGTGACCCGGATTTCCGGGCTGCCGATCATGCAATCGTGGTGGATCCGGCTCTGGTTCATCCCGGCCGCGGTGCGGTCGGCACCGGGGTCGAGGTTCATCGCATAGGCATTGCCGAAGGCGATGTGGCAGGCGGCGTTCTCGTCGAACAGGGTGTTGAAGAACAACACGCCCGAACGCGCGATCGGCGAGCTTTCCGGCACCAGCGCCACTTCGCCAAGACGGCTGGCGCCTTCGTCGGTGGCGAAATGGTTGCGCGCGACCTCGGCGTTTTTCTCCGCCTCGATCCGCACCGCGCGCCCCGCCTCGAAGGTGACCTCCAGCCCCTCGACGATGCTGCCGCCGATCACCGCGGGCTTGGTGAACACCGCGCGGCCTTCAGTACGGGACCGGTCGGGCATGGTGAACACCTCTTCGGTCGGCAGGTTGGGTGCATAGGCGGTGCCGTCGGGCAGGGTGTTGCCGCCGCCGACCCAGCGATGGCCGCGGGCCAGCCCGACGGTGAGGTCGGTGCCGCCGCCCTCGAAATGCAGCGCGTCGAAGCGGGCGGCGTTGAGCGCGTCGCGCCGCCGGGCAAGCTCGGCGAAATGCGCCTCCCACGCCGCAACCGGGTCGCCGGGCCGGTCGAGCCGCAGGGCCTCGAACACATGCTCCCAGAGCCGTTCGGCGGCGACGCCACGGGTGAGGCCGGGGAAGACCTGATGCGCCCAGCCTTCGGTGACGAAAGGCACGATCGACCAGTTCACCTTGCCGGAGGTGATGGCGTCGAGAAACGGCTTGCCGGCCACCGCCCGGGCGTTGTTGGCCCGCGCCACCCGGGCCGGATCCTGCCCGGCGAGCAGCCCCGGCGTGTCGCCCGCGATCGCCAGCCGCGCGGCGCCGTTCATCAGCGCGCCGGCGGCGGCGTCGAACAGCCAGCCCGGGGCCGCGTCGAGCGCGGCCTCGGTGCCATGGGTGAATTTCGCAAGCACCGCCGCATCGTCCGAATAGAGCGTGACCACATTGGAGGCCCCGGCTGCATAGGCGGCTTCGGTGATCCGGTTGGCCAGCGGACGCGCGCCGATATCGGCGGTCATGATCAATTCCTGGCCCGGCTTCAGCCCGAGGCCGAAGCCCACCGCGAGCGTGGCGAGGCGGTCGAGCTGGCTGTCGAAACCGATTTTTTCCATCAGCTGAACGCCGCCTCCAGCGCGATCTCGACCATGTCGCCGAAGCTCTGCTCACGCTGGTCTGAGGGGAGCGCCTCGCCGGTGACGAGGCTGTCGGAGACGGTGAGCACCGCCAGCGCCTTCACCCCGTAACGCGCGGCGAGGATGTAGAGTTCGGCGGCTTCCATTTCCACCGCAAGGGTGCCGTGACGCATCATCTGTTCGGTGAGATCGGGGCGTTCGTCATAGAACACATCCGAGGAATAGATCCCGCCCACATGAATACCCACCTTGTGCCGGGCCGCCGCCACATGGGCCTTTTGCAGCAGATCGTAATCGGCGCAGGGCGCGAAGTTCAACTCCCTGAAAATGCCGGTCGAGGGCGTGCCGAGGGTGGTGGAGGTCATTGCCAGCACCACGTCGCGCAGTTTCACGCTCTTTTGCATCGCGCCGCAGGAGCCGATGCGGATCAGCGTTTTCGCGCCGTATTCCTTGATCAACTCGTTGGCATAGATCGACATCGACGGCATGCCCATGCCGGAGCCCTGAATCGTTACCCGGTTGCCTTTCCAGCTGCCGGTGAAGCCGAACATGCCGCGGACTTCATTGACCAGTTCCGCGCTGTCGAGAAATTTCTCCGCGACCCAGCGCGCCCGATAGGGGTCGCCCGGCATGAGAACGGTTTCGGCGATCTGGCCGGGTTGGGCTCCGATATGGACGGTCATGGCTCAGGCTCCTTCTGCTTTTGCCCTGGACTATAACCCTTGCAGCAGTGGCGAACAGGGGGGATGTGTCTGCCGGGGCCGGAAAGGCCCGGACAAACACTGTCCGGTTGTGTGTGAAGGTTCGCGAAAAGCAAAACGGGGCCCGCAGGGGCCCCGGTTGCGTTTCGGAATAGTGTGTCTTCAGATCGCGAGATCGTCTTTCTGGCCGCCGGCTTCGAGATGTGCGGCCATCCAGCCCGGCGCGCGGCCGCGGCCCGACCAGGTTTGCTCCGGGTTGTTGGGGTTGCGGAATTTCGGAACAACCTTGGCGCGACCATCCCCACCCTTATTCGCACGGCGGGTGCGGGGCGCGGCGGCTTCGGCGGTGGCCTTTCCGGTCAGTTCGACGAGTTTGAACCCATGCGCTTTCGCGGCGGCCTCGGCGGCTTTTAAAGCCGCTTTCTTGTCCTTTGCATCAAGCGCCTTCAGGGCGCTGTCAACATTGTTGCGCAGCTTTTCGAGTTGCTTGCGCGTCATCTGCCTGAGTTCTGCTTTCATATGATTCTCCCTGGAAACGGGGCGATTAAACAAGTATTCATTCCCCCATATCAGGATTGATCCTCATTTTAAAGAGTTTCCTGAAAAAATTCGGATTGCAGGCCGAATAAACCCGGAGGCTGGTGGGCCCTGGGGGGAATGCATGGGGGGAAATCCCCGTTTTCGGGTTTCGCAAAACCCCGCAGAAACCGCGACGGGGCTTCACGACCGGGTTGCCTTGCCTATTCGGCAGCCCTTGCCCGCGGGTCGGCCAGTGTCACGATATCTTCCATGATCACGTTGAGCTCGAAATCCTTGGGCGTGTAAACCCGGGCAACCCCCATGGCACGCAGCCGTTCGGCATCGTCTTCCGGAATGATCCCGCCCGCGACCACCGGCACATGGCCAAGTCCGGCGGCGCGCATTCGCTGCATGAGATCCTTGATCAGCGGGATATGCGAGCCCGAAAGGATCGAAAGCCCGACCACATGGGCCTCGTCGCGCAGGGCGCTTTCGACGATCTCTTCGGGGGTGAGGCGAATGCCCTCATAGGTGATGTCCATGCCGCAATCGCGGGCACGCGCGGCGATCTGTTCGGCGCCGTTGGAATGGCCGTCGAGCCCCGGCTTGCCGACCACGAATTTAAGCCGCCGTCCCAGCGCGTCTGAAACCGCATCGACCCGGGCGCGTATTTCGTCGAGCCCTTCGGTGCGGTTCGACGGGTTTTGCGAGACCCCGGTGGGGCCGCGGTATTGGCCAAAGATGCTGCGCACGGCATCGCCCCATTCACCGGTTGTGGCACCGGCTTTCGCGGCGGCGATGGAAGCGGGCATGATATTCTCGCCCGACCTTGCGGCGCGGCGCAGGTTTTCAAGCGCGGCCGCAACCGTGCTTTCATCGCGCCCGGCGCGCCAGGCTTCGAGACGGGCGATCTGGTCGGCCTCCGCCTCGGGGTCGGCGACCATGATCGCCTCCGGGCCGGAGGTGAGCGGCGAGGGAGCGTGTTCGGTCCAGCGGTTGACGCCGACCACGGTGGTCTCGCCCGCCTCGATCCGGGCAATCCGCTCGGCATTGGACTCCACCAGCCGCGATTTCATGTAGTCGATCGCCTCCATCGCGCCGCCCATGGCGTCGATCTGGGCAAGCTCGGCCCGGGCGCCCGCCTTCAGCGCCTCCACCTTGGCGTCGATGGCGGGGTTGCCGTCGAAAATATCGTCGAATTCCAGAAGGTCGGTCTCATAGGCGACGATCTGCTGCATCCTCAGCGACCATTGCTGGTCCCATGGCCGGGGCAGCCCCAGCGCCTCGTTCCAGGCGGGCAGCTGAACCGCGCGGGCGCGGGCCTTTTTCGAAAGCGTGACCGCCAGCATTTCGAGAAGAATACGATAGACGTTATTCTCCGGCTGCTGTTCGGTGAGGCCCAGCGAGTTGACCTGCACCCCGTAGCGGAACCGGCGGAATTTGGGCTCTTCGACGCGGTAGCGCTCGCGGGTGATCTCTTCCCAGAGATCGACAAAGGCGCGCATCTTGCACATCTCGGTAATGAACCGGATGCCTGCGTTCACAAAGAAGGAAATACGCCCCACCATCGCCGGGAAGTGTTCTGCCGGCACCTTGCCGCGCAGATCGTCGAGCACTGCGGTGGCGGTGGCGAGGGCAAAGGCGAGCTCCTCCTCGGGGGTCGCGCCGGCCTCCTGCAAATGGTAGGAACAGACGTTCATCGGGTTCCATTTCGGCAGATGCTCGCGGGTATAGGCGGCGACGTCTGTAATCATCCGCAGCGAGGGTTTCGGCGGGCAGACATAGGTGCCGCGCGAAAGATATTCCTTGATCAGGTCGTTCTGCACCGTGCCCTGAAGCTTCGAGACATCGGCGCCCTGTTCCTCGGCCACCGCGATATAGAGCGACAACAACCACGGCGCGGTGGCGTTGATCGTCATCGAAGTATTCATCTTCTCGAGCGGGATCTGGTCGAACAGGGTGCGCATGTCGCCCAGATGCGCCACCGGCACGCCGACCTTGCCGACCTCGCCGCGCGACAGCACATGGTCGCTGTCATAGCCGGTCTGGGTGGGCAGATCGAAGGCGATCGACAGGCCGGTCTGGCCCTTGGCGAGGTTGGTGCGGTAGAGCGCATTCGAGGCCCTGGCGTTGGAATGGCCCGCATAGGTGCGGAACAGCCAGGGACGGTCTTTGTGCGGCATCTCGGTCATGGCGGACTCGCTCTCATGTTGCGGTGCAGCATTTTGCGACAAGCAAGAAAATTTCTCAAGCATTATTGCTGCCGGAATAACATTGCGCCATGGCCCGCCGCCTCCTTTTCCGGCCGCCCGCCCGATCCACCGCTTTACCCTGCGGTCAAATGGTGAGAATTTCGCCCCATGACTCGCATGGTCGAATTGCCGCTCTGGGCGCTGGTGCTCATTCTCGCTTTTGCGGCTGTCACCTTCGCATCGCATTTCCTGTTTCCTTCGGTGCGCTGGTTTTTCCGCAAACGGCTGGAACGCGCGGTGGCGGAGCTCAACACCCGGCTTACCCGGCCGATCGAGCCCTTCAAGCTGGCCCGCCGCCACGACATGATCCAGCGGCTGATCTACGACCCCGAAGTCTCGAAGGCGATCGCCGAACATGCCCGGGCCGAAGGCGTGCCCGACGAGGTTGCTTTCGAAATGGCGCGCCGCTACGCCCGCGAAATCGTGCCGCGGTTTTCGGCTTTCGTCTATTTCGGGCTGGCGATCTGGCTGGCCAAGGTTCTGAGCCGGGGCTTCTACCGGGTGCGGCTCGGCGCTTTCGACGAAGCCGGGCTGGAAAGCATCGACCCGCAAGCCACCGTGGTCTTCGTGATCAACCACCGCTCCAACATGGATTACGTGCTGGTCACATGGCTCGCGGCGGAGCGCTCGCATCTGTCCTACGCGGTGGGCGAATGGGCCCGCACCTGGCCGCTTTCGGTTCTGATCCGGGTGATGGGGGCCTATTTCATCCGCCGCCGGAGCCAGAATGCGCTCTATCGCAAGGTGCTGTCGCGCTATGTGCAGATCTCCACCGCGGGCGGCACCACACAGGCGATATTTCCCGAAGGGGGCCTCAGCCTCAACGGTGCGGTGGGGGCGCCGCGGATGGGGCTCATGAGCTACATGGTCGAGGATTTCGTGCCGGGTGAATCGCGTGATGTGGTTTTCGTACCGGTTGCGCTCAACTACGACCGGGTGATCGAGGACCGCGTTCTGGTGGCCGCCGACAAGGCCGGAACCCGGAAGTTCAGGCTCCGCTTCATCGACGCGGCGAAACATGTCTCGACCCATGCGTTGCAGCGCCTCACCGGGCGGTTCCAGCGTTTCGGCTATGCGTCGGTCAGCTTCGGGCAGCCGCTGTCGCTCGCCGGTTTCGTCCGCAGCCACCCGGAGGCGGCGGACCATCCTGCCGGGCCGCTCGCCCGCGAGCTGATGACCCGGATCCGCGCGGCGGTGCCGGTGCTTCCGGTGCCGGTGGCGGCGGCGGTGCTTCTGGAGCAGGACGGGCGCAGCCGCGACGAGATCGCCGCGCGCTTTGCGGAACTGGTGGCGGGGCTGGAGGCCAGAGGGGCCCATGTGCACATGCCGCGCGCCGGGATCGACGAAGCGGTGGGTTTTGCGCTGCGGCATCTGGAATTGCGCAAGCTGGTGCGGCGGGAAGGCGCGGGCTTTGCCGTCAATCCCGCCGACAGGGCGCTGCTCAGCTATTACGCCAACACCATTGCCCATCTGTCACCCGACATTCCGGCCCCCGAACCGCAAACGGTTCCCGAAGGCGCTCCGGCGGATTGATCCCCAGGGGCGGACTTTGGGGGCGACATAAAATTACCAACGAAGCCGCGTATCTTGTTGCATTCTTGCTTGCCTGTTCGTAATGCTGCATCAGCAGCCACGATTCTGCGTCGCGGCAAAGACCAGGCTAAGGACGGGATAGATCCATGGTTCTCGAATACGACGCCCCGAAGAAAGACCTCTACGAGATCGGCGAGATGCCCCCGATGGGCCATGTGCCGAAGCAGATGTACGCCTGGGCGATCCGCCGCGAGCGCCAGGGCGAACCCGACAAGGCGATGCAGCTCGAGGTGGTCGACGTGCCGGTGCTCGACAGCCACGAGGTGCTGGTGCTGGTGATGGCCGCGGGGGTGAATTACAACGGCATCTGGGCCGGTCTCGGCGTGCCGGTGTCGATGTTCGACGTGCACAAGCAGCCCTACCACATCGCCGGGTCCGACGCGTCGGGCATCGTCTGGGCGGTGGGCGACAAGGTGAAGAACTGGAAGGTGGGCGACGAGGTCGTGATCCACTGCAACCAGGACGATGGCGACGACGAGGAATGCAACGGCGGCGATCCGATGTTTTCGCCCTCGCAGCGGATCTGGGGCTATGAAACCCCGGACGGTTCCTTCGCCCAGTTTACCAATGTCCAGGCCCAGCAGCTTCTGCCGCGCCCCATGCACCTCACCTGGGAAGAAAGCGCCTGCTACACGCTGACGCTCGCCACCGCCTACCGGATGCTCTTCGGTCACCGTCCGCATACGCTGAAGCCGGGCCAGAACGTGCTGGTCTGGGGCGCTTCGGGCGGTCTCGGCACCTATGCGATCCAGCTGATCAACGCCGCCGGCGGCAATGCGATCGGGGTGATCTCCGACGAGGACAAGCGCGATTTCGTGATGAGCCTCGGTGCGAAGGGGGTGATCAACCGCAAGGATTTCAACTGCTGGGGTCAGCTCCCGACGGTGAATACCCCCGAATACAAGGACTGGTTCAACGAAGCGCGCAAGTTCGGCGCGGCGATCTGGGAGTTTACCGGCAAGGGCAACAATGTCGACATCGTCTTCGAACATCCGGGCGAGGCGACCTTCCCGGTGTCGTCCTTCGTCTGCAAGAAGGGCGGCATGGTGGTGATCTGCGCCGGCACCACCGGGTTCAACTGCACCTTCGACGTGCGCTATATCTGGATGCACCAGAAACGCCTGCAAGGCTCGCATTTCGCCCATCTCAAGCAGGCCGCCGCCGCCAACAAGCTGATGATCGATGGCAAGATCGACCCCTATATGTCGGAGGTTTTCCCCTGGGCCGAGATCCCGGCGGCGCATATGAAGATGTATCGCAACGAGCACAAGCCGGGGAACATGTCGGTGCTGGTGCAGGCGCCGACAACCGGGCTCAAGACGCTGGAAGAGGTGCTTGAAGCCAGGGGGTGATCCGGGCTGCATGACGGGCATTCCGACCCCCGGCCTCGCGGTCGGGGGTCTCTTTTTGTTCCGACTTTCATCGAATCTTAAGGGCTGGGCGCTAGATATGTTCGTGAGATGTTCGTTCCGCCCTTTAGGCTGTGGGCCGTTCCGCCTTGGGGGCCGGGGGCGGTTTCGCCCTAGGGGCTGGGGGCCGTTCCGCCCCGGGGGCCGGGGGCGATGCAGACAAAGAAGGAAGATGAAATGCGCAAGGATTGGATCATCGACGTGCTGGGCGACCTCAGGGCCTTTGCCGAGACCAACGGGTTGGAGGCAACCGCCGCCGGGCTCGAAGATGCGATGCTGGTCGCGCTGGCCGAAACCGCGTCGATCGGCCGCCGCCGCGCCATGGCCATGGCAGAGGCGGTGCCCGCTGGCCCTGCCCGGAGGGGCGGCAACGTGACCGAATTGTTTGCCTCGAGGATCTGACGCCCGGGGGCTGTGGCCGGGCGCCCTGGCATCGCGTATTTCTGCCAGGAAAATGGGGGCGCGCCCGGACCCGGGGCGGAGACGTCTGCGAGCGCTTCTCGGGCCTGGCTGGGGATTTGCGGCGCGCGGCCGGGCTTCGGCAAATTCCGGTGGGCGCGTTTCCCGGGGTTTTGCCCGGGCGTGGGCCGGGATAGGGTCGCGCCATGACCCTGCCGAACATCCGCTTTTCCGAAGACCAGGCCGAGGCCCATGACCGCGTGGCGGAGCTTCTGCGCGGGGCCGGGGTCGATATCGACGACGGCACGACGCGGCCCGCGGGGCGCGGCTCGGGCGTGCTTGCGGTGGTGGGCAAGGCGGGGTCGGGCAAGACGCTCCTGTTGGCGGAACTGACCCGGGCGCTTGTCGAGGCCGGGGTCGAGACCGTCTCGGGCGACTGGGAAGGCAAGCACGCGCCGGGGCGGCGGACGCTGGCGATTCTGGCGCCGACCAACAAGGCGGCCTCGGTGTTGCGCCATCGCGGCGTGCCCGCGACCACGATCCACCGCATCCTCTACACCCCGGTCTATGCGCCGGAATACGAGGCCATTGCCGAATGGCTGGACGGGCAGGGGGAGCGGCCGGAGGTCGAGGGGCTGGCGCCGGAGGCGCTCGACCGGGCGCAGGCATTTTACCAGAGCAACAAGTCGATCCCCGGGGCGTTGATGGCCGCGGGGCTGCGGGGCTCGGATTTCATCGCCGGGTGGAAGCGGCGCGAGGATCCGCTCGACATCGGGTTTGTCGATGAAAGCTCGATGCTGGACGAGAAACAATTCGAAGATCTGCAGGAGATCTTCCCGGTGCTGGTGCTGTTCGGCGATCCGGCGCAGCTGGCGCCGGTCGGGCAATCCGGCGAGATGGTGTTTGACGGGTTCGGCGACGCGACCAAATGTGTCTTGCACCGGGTTCACCGCCAGTCGGACGACAACCCGATCCTCGATCTTGCCCATGCGCTGAGCGACCCGGGGCTGGATTTCGACGGGTTCGAACGGATGATCGACACCGCGGCGGCGGCGGACGACCGGGTGCAGCGCGCGCCGCGGGTCAATGCCGACATGATGGCCCGGTCGCCGGTGCTGGTCTGGCGCAACAAGACCCGCATCCGTCTGATCCATGCTTTCCGCGCCGCGCACAACGCGCCCGAAAACCGGTTGCGCGCCGGGGAGCCGCTGATCTGCGACGGGATCGAGCTGCCGTTGAAACACCGCAAGCGGCGGCTGGAGCTTGAGGCAAAGGGGCTGATCAAGGGGGCGCAGGCGGTGTTTCTGGGCGAAGGGCGCAAGCCCGGGTTTTCGCGGCTGCATCTGATCGGGGCCGAGGCGCCGCGGATCTCGGTGGCCTCGATCGTAAAGATCGAGAAGCCCGACGAGGAGGAGCCGTTCATCCCCTTCGCCGCCACCATGGGGGCGACCTTCCTGCATGGGGCGGCGGTGACGATCCACAAGGGGCAGGGGTCGCAATGGCCCGAGGTGCAGGTCTTTGCCCCCGATCTTTACGCGGCGGCGCGGTCGGGGCGGGTCGAGGCGGGGATCCCGCTGTGGAAGCGGCTGGCCTATGTGGCGATCACCCGGGCCGAGACCCGGTTGCACTGGGTCACCCGCTATGCGCTGGCGCGGCCGTCGGAACCGCTCGGCACCGGCGATCTCACGGTGCCGGCGGCGCCTTTGACTTTGGAGCAACCAGATGGCTAGCATTCTCATCACCGGGGCGAGTTCCGGGATCGGCGCCGCAGTGGCGGAGCGGTTTCTGGCCGAGGGCTGGCAGGTGGGGCTGGTGGCGCGCCGCGCGGCGCGGCTTGAAGCGGTGGCGGGGGGCCGGGCGAATGCGCGGGTTTTGCCCGCCGATGTCACCGATGCGGGCGCGGTGGAGCGGGTGTTTGCCGATTTCGTGGCCCGGGCCGGACGGATCGACGTGTTGTTCAACAATGCCGGGATCTTCACCGCGCAGGCGCCGATCGACGAGGTCTCGCTTGAGGACTGGCGGGCGGCGCTCGCGGTGAATCTCGACGCGATGTTTCTTGCCGCCCGCGCCGCTTTCGGCCAGATGCGCCGGCAGGTGCCGCAGGGCGGGCGGATCATCAACAACGGGTCGGTTTCGGCCCATGTGCCGCGTCCCGGCTCGGCGACCTATACCACCACCAAACACGGGGTTACCGGGCTGACCCGGGTGCTCAGCCTCGACGGCCGGCCGTTCGACATCGCCTGCGGCCAGATCGACATCGGCAATGCCGCCACTGAGATGGTGGCCGAGCTCGGGGCGCGGGCGGAGGCCATGGGCGAAGCGCCGCCGCCGACCATGGATGTGCGCCATGTGGCGGAGGCCGTGTGGAACATGGCCAGCCTGCCGCTCGAGGCGAATGTGCAGTTCATGACGCTGATGGCGACGAAGATGCCCTATATCGGGCGCGGGTGAGGGCGGGGGCCTCCCCGGTCCCCCCCCCCCGGTCCCCCGGTCTTCCCCGACCCCCGCACCCGGCCTCAAACGGGCCGCTTCAGAACCATTGCCCCGGCTCCATCAGCCCGAGATCGAGCAATTGCTGCGAGGTCCACTCCAGCGGGACCGAGTTGCGCCAGAGGAAGCCGGGAATGCCGTGCCGGCTGGCCGGGTTGGTCTTCAGCGCCTTGGCGGTGCGGAAGCTCACGATGGCGGCGGTGAGGTTGTGATGCCATGGGCAGGCACAGGTGTTGTATTCCTCGTCCGTGAAGGTGTGGTCGGGGCGCAGGCGCAGCCCGGGCTTTGCCCGGAACAGCGCGATCCGGTCGATCCGGCGCCGGGCTTCGGGCACATGGTCCTCGAAGCGCCACTTGAGCCCGCCGAAGACGTCGTACTGGCGCTCTTTCACATGGCCGGTGGCGGGATCGGTGCGGGCGAGCGCGTAATAGGCGGCCTTGTCGATGAAGGCGGCGTCAAGCGAGACCGCATCGGGAAAGCGGCTGAGGTCGTCGGCATAGGCGTCGACCACATAAGCCAGCATCGCGTCGCGCCGCTCGCTGCTGTGGAAGGCAAGCATTTCGCCGATGCTGCGGGTCTCGCAGAACGGGAAGAACAGGTATTCGGCATTGTAGCAATAATAAAGCCATTGCCCCGGCGCGGCCCCGATCACCGCATCCACCGCGCGTTCGAGCGCGCCGGTTGCCGCGGTGTCGTAGTCGATCCGGGCGAGCGTGGCCTCAAGCGCGGGGTCGAGACCGACTTCCGGGTCCGCGAACAGCAGAATTGCGGCGAAGCCCCGGGCCTGGTGATGGCGGATGGTGCTGTCGATCCCGGCCAGATCCTCGACGAAGATCATTGCCACCGGTCCGGCCGCGAGCGCGGTCCGGCCGCGGGCGAGGAAATCCCTGAGTGATCGGTAGCGCATGGGTGCTCCTGTGGCCTCGCGCCGGAGCCTCCCCCATCCGGCCGGCCATTGCAAGCTGCCCGCCCGTTGCGGAGACAGTCAGAACCTGCCCGCCGTTGCGGAAACAGTCAGAACCTGCCCGCCGTTGCGGAAACAGTCAGAACCTGCCCGCCGTTGCGGGCGGGGGGGCAATCCTGTATGACCCGCCCCTGATCCTGCGGGAGTGCGACCCATGACCGATGCGAAGAAACTCTTCATCCGCACCTATGGCTGCCAGATGAATGTCTATGACAGCGAGCGCATGGCCGAAGCGCTGGCGGCGGAAGGCTATGTCGCCACCGACCGCCCGGAAGACGCCGACATGATCCTGCTCAACACCTGTCACATCCGCGAGAAGGCGGCGGAGAAGGTCTATTCGGAGCTCGGCCGCTACAAGCCGCTGAAGGCGGCGAAACCCGATCTGAAGATCGGCGTGGCGGGCTGCGTCGCCCAGGCCGAGGGCGAGGAGATCGTCGCCCGCCAGCCGATGGTCGACCTCGTGGTGGGGCCGCAGACCTATCACCGGCTGCCGGAAATGGTGGCCAGGGCGGGGCGGGGCCAGAAGGCGGTGGACACCGAGTTTCCCGCCGAAGACAAGTTCGACGTGCTGAACAGACGTCCGAAGGCCCGGCGCGGGCCGACGGCCTTTCTCACGGTTCAGGAGGGGTGCGACAAGTTCTGTGCCTTCTGTGTCGTGCCTTACACCCGTGGTGCCGAGGTGAGCCGGCCGGCGGCGCGCATTCTGCGCGAGGCGCGGGATCTGGTGGCACGCGGGGTGCGCGAGATCACCCTTCTGGGGCAGAACGTCAACGCTTACCACGGGGCCGGGGAGGGCGGCGACGTGACGCTTGCCGGGCTGATCCGGGCGCTGGCCGAAATCGACGGGCTCGAGCGCATCCGCTTCACCACCTCGCATCCCAACGACATGTCGGACGACCTGATCGCCGCCCATGGCGAGGTCGGCAAGCTGATGCCCTATCTGCACCTGCCGGTGCAATCGGGCTCGGACCGGATTCTGAAGCGGATGAACCGCGGCCATACGGCGGAAGAGTATATCCGCCTGATCGAACGCATCCGCGCCGCCCGGCCCGACATTCTGATCTCGGGCGATTTCATCACCGGCTTCCCGGAGGAGACCGAGGCCGATTTCGAAGACACCATGGCGCTGATCCGCGAAGTCCGCTACGGCCAGGCGTTTTCGTTCTGCTATTCGCCGCGTCCCGGTACGCCGGCGGCGGAGCGCGCGCAGGTCGACGCGGCGGCGGCCAGTGACCGGTTGCACCGGCTTCAGGCGCTGATCAACGATCAGGCCCGGGCGGTGATGGAGGCAATGGTGGGCCGCGAGCTTGGGGTGTTGTTCGAGAAACCGGGGCGGTGCCCCGGGCAGATGGCAGGCAAGTCCGACTATCTGCACGCGGTTCATGTCGAGGCGCCGGGGATCGGACGGGGCGCGCTTGCGCGGGTCAGAATCACCGCCGCGGGGCCAAATTCGCTCACCGGGGAACTTGCCTGAGTTGCGCGTCGAAACCGGCGCGGTTTCAGGCTATTCTGTATTTGTCCTCATTTTGTCCATAGTTTTGTCCACATAATTCCACATGGTGGACACAATTTGTTCGCAATGGCGAAACGAATTGCACGATCAAAACATTTACTTGCCGCGCGGGGGCGGTTTACCATGAAACTGATGCAACGAAGCCGCGAGGGTTCGCGGCAGTCAGGGGGTAGTCTTGTACAATCGGACAGTTTCTTGGGCGAAGACGGGTGCAGCCGCTGCCACGCTGGCACTCGCCTCTCTCGCCGGCCTGGCTGCGCCTGCTACGGCGCAGGAGCAGGTGACCGTGACCAACACCGTCGACTGGGGCCTGTGGGTCGACCCGGACGGCTGTATGCACTGGTGGAGCGATGGCGGCTTCGAGGGCTATATGACCCCGCGGCGCGACCCGAAGACCGGCCAGCACATGTGCCTCAAGCGCAACACCTGCGCGGTGCCCAACACCGACGTGCTGTTCGCAACCGACAGCGCGCAACTGACGGCCAGCGGCAGGCAGTGGGTCAGGGAGTTCTTCGCCTCCGCCGGGGCCTTTGCCTATGCCGTCTATGGCCATACCGACAGCCGCGCTTCGGCCTCCTACAACCAGCGCCTGTCGCAGCGCCGCGCCGAAGCGGTCGCCGCGGAAGCCCGCGCGCAGGGTGCCGTGATCGAGCGGGTGGCGGGGTTTGGCGAAAGCCGGCCGGTGGCGCCCAACGATTCGGCTGCAAACATGCAGAAGAACCGCCGTGTTGAAATCATCTGCTACAGGTATCCGCAATGACGAAGGAATTCATGCTGCTCGCGCTCATCGCGCCGCTCGCCCTGGCGGGCTGCCAGTCCACCACCTACCACGGTGGCCAGCCGAAGCTTCTGGCCCGCTCTACCGATACCGCCTGGGGGGACGCTGCCGGTCCGCGCAATGGCATTGCCGCGGTGGCGGTCACGCCGGATGGCTGCGAAGCCTGGCTGATGGATGAAGGCGTCGAAGGTTATGCCTCGACCCGCTCCGACCCGCGCACCGGCCTGCCGGTCTGTTCCGACCGGATCCCGCAGGGTTCGGTGATCGGCAATCCGGGCATCTCGCACGATTACCCGGATTATCTGCCCTGATCGCGGGGTCGACCGGCGCAACCATGGCCGCGGGCGCTGGCGCCCGTGGCCTTTTGCGTGTCAGTCCCGGGAAATCTGCGGCTTCGGGGCTTCTCCGGTCTTGAATGCGCGCCCGGCACTGTGCACCTTCGCGGTTTGAACGCGTGTTTTAGGGAGCGACCCTTGGGCAAAGATGCCTTGATCCCCCCGCCGGAGAGCGGCGACAGAGCCGGGACCATCCTCGAATTCACCGACAACCGCCTGCTGATCGACCTTTGCGGCCAGTTCGACCGCAACCTCGCCCAGATCGAGCATCAGCTCGAGGTGCAGATCCTGCGCCGCGGCAATCAGGTGACGGTGCATGGCGCGCGCGAGGCCCGCGACCTCGCCGCGGCGGTGTTGCAGGCGCTTTATGCGCGGCTGGAGGCGGGACGGGTGATCGAGGCGGGCGACATCGACCGCGAGATCCGGCTTGCCAGCAGCGGCGAAATGCGGCCCCGGGAGCGCGCGGATGCGGGCGGGACGCCGGTTGGAGACGGCGGCCGGATCGAGATCGTGACCCGCAAGAAGCGCGTCGAGCCCCGCAGCGCGGCGCAGGCGGCTTATGTCCGCACCCTGTTCGACAAGGAGCTTGCCTTCGGCATCGGCCCGGCGGGCACCGGCAAGACCTACCTGGCCGTTGCCGTCGGGGTGAACATGTTTCTCGGTGGCCATGTCGACCGCATCATCCTGTCGCGCCCCGCTGTCGAGGCGGGGGAGAAGCTCGGCTACCTGCCCGGCGACATGAAGGACAAGGTCGACCCCTACATGCAGCCGCTCTACGATGCGCTGAACGATTTTCTGCCGGGCAAGCAGGTGGCGAAGCTGATCGAGGAAAAGCGCATCGAGATCGCGCCGCTGGCCTTCATGCGGGGGCGGACGCTGTCGAACGCCTTTGTCGTGCTCGACGAGGCGCAGAACGCCACCACCATGCAGATGAAGATGTTTCTCACCCGGCTGGGGGAGGGGTCGCGGATGGTGGTGACCGGCGACCGCAGCCAGGTGGATCTGCCGCGTGGGGTGTTTTCGGGGCTGCGCGAGGCGGAGCAGTTGCTGAAGGGGGTCGAGGGCATTGCCTTCAGCTATTTCACATCGCGGGACGTGGTGCGCCATCCGCTGGTGGCGCGGATCATCGACGCTTATGACGGGGCGGAACCGCGGTGATTTGTCGGGGGCTATATCCTCCGGCCGCCCCCGGTTGTTTCCGGAACGAAGAAGACCATCGAAGATGATAGTGGATGTGATCATTGAAGAGCCGCGCTGGGAGGCGGTCGGGCTGTCGGATCTGGCGGAGCGGGCCTGTGGGGCGGCCTTGGCGCATCTGGGGGTCGAGGGGGCGGAGATTTCGCTGCTGGCCTGTGGAGATGAGCGGATCGCCGGTCTGAACAGCGATTTTCGCGGCAGGCCCGCGCCGACCAATGTGTTGTCCTGGCCTTCGGAGGAGCGCGGCGCGGATGAGCCCGGCGGGGCACCCGAACCGCCGCAGGATCCCGAGCTTGGCGACATCGCCATCGCCTATGAGACCTGCGCCCGCGAGGCGGCGGCGGCGGGCAAGCCCATGGGGGAGCATGTGACCCATCTTCTGGTGCACGGAACCCTGCATTTGTTGGGTTATGACCACATCCATGACAAAGATGCGTGTTTGATGGAGGCGCTGGAGGTGGAAATACTTGGCAAGTTGGGGCTTGCCGACCCATATGAGTCCGAGAGCGGGTGATCCCGCCTCATGACCGGTACCATTGGAAGGAAAGATGGGAGACAGCAGCGAAGGTTCCCCTGGCGCGGCGCGTGGCGCGCTGAAGGAGGGGGAAAGCAAGCCCGCCCGATTGTTGGGGCGGCTCATCGGCGCCCTGAGCCCCGGCGAGGCCGGGGAGGCGGAGGTCGACATTCCGGCGCTGGCGGGCGCGACGCCGATCCAGGATGCGCCGGGAATGCTGAACCTGCGGCGGATGCGCGTCGAGGATGTGATGCTGCCGAAGGCAGAGATCGTTTCGGTGGCGGAGGATATTTCCAAGGACGATCTGGTGGAGGTGTTCCGTTCGTCGGGGCTCAGCCGGGTGCCGGTGTTTCGCGGCACGCTCGACAGCCCCGTGGGCCTCGTGCATCTGAAGGATCTGGCGCTGCGGCACGGGTTCAACGGCGACCGCAGCAAGGCCTATGACCTTGCGAAGATCCTGCGGCCCCTGCTGTTTGCGCCGCCGTCGATGCCGATCGGGGTGTTGCTGTCGAAGATGCAGGCCGAGCGCACCCATATGGCGCTGGTGATCGACGAATATGGCGGGGTCGACGGGCTGGTGACCATCGAGGATCTGATCGAACAGGTGATCGGCGAGATCGAGGATGAACACGACCTCGAGGAGGGCGCGCTCTGGGTGCAGGAGGCGGCGGGCAGCTATCTTGCCGAGGCGCGGGCGCCGCTCGAGGAATTCGAGGCCGGGACGGGGCTGCGGCTCAGTGGTTATGATGAGGATGACGAGGAGATCGACACGCTCGGCGGTATCGTCTTCCTCTATGCCGGGCATGTGCCCACAAGGGGCGAGGTGATCCTGCACCCCAACGGGGTCGAGTTCGAGGTGGTCGATGCCGATTCGCGCCGCATCAAGCGGCTGCGGGTGCGGCTGCCCGAAGCGGCGGCGGATGCCGGCTGATCCGGTGATGGCCCGGGCGGGTGCGCGAGTCGTGGCGTGGCTCGCGGCGGGCCGCTCGCGGCAAGTGGGCGCGGGCTTTCTGGCGGGGCTGCTGGCGGCGCTGGGGCAGGCGCCCTACGGGCTCTGGCCGGCGGCGCTCGCGGGGCTGGCGCTGGGCCATGGGATCCTCACCCTCGCGGGCAGGGCGGGGCGCGCCGCATGGATCGGCTGGGGGGTCGGGCTTGGCTATTTCGGCCTGACTTTGGGGTGGATCGTCCACCCCTTTCTTGTCGATGTTGCACGCCACGGCTGGATGGCGCCCTTTGCCTGGGGGCTGATGGCGGGCGGCATGGCGCTGTTCTGGGCGGCGGGTTTTGCGCTGGCGTACTGGCTCACCCCCGGCGGGCGCGGGCGCTGGCTGGCCCTTGCGGCGGCACTGGGGGCGGCGGAGCTGTTGCGGGCGCATCTGTGGACCGGCTTTCCCTGGGGCGGGCCGGGGCTTGCCTGGATCGACACGCCGGTGGCCCAGCTTGCGCGGTACATCGGGGCCTTCGGCCTCTCGGTGCTGAGCTTCGCGGCGGCGGGGTTGCTCGCCGGGGCGGTGCGGCGCCGCCGGGCGCTGCCGCTGGCCGCCTTCGGCGCCGGGCTTGCGCTCGCCTTCGGCGCGGGCTGGGTCGCCGGTGGTCTGGCAGATGCGGGCGGCGTGCCGGAGCGGGCGGGGTTGGCGCGGGCGGAGCCCGCGCGGTTGCGTCTGGTCCAGCCCAACGCGCCGCAACATCTGAAATGGGATCCCGACTGGATCTGGACGTTTTACGACCGCGCGGTCGCGCTGACCCGCGCCCCCGCCGACGGGCCGCCGCCGGATCTGGTGATCTGGCCCGAAACCGCGGTTCCGGTGCTGCTGGGCCAGAGCCCGTCGCTTCAGGCCGAAATCGCCAACGCCGCCCGGCCGGCGCCGCTGATCGCCGGGATCCGCCGGCTCGACGGCCAGCGGCTCTACAATGCGCTGGTGCTGTTCGGCGGCGACGGCAGCCCGGCGGCGATCTACGACAAGCACCACATCGTGCCCTTTGGCGAATATGTGCCACTGGGCGATCTGCTCGGGCGCTTCGGCATCCATGGGCTGGCGGCGCGCGAGGGCCATGGCTATTCGCGCGGCCCGGGGGCGCAGTTGCTCGCCTTGCCCGGCCCCCTCGGCAGAGCGCTGCCGCTGATCTGCTACGAGGCGATCTTCCCGCGCGATCTGCGCGCCGCTCCCGGCCGCGCCGACTGGATCCTGCAAATCACCAACGACGCCTGGTTCGGCACCTTTTCGGGGCCCTATCAGCATCTGGTTCAGGCGCGGTTCCGGGCGATCGAGTTCGGCCTGCCGGTGGTGCGGGTGGCCAATACCGGGGTGTCGGCGGCGATCGGTCCGCGCGGCAGGGTGCTGGCGGCGCTGCCGCTCGGCGAGGCGGGGTATCTCGACACCGCTCTGCCCGCGCCGCTGCCGCCCACGCCCTATGCCCGGCTCGGCGATCTTCCGCTCGCGTTTCTGTTGTTCGTGGCACTCGCGGCGGTTGCGGCAATGCGCCTGCGCGAAACCGGTTGACCCGGGCGCGGGGCAGCGATACCTCCGCCCGGCACACCGCCACAACGGCTTCCTGACGTGGCGGCTTTGAGTCAATGGAGCGCTTCACATGTCCCTGCAAGACTACATCTTCACCTCGGAATCGGTGTCCGAGGGCCACCCCGACAAGGTATGCGACCGGATTTCGGATGCCGTGCTCGATGCCTTCCTCGCCGAGGAGCCCGAGGCCCATGTGGCCTGTGAAACCTTCGCCACCACCAACCGTGTGGTGGTCGGCGGCGAGGTCAAGATGTCGACCGTGGACAAGGCGCTGGCGATGAAGGACCGCGTCGACAGTATCGTGCGCGCCTGTGTGAAGGACATCGGCTATGAGCAGGAGGGGTTCGACCACCGCACGCTGGAGGTGACCAACCTGCTGCACGGCCAGTCGGCCGATATTGCCCAGGGGGTCGATGCGGCCGAGGGCCAGGAAGAGGGCGCGGGCGATCAGGGGATCATGTTCGGCTATGCCGTGGACGAAACCCCGGAGCTGATGCCGGCGCCGATCCATTATGCCCATGACATCCTGCGCCGCCTCGCGGATTTGCGCAAATCCGACACATCGCTGCCGCTCGGCCCCGATGCCAAGACCCAGCTTTCGGTGCGTTACGAGGCCGGCAGGCCGGTCGGGGTGAGCCAGGTGGTGCTGTCGTCGCAGCATCTCGACCCGGCCATGACCTCGGATGACGTGCGCGCCATCGTCGCGCCGGTGATCGAGGCGGCGCTGCCCGAAGGCTGGCTCACGGGTGAGACCGTCTGGCATGTCAACCCGACCGGGGCCTTCGTGATCGGCGGGCCGGACGGCGACGCGGGGCTCACCGGGCGCAAGATCATCGTCGACACCTATGGCGGCGCCGCGCCGCACGGGGGCGGGGCGTTTTCCGGCAAGGATCCGACCAAGGTGGACCGGTCTGCCGCCTATGCCGCGCGCTATCTGGCGAAAAACGTGGTGGCGGCGGGGCTCGCCGGGCGCTGCACCTTGCAGCTGTCCTATGCCATCGGCGTGGCGCGGCCGCTGTCGATCTATGTCGACACCCATCACACCGGCAAGGTGCCCGAAGCGGCGATCGAGAAGGCGGTGGGCCAGATCATGGACCTCACCCCGCGCGGCATCCGCACCCATCTCGGGCTCAACCGGCCGATCTACCAGCGCACCGCGGCTTACGGCCATTTCGGCCGCGCGCCGGATGCGGAAGGCGGGTTTTCCTGGGAAAAGACGGATCTCGTCGAATCCTTGCGGAACGCCGTCTGAGCGGCGCATGATCGCCCGAATTCCGGCGGATTTTCCTCCGATACTCAACAGAGGCGCGCCCCGGGTGGCGCCTCTGGCGTGCAGGAGGAAGATGTGACCTACAAGAGTATCGAGATCTATTACGATATCGGCAAGATCCCGGGGATCGCCGCCACTGATGAAAAGACCGGCTTTCCGCGCCCCGAAGAGATCGGGCTGGCCCTCGATTTCCGCAACAATGCCATGGAATTGATCGAGGAAGCATTGATGGAAGCGGGGGCGGGTGAATGGGAAGGCGCCGAGATCGGCATGGGCGAGGTCAATTTCGGCTTCACTGTGGACGATTTCGAGCGTGCCGAAGCGATCGTGCGCAAGGCGGTCGAGGGTACGGAATTCGCCGGTATCCGCGAGATTGCCCGCACTGAATCCGCCATGACCGGAACCGGCTGAGCCCCGCGGTTGCGGGTATCTGCTGCCAGTGCTTGACGGCCGTGTGCCGCCCGGCCACAAGGCCCGCATGACCGAGGATCGCCCCCAGCCCCGTGCCCCCGAAAGCGCTGACGGAAGCGTCCGGCATCCGGCGCGCCGGCGCAATTTCTACGGCCGTCTCAAGGGCAAGCATCTGCGGGCGAGCCAGCAGGCCTATCTCGATGAGGATCTCGCCGGGCTCTCACCCGGTCCCGTCGACTGGCAAGCCAACCCCGACCGGAACCCGCTCGATCTGGAGGCGCTGTTCGGCGCCCGTCCGGTCTGGCTCGAAGTGGGCTTCGGCGGCGGCGAGCACATGGTGCATCAGGCGGGGCTGCACCCCGAGGTCGGGATCATCGGCTGCGAGCCCTATATCAACGGCGTCGCCATGCTGCTCGGCAAGCTGCGCGCGGCGGAGGTGACCAATCTGCGCATCCATCCGGGCGATGTGCGCGACCTGTTCGACGTGCTGCCCGCCGGAAGCCTCGACAAGGTCTTCGTGCTCTACCCCGACCCATGGCCCAAGAAGCGCCACCATCGCCGCCGCTTCGTGACGCCGGAATACCTCGCCCCGCTCCACCGGGCGATGAGGCCGGGGGCGGAATTGCGCATCGCCAGCGATATTCCCGATTATATCCGACAGGCGCTGGAAGAAGTGCCCCGCGCCGGATTCGACTGGTGCGCCGAAAGCGCCGCCGACTGGCGCGCGCCTTGGGATGACTGGATGTCCACCCGCTATGAGCAGAAGGCGATCCGCGAGCACCGCCGACCGTATTACCTCACCTTCCGCAGGCGCTGACCGGCGCGGCCGACCACCGGGACGCACATCCGGGGCCGCGGCACCCCGCGGCCACCGCCTCAGAACGCGTCCTTGGCGGCACGGATATGGGCGAAGACCTCCTCGTCCGACGCCCCTTCCATTCCGAGCCCCGCCTTCACCCCGGGCTCCCGGGCACGCAAAAACGGGTTGGTCGCCAGTTCCAACTCCAGCGACGAGGGCACGGTGGGCGTGCCGAGGGCCCGGGCCCGGGCCGTCAGCGCATTGCGTTCGGCAAGGGCGGGGTTGTCCGGGTCCACCGTCACCGCGAAACGGCCGTTGGCGGCGGTGTATTCATGGCCCGAGCAGATCAGCGTGTCCTTCGGCAGCGCCATCAGCCGCGACAGCGTTGCCCACATCTGCGCGGGCGTTCCCTCGAACAGCCGCCCGCAGCCGAGCGCCATCAGCGAATCTCCGGTGAAGGCGGCGCCGAGGCGGGGCAGGTAATAGGCCACATGGCCGCTGGTATGCCCCGCCGCATCAATCACCTGCACCTCGCGCCCCCACATGTCGTAGACCTGCCCGGGCTCCACCGCCACATCGAGCGGCGGCAGCCGGTGGGCATCGCGCGCGGCGCCGATGACCTCCGGGTGATAGGCCGCCACCAGCTCGCCCACCGCACCGGTATGGTCGCTGTGGTGGTGGGTGAGAAAGATATGCGTCAACTGCCAGTCGTGCCGCTCCAGCTCGCGCTGGACCGGCCAGTGTTCCGGGGCGTCGAACAATGCGGTCGCGCCCGACTTCCGGTCATGCACCAGGAAGGCATAATTGTCCGCGAGGCAGGGAATGGTTTCGAGCTCGAGAGTCATCGGTGGCGCCCTCCTTGGCATGGGAAGTGTTGCCCAATCCCGGGTTCGGGTACAACATCCGGACCTTACCGGCAATCCGTGAATGCCGCCAGCGCATGGCCCGATGCTTCGCCTGCCCCCGCCAAACCCCGTCTTCCCTTTTCCTGGCCGAAATACTCCGGGGGTCCGGGGGGGGGGGGGCGGCCCTTTCCGCAGGCCCTTTCCCTCTGGCGAATCCGGCGCAATTGGCTAGTGTCGCGCCCATGCGTCTCGACGTGCAGGATCTCCGGGCTTTCTACTACCGTTCGGCGCTTGGCCGCGCGGCGCAGCGGGCGGTGCGCAACCAGATGCTGGGTTTCTGGCCCGAGGCGAAGGGCCAGACCGTGGTGGGCTTCGGCTTCGCCACGCCGCTGCTGCGCCCCTATATCGAGAGCGCGCGGCGGGTCATCGCCCTGATGCCGGGGCCGCAGGGGGTGACGCCCTGGCCCAGGGGGCAGGACAACGTCGCCGTGCTCTGCGAAGAGGCGCTCTGGCCGATCGACAACGGTGCCATCGACAAGCTGGTGATGATGCACGGGCTTGAAGTGTCGACTGCGCCCGACGCGCTGCTGGCCGAGGCTTACAGGGCGCTGGGGCCGGGTGGAGCGGTGCTGTTCGTGGTGCCGAACCGGGCCGGGTTGTGGTCGCGCTCGGACGCGACCCCCTTCGGCTTCGGGCGTCCCTACACGGTGGGCCAGCTCGAAGTCCAGTTGCGTCACCACGGTTTTGTCATCGAACGCCATGCCGCGGTGCTGTTTCAGCCTCCCTCGCCGAAACGGTTCTGGCTCAGGACCGGCCGCGCCTGGGAAGGGCTCGGGCGGTCTATGCCTTTCGGTATTGCCGGCGGGGTGCTGGTTGTCGAGGCGGTCAAGCAGGTGCCGGCGCCGAAGCGGCCCGGCCTGGGCGAGCGTGTCCGCAAGCCCCTGGGGGTGCTCGAAGGCCTCGGTTTGCCCGAGCCCAGCCGCCAGACCCGCGCCCGGGGCGGGGCTGGTTGAGCGGGTGCCGGATCGCGGCAGATTCGCGCGCCCCTCTTCATGCGCCCATCTGGCCTTTCACCTTGCGCTTTCCGGTGGGCGGGCCGGGCGGCACAGCCGCCGCGGCGCTCCGCAGACGGTTCCCGTCCCCCGGGGCCGGGCGTCTCTGTGGCGGCGGCCAGGCGGGGCGAATCTGTACCGCGGCGGCCTGTGTGGCAAGGCTCCGGAGCGCATCCGCCCGGCCGGCCGAACGGTCCGCGCCCCGGCGCGGAAGGCCGGTTCGGCGTTATATCCTTCCATGTTGGCGCAAAACCTGAGCAATAGTGTTGCGAGACTTTGCCCCCTCTGCTAACCACACAGCGATTTCAGATGGCTCGCGCAATGCGGCATCGAGAGGCCGCCCCGGCCTGCTCCGGCAGGCCACCATGGGGCAAGAGAGATGGAAGGGGTGGAGGTGTCCGAAGCTTCGCTTTCGGCTGGCATTGCCCAGCGATACGCTACGGCCGTTTTCGAACTGGCCAGGGAAGAGAAAAACCTCGCCGCCGTTGAAAAGGATCTCGACGCGCTCGACGCGGCGCTGAGCGACAGCCCCGATCTGTCGGCGATGATCGCTTCGCCGGTCTGTTCGCGCGACGATCTGACCCGGGCGGTCACGGCGCTGGCCGCGAAGATGGGCCTGTCGGAGGCCATCACCGGGGCGCTCGGGGTGATGGGCGAGAAGCGGCGGCTGTTCGTGCTGCCGCAATTCATCGCCGCGCTGCGTGCCGCCATCGCCGATGACAAGGGCGAGGTCACCGCCGAGGTCACTGCCGCCAAGGCCATGACCAAGGCGCAGCAGGACAAGCTCTCCAAGGCGATCAAGGCCGCGGTCGGCAAGGATGTGAAGATCAATGTGGCCGTCGATGAAAGCCTCATCGGCGGTCTTGTCGTCAAAGTGGGGTCGCGGATGATCGACAGTTCGATCCGCTCGCGCCTCTCCGCACTCCAGAATTCCATGAAAGAGGTCTGATAGGACAATGGGTATCCAAGCAGCCGAAATCTCTGCGATCCTGAAGGAGCAGATCAGGAACTTTGGCCAGGAGGCCCAGGTGGCTGAGGTCGGCCGGGTGCTTTCCGTTGGCGATGGTATCGCCCGGGTGCACGGGCTCGACAGCTGCCAGGCCGGTGAGATGGTCGAGTTTCCCGGCGGTATCCGCGGCATGGCGCTGAACCTCGAGGCCGACAATGTCGGCGTCGTGATCTTCGGCACCGACCGCGACATCAAGGAAGGTGACACCGTCAAGCGCACCAGGGCCATCGTGGACGTGCCGGTGGGCGACGAGATGCTGGGCCGGGTGGTCGACGCGCTGGGCAACCCGATCGACGGCAAGGGTCCGATCACGGCGAAGAAGCGTTCGGTTGCCGACGTGAAGGCGCCGGGCATCATCCCGCGCAAATCGGTGCATGAGCCGATGGCCACCGGCCTCAAGTCGGTCGACGCGATGATCCCGATCGGCCGCGGCCAGCGCGAACTCATCATCGGCGACCGTCAGACCGGCAAGACCGCCGTGGCGCTCGACACCATCCTCAACCAGAAGAGCTACAACGAAGCCGCCGGCGGCGACGAATCGAAGAAGCTCTACTGTGTCTATGTCGCTGTCGGCCAGAAGCGCTCGACCGTGGCCCAGCTTGTGAAGAAGCTCGAAGAGAACGGCGCGCTGGACTATTCCATCGTCGTCGCCGCGACCGCTTCCGATCCGGCGCCGATGCAGTATCTCGCCCCCTATACCGCGACCGCGATGGGCGAATATTTCCGCGACAACGGCCGCCACGCGCTGATGATCTACGACGATCTGTCCAAACAGGCGGTTGCCTATCGTCAGATGTCGCTGCTGCTGCGCCGCCCGCCGGGGCGTGAAGCCTATCCGGGCGACGTGTTCTACCTGCATTCCCGTCTGCTCGAGCGCTCGGCGAAGCTCAACGAAGACCATGGCGGCGGCTCGCTGACCGCGCTCCCCGTGATCGAAACCCAGGGCGGCGACGTTTCGGCCTTCATCCCGACCAACGTGATCTCGATCACCGACGGCCAGATCTTCCTCGAAACCGAGCTGTTCTATCAGGGCATCCGCCCGGCGGTGAACACCGGCCTGTCGGTGTCGCGCGTCGGCTCCTCGGCCCAGACCAAGGCGATGTCTTCGGTGGCCGGCCCGGTGAAACTGTCGCTCGCCCAATACCGCGAGATGGCGGCCTTCGCCCAGTTCGGCTCCGACCTCGACGCCGCCACCCAGCAGCTGCTGAACCGCGGCGCGCGGCTCACCGAGCTGATGAAACAGCCGCAGTATTCGCCGCTCAACAACGCCGAGATCGTCTGCGTGATCTACGCCGGGGTGAACGGTTACCTCGACAAGATCCCGGTCGGCGATGTGGGCCGGTTCGAGCATGGTCTGCTGAACCACCTGCGGACCCATGAACAGGAGCTGCTCGACGACATCACCAACAACGACCGCAAGGTGAAGGGTGAGCTGGCCGACAAGGTGAAAGCCGCTGTCGACGCCTATGCAGACGGTTTCGCGTAAACGCCGGTGATCTCAAGGGAGGCTGGCGATGCCAAGTCTTAAGGACCTGAAAAACAGGATCGACAGCGTCAAGTCGACGCGGAAGATCACCAAGGCCATGCAGATGGTCGCGGCGGCCAAGCTCCGCCGTGCCCAGGACGCCGCCGAGGCCGCGCGGCCCTATGCCGAACGGTTCAACGCGGTTCTGTCGGGCCTCGCGCGCGCCGCCGCCGGTTCCGATGCCGCGCCGCTGCTGTTGCGCGGCAATGGCAAGGAGCAGGTGCACCTGCTGGTGGTGATGACCGCCGAGCGCGGTCTGTGCGGCGGTTTCAACTCGTCGATCGTGAAGCTCGCGCGCCAGAAGGCCGACGCGCTGCTCGCCCAGGGCAAGACGGTGAAGATCCTCACCGTTGGCAAGAAGGGCCGCGAACAGCTCAAGCGCGAATATGGCGAGTATTTCCTGGATCATGTCGATCTTTCGGGCGTGCGCGAGATGGATTACGGCACCGCGCAGCGGATCGCCAACGACCTGATCGCGCGGTTCGAGGCCGATGCGTTCGACGTGGCAACCCTGCTCTATGCCGAATTCAAGAGCGTGATCTCGCAGGAACCGGTCGCCCAGCAGGTGATCCCGGCAAGCTTCGACGGGGTCGAGCCGGAAGCCGAGCATACCGGGCTGGTCTATGACTACGAACCCTCCGAAGAAGCGGTTCTTGCGACGCTGCTGCCCTCGGGCGTGGCCACCGCGGTGTTTGCGGCGCTGCTGGAAAACGGCGCTTCGGAGCAGGGCGCGCGGATGTCGGCTATGGACAACGCAACGCGGAACGCGGGTGACATGATCGACAAGATGACCATCGAGTTCAACCGGTCGCGTCAGGCCGTCATCACCAACGAGCTCATCGAAATCATTTCGGGCGCGGAAGCGCTCTAAACGGAACCGGAGACGAAACTCATGGCAAACGCAAAAGGCAAAGTGACCCAGGTCATCGGCGCCGTTGTGGACGTTCAGTTCGAAGATCACCTGCCGGCGATCCTGAACGCCCTCGAAACCGACAACAACGGCAAGCGGCTGGTGCTCGAAGTGGCCCAGCACCTTGGCGAAAACACCGTGCGCACCATCGCGATGGACGCCTCCGAAGGGCTCGTGCGCGGCCAGGAAGTGACCGACACCGGCGACACCATCTCGATGCCGGTCGGCAATGCGACGCTGGGGCGCATTCTCAACGTGGTCGGCGAGCCGATCGACGAGAAGGGCCCGGTCGAGACCGACACCCGCCGGTCGATCCACGGTGACGCACCCGCCTTTGCCGAACAGGCGACCGAGTCCGAAGTGCTGGTCACCGGCATCAAGGTCATCGACCTGCTGGCACCTTACGCCAAGGGCGGCAAGATCGGCCTGTTCGGCGGCGCCGGCGTGGGCAAGACGGTTCTGATCATGGAGTTGATCAACAACATCGCCAAGGTGCACTCGGGTGTGTCGGTCTTCGCCGGTGTCGGCGAGCGGACCCGCGAGGGCAACGACCTCTACCACGAGATGATCGAATCCGGCGTTATCGTCGAGGACAACATCTCCGAATCGAAGATCGCCCTGGTCTACGGTCAGATGAACGAGCCGCCGGGGGCCCGGATGCGGATCGCCCTGTCGGGCCTCACCCTCGCCGAACAGTTCCGCGACGAGACCGGCGCCGACGTGCTGTTCTTCGTCGACAACATCTTCCGCTTCACGCAAGCGGGTTCCGAGGTCTCGGCGCTTCTCGGCCGGATCCCCTCGGCGGTGGGCTACCAGCCGACGCTGGCCACCGACATGGGCGCGATGCAGGAACGCATCACCTCGACCAAGGCCGGCTCGATCACCTCGGTGCAGGCGGTCTATGTGCCCGCCGACGACCTCACCGACCCGGCCCCGGCGACTTCGTTTGCCCACCTCGATGCCACCACGGTGCTGAGCCGTGCGATCTCCGAGCTCGGCATCTACCCGGCGGTCGACCCGCTCGATTCCACCTCGCGTCTGCTCGACCCGGCGGTGGTCGGCGAAGAGCATTACAAGGTGGCTTCCGACGTCCAGAACATCCTCCAGCGCTACAAGTCGCTTCAGGACATCATCGCCATTCTCGGCATGGATGAACTGTCGGAAGAGGACAAGCTGGTCGTGGCCCGGGCGCGGAAGATCCAGCGCTTCCTGTCGCAGCCGTTTGACGTGGCCAAGGTGTTCACCGGCTCCGACGGGGTGCAGGTGCCGCTCGACGTGACGATCTCGTCGTTCAAGGCGGTTGTCGCCGGCGAATACGACCACCTGCCGGAAGGCGCCTTCTACATGGTCGGCGGCATCGACGAGGTGATCGCCAAGGCCGAGAAGATGGCGGCCGACGCGGCGTAACCTGTTTCCCCCGCGGCCCCGGCGGGGCGGCGGGGCGTGACGCAAGCAGGAGGCCCCAGATGGCTGACATGATGCAATACGACGTGGTTTCGCCTGCACGGCGCCTGGCTTCCGGTCAGGCGCGCGCAGTGCAGATCCCGGGCGCCGACGGCGATTTCACCGCCATGCCGGGCCACGCGCCGACCATTGCCACGATCCGGCCAGGGATCGTGACCGTCAAGGCCGCCACGGGTGATGAAAGATATGTCGTCACCGGTGGCTTCGCCGAGATTTCGCCCGAAGGCACATCGGTGCTTGCGGAACGGGCGGTGCCGGTGGAGGAGGTGACCCAGGCGGTGATCGACGAATTCGCCGAAGCGGCCAGGGCGGCGCTGGCCAATGCCACCGAAGAAACCCGCGACGCTTTCGCCAAGACCGTGGGCGATATTGCCCTCGTGGCGGGCGAACTCGGGCTGAGTGCCAATATCGACTGAACCGGGAAACCGGAGACAAACCCCGGGGCGCGTTTGGCCACCGGGGACACCTTGGACAGTGATCAAACCCCGCGCGGTTGCGCGGGGTTTTTTCGTGGGGTGTGTGGCGTGGGGCAGGGGGGCCGGGCATGGGTTTCGGAGCGGTGAGAGAATCCATTAGTCCGGAATACCGGACTAATGGAAATCCCGAATAAGCATATGAAACCAAAACCTTGTCTGGCCTCAAGCAGGCCTGACCGGAGCGGCATTCATGTCTTGTCAACCACAACTGCCCGGTCGGACCGGCCTCGCCCCCCCGGGCCAGCCCCCCCCCCCAGCCCCCCGGGGACTCACTCGCCCAGATCCCAATCCTCGTCGTGGCAGACCTCGCCGATCGCAATCCAGTCGGCGCGCACCCGGGCAACGCGGGTGTCGCCCCAGGTGCGAAACACCAGAAAGAACCCCTCGGCCGTCGCGCCCTCGGCGGAAATGTCCATCCGCGGATTGGTGGCGCAATCCATGTCCCACATCGACAGGCCGACGCTGATCGCGGGCCGGTCGAGGAAGGGCTCCGAGAACGCGGCCCAGACACGTACCTCGCGAGCGCCCTCCCCGGTCCACATCTCGCCGCCCTCCTCGAAATCCGAGAACATCAGCTGCGCGCCCTGGTCGATCCCCAACCGGTGCGTTCTGATCCGCCTCATCCGCCCGACCTCCGAAACCAAACCTTGCCCGAGGATGCCCCCATCCACGGGGCCAGGCAAGCGTCAGCGCCGGTGGGCGGGGTTCAGCGCGAGGAAGGCCGGGAACACGAGGATCAGCAGCCCGCCCGCCGCGAGAAAGGGCATGCCGGGCAGGTAGAGCGGCGCGTCGGCGCTGGCGAAGCGGTGAAACAGCGGGGTGATGATCAGCGGCGCGACCACGGCGGCGACCGAGGCGAGCGAGGCGATCACCCCTTGCAGCAGGCCCTGCCGGTCGGGCGGCACCCTGTTGGACATCATCGCCGTGACGGTCGGCGGCACCATGTCGGCCAGCGCCGAGATCGGGATCAGCACGAACACCAGCCAGCCCCAGGGGGTCACGCCGAGCACGAGAAACGCCCCGATGGCGCAGAGCACGCCGAAGATCAGCGTCCGGTATTCACCGATCCGCGGGATCAGCGCCGGCAGCACCGTGGCTTGCGCAAAGGCGAGGCCGATGCCGTAAAACGCCAGCGACCCGCCGATCAGCGCCGTCGACCAGCCGAAGGCCTCACGGCTCCAGAAGGCCCACAGCGTCGGGTAGACCATGTTGGCGAATTCGAAGGTGAACAGCAGAAGCAGCGGCAGCGCCAGCCCCGGCAGGCGGAAGGCGCCGAGGATGCTGCCGAAGGGGTTGAGGCTGGCGCGGGTGAAGCGGTGGCGTTTGCCGGGGGCAAGCGTCTCGGGCAGCAACACAAGAGCAAACAGCGCCGCCAGCGCCGAGCTGCCCGCCGCCACCCAGAACGGCGCCGTGATATGCCAGGCCGCCAGCACCCCGCCGAGCGCCGGGCCCATCACGAAACCGATGCCGAAGGTGGCGCCGATCTGCCCGAAAGCGGCGGCGCGCCGCTCGGGCGGCGAGATGTCGGCGATGCAGGCGGCAGCGGTGTTATAGGTCGCCCCGGCGATCCCGGCGAGCACCCGGCCGATCAGCAGCACCCAGAAAACCTCCGCCAGCGCCATGATGACGTAATCCAGCGCCAGCACCGCAAGCGCCACCACCAGCACCGGACGGCGCCCGAACGCGTCGGACAGCCCGCCGATCACCGGTGCGCAGAGAAACTGCATCGCCGCATAGGCCGACATCAGCACACCGGCGTAGAGCGCGCCCGAAGCGGTATCGGCCCCGGCGCCCACGCGGGTCATCAGATCCGGCATCATCGGGAAGATCAGCCCGATTCCCACCGCATCGAGCAGGATGGTGAACAACACCAGCACGCGGGCACGGCGCAGCGCGGGTGCCGGCGGGGGAGGGGGCGGCAGATCGGGCGAAGGGGCGGACATCGGGCACCTCACAAGCATCGCACAAGGGAAATCGCCGGAAATCGCCCGGCAGCGCCCCCGGCCACGGCGGCCCGAAAACGCGCCGCCAACCGCCCCAGCCAGTACCCCCTGCACCGATCCGGCGCAACATGCCCAAACAGCCGCCCAGACCCGCCGCTTCGTCTTGTGTTCCGGCGCGCGAGCGCTCAAACTCAGGCATCCCCGGGCCGCTGCCACGCCGGATTTCTTGATCTGTCGCAAGGTGCTACCCGCCCGAAACTCTAGTCTGGTCCCACTTATCCGAAGGAGAAATGCCATGAGAGTCTTTTCCGTCGTAGGCCCATCGTCTGCCGGCAAATCCACGTTGGTTGAAGCGCTTGTCGGCCTCGATGGGTCTCCGGGCAAGATGCTGGATATTCCGGGCGTCGCAACGGTCCGCTCCTTCGGGTTCATGGGCGAGGACTGGGCGGCGATCGACATCGCCGGCGGCACCGAGAACATCGCCCCCGTCGGCCCGGTGCTCGCCGCCTCCGACGCGGTGGTGCTTTGCGTCCCCGCCGATGCCGATGCCGCCGTGCTCGCCGCGCCCTATCTGCGGATGATCGAGGAAGCCGGCGTGCCGGCGATGATCTTCATCAACAAGACCGACGCGCCGGTCAGCCGGATGTCGGAAGCGGTGGCGGCGCTGCAAACCTATTCGCGCCACCATATCGTGCTGCGCGAAGTGCCGATCCGCGAGGGCGAGGCCATCGTCGGCGTGGTCGATCTGGTGTCGGAACGGGCGTGGAAATTCAACGAGGGCAAGAATTCCACCCTGATGGAAATGCCCGACACCGTGCGCAAACGCGAAGAAGAGGCCCGCGCCGAGCTGCTCGAAAGCTATGCCGATTTCAACGACGAGCTGCTCGAGGAGATCATCGAAGACAAGAAGGTGATGCCCGATGAGGTCTATGGCGTGGCCTCCGAGACGCTTCAGGCCCACAATCTGGTGCCCGCCTTCATCGGCTCGGCCGAGGGCCGCAACGGCATCACCCGGCTGATGAAGGCGCTGCGCCATGAAGCGCCCGCCGTCGGGGTGGCCGGCGCGCGTCTCGCCGATGACGCGGTGGCGGTGAGCGCCGTGGCCGATGTGGTCAAGCACCTCGGCAAGACGGTGCTGGTGCGCGCCATCGGCGGCAAGGTCTCGGGCGGCCATGACCTTGGCGGCGAACATGTGGGCTCGATCACCGATCTCGACGCCAAGACCGGCCTCGGCACGCTGGAGCCCGGAATGATCGGCCTCACGGTGAAGTCCGATCACCTTGCCGCGGGGCAGGTGTTTTACACCGACGAAGCCCGGCCGCTGCCCGACTGGGCGCAGCCGCACCCCTCCGCCTTCCGCCGGATCGTGACCCCGGTGCATGAGAAGGACGACAGCCGGCTCTCTTCCGCGCTCGAACGCCTCACCGAGATCGACCCCGGCCTTACCGTCGGCCAGGACGAAAAGACCGGCTCACCGCTCCTGCTCAGCCAGGGCCCGCTGCACCTGCGCCGGGTGATGACGAAGCTGAAGGAGGATTTCGGCGTCGAGGTGGAAGACGGGCCGGTACCGCCGGCGCTGCGCGAAACCATCCGTCGCGGCAAGGAAATCCACTACCGCCACAAGAAGCAGTCGGGCGGGGCGGGGCAGTTCGCCGATGTGGTCGTCGAGATCCGGCCCGAGCCCCGGGGCTCCGGCTTTACCTTCACCGAAACGGTGAAAGGCGGCGCGGTGCCGCGCAACTACATCCCCTCGGTCGAGGCGGGGGCGAAGGATGCGCTGGTCGAGGGGCCGAACGGCTTCCCGGTGGTCGACGTCTCGGTCGAGCTCAAGGACGGCAAGGCCCACTCGGTCGACAGTTCCGACTTCGCCTTCAAGACCGCCGGCAAGATGGCGATCAAGGAAGCGCTTCAGGAGCTTGGCACGGTGCTGCTGCAACCGATCATGAAGGTCGACATCCATGTGCCGAGCGTGTTCTCCGGCGCGCTGGTGCCGATCGTCTCCGGCATCAAGGGCCAGGTGCTCGGCTTCGAGGCCCATGAAAGCGCCGCCGGTTGGGACGTGTTCCAGACCCTGCTGCCGAAGACGGCAGAAGACGAGCTGTTCAACGCGCTCGGCTCTGCCACCCGCGGCACCGCCTGGTTCACCTCCGAGTTCGATCACTATCAGGAAGCGCGCAAGGAGGAGCTGGCCGACCTGCTCTGAGGCCCGGAAGGGCGCACCCCGCCGGGCGGGATCGCGGGGGATTGCGGTGCGCCTGTCCGGCCGCCTCCCTCCGGGGGGGCGCCGGCGGGCGCCCGCGCGCGCCCGGCCCGGACGCGCCCGCCCCATTCAATGCCCGGACGGTCGGCGCCCGGCCTTGCTGCGGCTCACCATCTCCTCCGGGCTCCAACAGGGCGGCAGTCAGACCCAGGCGTCCGAGGTCAGCCGCGTTTTATAACCACCGGCCGCCTTGCCCCGTGACCCCCTTTTTCTTGGGATAAATACTCCGGGGGTCCGGGGCAGCGCCCCCGGGCCGGACCGGTTTTGCGCGACAGGCTTGAGGCGTGTGGCCGCATGTCGGACAGCGCAATGGGCGTCCATTGCTGGCGACATGTCTGGGGTGTCTCCGAACCCGGGCCACTGTGTTTCCACAGGATTTCAGCGACTTGCGGTCACGGCCCTTCGATCAGGCCCGGAAAACCCTCAGAGTTTCACCCCGAACGCCCGGAACCGCGCCTTCAGATCGCCTTCGACCCGTGCGCCGAGATGTGAGATCACCTCGCTTGCGGCGATATTGCCCATGATGCCGCAGGTTTCGAGGTCATGGCCCTCGGCCATCCCCCAGAGAAAGGCCGCGGCGAAGAGATCGCCGGCGCCGGTGGCATCGACCACGCGGGTGGGCACGGCGGGGCAATGGCATCGCGTCGCCCCCTGAAGCACATGCGCGCCATGTTCGCCCTCGGTGCAGACCACCGTCTCCACCTCGGCGGCGGCGCGGGCGAGGGCTGCGTCGAAATCATCCTCCTCCGCGCCATACATCGCCACGATCTCGGCGCGGTTGGCGAACAGCAGATCCACATCGTCGCGCAGCATCCCGGCAAAGGCGGCGTGGTGCCGGTCGACGCAGAACGGATCCGACAGGGTCAGCGCCACCTTGCCACCGCCGCGTTTCACCGCCGCAATCGCGCGGGCGAAGGCCTCGTGGCTCTCTGGCCCGTCGAAACGATAGCCTTCGAGAAACACCCATTCGGCCTCCTGCATCATCCGCTCGTCGATATCCCCGGGCGCCAGATGTTCGGTGACCCCGAGATAGGTGTTCATGCTGCGCTCGCCATCGGGGGTGACCAGCACGATGCAGCGCCCGGTCTCCTCCGGGTGATCGCGCGGCGCCGGCGGCACCTCGTAGACCACCCCCTGGGCGCGCAGATCATGGGCGAAAATCGCGCCGAGCTGGTCGTCCCTGACCTTGCCCACATAGGCCGCACGCCCGCCGAGCCGGGCAAACCCCGCGATGGTATTCGCCGCCGACCCCCCCGACATCTCGATCGCCGGGCCGATGCGCCCGTAAAGCGCGACCCCGCGGTCGCGGTCGGTCAGCTGCATCACCCCCTTCTCGACCCCGTTGGCGGCGAGAAAGGCGTCGTCCGTCTGCGAGAGCACATCGACCATCGCATTGCCGATGCCGACCAGCTGGTAACGTTTGCTCATTGGGTCTTCTCCTCGAAGGGGCAGAGATCGTGGATGATGCAGGCGCCGCATTTGGGTTTGCGGGCGGTGCAGATGTAGCGGCCATGCAGGATCAGCCAGTGATGCGCGTGCAGCGCGTAATCGACGGGGATATTGTCCTCGATGGCGCGTTCGACCGCCGCCACATCCTTGCCGGGCGCGATCCCGGTGCGGTTGCCGACCCGGAAGATATGGGTGTCGACCGCCTGCGCCGGATGGTGCCACCACATGTTGAGCACCACATTGGCGGTCTTGCGCCCGACGCCCGGCAAGGCCTGAAGCGCGGCACGCGAATTCGGCACCACCCCGCCATGCTCCTCCGCCAGAATGCGGCTGAGTTTGATCACGTTCTTCGCCTTCTGGCGGTAGAGCCCGATGGTCCTGATATGTTCGATCAGCCCGTCTTCGCCGAGTTCCAGCATCTTCTCCGGCGTGTCGGCGATCTCGAACAGCGCCGCGGTCGCCTTGTTGACGCCAGCATCGGTCGCCTGCGCCGACAGCGCCACCGCCACCACGAGGGTATAGGCGTTGGTGTGGTTGAGCTCGCCCTTCGGCTCCGGTTCGCTCGCGTGAAACCGGCGAAACACCTCTCTGAGCGTATGATAGTCCATCTGTCTGGCCATGTCTCCCGGGTACCCAGCCTGCGGGCGCTGTGCAAGCGGGCTGTGACACAGGGCGGGAATTGTCGCGCGCCGGGCGACAAGCCCGGATGGGCGATGGGATTGCCAGTCGCGCCCGGGACAATCCGTGCTATTTTGTGTCACAAAACGCACGCCTGAAGCCCGTCGCCCCCATTTGCATTCGTGCCCGCCCGCGCTAACAATCCCCAAACCGAAGATGGAGGCCCATATGTCCACAGACCCTTGGTGGCAAAGCGCGGTCGGCTACCAGATCTACCCGCGCTCCTTCTGCGATTCCAACGGCGACGGCATCGGCGACATCCCCGGCATCCTCACGAAGCTTGATTACCTCGCCGGGCTCGGGATCGGTTTCATCTGGCTGTCGCCGGTCTATGCCAGCCCGATGGCCGACAATGGCTATGACATCTCGGATTATGAGGCGATCGCGCCGGAGTTTGGCACCATGGCCGACATGGAGCGGCTGATCGCGGAGGCGAAGGCGCGCGGCATCGGCATCGTCATGGACCTCGTGGTCAACCATACCTCCGACGAACATCCATGGTTCCGCTCCGCCCGCGCCGCGCGGGAAAGCCCGAAACGCGACTGGTACATCTGGCGCGATCCCGCTCCCGGCGGCGGCCCGCCCAACGCCCTGCAAAGCAGTTTCGGCGGCCCCGCCTGGACGTTCGATGCGCAGACTGGCCAGTATTACCTGCATTTCTTCGACCCGAAACAGCCCGACCTCAACTGGCAGAACCCCCGGATGCGGGCAGCGATCTGGGCGATGATGAACCGCTGGCTCGACCGCGGCATCGCCGGCTTCCGCATGGATGTGATCGACCATATCGGCAAGGATCCGGACGCCGAAATCGTCACCGACGGCCCGCATCTCCACGATTACCTCCGCGAGATGCACCGCGAGACCCTCGCCGGGCGCGACGTGCTGACCGTGGGCGAGGCCTGGTCGGCGACGCTCGACACCGCGCTGCTCTACACCGGCCGCGCCCGCGGCGAGCTTGCCCAGATCTTCCAGTTCGCCCATGTGCTCGAAGGCTTCGACCCGAAACACGGCAAATGGCGCGCCCGCCCGCGCGACCTCGTGGCGCTGAAACGGGTGTTCAACGCCTGGCAGGCGCGGCTGGCCGACGATGGCTGGAACGCGCTGTTCTGGTCGAACCACGACCTGCCGCGCGCGGTGTCGAAATACGGCGACGACTCCCCCGAATGGCGCATCCGCTCCGCCAGGGCCCTCGCCACCGTGCTGCACCTGATGAAGGGCACGCCCTATATCTATCAGGGCGAAGAGATCGGCATGACCAACACCGCCTTCGCCCGCATCGAAGACTTCAACGATGTCGAAATCCACACCAACCACCCGCTCCAGATCGCGGCCGGGCTCTCGGAGGCCGAATTCCTCGCCGGCGCCAATGCCAACGGCCGCGACAACGCCCGCACCCCGATGCAATGGACCCCGGGCGCAAATGCCGGTTTCACCAGCGGCACCCCGTGGCTGCCGCTGAACCCCGCCTTCGAAACCATCAACGCCGAGACCGACCGCGCCAATCCAGACGGCGTGTTTCACCACTACAAGACACTGATTTCCTTGCGAAACAGATTGTCCATCATCACCCACGGCGGCTTCACCCCGCTGGCCGAAGACCACCCGGCCATCTGGGCCTACAAGCGCGAACAGGGCAGCCAGCGGCTCACCATGGTCGCCAACCTTACCAGCACGCCCCAATCTTTCACCCTGCCGCCCGAAGGCGCGGTCACCGGCAGCTGCCTCACCACCACCACCCATCCGCGCAGCAGCCTGCAAGGCCCGCTCGACCTCGCCCCGTGGGAGGCCGTCGCCGTTCTGGGCCGGGCCTGACCCCGTCTTCGTTCGACAAATACCTCACGGGGGTCCGGGGGGGTGAAACCCCCGGGGCTCCGGCGCTTCAAACACAGCCAATCCTCTGGCCCCCGGCCGCCGCCCGGCCTATACACCCCGGACGAACTGAGGAGTCACCCATGCCGCACTACCGTTCCCGCACCTCCACCCATGGCCGCAACATGGCCGGCGCCCGCGGCCTCTGGCGCGCCACCGGCATGACCGACGCCGATTTCGGCAAGCCGATCATCGCCGTGGTCAACTCCTTCACCCAGTTCGTCCCCGGCCATGTCCACCTCAAGGACATGGGCCAGCTCGTCGCCCGCGAGATCGAGGCCGCCGGCGGCGTGGCCAAGGAATTCAACACCATCGCCATCGACGACGGCATCGCCATGGGCCATGACGGCATGCTCTATTCGCTGCCGTCGCGCGAAGTGATCGCCGACAGTGTCGAATACATGGTCAACGGCCACATGGCCGACGCCATGGTCTGCATCTCCAATTGCGACAAGATCACGCCCGGCATGATGATGGCGGCGATGCGGCTCAACATTCCCGCGATCTTCGTCTCCGGCGGGCCGATGGAAGCGGGCAAGATCTCCCCCGACATCGTCGCCCATGACCTCGATCTGGTCGACGCCATGGTGGCCGCCGCCGACGACAGCTACACCGACGAACAGGTGCTCGAAATCGAAAAGGCCGCCTGCCCGACCTGCGGCTCCTGCTCGGGCATGTTCACCGCCAATTCGATGAACTGCCTCGCCGAGGCGCTGGGCCTCGCGCTGCCCGGCAACGGCTCGATGCTGGCCACCCACGCCGACCGCGAGGCGCTGTTCAAACGCGCCGGCCGCCGCATTGTCGAGATCGCGAAGGCCCATTACGAAGACGACGCCCCCGGCCTCCTGCCGCGCGAGATCGCCACCTTCCACGCCTTCGAAAACGCCATGAGCCTCGACATCGCCATGGGCGGCTCCACCAACACCGTGCTGCACCTGCTCGCCATCGCCTATGAGGGCGGGGTGGATTTCACCATGGACGACATCGACCGGCTCAGCCGCAAGGTGCCGGTGCTCTGCAAGGTCGCCCCCGCGGTGCAGTCGGTCCATATGGAAGATGTCCACCGCGCCGGCGGCATCTTTGGCATCCTCGGTGAAATGCACCGCGCCGGGCTGATCCACGCCGAGGTCAACACCGTCCACAGCGCCAGCCTCGGCGAGGCGATCGCGAAGTATGACGTGATGACCGCCAACGACCCCGGGATCGAACGCTTCTACCGCGCCGCCCCCGGCGGGGTGCGCACCACCCGGGCCTTCTCGACGCAGAACCGCTACAAGACCCTCGACCGCGACCGCGAAACGGGGGTGATCCGCGCCGCCGACCACGCTTTCAGTCAGGACGGCGGGCTTGCGGTGCTGTTCGGCAATATCGCCGAGAACGGCTGCATCGTGAAAACCGCGGGCGTCGACGATTCGATCCTTACCTTCTCCGGCCCCGCCCGGGTGTTCGAAAGCCAGGACAGCGCGGTGAGCGGCATCCTCGGCGGCAAGGTGCAGGCGGGCGAGGTGGTGATCATCCGCTATGAAGGCCCCCAGGGCGGCCCGGGCATGCAGGAGATGCTCTACCCGACCAGCTATCTCAAATCCAAAGGTCTCGGCGCCGCCTGCGCGCTGCTCACCGACGGCCGCTTTTCCGGCGGCACCTCCGGCCTCTCCATCGGCCATGCCTCCCCGGAAGCGGCGGAAGGCGGGGTGATCGGGCTGGTCGAGGACGGCGACCGCATCGAGATCGACATCCCCGGCCGCCGCATCCATCTCGCGGTCGATGCCGCTACACTGGATCGCCGCCGCGCCGCCAAGGGCCCGCTCCCCTGGGGCCCGGCGGAGGCGCGCAGCCGTCAGGTCTCGACCGCGCTCAGGGCCTATGCGGCGCTCGCCTCCTCGGCCGCCAAAGGCGCGGTGCGCATCCTGCCGGGCACAAAGCGCTGACCGTTCCTTTTCCGGGCTTAAACTCTCGAAACGCGGACGTCCCAAAGGCGCCGGCGCCGGCCTCTTCCGCGCCCCCGGGCCGGGATCCCGTCTGGCAGCCCAACCCTTGCCCCCAACCCGGCGCCCCGCTATCTGAACCCGGTACCACATCCCGCCTGAACGGCCGCCCCCGGACCTGATCCGTCCGGCCCGACCTGTTTCCCGCGCAAGGAGCGACAGATGCCGACACCGGGCCGATCCGACAAAGACCGCAAGAAATCGAAACATATCGGCGCGCTGCGCGCGCTCTGGCCGTTCATGGCGCCCTACAAGCCCATGGTCTTTGCCGCGCTGGTGGCGCTGGTGTTCACCGCCGGGGTCAGCCTGGTGCTGCCGGTGGCCGTGCGCCAGGTGGTCGACGGGTTCGAAAGCTCCGCCACCGCCCTGCTTGACCGCTATTTCCTCGCCGCCTTCGCCGTGGCCATCGCGCTCGCGCTTGGCACCGGCGTGCGCTACTATCTCGTCAGCTGGCTCGGCGAACGCGTGGTGGCGGATATCCGCGAGGCGGTGTTTTCGCGGGTGATCGGCCTCAGCCCGGCGTTTTTCGAAAGGATCATGACCGGCGAGGTGCTGAGCCGTATCACCACCGACACCACGCTCATTCTTTCGGTTATCGGCTCGTCGGTTTCGGTGGCGCTGCGCAACGCGCTGATCCTCGTCGGCGGCGTGGTCATGCTGCTGCTCACCTCGGCCAAGCTCACCGGCCTCGTGCTGCTGGTGGTGCCGGTGGTGATCGTGCCGATCGTCGTGCTCGGCCGCCGTCTGCGGGTGCTCGGCCGCGATAACCAGGACTGGATCGCCAAGTCTTCCGGCAACGCTTCCGAGGCGCTGCTCTCGGTGCAGACGGTGCAGGCCTTCACCCATGAAGACGCCTCCCGCGAGGCCTTCCGCACGGTTACCGAAGCCAGTTTCCGGTCTGCCCGCCACCGGGTGCGGACCCGGGCGCTGATGACGGTGATCGTGATCACGCTGGTGTTTTCGGGCGTGGTCGGGGTGCTGTGGATCGGGGCGCATGACGTGCGTGCCGGGCAGATGAGCGTCGGCGCGCTGGTGCAATTCGTGATCTATGCGATCATGACCGCCGGCGCGGTCGGGGCGCTCAGCGAGATCTGGTCGGAGCTTCAGCGCGCCGCCGGCGCCACCGAACGGCTGGTCGAACTGCTGACCGCCGAAGACAGCGTGCAGGATCCGGCCAGTCCGGTGCCGCTGCCGCTTCCCGTGCGCGGCGGGATCCTGTTCGACAATGTCGATTTCCGTTACCCCGCCCGGCCCGAACACCTCGCCCTCGACCGGGTGCGCCTGCATGTGAAGCCCGGCGAAACCGTCGCCCTCGTCGGGCCTTCCGGCGCGGGCAAATCCACCGTCATCCAGCTGATCCAGCGCTTCTACGACCCGAATGAAGGCGCGGTGCGCATCGACGGGATCGACCTCAGAACGATGAAACGCAGCGATTTCCGCCAGCAGATCGCGGTGGTGCCGCAGGATGCGGTGGTGTTCGCCGCCACGGCGCGGGAAAACATCCGTTTCGGCAGGCCACAGGCGAGCGACGCCGCGGTGGTGGCGGCCGCGAAGGCGGCCGCGGCCGACAGCTTTCTGGAGCGGCTCCCGGAGGGCTACGAAAGCTCCGTGGGTGAGCGCGGGGTGATGCTTTCGGGCGGGCAGAAACAGCGCATCGCCATCGCCCGCGCGATCCTGCGCGACGCGCCGATCCTGCTGCTCGACGAGGCCACCAGCGCGCTTGACGCCGAAAGCGAACGCCTGGTGCAGGCGGCCGTCGACGAGATGGCCAGGGGCCGCACCACGCTGATCATCGCCCACCGTCTCGCCACGGTGAAAAAGGCCGACCGGATCGTGGTCTTCGACCAAGGGCGGATCGTCGCCGAGGGCACCCATGACGATCTGGTGGCCCAGGGCGGGCTCTACGCCCGGCTTGCGCAACTCCAGTTCACCGACGGTTCTGTTGCGGAGTGACCGGGCATCCGGCCTTGCCCTGCTTGCCCGGCCGTGATCTGGCCTGAGCCCCCCGGAATCCCGGCTTGACCCCTTGCCGCCACGCGGATTCCGACGCATGTTTGACCCTGGGTCAAGCACAACCACAACCGGGGGGGCAAATGCCGCGCTATCCATGGGAAGAACAGGCCGACAAGGCGCGGATCGAGGGCGAAATGCCCTGGGAGCAGCACCGGATCCCGACAACGATATACCAGCGGCTGTGCGAGACCGTCGAGGCGCGGGGTGACGCGCCGGCGGTGTCGTTCCAGATCACCTCCGGGCCGGATGACCCGGCCGAAACGGTCAACTGGCCGGAATTTCACGACAAGGTGGTGCAGGCGGCCAATCTGTTCCGCTCGCTCGGCATCGGCGAGACCGACACGATCGCCTGTGTGCTGCCAAACAGCAACGAGACGCTTTATGCCCTCGTCGGCGGGATGATCGCCGGCGTGGTCGCGCCGATCAACCCGATGCTCGACACCGAGCATATCACCAGCATTCTCGATGAGATCCGGGCGAAGGTGGTGGTCACGCTGAAGCCGTTTCCGCGCACCGATGTGGCGCAGAAGGTCCATGCCGCGGTGGCTGCGGCCAAAACCGTCGAGCATGTGCTCGAAGTCGATCTGAACCGCTATCTCAGCTTCCCGAAAAGCTGGATCGTGCCGCTGATCCGGCCGCGGGTGAGGCCGGCGCACGGGCTGCCGGTCAGCAATTTCGTCAGGGCGATGTCGGCCCAGCCCCGGACGCTCACCTTTCCCGATGCGGAAGGCGACCGGGTGGGGGCCTGTTTCCACACCGGCGGCACCACCGGCCGGCCGAAAGTGGTACAGCATCTCTACTCGGGGATGCTCTATAACGGCTGGCTCGGGGCGGGCCTGCTGTTCGAGCCCGACGGGGTGCAGATCTGCGCCCTGCCGCTGTTTCATGTATTCGCGGTGCAGGTCGAACTGATGTCGACGCTCACCAACGGCTGTCACCTGGTGCTGCCGACGCCGGCGGGCTATCGCGGCGAGGGGGTGTTCGACAATTTCTGGAAGCTGGTCGAACGCTGGAAGGTGAACTTCGTTCTGACCGTGCCCACCGCCATCGCCGCCAAGATGCAGCGCCCGGTGGATGCCGACGTCTCTTCGCTGGACATCGTCATCTCCGGTTCGGCGCCGCTGCCGCTGGAGCTTTACAACCGGTTCAGGAAGGCGGTCGACGTGATCCTGATCGAGGGCTACGGGCTCACCGAAGCGACCTGCCTCGTCGCCTGCAATCCGCGCGGCGAGGGCAAGGCGAAGGTCGGGTCCGTCGGGGTGCCGCTGCCTTACACCGAGGTCCGGATTCTCCACTGCGACGGCGACGGCAATGTGCTGAAGCACTGCGGTACCGATGAGGTGGGGGAGATCTGCATCTCCAATCCGGGCGTCTACCTTGGCCACACCTATACCTGCGAGGAAAGGAACCGCGGCCTTTATGCGGCAGGGAAATACCTGCGCACCGGCGATCTCGGGCGGATCGACGCGGACGGCTATCTGTGGATCACCGGACGGGCGAAGGACGTGATCATCCGTGGCGGCCACAACATCGACCCGGCGGAGATCGAGGAGGCGCTGGCGGCGCATCCGGCGGTGGCCATGGCCGGGGCGATCGGTCAGCCCGACAGTTTCGCGGGCGAATTGCCCTGCGCCTATGTCGAGCTGATCGACGGGGCCGCGGTGACGGTGGAGGAGCTGAAAGCCTTCTCCCGCGAGCATATCCACGAACGCGCCGCGGTGCCGAAACATGTGGCGATCCTGGAGGAACTGCCGAAAACGGCGGTTGGCAAGGTGTTCAAGCCGGATCTGCGCAAGGAGGCGATCGCCCGGGTGTTCAATGAGGCGCTGGAGAAGGCGGGGTCCGACGCCCGGGTGGTCGAGGTGGCCGATTCGCTGAAGCTCGGGCTGGTGGCCCGGATCGAACCAGGGCCGGAGACCGACCGGGCGGCGGTCGACACGGCGCTGGGCGAGTTCGCCATTCCGCATGAGTGGATCGGCTGACGCCTCATGTGGCGGTCGGGAACGTGGCGCTTCGGGTCTGCGGCGAGGCGCCCGGAGGGTCGGGGCGGAGCCTTTGGAGCCCGGCGCGCCCTGGCTGGCCCCGCCGGGGCGGGCGCTGTGCGCCCGGCGCCTGCGGCGGGCGGGCCCCGGCTTCGCCGGGGTGGGGCCGGTTGTGCGGCTCTGCTGACCTCCCGGATGCCGGGCCTGGTGGCAGACGGCGGGAGCGGGGGTTTGCCACCCCCGCGCCCCCGGCGAGTATTTTCACCAGGAAAAGGAGGTGCCGCTCAAGCCGGGGCGGATATGGCGGTTCCGGGGTGGCGGAGGGCGCGAATGGGCCGGCGCGGTGCATGAGGCGCGGGCTCCGGCCGGGCGCAGCGGCGCACTGGAATGGAGACAGGGCTGACGGGAGTGGATCCTGATCCCAAAATCCGCAAAGCATCAGCGTATAGCGTCTGACGAAATGCCTGATACAAAGAGTATCCCCTGACGCGCCCAAGATCTTTGATTTCAGGCAGCGCCTGGGTGATTCAGGTTTTCGTATAACGCTCGTAAAGTCAAAGGCTTATGGCCAAAAGGCCCAATCCGAACTGTGTCGTTTGACTATATGTACCGAAAACCGCTCCGCGATCCCGGAAAGGATCAGCATTGCGGTCTCCGACCGCAAGAGCGCGGCGGCAGAAGAGGATCGGGCGGGTCAGGCATGACGAACGGCGTGTTCCCGCTTCTCTGGTTGCGGCCATGTCGTCTGGCTGCACCGCGACGGCGGCGCATGGGCCGTGCCGCAACGCGGGAATGCGGAGATGCGCGACATGCTCCGGCCGGGGGAAGGGCGCGCCGGGTCCATCGGTTTTGAGGGGGGCCGATCGGAGAGCCGGGCGGTTCCGAGAGGGGCTGCCGCCGCGACCGAGGCGCAATCCCCCGGGCGCCACCGCCCGCCCCGCTACCGGCATTCCCCGTCTTCGCGGGTCTGTTCGGCGTAATAGGCGGCGAGCGACTTGTCGCGTTCGGGGCGGAAGTGGCCGGCCTCTTCGACCGAGAGGATCCGGTCGATCCGGAAGGTGCGGAAGCTTGCGCGTTTTTCGCACCAGGCGGCGAGGGTCCACACCCGGCCCCAGAAATGCAGCCCCAGCGGGCGGATGCAGCGGCGGGTTTCGGCGCCGGCCTCGTCGCGGTAGCCGATCCGCAAGCGTTTGCGGGCGTTGCAGGCCGCTTCCAGCAGATCGAGCATTTCGCGGTCGGCCGGGGTGAGCACATGGAAGCTGACGGCATCGAGCGGCACGTTGTCGGCGCTGTCGCGCAGCGGGTCGGGCAGGACGGCGGCGATCTTGACCAGCGCTTCCTCGGCGTTGCGGGCCAGCTCCGCCCCGCCCCAGGCGCGCACCATCCGCGCGCCTGCCACCAGCGCCGCGACCTCGGCGCGGGTGAACATCAGCGGCGGCACCTCGTAGCCCGCCCGCATCACATAGCCGACCCCGGCCTCGCCCTCGATCGGCACGCCGGAGCCGATCAGATCGGCCACGTCGCGGTAGATCGTGCGTTCGCTGACTTCGAGCCTTGCGGCGAGGTCGCGCGCGGTGGTGAGCCGACCGCCACGCAGATACTGGACGATCTGAAACAGGCGGTCGGCACGGCGCATGGGTCAGCCCTTCGGTTCGAACAGGCCGATGGAATTGCCGTCGGGGTCGAGCGCATAGCTGAAACGCCCGGCGGGGATCTCGATCACCTGGCCGTCGAGCTCCAGCGTCCCGCCGGCCGCGAGGAGCCGGGCCTTGGCGGCGTCGAGCGTGTCGGGCACCACCATGTGGCAGGTCGGGCCGGTGCCGGGCCGGGCGGGTTTGCCGGGGTAGAGATGGCCCGCGACACCGGTTTCGAAATCGGCGGCGGTGAACATCGCCATCGGGTTGGGGCCGGTGGTGTCGAGCTTGAGCTCATAGCCGAAGACCTCGTTGTAGAAGGCGATCGCCTTGTCCATGTCGGTCACGGGGATCTCGATCCAGACGAAGGGGTTGGTAGGGGTGAAGGGCATGTCGGTCTCCTGTTTCGGGTGCGATGCGGGCAGTATCGCACAGGCCTCCTGACAGGGTTCTGTCAGGAGAAGCCCGGCCGGATCCACAACAGCCCCGCCTTTGTCTGGGCGGTCGGGTGGTATTCGCCGGAGACCCAGCCGGTGTAGCCCTCGGCGTCGAGCCGGGCGAAGAAGGCCGGATAGTCGATGTCGCCCCGGAGCGGTTCGTTCCGCCCCGGCACCCCGCCCACCTGCACATGGCGCGCGCGGTGTCCGTGCTGCTTCCAGGCGGCCATGCCGTCGCCGGTGATCATCTCGGCGTGATACATGTCGAATTGCAGCCCGAGGTTCGGCGCGCCCACTTCGTCGAGGATCTCCGCCGCCTGATCGAAATCGTTCAGGAAATAGCCCTCCATGTCCTGGCCGTTGATCGGCTCGATGGTGAGGCTCGCGGCCGGGGCCTGTTCGCAGGCCCATTTGAGATTGTCGACAAAGGTGGTCCGCGCCACCATCCCCTGCGCCCGCCCGGCCATCAGATGCAGATGCTGCGCCCCCAGCGCCTCGGCGAACCGGCGGGCGCGTTTGAAATCGTGCCGGAAGCGGTCGGTGAGCCCGGGGACGGCCGCAAAGCCGCGGTCGCCGCCGGCCCAGTTGGGCGGCGGGGCGTTGATCAGCACCATCTCCAGCCCGTTGGCCTTGAGGCGGCGGGTGATCTCCCGGGCCGCGTCGTCATAGGGAAACAGCACCTCGACGCCCTCGAACCCGGCTTCTGCCGCGGCTTCGAAACGGTCGAGAAACGGGAGTTCGCGGAACAGGAAGGTGAGGTTGGCGGCAAATCTCGGCATCGGATGTCCTGTGGTGGCGGAGGGGGGGCGGAGGGGGCGGGTCAGCCCGGCAGGTCGGCGGAGGGGATCACCGGAAAGAACCGCCCGCCCGACCAGAGCCCGAACCAGCGCGCGCCGGCGTGATCTTCGTGGGCGCAGAGATCGACCAGCCGGAAGAAGCTCTTGCGGTCGATCAGCGCCTCCAGCCCCGTGCGGATTTCGACATAGGGCGCGGGCTCGCCGCTCTCCGGGTCGCGCGCCACGCGCAGCGGATGGGTGGGCCCCGCGGTGGCGTGCTCACCGAGGCCGGTCTCGAAGCGCACCTCCTGCGCCCGGCCCGCGCCCTGCACCGAGAAATCCACCGCCACGAAGGGCGCGTCATCCACCCGGATGCGCACCTTCTCCACCGGGGTGACGAGGAAGTATTCATCGTCCTCGCGTTTTAGGATCGAGGCGAACAGCTTCACCAGTTCCACCCGCCCGATCGGCGTGCCGAGATAGAACCAGGTGCCATCGCGGGCGATGCGGATGTCGAGATCGCCGCAGAAGGGCGGATCCCACAGATGCACCGGCGCCGGGCCCGGGGCGCGCCGCTTCCGCGCCGCCTGCCGCGCCGCTGCTGCCAGTCCCTCGGCGCTGGGGGCGGGATTCTTGCCGGCTCGTGGTTTTGTCATTTGTGCCCCGCCTCGCATTGGCTTTTAATGGCACGAGTATTGCAAGGAGGCAGGCCATGGACAAGCCGGACGACCTGGTAGGCGACATCGAAGCGCTTGGCGCGGTGCTCGACCGCGCCCGCCGGATGATCGCGCGGGCGATCATCGGCCAGGACGAGGTGGTGGAGCTCACCCTCTCGGCGCTGCTCGCCGGCGGCCACGCGCTGCTGATCGGTCTGCCGGGCCTCGGCAAGACCCGGCTGGTGGAAACCCTCGGGCGGGTAACCGGCCTCGACGATGGCCGCATCCAGTTCACCCCCGATCTGATGCCCGCCGACATTCTCGGCTCCGAAGTGCTGGAAGAGGCGGCCGACGGCAGCCGCTCTTTCCGCTTCCTGCCCGGCCCGGTGTTCTGTCAGCTGCTGCTGGCCGACGAGATCAACCGCGCCTCGCCCCGCACCCAGTCGGCGCTGTTGCAGGCGATGCAGGAAGGCGAGGTCACGGTCGCGGGTGCCGCGCACCGGCTCGACGCCCCGTTTCACGTGCTCGCCACCCAGAACCCGCTGGAACAGGAAGGCACCTATCCGCTGCCCGAAGCCCAGCTCGACCGCTTCCTGCTCCGGATCGACGTCGGCTACCCGGCGCGCGAGGCCGAACGCGACATGCTGCTCGCCACCACCGGGGCAGAGACGGCCACGGTCGAACCGGTGATGAGCGCCGCCGATCTGGTGGCGGCGCAGCGGCTCTTGCGGCGGATGCCGGTGGGTGAGGCGGTGGTGGAACAGATCCTCGATCTGGTGCGCGCCTGCCGTCCCGACGATCCGACCGCGCCCGAGGCGGTGAAAAACGCCGTCGCCTGGGGCCCCGGCCCGCGCGCGGCTCAGGCGCTGATGCTGCTGGTGCGCGCCCGCGCCCTCCAGCACGGCCGTCTCGCCCCCGGCCCGGAAGACATCCGCGCCCTCGCCCGCCCGGTGCTGATCCACCGCATGGCGCTGGGCTATGCCGCACGCGCCCGGGGCGACGACCTCGCGGAGCTCATCGGCCGCGTCACCGACAATCTGATCCCGCCAGCCGTGGCCGCCTGACCATGGCCGTCGCGTCTCATTTTTCCTGGGTGAAATACTCCAGGGGGTCCGGGGGACAGCGCCTCCCGGCGCAGGCTCCAACAAGGCGCCTCCCGGTGCGGACCCCATGACCGCCCTGCGTCCCCGCGCCGAAGCGCTTGCCGAACCGCTGCCGCCGCTGCTCGCCCGGGCGCGTCACCTTGCCGCTGGTGTGGTGCTTGGCGAACACGGCCGCCGCCGTCCGGGCGCGGGCGACGCCTTCTGGCAATTCCGTCCCGCCCGCCCCGGCGATCCCGCCCGCGCCATCGACTGGCGCCGCTCCGCCCGGTCCGACCAGCATTTCGTCCAGGAAAAGGAATGGCAGGCGGCGCAGGCGGTGATGTTCTGGGTCGACCGGGCGGGCTCGATGCAGTTTTCAAGCGGCGGCGGCGAGACCAAGGCCGACCGCGCCGCGCTGATCGCGCTGGCGGCGGCGGTGCTGCTGGTGGAGGGTGGCGAACGGGTCGGGCTCTCGGACAATCCCGGCGCGCCGGCGCGCGGGCGCCTCCAGCTCGAACGCATCGCCGCCGCGCTCGCTACCCGGGCCGATGCCGATTACGGCGCCCCGGCCACCGCCACCCTGCCGAAAGCCTCACGCGCGGTGTTCCTGTCGGATTTCCTCGGCCCCCCCGAGCCGCTCGAGACCGCGCTTGCCACCGCCGCCGACCGGGGCGTGACCGGCGCGCTCATTCAGGTGCTCGACCCGGCGGAAGAGGCTTTCCCCTTCGCCGGCCGCACCCTGTTCCACTCCCCCGGACACAGCATCCGTCACGAGACCCGCGCCGCCGAAGGGCTGCGCGCGCGCTATCTCGACCGGCTGGCCGCGCGCAAGGCAAGGCTCGCGGCCCTTGCCCGCGCCACCGGCTGGCAATTCCACATCCATCACAGCGACACCCCCCCGGCGGGCGCGCTGCTGTGGCTCTACCGGGCGCTGGAGGGGCGGATCTGATGCTCATCCTCGGCCCCCTCGGTTTCACCGCGCCCTGGTTGCTCACGGCCCTTGCGGGCCTGCCGCTGCTCTGGTGGCTGCTGCGCGCGGTGCCGCCTGCCCCCGCCGCCCGGGTGTTTCCGGGCGTGACCCTGCTCCTCGGCCTCGAAGACCGTGAGACCCAGACCGACCGCACGCCCTGGTGGCTCCTGCTGCTGCGCCTGCTGGCGCTCGCGGCGATCATCCTCGGCTTCGCCGGGCCGGTGCTGAACCCGGAGACCGGCGCGCCGGGCCGGGGCCCGCTTCTGGTGCTGATCGACGACAGCTGGGCCGCGGCCCCCGACTGGCGGGCCCGGCGCGGCGCCGGCGCGCGCGCGCTCGCCGAGGCCGCCAGCGCCGGACGCCCGACGATGCTGCTGCGGCCGTCCGCCGTGCCCACCGAGCCCCGCCTCGCCCTGCGCACCGCCAAAGACACCGCCGCCACGCTTGCAGGCCTCACCCCGGTGCCCTGGACAAGCGACCACGCGGCGCTCCTGAGCTGGCTGGCCACACTCGACCAGAGCACCACATTCGACACGCTCTGGATCTCTGACGGGCTCGCCACCCCCGGCCGCGCCCCCCTTGCCCGCGCGCTGCAAGCCCGGGGCGGGCTTCGCGTGCTCGCCCCGCCCGGCCCCCGCTTCGCCCTCCGCCCGGCGCGGATCGAAGACGGGCTGGTGCATGTCGAGGCTCTGCGCCTGCCCGGCGGTCCGCCGCAGGCGGTGGACCTCATCGGCCACGGGCCGGACCCCGCGGGCGTCGAACGCGAGCTGGTCCGGGTGACGCTGACCTTCGGGCCGGGCGAAACCGAAGCCCGGGCCGGGCTCTCCCTGCCGCCGGAGCTGCGCAACCGCATCACCCGTTTCGGGCTCGCGGATCCCGGTTCCGCAGGCACCGTGACCCTTGCCGACGATACGCTCAGGCGCCGCAAGGTGGCGCTGGTCGAGGCCGATGCGGGCCGTGAGGGGCTGGAGCTTCTGAGCCCGCTGCATTACCTGCGCGAGGCGCTGGTGCCAACCGCCGGGATCATCGAGGGGCCGCTGACCGATCTGCTCCCCGCGGCCCCGGATGTGGTGGTGCTCGCCGATGTCGCGCGGCTCGCGCCCGACACCGCCGACGCCCTTGCCACATGGGTGGCCGAAGGCGGGTTGCTGCTGCGGTTCGCCGGTCCCCGGCTCGCCGCCTCCGACACCGGACGCGGCACCGAAGACCCGCTTCTGCCGGTGCGGCTCCGGGCGGGCGGGCGCAGCGTCGGCGGCGCGATGAGTTGGGGCAGGCCCCGCGCGCTTGCTCCGTTCCCGGACAACTCGCCGTTCTACGGCCTTGCGGTGCCAAAGGATGTGACCGTCTCCGCGCAGGTGCTGGCCGAGCCCGGGCCGATGCTGGCTGAGCGCACCATTGCCGCCCTTGCCGATGGTACGCCGCTGGTCACCCGCAAACCGCTGGGCGACGGACAGGTGGTGCTGTTCCACAGCTCGGCCAATGCCGAATGGTCCTCGCTGGCGCTCTCGGGGCTGTTCGTGCAGATGCTCGAACGGCTCGCGGTCTCCACCCGGGCGGGGCGCGCGGAGCGGGGCGATCTCACCGGCACCATCTGGCAGCCCGAACAATTGCTCGACGGTTTCGGCAAGCTGGAGGCCGCGGGCGAGGGGCCGGGTGTCGCCGGCGAGCGGCTCGCCGGCCCCCCGGGGCCAACACTGCCGCCGGGGCTTTACCGCGCCGAAGCCCGGGTGATCGCGGTCAACGCCGTGGGCGCCGAAACCGTGCTCGAAGCCGCCGCCTGGCCCCCCGGCGTGGTGCCCGAGTGGCAGGGCCAAAGCGCCGAACGCGACCTCTCCGGCTGGCTGTTCCTCGCCGCCATGGCGTTGCTTGGTGCCGACATTCTTGCCGCCCTGTGGCTTACGGGGCGGCTCGCGCGGGGCCTTGCGGTGCTGCTGCTGGCCGTCAGCCTTGCCCAAAGTCCCGCGCCGGCCGGGGCCGAACCTGCAACCGGCGGCGGCAGCGGACCCGCAACCGGCACGCCCGATCCCGCCACGCTTTCCGCCGCGCTCAACGTCACCCTCGCCCATGTGCTGACCGGCGACGCGTCGGTTGACGAGATCGCCCGCGCCGGTCTCACCGGGCTCACCGATCAGCTCTGGATGCGGTCTTCGGTCGAGGCGTCCGCCCCCGTCGGGCTCGACCTCGAGACCGACGAGCTTTCCGCCTATCCGCTGATCTACTGGCCTGTCACCGAGGCCCAGCCCACGCCTTCCGCCGCCGCCTATGCCCGGCTCAACGCCTATCTGCGCGCCGGGGGGATGATCCTGTTCGACACCCGCGACGGTGATGTCGCGGGCTTCGGCTCCGGGGCGACCGCCGAAGGCGCGCGGCTGCAAAGCCTTGCGCGCCCGCTCGACATCCCGCCGCTGGAGCCCGTCCCCGGCGACCACGTGCTGACCCGCAGCTTCTATCTGCTGTCCGACTTTCCCGGCCGCTTCACCGGTGATGCCTGGGTCGAGGCGGCACCGGCGGATGCGGAACGCGCCGAGGGCATGCCGTTTCGCAATCTCAACGATGGTGTGAGCCCGGTGGTGATCGGCGGCAACGACTGGGCGGGCGCCTGGGCGGTGGATGCGACCGGCCGCCCGCTGTTGCCGGTGGGCCGCGGGGTTGCCGGGGAGCGGCAACGCGAAATTGCCTACCGTTTCGGGATCAATCTGGTGATGCATGTGCTGACCGGCAACTACAAATCCGATCAGGTCCATGTGCCTGCGCTGCTCGAAAGGCTGGGCCAATGAACGCGGCAACGGTGGTATTTGCGCCGCTTCTGCCCTGGCCGGTGGTGTGGACGGCGGCGGGGATTTTTGCCACCCTCACCGCATTGGCGCTGTGGCGCGGGCTTTCCGGCTGGGCCTTGCGCGGGCTGGCGGGGGCGGCGCTGGTGCTGGCGCTCGCGGGCCCGGGGCTTCAGCAGGAAGAGCGCAGCCCGCTGGCCGACATCCTGCTGGCGCTGGTGGACGAAAGCGCGAGCCAGGGGCTGGGAGACCGCGCCGCCCGGAGCGAGGCCGCACTCGCCGCGCTGGCGCGCGCCGCCGCCGCCCGTGGCCTCGAGTTCAGGACTGCCCGCATCGGTGATGGTGCAGACAATCGCGGCACCCTGGCGCTCACCGCACTGTCCGAGGCGCTGGCCGATCTGCCCCAGGGCCGTGTGGCGGCGATGGTGCTGATCTCCGACGGACAGGTGCACGACCCCGAAGCGGCTCCCGGCCTTCCCGCGCCGCTGCATCTGCTGCGTACCGGGCGGGCCGGCGACTGGGATCGCCGGATCCACATCATCGCCGCCCCGGCCTTTGCCATCATCGGCGAGAAACAGGAGATCGTGCTCAGCGTCGAAGACCTCGGCGCCGCCCCGGGCGACACGCAGGTGACGCTGGAGATTTCCATCGACGGCGATGCCCCGACCCGGCACGAGGTGCCCATCGGCCACGGCCTCAAGCTGCCGGTCACCCTGACCCACGGCGGCCAGAACGTGGTGCAGTTCAGCGTGCCCGAAGCCGAAGGCGAGCTGACCGGGCGCAACAATGCCGTGGCGGTCAGCATCAACGGTGTCCGCGACCGGCTGCGGGTGCTGCTGGTGAGCGGTGTGCCCCATCCCGGCACCCGCACCTGGCGCAACCTGCTCAAATCCGACAGCGCCGTCGATCTGGTGCATTTCACCATCCTGCGTCCGCCCGAGAAGCAGGACGGCGTGCCGGTCAGCGAGCTCAGCCTGATCGCCTTTCCGACCCGGGAGTTGTTTCTCGAAAAGATCGACGAGTTCGACCTGATCATCTTCGACCGCTTCATGCTGCGCGGCATCCTGCCGGGGAGCTATCTGGCTTCGGTGCGCGACTACATCGGGCGCGGCGGCGCGGTGCTGGTTTCGGCAGGGCCGGATTACGCCGGGGTCCAGAGCCTTGCCCGCTCACCGCTCGGCGAGGCGTTGCCGGGCCATGTCACCGCGCGGCTGATCGAGACGCCTTTCACCCCGGAGGTCACACCGCTTGGCCAGCGCCACCCGGTCACCCGGGGGCTCGAAAGCCATGCGCCCGACCAGGGCTGGGGCCGCTGGCTCAGGCAGGTTGAAATCGACATGGGGGCCGGGGGGGCCGGGGGGGCCGGGAGCGGGGCCGAAAGCGGCACGGTGGCGATGACCGGCGCCGAAGGCGCGCCGCTGCTGGTGCTCGACCGGGTGGGCGAGGGCCGGGTGGCACTGCTCACCTCCGACCACCCCTGGCTGTGGTCGCGTGGTTACGAAGGCGGCGGGCCGCAGCTCGAACTGCTGCGCCGGGTGGCGCATTGGGCGATGAAGGAGCCGGAGCTGGAGGAAGAGGCGCTGACCGCAACCGCCGAAGGCACGCGGATGACCATCACCCGGCAGAGCCTCGCTACCGGCCCGCGCGAGGTGACGGTGACCGCCCCCGACGGCAGCGAAACCGTTCTGCCCATGCAGGAGGTGGCGCCGGGGCTCTACCAGGCAGAACATGATGCGCCCGCAATGGGGCTTTACCGGCTCCGCGAAGGCGAAACCGAAACGGTGGTGGCGCTGGGCCCCGCGAGCCCGCGCGAGTTCGAAGACACCATCGCCACCAGCGCGCTCCTGGAACCGCTGATGGCGGAAAGGTCCGGCGGCGCGGTGGCGCTGGAAGAGGGCATGCCCGCGCTGCGCCCGGTGCGCCCCGGTCGGGTGGCCGCAGGGCGCGGCTGGATCGGCTACACGCCGCGCGGGGCCTATACCGTCGAAGCTGTCAGCATCGCGCCACTGGCCCCGCCGGGGCTGATGCTGCTGATCGCCGCGGGGCTTGCGGTGCTTGCCTGGCTGATCGAGGGCCGGGGCAGACGGTTCGGCGGCCTGGCCCGCCTTGCGCGCGAAGACGCGCCTCCAGGCTCCGGCGCTCCCTGATGGCCCCGGGGCGCGCGTCCGACCGGGCTGGCCGCCCGGAACCGAGCCCCGGAAAGGCGCGCGCCGGGGCGGAACACCCGACGGCCACCCGCGCAACAGCCACCCGGGTGGGCCAGCACCCCACCCGAAGGCCGGCATGACCAGACCCGTCTTCCGGTAGCCCTCTCGCCCGGAATTCCAGACCAATGCCGGCCGCGCTGTAGAGTTGCCCCGCGCAAATCCGCCCTGGTTTTGCGTATTTCAACATGTGAAAACAAAAGGATAGGGCAGGGGGCGTGACCGCGAACGAGCGTGGGCGTGCTCCAGCGTTTGACGAAATACCTCACACAAAGCACCACCTGACACTTTGAAACCCATGGTCTCAGGCAGCGTCAGGTGAGCCAGGTTTTCGCATGACGCTCTCGTTCACATGCAGGCAGCGTACGCCCCCCTTTGGTTCTCATGTTGCAAGGCGCAAGGCCGGTGCCGAAGGCGCCCTTCGCCGGTTCTCAGGAGAACAACCCAGGACAAACGCGTCCCGCTTTCGGCGGCGGTCGTTCCCGGAGGGGTCCGGTTGCGATTCTGGTGCGATTCTGGCCGCTGAAGCATGTCGGTAAACAGGGAATGGTGCCCGGGGGCGGAATCGAACCACCGACACGAGGATTTTCAGTCCACTGCTCTACCCCTGAGCTACCCGGGCACGGGTGAACGCTCCAGCGTTCGGGTGGGCGTGTTCTAGTGGGGGGAGCGGCGGCTGTCCAGAGGGAAAATGCCGGCGGACTCCCAAGGAATTGCCGGGGATTGGCCGCCGCACTGAGGAACGCTCCCCGGCCGTATCAATTCGAACGGCTGGTCTGGCGGGCGAGCGCGTCGGCGGCCTCCTGAAGCTCTTCCGGGGCGTCGGCGGGGGTGGCATAGGTGCCGTTCAGCCAGCGGCCGAGGTCGATATCGGCGCAGCGTTTCGAGCAGAAGGGGCGGAAGCGGTGGGCGGTCTTCCTGCCGCAGATCGGACAAGTCATGTGGCCAGTTCCAGCGGCCGGCGTTCGCGTTTGCGTTGCAGCTCGAAAAGCCCAAGGCCGGTCCAGCCCACGAGCGCGGTTTCCACCGGATCGGCGCGGAAGGCGGCACGGAGGGCCTGTTCGAGGGCGCGGCGGTCCTTCTTCGGCATCGGCGCGAAATCCACCACCACCTGACCGCCGAGACCGCGGCAGCGAAGCTGGCGCGCAAGGTCGCGGGCGAGGGCCAGATTGGCCTTGAGCCCGGCGGCGGGCGTGGTGTCGGGGCCGGTGTTGACGTCGACCGCCACCAGCGCGCGGGTGGGTTCGATGAAGGCGGAGGCGCCGCCGGGGAGCGGCAGCCGCGCCTGCCGGAGCGCGGCGATCATCCCGTCGATCCCGTGGTCGGCGAAACTGCCCGGGGCCTCGGCAAGCAGATCCGGCGCCGGCCAGTCGCGCCACGCCAGCTCATGGGCGTCGGGCCCGTCAACCAGCAGTTCCGGCGTCTTGCCCTCTGCATCGCCGAGCACCGCCGCCGCGAGGTCGCGCATGGCGGCGATGTCATCCGCCACCGCCTCGGCATCGGCCGCTGCGGCCTCGGAGCGCAGGATCAGCCCGGGCGGATCCGCGCCCAGCACATCCCGGGCGATCTCCCTGAGACGCACCCGTGTTTCCTCGTCGCGGATCCGCCGCGAAAGGTTCACCCCCGGGGCGCCCGGGGTGACGATCGCGTAGCGGGATTTGAACAGCACCCTTTCGGTGACCGGCACCGCCTTGCCATCCTCGGCCCAGCCGGTGATCTGCACCAGCAGCGCCTGGCCCGGCTTCAGGCCCCGGGCGCCGCGCAGGAAACCCGCTCCCCATGGCAGGCGGACGAACATGCCCCCCTGGCCTTTCACCGGCCGGTCGCAGATCGCCCGGCAGATGGCCCCGGGACGCGGCACATCGCCTTCCGGGTCGATCAGCAGATCGTCGAGCCGGCCGTCGACCAGCCGTGCCGCGGCCTTGCGGCCGGACAGCACATCAAGGGCGATGACGCTGCCCTTCATCCCCAGCCCCTGCAGACCGGATAGCCGGCGGCTTCGAGCAGGGCTGCGGTTTCGGCCACGGGAAGACCCATGACCCCGGTATAGCTGCCCTGAATCCACGGGATGAAGGCCCCCGCCGGTCCCTGAATGGCATAGCCGCCGGCCTTGCCCTTCCAGTCGCCGGAGGCGAGATAGGCGTTGACCTCCACATCCGACAGCCGCTTCATCCGGACGGTGGTGATCACGTCGCGGGTAAAAACCCGGTCGGCATTGCGCACCGCCACCGAGGTGATGACCCGGTGCCGCCGTCCCGACAGCGCATGCAGGAAGGCGGCCGCTTCGCTGGCATCGGCGGGTTTGCCCATGATCCGGCGGCCGAGCGCCACGGTGGTATCGGCTGAGAGCGCGATCTCACCGGGGGCGAGGCGCATCGCCTCCGCCTTGGCCGCGGCGATCCGGTGGCAATAGGCGCGCGGCAGCTCTCCGGGGCGCGGGGTCTCGTCTACCTCCGGCGGGCGGACCTCCGCCGGGGTAATGCCAAGCGTCAAAAGCAGCTCGGCCCGCCGGGGCGAGCCGGAGCCGAGGATCAGACGCGGGGTGCTGCCCCCCTCAGCCATCTACTTGAAGCGGAAGTTGATCCGACCCTTGGTCAGATCATAGGGGGTCATTTCCACCTGAACCCGGTCGCCCGCCAGAACCCGGATGCGGTTCTTGCGCATCTTGCCCGCCGTATGCGCGATGATCTCATGGCCGTTCTCCAGCTCGACCCGAAACGTCGCATTCGGCAGGAGTTCCTTCACGACGCCGGGGAATTCGAGCAGTTCTTCCTTGGCCATGATGTCTCCTGATTGCAGGCCCGCTGCCTGCGGGCGCCCGCTGTATCGCTGCAAAACCCCCGGTTTTCAAGGGCGAATCGGTGCGAAGCGACCAATAGGACAATCTGGCGGAGCCCCCCGCACGCGGCCGCCTGGCCGCGGGTGCGTGGCCTGATGGCGGATCTGGACAGCAAGGCCCCGCCCCGCAACGGCCCATGGCCCCCGGCCCCTTCCGGCAGTTGCAAGTCCCGTCTGCGGCACGCCATTTGGCAGCAGAGCTTTGCCAGAATCACAATAATGCTGGGAATCATACAAGATTTCCGATAATTTTACGTAAATGGACCATATTGACCGGAAAATCTGCGATCTCCTCCAGGAAGACGCCAAACGCCCCACCAGCGCCATCGCCGAAGCCGTCGGCTTGCCGCTGTCAACCGCCGCCGACCGCCTGAAACGTCTCACCGCCTCGGGCGCGATCCGGGGGATCCACGCTGCCCTCGACCCCGCCGCCCTCGATGCGGGCCTCTGCGCCTTCGTGCTGATCGACATGAGCCACGACGGCGAGGCCGAGGCCGCCGCCCGTCTCACCGCCGACCCGCGGGTGCAGGAATTGCACCACATCTCGGGGCCGCATTCCTACCTCGCCAAGCTCCGGGTGAAGGACATCGCCGCGCTCCAGAGTTTCCTCGCCGGGGTGGTCAAGCCGCTCCCGGCCGTCCGCCACACCGAAACCCTTCTCGCCCTCGACAGCCTCAAGGAAACTGCCGCCATCGCGCTGGAAGCCGCCCCCGCATGATCCGGATCCTGCTCAAGGGCGCTGCCTTCGGCATCGCCGTGGCCGCCCCGGTCGGACCGATCGCCCTGCTCTGCATCAAGCGCACCCTCGAACGCGGCTGGCCCGCCGGGGTCGCCTCGGGCTTCGGCGTCGCCACCGCCGACGCCACTTACGGCGTGATGGTGGTCGCGGGGCTCTCCGCCACCGGCCTGCTGCTCGCCTGGAGCACGGCCATGCAGGGCGCCGGCGGTCTGCTCATCGCGCTCATCGGCCTCCACCGGCTCCGCCCGGGGCGCCGCAACACGCACGCCAAACCACCTGCCGCCCGCACCGGTGGCCTCATCGGCGCCTTCGCCTCGGCCTATGCCCTGACCATCACCAACCCGTTGACCATCCTCGCCTTCACAGCGCTGCTTTCAAGCCTCGGCGCCACCGCCCAACCCGGCGCGGGCTATCTGCTGGTCACCGGGGTTTTCCTCGGCTCGCTCGGCTGGTGGATCGCGCTTGCCTCCGCCACCGCGCTCACCCGCCGGAAGCTGCCCCTGAAAGCCATCCGCTGGCTTGATCTCGCCACCGGGGCACTGCTGCTGACGTGGGGCCTCTGGATCGCCCGCGCCGCCCTCTCCGCCCCGGCCTGACCCCCCCCTTTTTCCTGGGTCAAATACTCGCCGGGGGCGCGGGGGTGGCAAACCCCCGGCGCCCGGGGCCGGCCAAGGGCGCACGAGTCAAATCCCGCAACAGACCCCGCCCGCCGCAGGCGCCGGGCGGGGTCGGGGGCGAGGGTTTGCGGGGGAGGGGGGCTTGCGGGGCTCAGGCCTTTTCGTCTTGCTTGTCCGGCAGGGGGTCTCCGAAGCGGGCGAGCATGCGGCCGCGGATCTGGTCGCGGGTCTGGCGGTAGGCGGCGAGCTTTTCGTCGCGCATCGTGCCGATGCCGGTCGGGTCGAGCACCGGCCAGTAATCCACCTCCAGGTGGTGGCGGCGGGTGAGGTCCAGCACCCGGCGCTGGCTTGCGGGGCTGAGCGCGACGATCAGGTCATAGGAGCCGAGATCGTCGCCCCAGGCCTGCATCTCGTCGAAGCTGCGGGCCTGGTGGTGGTGCAGATGCACGCCGATTTCCTCGCAGACCGCGACCGCGAAGCCGTCGACATCCATCTCGCTCTTCACCCCGGCCGATTGCACGTAAACCCGGTCGCCATAGAACCGCTTCATCATGCCTTCGGCCATCGGCGAACGCACCGCGTTGTGGTCGCAGCAGAACAACACGGATTGCGGCAGATCGTGCGGCAAGGCTCAGCCCCAGTGCAGCACGCAGATCAGGGTGAACAGGCGGCGGGCGGTGGCGTGGTCGATCTCCGCCTTGCCTTCGAGGCGCTCTATCAGCACCCGCGCGCCCTCGTCATGAATGCCGCGGCGGGCCATGTCGATGGTTTCGATCTGGGCGGGCGGCAGGGTCTTGACCGCTTCGTAATAGGCTTCCCAGATCTGGAAATAATCCTTCACCACCTGCCGGAACGGCCCGAAGGACAGGTGGAACTCGCCCGCCCGCTCGCCTGCTTCGGTGGTGATCGCAAACACCAGCCGCTTGTCGCGGATCGACAGATCGAGCGCATAGGGGCCTGCGGGTGGGGTCCGGCCATCACGCGGCGCGGGGGCGAAGCTGTTGTCTTCGATGAGATCGAAGATCGCCACCTTGCGCTCCTGTTCGATCTCTGGCGTCGGAGGCGCGAGGCCGGTGTCGTCGATGTCTATTCTGGTCAAGCGGTTCATGGCGGCGGTCCGTCTGGTTTCTGCCTCTTGGGTAGCGGATGCGCGAGGCCGGGGCAACGGGGCGCAGCGAAAGGGGGGCAGGCGAGGTCCGGGCCGGGGGCCAGCCCCCGGACCCCCGGAGTATTTCGGCCAGGAAAAAAGGAGCGGGCCTATTCCCGGTTGAGCCGGTCGAGCCGGGCGCGGACCGAGAGGCCGTGGGCTTCGAGGCTTTCGGATTTCGCAAGCGTTTCGGCGGCCGGGCCGATGGCCTTGAGCGAGGCCGGGGTCATTTTCGACACCGTGGTGCGCTTCATGAAGTCGAGCACCGAGAGGCCGGAGGAGAACCGGGCCGAGCGCGCCGTGGGCAGAACGTGGTTGGGGCCGCTGACGTAATCGCCCACCGCTTCCGGGGTCCAGCGGCCGAGGAACAGCGCGCCGGCGTTGCGGATCCTGCGGGACAGGGCGTCGGGGTCGGCCGTGCAGATTTCGAGATGTTCCGGAGCGATCCGGTTGGCGAGCGTGGCGGCCTCGGCGAGGTCGCGGGCGGTGATGACGGCGCCGAAATCGCGCCAGCTGGCGCCGGCGATGGCGCGGCGGGCGAGGGTCCGGAGGCGGGTTTCCACCGCCTCGGCCACGCGCCGGCCGAAAGCGGCATCGTCGGTGATCAGGATCGCCTGGGCGCTTTCGTCATGTTCTGCCTGGCTCATGAGGTCGAGGGCGAGCATGTCGGGGTCGTTGTCCGAATCGGCGATCACGAGGATTTCGGAGGGGCCGGCGATCATATCGATGCCGACCTTGCCGAACACCCGCCGCTTGGCCGCGGCCACGAAAGCGTTGCCGGGGCCGGTGATCTTGTCGACGGGCGGGATGGTTTCGGTGCCATAGGCGAGCGCGGCGACGGCCTGCGCCCCGCCGACACGGTAGATCTCGTCGACCCCGGCGATCCTGCAGGCCAGCAGCACCAGCGGGTTGATCGCGCCGTCGGGGGTGGGCACCACCACGGCGAGGCGGTCGACGCCCGCGACCTTGGCCGGCACCGCGTTCATCAGCACCGAGGAGGGGTAGGAAGCAAGCCCGCCGGGCACGTAGAGCCCGGCCGCCTCGACCGCGCTCCAGCGCCAGCCGAGCACCCCGCCTTCGGCATCGGTCCATTCCGCGTCTTCGGGCAGCTGCCGGATGTGATAGGCGCGGATGCGTTCGGCGGCGAGGGTGAGGGCCTCGCGTTCGGCGGCGGGGACGGTGGCGCAATGGGTCTCGATCTCCTCGGCGGTGAAGCGGAGCCGGTCGGGGGTGAGGGTCAGACGGTCGAACTTCGCGGTGAGTTCGATCAGCGCGGCGTCGCCCCGGGCGCGCACATCGGCGATGATGTCGGCCACCGTGGCATCGACATCGGGGGCATCCTCGCGCTTCATCGCCAAGAGCGCGGTGAAAGCAGCCTCAAACCCCGGGTCTGTGGTATCAAGGAGATGCATCGGTCAGGTCTCCGGATGTTCGGGGGTGCGCTTCGACGGCGCGACATAGGGGCGGGTGACGTCTTCGAGGGTGACTTCCAGTGCTTCGACCTCGAGCGCGATCGCGCCGTCGCCCGCAAGGGTCAGCAGGAGGCGGCCGGTGCCGTCTTCGCCGGGGGTGAAGGAGATAGACAAAAGCGATAATATGAGGTCTTTATCAGTGCGATTCACCCCTTGGAGTTGAACTTTTTCAACATCACCGCAGGTCAGCACCGATTGCACCCGTTCCGCCGGGCGGCCCCGCGCCGCGGCCTTGCCGGACTCCTCCCAGCGGAACCGGTTGAGGAGCGCGGCGAAGCGGCGGCGGTTTCTCTGCCAGGTCATCTCGGTGACCGGGAACACCGCGTCCTGGGTGAGCGCCGAGATCACCGCGAGGTCTTCGGCGTCGCGCGCGAGCAGCCGCAGCGGGCGGTCGCCGCCATCTTCGAAACGTGCGTCTTCCACCATCAGCCCTTCACCCGTTCGATCACCGCGCCGACGCCCCGGAGCTTGCGCACCACCTGTTCATAGCCGCGATCGAGGTGATAGACCCGGCTGACCCGGGTTTCGCCCTCTGCCGCGAGGCCGGCGAGGATCAGGCTTACCGAGGCGCGCAAATCGGTGGCCATCACCGGGGCGCCCTTGAGGCGCACGACCCCGGTCACCGTCGCGGTGCCGCCGTGCACCTCGATTTCGGCGCCCATCCGGATGAGTTCCGGCGCGTGCATGAAGCGGTTTTCGAAGATGGTTTCATGCAGGTTGGAGACCCCTTCGGCGGTGGTGAGCAGCGCCATCATCTGCGCCTGAAGATCGGTCGGGAAGCCGGGGAAGACCGCGGTGGTCACGTCGACCGCCTGCACCCGTTTGCCCGGCGCCCGGCTCACCCTGAGGCCACGCGGGGTTTCCTCGACCGAGACGCCGGTTTCTTCGAGCTTCTCGGCGAAGCTTTGCACCAGATCCAGCGTGCCGCCGAGGCATTCCACCTCGCCGCCGGCGATCGCCGGGGCCAGCATGTAGGTGCCAAGCTCGATCCGGTCGGTGACCACGCGATGGGTCGCGCCGCCGAGCCGGTCGACGCCCTCAATCTCGATCCGGGCGGTGCCTTCGCCCTCGATATGGGCGCCCATGGCCCGCAGGCAGCGCACGAGGTCAACAATCTCGGGCTCGCGCGCGGCATTGTCGAGCACCGTGGTGCCCCTGGCGAGGGTCGCCGCCATGACGATGTTTTCGGTCGCCCCCACGGAGGGAAACCGCAGCCGGATCGGCGCCCCCCTGAGCCCGCCCGGCGCCTTGGCGTGGAGGTAGCCGTCGCGCAGCTCGATCTCGGCGCCCAAGGCCTCGAGCCCGTCCTGATGCAGATCCATCGGCCGCGCGCCGATGGCACAACCGCCGGGCAGCGACACTTCCGCATGGCCGTGGCGCGCGAGCAGCGGCCCGAGCACGAGGTTGGAGGCGCGCATCTTGCGCACGATGTCGTAATCGGCCCGGGTGGAGGTGAGGTCATGCGACGACATCGCCAGCACCTTGCCCTCCTGCAACGAGGCGGAATCGGCCCCGAGCGATTCGAGCAGCAGGGTCATGGTGGCGATGTCGGAGAGCCGCGGCGCGTTGGTGAGAATCAGCGGCTCTTCGGTGAGCAGCGTCGCCGGCATCAGCGCGAGGCAGGCGTTTTTCGCCCCCGCGATGGCAATCTCGCCGCTGAGCGGGCCGTTGCCCGTGACCACAATGCTATCCATGCTCGTTTCCTGCCTTGTTCTTCTTGCCGTCGCCGCCTGCGGCTTCGCTTGTGGCCTCTTTTGCGGCCTGGCGCGCCCGCGCCTGCGCCTTGCGCCGGGCCATATTGGCTTTCAACGCCGCCTTCAGCCGGTCGTCGCGGCCGGGCCGGGCGGGTCTTGCGGATACGGGTTTTTCTGTCATGCCGCTCTCTACTAGCGCAGGTGCCGTGACGCGTCCAGTTGCCGGGCCGCAGGCACAGGCTTACCGGCGCGCCCGGCATCCCGGGGCGCGGGTCCGAAATGCCCCGGCCCGAAACGGCCCCGAAAATGCCGCGAAATTGCGCTTGCGCGCCCGGCGAATTCCGTCTAATCAGCCGCCCACGGTTGGCCGCAGTAGCTCAGTGGTAGAGCGCACCCTTGGTAAGGGTGAGGTCGGGAGTTCAATCCTCCCCTGCGGCACCAGCGATCCTTGCCGTTTTCAGACCTGTTTTCAGAGGCATGACTTCTGAAACATGGCTTCAGAGGGTTGCGCCACGTTCTGGCGCGGCTGGCGGACGTCTGGCGGAAGACGCGGGAAAGCTGCACGGCCCGCAGCCGTCACCGGCTCACCTTTTCTGCCCGTCGCTCACAGCCGGCCCCAGATTGCCCTGGTAGTGGACCATCACTTGCCCGGTTATCGGCGCAAGCAATCTGACGTCGAAATGGAACCGGCCATCCTGCACATATTCGTATGCCTCGGATTGCGGCAGGAGCCGTCTGGGCAGCGCGACCGGGCCAAATCTTGCCGAGCGGATGGGGTATTTCAGGGTGCCCTGATCGACCGTGAGCCCAAGCAAGAAGGTGAACGGACCAAAGCGCTCGGTCATGCCCTGCGCCGTGGGCGCCAGATGGGAGACAAAGCGGCTCTGGCCGAAACGGCGTTCCCAGGTCTCGCCGCGCGGGGTCACGGTCTTGACGACCTCGACCGGCATGTTCTCGCCCGCCGGAGGGAACCTGAACGCAAGGCAGAGCATCCGGCTCCACAGGCTGGAGCCGCGCGTAATGGTGGCGGTCCCGCGCCATCGGCTCTGATCAATGGTGCGGTGGGTTTCGCGGATCGCTTCGGGCAGATCGTGAAACGCGGCGCCCAGGACGCCCGGAAAGATCGGCTGGAACGGCTCGACGCTGCGCACGGTTTTCACCCGCAGATCTTCCATCGCCGCCTCGGCCTCTTCCAGCGTGATGACCTCAAGGGCAGGCCGGGCGCCCACGGGGAGGGTTTCGCGGCGCAGCAGCGCCCGGGCCGGAATGGCGGGGATGAACGGGCCGTCGCCTTCCTCCGCGAGCAGGCGCCAGAACCGGCGCTCGGACCCGACCGCGACCATGACCGACATGCCGCCCCTGCCGCTGCCGAACGGTTCCAGCATATCCGCGGCCAGTTTGAAGCTCTTGAGCACGAAGGGCGTGACCGGGATCGGGCGCCACTGCCGCAGCTTCGCAAAGGCCCGGAGCCCGTAGCTCATCACGGACAATTCCAGCCCCGCGCGAAAGACCACGCTCCCGGCGCCGAAATGCGCGGGGAAAAGGGTGATGTCGGGCACCTCGATCAGCCAGCCCTGCCGCGTCAGCCCCTCCGGAAGACTGTAGTCTGACGGTTCGGACCAGCTGCGCGCCTCCGTCCACATCCCGCCGCGCCACAGCCGCATCGGCTGCCCGGCCTGAGACAGGATCGACGCCATGACAGACAGCCCGCGCGGGCTGCGGTTGCCGGGCAGGATCGCGGTTTCGATGACATCGGGCACCTCTTGCCCGGTGAGCGCCCGCACCGCCGCGCTGGAGAGCGCCGGCACCGAAGAAAGCCCCGATATGGCGCACAGCCCGGCGGCGCGGGCATCGTCATCGAGAGCGGTAATTCCGGCACAAAACCCGGCATTGTCTGCCAGATCGAGGTAGTGCATCCCGGCGGCGAGAGCCTTGCGCGCCAGACGGTACGGGTCTTCGCCATCGTTGCCATAGGCGTGAAACGGTCCCGCGGCATCGACCAGCACATCATGGCCGGACAGCCCGGACAGATCGCCGTTCCGGTCCAGCCGCATCGCCTTGCATCCCAGGGTCTGCGCGAGATCCTGTGCCGTGTCCAGGGTACGTCCGGCGAGGGTGACGCTGTGTCCGTCGCGAACCAGCAGCCGGGCGAGGCGCGACCCGAAGACGCCGGTGCCGCCGAGCAGCAGCACCTTCATTGTCTCGATCCTTCCTGAAAACCGGAACCGCGCCGCGCGCGCATGTCGTCGCGCCCGGACACGTGCCCGGACATCGGGGATCGGTTTGGCGCGCCGTGGTTGCAGGGGGCAGATCCTGAATCCACCACCGCGACCGGCGCGCGATCGCCGGAGACGGGAATGCCGGGATTGGTTTTGAAGCAACAAGGTTGGGTCATGCTTTGGATCATCGTCGAGGCGCGCGCCGTTTTCAACCGTGCCCTCAATCCAGCCTTTGCAATCGGCCTTGCCTTGCGGAACATGTGCTTTCGGAATGTACCATGAACGAACCAGGGCCGCACCGGGCCGCACCGGGCCGGAGCATTCTCGAAGCCGGGTCCGGGAGCCCGCGCCGGATTTGCAGAAGCGGTGCGGTTGCACCTGTTTTCACAGGGGTTCTTGCAGTGATTTTTGCAGGGGTTTTGCAGTGATTTTTGCAGGGGTTTTGCAGTGATTTTTGCAGGGATATGGTGGAGCCGAGGGGAATCGAACCCCTGACCTCGTCATTGCGAACGACGCGCTCTCCCAACTGAGCTACGGCCCCAACGGGGGGGTATTTGGCCTGTCCGGGCGGGGGTGTCAAGCGGGAAGAGGCAGGTTTTCGTTCTGCCGGCCATGCTTGTGCCCGCGTGAGAGCGGGCGGCCAGCCGGCCCCTCCGGCGGGAGCGCCGGCGCCCCGGTGGGGCACCGGGCCGAAACGGCCGGGGTCAGCCAGCGACCCCGGCATTCTGGCGGACGAAGGCTTCAATGGCGCTTGCGGGCACCGCGCCCGACTGGCGGGCCACTTCGCGGCCGTTCCGGTAGAGGATCATCGTCGGGATGCCGCGGATATTGTGTTTTGCCGAGACCTTCGGGTGGTCTTCGGTGTTGATCTTGGCCAGCCGCGCCCCGGTGCCCAGCGCCTCGGCGGCCCTGGCGAATTCCGGTGCCATCATCCGGCAGGGGCCGCACCAGGGGGCCCAGAAATCGACCAGAAGTGGCAGGGTGTCGTTTCTGGCAGCCTTCGCCAGCGTTGCCGCATCCATCTCGCGGACTTTCGAATCGTTGAGCCTTGTGCCACAGGTGGCGCATTTCGGCCCGGCGCCGAGCTTGTCTTCGGGCACCCGGTTCACGGTGCCGCATTCGAGGCAGGTCAGTTTGTGGGACGTGGGCATGGGTCTCCTCCGGTCCTTCCGGGAACTGCATTCATGTTTCAGCATATGTGCGCTTGCATTGGCGGCGTTTCAACCCCGGCATGGCCGCGAAGGGGGCGGGGCGGGGCCAACCCGCGCTGCCGAGGCGGCCGATCTTGCCGTCTGGCGCGCGATGCGGCGCCCTGGCTTTCCCCCGGACGGGATTTCGCGTAAGCCGCCTCCCGGAAACCCGGGGAGCGCGAAATGGACGCCGATGTGAAAGCCTGTGATCTGGTTGTGGTCGGGGCGGGGCCCGCGGGTGCGGCGGCGGCCCGGCGGGCACGTGCGCTCGGGCTTTCGGTGGCGCTCGTCGACAAGGCCGTGTTCCCCCGCGACAAGCTCTGCGGCGCGCTGCTGTCGGGGCGCGGCCACAAGGCGCTGAAGGCGGTTTTCGGGCTGGCGCCCGACAGGGAACACTTCCTCTTCTCGCGCGAGGTGGCGTTCAAATGGGACGGTGAGACGATCGCCGAATTCACCGCGCCCCGCGACCTTACCTACACCTACCGGCGCGATTTCGACCACCGTCTGCTGAGGGAGGCGATCGCGTCGGGGGCGGAGGATTATCAGGGTGTGCGGGTCGAACGTTTCGACAATGCGGCCAATCGCGTGGTGCTCGATAGCGGCGAGGTTCTGGAATACGGCGTTCTGGTGGGGGCCGACGGGGCCGCAAGCCCGGTGGCGCGGCATCTGTTCGGGCGCGCCTTCGATCCGGCCACAATCGGCTTTGCCTTCGAGGTGGAGGCACCGGTGCCCTGCACCGACGGGGCGCCGATGTCGATCGACTTCCGCATCGTCGATTGGGGCTATGGCTGGAATTTCCCCAAGAAGCACAGCCGCACCATCGGCCTCGGCGCGATCAAGGCGGTGGATCAGGATCTGATGGGCCGGATGAAGCGCTACATGGCGCGGGAAGGCGCGGGCCCGGAGGGGCTGAAGATCAAGGGCGCGCATATTCCGTTCGGCGATTTCCGGCGGGTGCCCGGGCGCGGGAATGTGCTGCTCGCGGGCGACGCGGCGGGGCTGGTCGATCCGGTCACCGGCGAGGGGCTGGCTTATGCGATGGAAAGCGGGGCCGGTGCCGCGGAGGCGGCGGCAGAGGCGCTGGCGGCGGGCGAGAAGGCGCGCGCCCTGGGGATCTACCGCAAGCGGATCGGCCATATCCATGCCGAGCTGGACAGGGCCAACCGGCTGAGGCGGTTCCAGTTTTCCGGGGCCTTCGCCGGGGTCTTCAGGGAAAAACTCGCGTCTTCCGAAAACCTGCGCAGCGCGTTTTTCGCCCTGCTTGCGGGAGAGGCCAGCTATGCGGAGATCGAGAAACTGGTTTCGAAGCTGATGCTGGCCAGGATCACCGGCGGCGTGTCCGGCTGGCCCGCGCGGCTGGCGGGCAGGCTGCGCCGCTGAGCGGGGCAAGGCAACCTGTGCAAATGGCCGAAGCGCCTGGAACGTGATGGCGCGGACGCGGCAGCAACCGCAAATCCACGAGCCCGAATGCCTGCTCCCGCCGATGGGCAAACCCTGCCGCGCCGGTACGGCTGCGTGTTGCCGCAAGGTGGGGCGTTTCGGCAGGTCTTGCAGCAGCGCAGTGGCAGGGTTTGGGGTTTCGAAAGCCGGGGCCGGCCGGTTGCGGATGGCTCGCGGATCTGCTGCCGATATGGTTAACAGCGCCGCACATGAGGTGGGCGTCTGAGTGTAAGTCATTGAAATAAAATGGGAAAAGGCCTTTTCCATTAGTCCGGAAGTCCGGACTAATGGAATACCGGATTTCCGGACTAATGGAATGCCGGAAGTCCCGACCAACTGAACGCCGGATGGCCCTCGTTACGGCTTGCTATTCCGAGGCCGGGTGTCGGTTCTGGCCTTTCGACATGCGAAAACAACGGTATTGAGGCGGCGGGAATGCGGATGAATGCAAGGGGGCCAGATGCCCGGCAGCGGGTTCAGGAACTGGCGGAAGCTGTCCGGGTTTTCCGGGCCGTCCGCATATTCCGGGGGGCGTGAGCCGGAGCGCTGGCGGCGGGCTCTGGCGCAAGGGCAGTGGGCTCCACGGGGCCGGGCGGCGTTTCGCCTCCGGCTCCTGGCTTTCCCCTGGCTTTCGGGCGACCCTGCCGGTTCCCGCAAATCGCCGGGGCGCCGAAAAACGCTGCGCGGAATTGCCCTCTCCGGCATCCTCCCAGGGCCGGCTGTACGCGGAAGCCCAAGCCCTTACTCTTCCGGGGAACAGGCCTCCAGCGGCGGACAGGTGCAGACCAGATGCCGGTCGCCGAACGCGTTGTCGACCCGGTTCACCGGCGGCCAGTATTTGTCGACCCGGAACGCGCCCTTCGGGAAGCAGCCCTCCTCGCGGCCATAGGGCCTGTCCCAGTCGCGCACCAGATCCTCCATCGTATGGGGGGCGTTCTTCAGCGGGTTGTTGTCGCGGTCGATCCGGCCTTCCTCGATCGCCCGGATCTCTTCGCGGATCGCCAGCATCGCGTCGCAGAACCGGTCGAGCTCGGCCCTGGTCTCGCTCTCGGTGGGCTCGATCATCAGCGTGCCGGCCACCGGCCAGGACATGGTGGGGGCGTGGAAGCCCGCGTCCATCAGCCGCTTGGCGATGTCCTCGACACTCACCCCGGCGCTTTCGGCGAAAGGCCGGGTGTCGATGATGCATTCATGGGCGACCCGCCCGGACGGCCCCTTGTAGAGCACGTCATAGGCGCCGGCGAGCCGGGCGGCGATGTAATTGGCGTTGAGGATCGCGGCCTTGGTGGCTTGCGTCAGCCCGGCCCCCCCCATCATCCGGATATAGGCCCAGGAGATCGGCAGGATCGAGGCGGAGCCGAAAGGCGCCGCGGAGACCGCGCCTTCCGCGCCGGAGAACGGGTCGGGCGGCAGATGCGGCGCCAGATGCGCCTTCACCCCGATCGGCCCCATGCCGGGGCCGCCGCCGCCGTGGGGGATCGCGAAGGTCTTGTGCAGGTTGAGATGGCTGACGTCGCCGCCAAGCTCGCCGAGCTTCGCCAGCCCCACCAGCGCATTGAGGTTCGCCCCGTCGATATAGACCTGCCCGCCGAATTCATGGGTGATGGCGCAGACCTCGCGCACGGTTTCCTCGAACACCCCATGGGTCGAGGGATAGGTGATCATGCAGGCGGCAAGCCGGTCGCCCGCGGCTTCGGCTTTGGCGTGGAAGTCGGCCACGTCGATATCGCCATTGGCCGCGGTCTTCACCGCCACCACCTTCATCCCCGCCATGGTCGCCGAGGCCGGGTTGGTGCCATGGGCGGACATCGGGATCAGGCAGATATCGCGCGCCGCATCGCCGCGGGCGTGGTGCCAGGCGCGGATGGTCATCATCCCGGCATATTCGCCCTGGGCCCCGGAATTGGGCTGCATCGACATCGCGTCATAGCCGGTGATGCTGCACAGCATCGCCGCGAGATCGTCGATCAGCACCCGGTAGCCCTCGGCCTGATCGGCGGGGCAGAGCGGGTGCAGCATGGAAAACTCGCGCCAGCTCACCGGGGCCATTTCGGCGGCCGAATTGAGCTTCATGGTGCAGGAGCCGAGCGGGATCATGGCGCGGTCGAGCGCGAGGTCGCGGTCCGACAGCCGGCGCATGTAGCGCATCATCTCGGTCTCGGCCCGGTTCATGTGAAACACCGGATGGGTCAGGTAGCTGCTGCTGCGGATCAGCGCCTCCGGCAGGCGGCGGTAGTCGGCGGTGAAATCCGCGTCCTCCGCCACCACCCCGAAGGCCCGCCAGACCGCCTCGATGGTTGCCGGGCGGGTGGCTTCGTCGAGGGTGATGCCGATCTTCGTCTTGCCGACCGGACGCAGGTTGACCTCCTCGCGCGAGGCCGCGAGCAGGATGCCGCGTTGCAGATGGCCGACCTCGACGGTGAAGCTGTCGAAGAACTGTTCGGGCTCGATCACATAGCCCACCTCCTCCAGCTTGTTCGCCAGTCGTGCGGCCTTGTTGTGGATGCTCTGGGCAATGGCCCTGAGCCCCTCGGGGCCGTGGTAGACGGCGTAGAACCCCGCCATCACCGCCAGCAGCGCCTGGGCGGTGCAGAGGTTGGAAGTCGCCTTTTCGCGGCGGATATGCTGTTCGCGGGTCTGGAGGCTCAGACGGTAGGCGCGGTTGCCGTGGCTGTCGACCGAGACCCCGACGAGGCGTCCGGGCATGGCGCGTTTGAGCTTGTCGGTGGTGGCCATATAGGCCGCGTGCGGCCCGCCATAGCCCATCGGCACCCCGAACCGCTGGGTCGAGCCCACGGCAATATCGGCCCCCATGGCGCCCGGCTCTTTCAGGAGCGTCAGCGCCATCGGGTCGGCGGCGACGATCGCCAGCGCCTTCGCCTCATGCAGCGCGGCGATGACGCCGGTATAGTCCTCCACATGGCCATGGGTGCCGGGATATTGCAACAGGGCGCCGAAGACCTCGCCCGGCACCAGATCGGTGAAGGGACAACCCAGCCGCACCGTGATGCCGAGGGGTTTCGCCCGCGTCCTGACCACGGCAATGGTCTGCGGGTGGCAGGTCTCGGCCACGAAGAAGGTCTTCGCCTTCGACTTCGCCCCGCGCCCGGCCATGGTCATCGCCTCGGCCGCGGCGGTCGCCTCGTCGAGCAGCGAGGCATTGGCGACCGGCAGCCCGGTGAGGTCGGAAATCATCGTCTGGAAATTCAGCAGCGCTTCGAGGCGGCCTTGAGAGATCTCCGGCTGGTAGGGCGTGTAAGCCGTGTACCACGCAGGGTTTTCAAGGATGTTGCGCTGGATCGCCGGCGGCGTCACCGTGCCGTGATAGCCCTGCCCGAGGAGCGACTGGCAGACCCGGTTCCTGCCCGCGATCACCCGGAGCTCATGCAGCACTTCGCGTTCGGAGAGCGGCCGGCCGAAGTCGAGCGGCTCCGTCTGGCGGATCGAGGCGGGCACGGTTTCGTCGATCAGCGCGTCGAGCCCGTCGACGCCCAGCACCGCGAACATCTCCTCCATCTCGGCGGGCGAAGGGCCGATGTGGCGGAGTCTGGCGAAGTCGCAGGGAAGGTAATCGGTGGGCGTGAATGTCATGTCAGTCTCCGTTCCGGCTCGTCCGGCGGCCTCTCCGCTTGGTGGCGCCTAGTGGCACCCGCTGGGCGCGTTGCCCCCGCCGGGGCGAACAGGGGGCGATCAGGGGGCGGGCGGCGCGGGCTCAGCCGATGAAGGCCTTGTAGGCGGCCTCGTCCATCAGCCCGTCAAGCTGGGCGGGATCGCTGAGCTTCATCCTGAAGAACCAGGCCTCGCCCTCGGGGTCTTCATTGACCTTGCCGGGATCGTCCACGATCGCCTCGTTGACCTCGACGATCTCGCCGTCGACCGGGGCCATGATGTCGGAGGCGGCCTTGACGCTTTCGATCACCACGATCTCATCATCCTTCGCCACCGCCGCGCCGACCTCCGGCAGTTCGACAAAGACGATATCGCCAAGCTCCTGCGCCGCATGGGCGGTGATGCCGACAGTAACGATGCCGCCGTCTTCGGCCAGCCATTCATGCTCTTCGGTATATTTCATCGGGGGGTCTCCTGGTTTCAGCGCTTGTAGCTGCGGGGATGGAACGGCAGCGGGGTCACGCGGGCGGGCAGGCGCTTGCCCCTCACCTCGCCCCAGACCTTGGTGCCGGGCCGGGTCAGGCGGGCGGGCAGATAGCCCATGGCGATGGGCCCGCCGATTGAGGGGCCGAAGCCGCCGGAGGTGACGTCGCCCAAGGGTGCGCCGCCTGTCTCCCGCTCGAACAACCGGGTGCCGGCGCGCATCGGGGCGCGGCCTTCCGGCCTGAGGCCCGCGAGTTTTGCGGTCGCCCCGATCTGGCGCTGGCGCAGGATCGCATCGGCCCCGGGGAAGCCGCCTGCGCGCGGGCCTTCGCGCCGGGCCTTGCCGATCGACCAGCCCAGCCCGGCTTCGAGCGGCGTGGTTTCGGGGGTGATGTCGCTGCCATGAAGCGGCAGCCCGGCCTCGAGCCGGAGCGAATCGCGCGCCCCGAGGCCGATGGGGGCGACCTCCTCCATCGCGAGAAGCGCCTCGGCGAGGGCGCGGGCCTCCCGCCCTTCGACCGAGATCTCGAACCCGTCCTCGCCGGTATAGCCCGACCGGCTGATCCAGAGCGCGCCGAAGCGGCTGTCCTGCCGGGTCACATCCATGAAGCGCATCTCCGTGACCGCCGGGACGATCCGCCCCAGCGCCACCTCGGCGGCCGGCCCCTGAAGCGCCAGCAGCGCGCGGGTTCCGGCGACCTCCACCGCCTCGCCCAGATGCGCTTCGAGATGGGCAATGTCAGCGGCGGCATTGGCGGCGTTGACCACCAGAAACAGCCTGTCGCCCTGATTGGCGACCATCAGATCGTCGAGAATGCCGCCGGTTTCGTTGGTGAACAGCGCGTAGCGCTGCCGCCCGGGCGCGAGCCCGACGATGTCGGCGGGCACCAGCGCCTCCAGCCGCGCCGCCGCATCGCTTCCGTGGAGCAGCACCTGCCCCATATGGCTGACGTCGAACAGCCCGGCGGCGGCACGGGTATGCAGATGTTCCTGCATCACCCCCGACGGGTATTGCACCGGCATTTCCCAGCCGGCAAAGGGCACCAGTTTCGCGCCGAGCGCGATATGGAGGTCGAAAAGATCCGTGCGGCGCAGCTCTGTCACATGCGTCTCCCCACCGGGAGCGCGCCCGGCATCGCTGGGGCCCCGGCCCCGGTGATGCCCCCTCTGTCCTTTCGCCTGAGATCGTTATCCCTTCGGCGGGCCCTGAGGGCCACTCTCCAGAGTCCTTCCCCCGCACCGGTCCCTGGGCCTGAGAGTTTACCGGGGCGGTTGCTCCTTCGGCACCGGGCCCCTCGGGGCGCCGGATTCTCCCGGTACGGGTGACGCGACGTTAGCGGCAGGTTTTTCACCGCACAAGCTTTTGATGCGGGGGCGGGCATGGCGCGGACATGGCGATGGAGCCGGGATGGCGGCTTGCCGTAAGTGTGGTGAATCTGGCTTCGCTCTACCGCTTCACCTTCTGCAACAGCGGCATCAGCGCCGACATGTCGGGCCCGTGGTCCAGCCCCGTCAGCGCCTTTCTGAGCGGCATGAACAGCCCCTTGCCCTTGCGCCCGGTGGCGGCCTTCACCGCGCCGGTCCAGCTCTGCCAGCTGTCGGGGCCATAGGGCGGCTCGGGCAGCAATTCGAAGGCCTTTGCGACCATCTCCGCATCTTCCTCCGCCACCAGTGGCGTGGCGCCGTCACGGCAGAGCGCCCACCATGGGGCGAGGTCGGCCATGGTGGTGATGTTCTCGCGCGCCACCATCCAGAAGCTCTCGGCGATCTCCGCCGGCACGCCCAGCGCCAGCACCCGGTCGGCCACCGCCGCGTAGGGCTGCTGTGCGAGCAGATGCGCGGTGAGCGGGAACAGATCGTCTACATCGAATTTGGTCGGCGCCGCGCCGAAACTCGAGAGGTCGAAACCCGCCACCACCTCGTCGAGGCTTTCGGCAAGCTCCCCCGGCCGCGACGAACCCAGCCGCGCCATATGGCTGATCAGCGCCATCGGCTCGACGCCTTGCGCCCGCAGATCGCGCAAGGCGAGCGTGCCGAGGCGTTTCGACAGCGCTTCGCCCTGCGGGCCGGTCAGCAGCGAATGATGCGCAAACCGCGGCACCCGGCCGCCGAGCGCCTCGATGATCTGGATCTGGGTGGCGGTGTTGGTCACATGGTCGGAGCCGCGCACCACATCGGTGATGCCGAAGTCGATATCGTCGCAGACGCTGGCCAGCGTGTAGAGGAACTGCCCGTCGGCGCGGATCAGCACCGGGTCGGAGACCGAAGCGGCGTCGATCGACAGCGCGCCGAGAATGCCGTCGTCCCAGGCGATCCGCGCGTGGTCGAGCTTGAAGCGCCAGTGACCGGCGCCGCGTTCTTCGCGCAGCCGCGCCTTGTCGGCCTCGGTGAGCGCCAGCGCCGCGCGGTCATAGACCGGCGGGCGGCCCATGTTGAGCTGCTTCTTGCGCTTGAGGTCAAGCTCGACCGGGGTTTCGAAGGCCTCGTAGAACCGGCCCTTGTCGCGCAGATCCTGCGCCGCCTCCTCGTAACGGCCGAGCCGGGCGGACTGGGTCTCGACCCTGTCCCAGGTGAGGCCGAGCCATTCGAGATCCTGCTTGATCGCGTCGGCATATTCGGGCTTCGAGCGCTCCGGGTCGGTGTCGTCGAGGCGCAGGATGAACGTGCCGCCCGAGGCCCGCGCGATCAGCCAGTTGAACAGCGCGGTGCGCAGGTTGCCGACATGCAGATAGCCGGTGGGGGACGGGGCAAAACGGGTGACGGTCATGGGAATCTCCTGTGTCGGAGCCTTTTTGCGCATGACGCGGGCTTTGTCCACGCCCCGGGGGTTTTGCCGGGGCGCGACTGCGGGTATTGCGCGCGGGAGGAGATGCAGATGAGCTGGACCGAAGACGACCGCGCCGCGCCCTCGCTGGCGGAGATCCAGGCGCTCGCCGAAGCCGCCCGCGCCGGGCTGCCGGAGGTGTTCCGCCCTGCCGCCCGGGGGGTGGCGATCCGGGTCGAGGAGCTTGCCCCGGGCGAGGTGCTCGACGATCTCGGCATCGAGGATCCGTTCGAGCTGACCGGGCTTTATGATGGCATCCCGCTGACCGAAAAGTCGGTGATGGACAGCCCCTCCCGGCCGGATGTGATCTGGCTCTTCCGCCGGGCGCTCATCGACGAATGGGCCGAGCGCGGCACTGTCGGATTTGCCGAGCTGGTGGGTCATGTGCTGGTGCATGAGTTCGCGCATCATTTCGGCTGGTCCGACGATGACATTGCCGCGGTCGACCGGTGGTGGGAATAGACGGTACCGGTGCCGCTTGCCGCGGCGAATTGGGAACGGCGCCGTTCGGGTTGTTTGCGATGACCGATGGCGTGGCCCGGTATTCAGCGCAATGCCGCCCCTTCCTCCTGATCGTCGGCAAGAGCTGATCCAAATGCCTTTCCTTGCGCCGAAACCGGGACGGGCGGGGCGCTGTGGCCAACTCCGGTGACCGGCCTGGGTGGCCGGGGTTCAACGGCGGGCTTTGGCGGGAATTGCGGAATACATTCACGTTTCGAAATGTCTGTTAGTCCGGACTTCCGGTATTCCATTAGTCCGGAATTCCGGACTAATGGAATCTCTCGCAACCTGCTGGAAATAAACATGAAATCACGCCCGTCCAATGCCGCCACACCGATGGACTCCGCGCCCCGCACCCGCCTTTTCCGTAACCCGGCACCATCCGACGGGACGCAGCCCATCAGCCATGGCCCGCACGGGGAGTGCAGAGAAACCGCGCCCGGAACCGGGCAGGCGTGCCCGTTCAGCTCTTGTCACGCCAGCGGTTCACCACCGGATACCGGCGGTCGGCCCCGAAGCTCCGGGGCGTCAGCCGCACCCCTGGAGCCGCCTGGAAGCGCTTGTATTCGCTGATGAAAATCAGATGTTCGACGCGTTTCACCAGCCTCCTGTCGAAGCCTTCCGCGACCAGTTCGGCCACGCTCGCCTCGCGGTCGATCAGCCCTTCGAGAACCGCGTCGAGCACGTCGTAGGGCGGCAGGCTGTCTTCGTCCTTCTGGCCGTCGCGCAGTTCTGCCGAGGGCGGCTTGTCGATCACCGAAGCCGGAATGACCTCGCCCGCCGGCCCCTTCATCCACGGCCGGTGATGGGCGTTGCGCCAGCGGCAGATCTCGAAGACGCGGGTCTTGTAGAGATCCTTGATCGGGTTGTAGCCGCCCGCCATGTCGCCGTAGATCGTGGCATAGCCGACCGCGCCTTCGGACTTGTTGCCGGTGGTCAGCAGCATTTCGCCGAACTTGTTCGACAGCGCCATCAGCAGCAGGCCGCGCAGGCGGGACTGGATGTTTTCTTCGGTCACATCCGGTGCGCGGCCCTTGAACAGCGGCGCAAGCACCTCCGTGACCGCGGCGCGGGGGCCGGCGATCGGCAGGGTGTCGAGCCGGGTGCCGAGGTTGTGCGCGACCTTTTCCGCGTCTGCCAGGCTGGCTTGAGAGGTGTATTCCGACGGCAGCATCACGCAGCGGAGATTTTCGGGGCCGAGCGCGTCGGTGGCGATGGCGGCGACGATGGCGCTGTCGACCCCGCCGGAGAGCCCCAGCACCGCCTTGCCGAACCCGGTCTTGGCGAAATACTCCCCGACCCCGGTGACCATCGCGCGGTAATCGGCCTCCTGATCGTCGAGCGGGGGCGCCACCTCGCCCGGGCGGATGCGCCAGCCCGCATCGCCATGCCGTTCAAGGTCCACATGCGCCACGGCATCGTCGAACTGCGGCAGCATGAAGGCCAGCTCGCCGTCCGGGTTGATCCCGAAACTGCCGCCGTCGAAGACCTGCTCGTCCTGGCCGCCGGTCATCTTGAGACAGATCAGCGGCAGGCCGGTCTCGGCGACCCGCGCCCGCATCTGCTCAAGCCGCGCCGGCCTCTGGCCGCGGCCATAGGGCGTGGCGTCGGGCACCAGCAGCAGCCCGGCCCCGGCCCCGGCGAGCGCGGTGCAAATGTCACCGTCCGCCAAGGCATCCTCGCCGACCGGCGCGCCGATCCTGAGCCCCGCAAGCGCAAAGGGCGCCTGTTCGCCGCCGGGCGCAAACAGCCGCGCCTCCTCGTCGGGCAGGCGCTGCTTCAGCACCCGGGTGCGCAGCCGCCCACCTTCGCAAAAGAACCAGGCATTGCAGAGCCGTTCGCCATCGTGCCACGGGCCGCCGATGGCCAGCGCCGGGCCGTCGGCGCAATCCGCCGCCAGCCGTTCCACTGCCGCCATGGCCTCCGACCAGAAGGCGGGGCGCCTCACGAGATCGCCGGTCTCTGCGCCGGTCAGGAAGCTTTCGGGAAATGCCACCAGCACCGCCCCCGCGGCCCGGGCCTTCTCCCATGCGTCGCGCGCCTTTGCGGCATTGCCGTCGATATCGCCGACGGTCGGGTTCAGCTGGGCCAGGGTCAGGCGGAAGGTCTCGCTCATGGGGCGCTCCGGTGGCTGGAATGGATCCATGCAGGTCTAGCAGATTTGGCCGCGAGGGGAAGGCGCGGGCCCGCCGGGCGCCGGAAAGGTGAAACGCTTGCTCACCGCGGGGGGTTCTTCTAGGGTTTGTCCGACCGCGGCGCGCCAGGCGTCCGCACCGGACGGGGACCGCAAGGACATGCCGATGAACACCATGCCGACGACCCTCAGGCAGATCAGACCCGCGCTTTCCGCGCCCGGAGCCCGGCCCGCCCTCGGAGCGCTTGCGCTGGCCCTGCTGGTGGCCGCGCCCGCTGTGGTGCTGGCTCAGGAGACCACCACCGACGTCACCACCGACGTTGTGCAATACGACGATGGCAGCTTCTACGAAGGCGAGATCAGGGAAGGCCGGCGCCATGGCAAGGGCACCCTGCGCACCCCCAACGGCTACGAATACACCGGCACGTTCGTTGAAGGCGAGATCCGCGGCGAGGGCATTGCGCGCTTTCCCAACGGGTCGGTCTACGAGGGCGGGTTTGCCGCCGGGCGGCCGCACGGGCTCGGCAAGGTGACCTACCCCGACGGCACGGTCTACGAGGGCGATTGGGTCGACGGCCAGATCAACGGCAGCGGCCGCGTCGCCTATGCCACCGGGTTCATCTATGAAGGCGCCTTCCGGGCCGGTGAGCATCACGGCAAGGGGCGGCTCGAAAGCCCCTCCGGCTCGGTCTATGACGGCGCCTGGAACATGGGCGTGAAGGAGGGCGCGGGCAAGCTCACCGAGGCCGACGGCACCGTCTATACCGGGGCTTTCAAGGCAGGCAAGCCCGACGGGCTCGGCACGCTGGTGAGCCCCGATGGCACCACCTATGAGGGCGGCTGGCAGCAGGGGCGGATGCATGGTGCCGGGCGGCTGACCTTTCCCGACGGGTCGGTCTACGACGGCCCCTTCGCCGAGGGTCTGCGCACCGGGCAGGGCAAGATCACCTATGCCAGCGGCGACGTCTATATCGGCGATTTCGTCGCCGACAAACGGTCGGGGCAGGGAACCCTGACCGGCACTGACGGTTACAAATACGAAGGCTCCTGGGTCGATGGCCAGCGCGATGGCAACGGCACCGAGACCTATGCCAACGGCGCGGTTTACACCGGCCAGTTCCGCGCCGGGCTTCCCGATGGCGGGGGTGAGCTCACCAAACCCGATGGCTCCACCTATGTGGGCGGTTTCCGCGATGGGGTCTTCGAGGGGCGGGGCCAGCGGATCTGGGCCGACGGCACCTCTTACGAGGGCGGTTTCGTGGCGGGGCTGTTCGAGGGCCAGGGGGTCCGCAAGCTGGCCGATGGCACCACCTATGAGGGCAGTTTCCGCGCCGGGCTGTATAGCGGCCCGGGCAAGCTTGTCGCGGCCGACGGGACGGTCGTCTATGAAGGGGATTTCGCCAACGGGCTCTACGAAGGCCAGGGGACGCTGAAAGCGCCCGACGGGTATATGTATACCGGCGGCTGGCTTGGCGGAAAGGAACATGGCCAGGGCATGGCCACCTATCAGGACGGCACGACCTACGAAGGTGCGTTCGAGAACGGATTGCGCCACGGCCAGGGGCTGGCCATCTACCCCGATGGCAGCCGGATCAGCGACACCTGGGTTGAGGGTGTCGCGCAGTCGATGCTGGGCGAGACCGCGGCGCCACCGGCAGAGCCGCAAACGTCACCGGCAGCGCCGCAAACGCTGCCGGCAGCACCGCAAGCGCAACCGGCGGAGCCGCAAACGCCACCGGCAGCGCCGCAAGCGCAACCGGCGGAGCCGCAAACGCCACCGGCAGCGCCGCAAACGCTGCCGGCCGAGGCGCCGGCGTTGCCGCCACAGCCCGCGCAGTAAGCATACCGGGGAAAGCGGAGCGGGGTGGCGCCGCCCGTTTGGCGCACTCCGGGCTTCGCCGCGCCCGCCTCTCATGCTGTCCGCCGGACCTCCGCCCGCGGCGCCGGATGTGCCCCCGAAGCACCAGACCGGAGCACCAGACCAGGGCCACCAAAAAGGCCGCCCGGAACGGGGCGGCCTTTCTGTCTTCTCTTGCTGTCTCCCGGCCCGGCTTCCTTTGGCCGGGTTTCTTTCGGACAGGCTTCTTTCGGGCGGGGCGATGCTCAGCCTTCGAGCTTGTTGACCTTCAACATCTTCATGACCATCTTTTCATAGAACGGCTCGGACACGCCCTTGCGGATCTTGCGCATGAAGTACCATTCGAAGGTGAGCTTGGCCCAGTGGACCCATTTGCCTTCGCTCGACCAGTTCACGTTGCGCGGCGGGTTCTGCGGCATCGCGAGGAAAGCCGCGCCACGGTCGCCGAAATCGGCGAGGCACAGCGCGTTCCAGCTCGGCACCTGGTTGGGTTCCTTGCCGGCGATGATCCGCGGCAGGTTGTGAGCGATCGACGTGACCATGGATTCGATCATGAACCCGGTCTTCGGAACGCCGGTGGGCACCGGGGTGGCGACCGGCGGGGCGATGGCGATGGCCACGCCGATGCCGAAGATGTTCGTATAGGTCGGGTTGCGCTGGTATTTGTCGACAATGATGAAGCCGCGCGGGTTCGCCAGCCCCTCGATGCCCATCACCGCCGGGATGCCGCGGAAGGCGGGCAGCATCATCGTGTATTTGGTCGGAACCTCGTGGGTCTTCTTCTCGTTGCCGTCCTCGTCGAATTCGGTCGCGTGCACCGCGCTTTCGGTAAACTTGTCGACCCGCGCGTTGGTGATCCACTTGATGTCACGGTCGCGCATGGCGCTTTCGAGCAGCCCCTTGGTATCGCCGACGCCGCCGAGGCCGAGATGGCCGATATAGGGCTCGGAGGTCACGAAGGTCATCGGCACCTTGTGCTTGATCTTGCGGCGGCGCAGGTCGGTGTCGAGCGTCATCAGATATTCGTAGGCCGGGCCGAAACAGGAGGCACCCTGTACCGCACCGACCACGATCGGGCCGGGATCGGCGCAGAATTTCTCCCAGGTGCCGCCCGGGCCGCCGGATTTGCAGGCGTCTTCGACATGGCAGACCGAATTGGTGTGGGCGCCGGGGCCGAACCCTTCGATCTCGTCGAAGGCGAGCTCGGGGCCGGTGGCGATGATCAGGTAATCGTAGTCGACCTCACGGCCCGATTCGAGCACCAGCTTGTTGTCTTCCGGCAAAAGCCTGGCGGCGCCGTCGCAGATGAAGTCGATGCCGAGCTTGTTCATCACCGGTTCGAGGTCGATGGTCAGGTCGTCCTGGTTGCGCCAGCCGACACCCGCCCAGGGGTTCGACGGCGTGAACTGGAAATACGGCTTGTTGGAAATGACCGTGATCTTGTCACTCTTGGCCAGGGATTCCTTGAGTTCGTAAGCCTGGATCGACCCGCCGAGGCCGGCACCCAGTACGACAACATGTGCCATGTTCGCTCCTTGTTGGGGCTCGCAGAAATCGAGCCGTTCCGTTTCGGGGCCCGCTTCGGACTCCGCTGCGGGAAGTCTTGCCGGGGGCCGCTCATTGCCGTCCACGCGACACGGGCCAACTTTAACCTCCCGCAGGAGAAAAACAAAGCACACATCCCGCTGAACTGCGACGGAAGACGTATGGTCCGGGGGCCGCATTCCGGTGGCGGAGCCGCCTGCGGGGTGCGCGGCCGGTCAGGCCCGGAAGCTGTCGAACAGCGGCGCCAGCACACGCGACCCGCTGTCGGCGAGGTCATCTTCGCACCCGTCCAGCAGCCAGCGCATCGCGACGCCCTGAACAGCCTCGGCGAGGAGGCGCGCGGCGTCGTCGGCCGCAAGGTCGGCACGGTGTATGCCGCTGGCCTGGCCGGAGCGGATCAGCCCGGCAAAGGCGTTGCGGTACCGGTCGAACACCCGGGCAAGCTTCTCCCGGAGCGTGTCGTTTCCGGCCTGAAGCTCGCGGCTGTAGAGAATCGCCGGGATCGCGGGCTGTTCGGTGATCCGGGCGAAATACGCCCCGGCGACCTTCTGCAAGCTGTCATGCGGATCGGCGGTTTCGCCGGGCGCGCCCCAATCCGCCGGGAGCCCGTTCATCGCCGCGACGATATGGTCGCCGACCGCCAGCCAGATGTCGCCCTTGGTGGCGAAATGGCGGAAGATCGCGGGCTGGGTCACGCCCACTTCGTTGGCCAGATGCTGGGTGGTCACGCGGTTGGGTCCGATCTCGGCGGAAAGACGGATTGCGGTTTCGACAATCTCGGCGCGGCGGTCCGCGGCACTCTTGCGTTTGCGGGGCTCAGCCATCGCGCAATCTCCTTGATGATTCCGGGCCAGGTTGCGGGCGGTCTCTGGTGCCCTTTGTGCGCCAAAAATTAACGCGCGTCCAGTATCGTGCGAATCGCAGTCGCGTTTCATAACCCGCTCGCTTGCGTTCCGGCCAGGGCTGAGCGGCAAATCCGCAGGCTTGCCTTCGAAAACGCTCCGCCCGGATTCTTGTGATTCGTCTGTTCCGCACCTTGCGGTGGGTCAGCGATGCCGACCCAATAGGGGTTTCCATCGGCCTTGCCGTAGCTATAGTGCCCACCATGATCCGCATGGCCGACATAGATTTCGCCGCTGGTGCCCTCGCGCACACCGGGCACACCGGGCACACCGGACAGGCCGTGCTGCTTCTGCTTGGCCGCCTCTGAGCGTGCCTTTCGGCGCGAGCGCTCAGAGGATGCTCACCCCGCGCCCCTTCCGTGAAATCCCGTGAGATTTTTCGCGACACATCATGCGCCACCGGCTGAGATGCCCGGCTGAGACTCCAGGAAAGAGACCGACATGACCATGCCCAGTGAGCAGGACCGCGTCCTGATTTTCGACACCACCCTGCGCGACGGCGAACAGAGCCCCGGCGCGACCATGACCCATGAGGAAAAGCTCGAGATCGCCGAACTGCTCGACGACATGGGGGTCGACATCATCGAGGCCGGTTTCCCGATCGCTTCCGAGGGCGATTTCGCCGCGGTGAAGGAGATCGCGGAACGGTCGAAAAACGCGGTGATCTGCGGCCTCTCGCGGGCCAATTTCAAGGATATCGACCGTTGCTTCGAAGCGGTGAAACATGCCGCGCAGCCGCGCATCCACACCTTCATCGGCACCTCGCCGCTGCACCGCGAGATCCCCGGGCTCACACAGGACGAGATGGCCGATCTGATCCACGAGACGGTCACCCATGCCCGCAATCTCTGCGACAATGTCCAGTGGTCGCCGATGGATGCCACCCGCACCGAGCATGACTACCTGGCCCGGGTGATCGAGATCGCCATCAAGGCGGGCGCGACCACGATCAACATCCCCGACACCGTCGGCTACACCGCGCCCCGCGAATCGGCCGATCTGATCCGCATGCTGATCGAGCGCGTGCCCGGCGCCGATGAGGTGGTGTTTGCCACGCACTGCCACAACGACCTCGGCATGGCGACGGCCAATGCGCTGGCTGCCGTCGAAGCCGGCGCCCGTCAGATCGAATCGACCATCAACGGCCTTGGCGAGCGCGCCGGCAACACCGCGCTGGAAGAGGTGGTGATGGCGCTGAAGGTGCGCAACGACATCATGCCGTTCCAGACCGGCGTCGACACCACCAAGATCATGAACATCTCCCGCCGCGTGGCGCAGGTCTCGGGCTTCCCGGTGCAGTTCAACAAGGCGATCGTCGGCAAGAACGCCTTCGCCCATGAAAGCGGCATCCATCAGGACGGGATGCTGAAAAACCCCGAAAACTTCGAGATCATGCGCCCCGAACATATCGGCCTCGCGGCCTCCTCGCTGCCGCTCGGCAAACATTCGGGCCGCGCCGCGCTCAAGGCCAAGATGGAGGCGCTGGGCTATTCCCTCGCCGACAACCAGCTCGCCGATGTCTTCGTGCGCTTCAAGGCGCTGGCCGACCGCAAGAAGGAGGTGTTCGACGAAGACCTGATCGCCTTGATGGGCGCGGGCGGCGCGGCGAACGACAAGCTGAAGCTCAGGTTCCTGCGGGTGATCTGCGGCACCGAGGCGCCGCAATCGGCCGACCTCACGCTGACCATCGACGGGGTCGACCATCAGGTCACCTCCACCGGCGACGGCCCGGTCGACGCGGTGTTCAACGCGGTGCGCGAATTGTTCCCGCATAACGCGCGGCTGAAGCTCTATCAGGTCCATGCGGTGACCGGCGGCACCGACGCTCAGGCCACGGTGACGGTGCGGATGGAAGAGGACGACAAGATCGTCACCGGCTCGTCGTCGGACACCGATACCGTCGTCGCCTCCGCCAAGGCCTATATCGACGCGCTCAACAATCTCGTCGTGCGCCGCGAAAAGACCAAGCCGGAAGCGCTCTGACGCGCAGGAGTCGCGCCTTTCAGGTATGAGGCAAGCGGGGGCTGCGGCTTCCGCTTGTCTTTTTCTGCATTTTCCGGTGTCGAAACAGTTTTCCCGCCTTCCGCGGGCGCGGTTCCCCGGGTCCGTCCGGAGCGCGAAACCTGTTCCCCCTCCGGTGGCAAAACGGGTAGACTGACGGTGAGCCGGGCCGCGCGCCGGCACCGAGGGAGGAACGCCATGATCGCCACCATCGCCCGCCGGATTGCCCACCAGATCGCCCACCGTATCTCCTGCCGCATCGCCCGCCGCATCGCCCTGTCTGCCTGCCTTGTTCTGGGCGTGCTCGCCGGCCCCGTTGGCCCCTTTGGCCCCTTTGGCCCCGCGGCCAGACTGGCCGCGCTGGCCGAAGACCGGCCGGTGTTTACCCTGTCGGTGCCGGGCTCCGAGACCGACACCCGCTCGGTCGCGCTGGCCGAGATCTTTGCGCCGATGGTCGCGGGCTTCGCCGACTACCGGCCCGCCTATAACGGCACGCTGTTCGCGCAAGGCACCGAGCTTGAAGCCATTGCCCGCGGCAATCTCACCATGGCGATCGCCTCGGCTCAGGAACTCGCGCAATATTTCCCGGAATTCTCGATCTTCGCCACCGGCTATGTCCACCGGGATGCCGCGCATCAGCTGCGGGTGTTCAACGATCCGCTGATGGACCCGTTCCGGAAGACGGTCGAGGAAGGGCTCGGCGTCAAGCTGCTGTCGGTGATGTATCTCGGCCGGCGCCATGTGAACCTGCGCCAGTGCCGCGACGAGCTGGAGATCCGCACCCCCGCCGACCTCGCGGGCGTCAACCTGCGCATGCCCGGCACCGAGGCATGGCAGTTTCTCGGCGCTGCGCTCGGGGCGTCACCGGTGCCGATGGCCTTCACCGAGGTCTATACGGCGCTTGCGACCGGGGCGGTCGATGGCCAGGACAACCCCCTGCCTACGGTGGTCGATGCGAAATTCTACGAGGTCACCTGCCAGATCGCCCTCACCGCCCATCTGGTCGATCTCAACTATATCGCCTTCTCCAAGCCGGTCTGGGACGGGCTCACCCCGGCCCAACAACTGACCCTCCAGCGCGCCGCCGATGCCGCCGCCGCCTGGGCGCGGCTGAAACAGCTCGAGAAGGAAGCGACGCTCATCGGGTTCCTCCGCGCGCAGGGGGTCGAGATCTATACCCCCGACGTGGAGGCCTTCCGGGCCCATGTGCAACAGCGCTATGCCGGGTCGGATCTTGCCGCCGCCTGGCCGGAGGGCCTGCTTGAGCGGATCAATGCGCTGGCAGAATGAGGCGGTGAGCTTGGGAAGCGTGGCGCCATGAAACGCCTTCTCGGATGGGCCGCGCGCGGGGCCGAGCTTTTCGCCGGGGGCTTGCTCGCGGCGCTGTTCATCACCTTCCTCGTCCAGGTGTTTTCGCGCCATGCGATGCAGACGCCCTTCGGCTGGACGCTGGAGCTTTGCCTGATCCTCTGGCTGTGGATCGTGTTTTTCGGCAATGCCTTCGTGCTGCGCCCGCGCGACCATGTGCGGTTCGATCTTGTCTGTGGCGCCGCGCCCCGGGGGGTGCGGCGGGTGATGGCGCTGGTCTCGGCGGCGGCAATCGTGGTGGCGATGCTCTGGGCGTTCTGGCCCACATGGGACTATATCGACTGGATGAAGATCCGCGGCACCGCCACGCTGCGCACGCCGTTCACCGGCGAAAAGATCCCGATGCGGCTGGTGTTTTCGGTCTATGCGCTGTTCATGATCGCGCTCGCGCTGCGTGCCCTCTGGCGCATTGTCAGCCTTCTGTCCCGGCGTCCTCCGGGGGGCGAGGGGGTGGAGGAGGGGCCCTCATGAGCCTCGCCTTCGCGCTGATGCTCGTGGCCCTGTTCGGGCTGGCCGCGATCGGTATGCCGGTGGGGCAGGCGATCCTTGTTGCGTCGCTGCTCTATCTCGGCCTTGCCGGGCTTGATCCGGCGCTTGCAGGCGAACAGGCGCTTCAGGGGCTCTATGGCAGCTTCGTGCTGCTCGCGGTGCCGCTGTTCATCGTGGCCGCCAATATCATGAACGCAGGCACGATTTCCGACCGGCTGTTGCGCTTCGTGGAGGCGCTGGTGGGGCGGTTTCGCGGCGGGCTCGGACATGTGAATGTGCTGGCCTCGCTGGTGTTTTCCGGCATGTCCGGCTCTGCATTGGCCGATGCTGCCGGGATCGGCCGGATCACCATCGGGATGATGACGCGGGACGGGCGTTATTCGCGCGGCTATGCCGCCGCGATCACCGCCGCCTCGGCCACCATCGGCCCGATCATCCCGCCCTCGATCCCGATGGTGCTCTATGCGCTGGTGTCGAACCAGTCGGTCGGGGCGCTGTTTCTGGCCGGTGTCGTGCCGGGGCTGATGATGGCGGCGGCGCTGATGGCGGTGAACGCCCGCATTGCACGGCGCCGCGGCTTCGGTGCCGAAGCGCCGGTGCCGCTTGCGGCGCTGCCGCGCAAGACCGCCCGGGCCTTCCCGGCGCTGCTGATGCCGGCGATCCTGCTTTACGGCATCTATGGTGGCATCGCCACGCCCACCGAGGCGGCGGCGATCGCGGCGCTCTATGCGCTGATCCTCGCCGGGCCGGTCTACCGCGCGCTCACGCTGCGGGGGCTGGTGCAGGTCTTCGTCGACAGCGCCCGCGCCTCGGCCGCCGTCGGGCTGGTGATCGCCGGGGCGTTGATCCTGAATTTCGTGGTGGTGACGGAGAATATCCCTGCCGAGGTGGCTTCAGCGCTCGCCGGGCGCGACATGCCGCCGATCGTCTTTCTCATCGGGGTCAACCTCACGATCCTGCTGCTCGGCGCGCTGCTCGACGCCACCACGCTGATTCTGGTGGTGGTGCCGGTGTTTCTGCCCGCGGCGCGGGAACTTGGCGTCGACCTCGTGCATTTCGGGGTGCTGGTGGTGGTCAACGCGATGATCGGCCTGATCACGCCCCCCTATGGCATGTTGCTCTTCGTCATCAATGCGGTCACCGGGATCGGGCTGCGGGAGATTGTCGGCGAGATCCGGGCCTTTCTCGCGGTGCTGGTGGTGGCGCTGCTGGCGATGATCCTGTTTCCCGGGCTGGTGCTCTGGCTGCCGCGGCTGGCGGGCTATGGGGTCTAGAGAGGCACCACCTCCTGCGCCTGAGTGCCGAGCCCCGACGCGCCCAGCGTCACCCGGTCGCCGATGTTGAGCCAGCGTTGCGGCCTGCGGCCCATGCCGACGCCGGGGGGCGTGCCGGTGCAGATCAGATCGCCCGGTTCCAGCCGCAGGAAGGTGCTGAGATGGCTGACGATACGGGCGGCGCCGAACACCATCCGGGCGGTGGTGCCGGTCTGCATCCGCTCGCCGTTGACCTCGAGCCACAGATCGACCGCGCCCGGGTCGCCGAGCTCGTCGGTGGTGACGATCCAGGGGCCGGTGGGGCAGAAGCCGGGGAAGCTCTTGCCCTTGGCCCATTGACCGCCGCGCTCCAGTTGCCAGGCGCGTTCGCTGATGTCGTTGACGAGGGTGTAGCCGAGGATGTGGCCGGGGGCGTCGGCTTCCGACACGTTGAGCGCCGGGCGCCCGATCACCACGCCGAGTTCCACCTCCCAGTCGAGCTTTTTCATCTGTGGGCTGTAGCGGATCGGGTCGTTGGGGCCGGAGAAGGCGCCCGGCGCCTTGGTAAACAGGATCGGCTCTTCCGGGAGCGCCATGCCGGCCTCGGCGGCATGGTCGGAATAATTGAGCCCAATGCCGTAGATCGCCCCGGGCCGCGCCATAGGCGCGCCGATCCGCCGGCCTTCGGTGGCGATCTCCGGCAGGGCGGAAAGATCGGCGCCCGCGAGGGTTTCGGCGAGATGGGGGATGGTGGTGGCATTGAAATCCGTCACCAGCGCAGACACATCCCGCGCGCGCCCCTCCGCATCCATCACGCAGGGCCGTTCCCGGCCCGCATCGCCGATCCGAAGAAGTTTCATCCTTGTCTCCTCGCGCTCTGTCGTGGCGGTTCTGTCGTGGCGGTTCTGCCGGGGCCAGTCGGCGGCAGAATGCGGGCGCTGTCAAGCGGGGCGCGGGCAGGGGGGCTGGTCGGGTTCTGAACAGTTTCCGGGCAGCTCGGGCGTTTTCCGGGCCGGTTGAGTCTTTGGGGGCACAGTCCGGGGGTGATTCGTTTTTCCCAACGGGCAGATGAGTCTCACTATTCCTGCATTTTCCGGTGATATTCATGCCGGATTCGTGAAATTCTTTCACTGTTTCAATATTTCCTCGAATCCCGATTTCGCACCCCCGGCACCCCGCAAGACGCATTGCAAATTGATTCGCGAATCGGCTCTTTGCCTTGCGAATCACCCATGCTAGTTTCGCCGCAATCAAGAAAACGAGCGGTTTCATACAGGCAAACACATGAAAACGGGCTTCGACGGCACGTTTGTCATCACGTGGGCGCAGACCGAGGTCGATGGCCTCGGGTCTGCGCCCCGTTCTGCTCTTGGGGTGGGCGCAAGCTGGCGGTGGTGGGGCGAGGCATTGCGGCTTGACGGGCCGCAAGACCTCCTGCGCCTGTGCAATCCCGAAGGCGATGCCGAATTGCGGGCCCGCGCCGGGCGCAAGGCGCGCCGTGTCGTCGGGCTCACGCATGTGCCGCGCCGCGCGCTCCGTCCCGCCATCGACGCGCCGCTGTTCGAGCGCGGTTTCGACGTCACCGACGGCTCCGACCTCTATACGGCGACGGTGATCGACCTCACCCCCGGCGCCGCGCCGCTTCTGATGTTCGCCGGAGGGCTGCCGCCTGTGGGCCGTGACCTCTGGGTGGTGCGCGCCGCGGTGGAGATGGCCGCGCCGCGCCCTGCAGCCGACCAGCCCGCCGGGGTGATCTGCTTTACCTCCGGCACCCGGATCCGCACCGCGTTCGGCGACCGGGTGATCGGGGAGATCGGCGAGGGCGACAGGCTCCAGACCCGGGACAACGGCCTTCAGCCGGTGATCTGGAAGGGCGAGAAGCGTCTTTCCGGGGCGCGGCTCCACGCGATGCCGGAGCTGCGGCCGATCCGGTTCCGCGGCGGCGCGCTTGGGGCCGGGCGGCCGGACGACGACCTGCTGGTCTCGCCGTCGCACCGGATGCTGGTCAAGGGCGCCCGGGCCCGCGCCCTGTTCAACACTCCCGAAGTGCTGGTGACGGCGCGCGATCTGGTGGACGATTGCTGGATCGTGCGCGACCATGCTCTGTCGGAAGTGCGCTATATCCATTTGCTGCTGCCGCGCCACGAGGTGGTCTTCGCCAACGGGCTGGAGACCGAAAGCTTCCACCCCGAAGGCGGCGCGCTCGACAGCTTTGACGAGGCGCCGCGCGCGCGTCTCTTGGAACTGATCCCCGAGGCCGCGGCGGACCCGATGGCCTATGGCGCCCATGCGCGGCGGGTGCTGAGCCGCGCCGAAGCGGCGATCTGGCGGTCGGACTGCCGCTGAGGCGTCAGGTAAGACCTCCGGGCCGGGCTGATCGTCGGGCGCGGTTTTCACCGTTGACTCCCGGCCGCCCGCCGCTATAAGCGCCCTTTCATTGGTGTTGGTGGCCCCCGCAAGGGGATGCCCTGTCGTGGCCGAGGCTCTGAGGCCGAAGCCAAGAGGACAACGCCCTTCCCGAGTGGCCCGGCGGGCCACATGACCAGAAGGAGATCAGCACGTGACCAAACGCACGGCTGCCAAGTACAAGATCGACCGCCGCATGGGCGAAAACATCTGGGGACGCGCGAAATCCCCGGTCAACCGCCGCGAATACGGCCCCGGCCAGCACGGCCAGCGCCGCAAGGCGAAGATGTCGGATTTCGGCCTTCAGCTCCGCGCCAAGCAGAAGCTCAAGGGATATTACGGCGATGTGACCGAGAAGCAGTTTCGCCGCATCTTCGCCGAGGCCGAACGTATCAGGGGCGACACCGGTGAAAACCTCATCGGCCTGCTCGAGCGCCGCCTCGACGCCGTGGTCTACCGCGCCAAATTCGTGCCCACCGTCTTTGCCGCGCGTCAGTTCGTCAACCACGGCCATGTGGAAGTGAACGGCAAGCGGGTCAACATCCCTTCCTACCGGGTGAAGGAAGGCGACGTGATCTCGGTGCGCGAGAAGTCGCGCCAGCTCGCCAGCGTGATCGAGGCCACCGGCCTCGCCGAGCGTGACGTGCCGGATTATATCGAGGCCGACCATTCCAAGATGACCGCGACCTTCCTGCGCACCCCGGGCCTCGCCGATGTGCCCTATGCGGTGCATATGGAACCGAACCTCGTCATCGAATATTACGCGCAGAACTGAGGTTTTGCCGCAGCGAACCGGAGGGCCCGCCGTGCAGCGCATCGGCGGGCCTTTGCGTACAGAGGTGTTGTGCACAAAGGTCAGGAGAGACCCATGAGTGATCCGAACCCGGTGGAAAGCGGGCTGGAAAAAGCCCTGTTTGCCTCGCGCTGGCTGCTGGCGCCGATGTATCTCGGCCTGACTCTGGCGCTGGCGATGCTGGTCGTCGTCTTCCTGCGCGATGTGATCTACTACCTGCCGCAGGTGCTGGAGATGAGCGTCGACAAGGTGATCCTCGTCTCGCTCACCTTCATCGACCTCACGCTTGCGGCCAATCTGCTGCTGATCGTGATGTTCTCGGGCTACGAAAGCTTCGTCTCGAAGCTCGACATAGACGGGATGAAGGACCGCCCGGCCTGGATGGGCACGGTGGATTTCGGCGGCATGAAGCTGAAGCTGATCGCCTCGATCGTGGCAATCTCGGGGATCCACCTGCTGAAACGCTTCATGGAAATCGGCAAGGGGGAAACGGTCAACGAGGTGGAACTCAAATGGATGGTGATCATCCACGGCATCTTCATCGTCTCAGGCGTGATGATGGCGGCGATGGACTATGTGGTCGCGAAATCCAAGGCGAAAAAGCCCTGACCCCGGCGCGCCATCGGCAGCCCTCCGCTGAGGCCGGACGCCAGTTCCCCTGCGCGGTCAAATGGCTGGCTCTCGGGGGCGCGGGCGCGTAAGAGGGGGTGGAAGTTATCCACAGGGAATCCCCCCATGTCCGACGGCCCGCGGCCCCAACCCGGCATCATGCAGATCGCGCTCTACGAGGGCGGGGAGTCTTCCGTTGCCGGTGTCGAAAACGTCATCAAGCTTTCGTCGAACGAAAACCCCTGGGGGCCCTCGCCCATGGCCGTCGAGGCGGTCACCCGGGCGGCGCAGAGTCTGCACCGCTACCCCGGCACCGATCACGCGGGCCTGAGGGCGGCGATCGGCGAGGTCCACGGGCTCGACCCGGCGCGGATCATCTGCGGCGTCGGCTCCGACGAGGTGCTGACCTGGATCGCCCAGGGCTTTGCCGGTCCGGGCGACGAGATCATCACCACCGAACACGGGTTTTCGATGTATCCGATCATTGCGCACGGCGTCGGGGCCCGCCCGGTCACGGTGGCCGAGCGCGAGCGCGTGGTCGATGTCGAGCGGATCCTTGAGGCGGTGACGCCGCGCACCCGCGTGGTCTTCATCGCCAACCCGGCGAACCCGACCGCGACCATGGTCGGCGCGGCGGAAATCGCGCGGCTCGCGGCAGCGCTGCCGCCGCATGTGGTGCTGGTGCTCGACGGGGCCTATGCGGAATTTGTCGAGGGGTTCGACGGGTTCGACGGTGGCGCGGCGCTGGTCGACCGCTTTGCCAATGTGGTGATGACCCGGACGTTTTCGAAGATCTACGGGTTAGGGGGCCTGCGCATCGGCTGGGGCTATGCGGCGCCCGACATCATCGCGGTGCTGAACCGGCTGCGCGCGCCCTTCAATCTCTCCACCGCGCAGCTGATGGGGGCGGAAGCGGCGGTGCGCGACCGGGCGCATGTGGCGCGCTGCCGGGCGGAGACCCAACGCCTGCGCGCATGGCTCGCCCATGCGCTCGCCGAACACGGGGTGCCGTCTGATGTTTCGTCCACCAATTTCATCCTCGCCCGTTTCGCCGACACCGCCGAGGCCGATGCCTGCGACGCCTTTCTCAAGGCCGGCGGGGTGATTGTGCGCAAGGTGGCGGGCTACGGGCTGCCCCATTGCCTGCGGATCACCATCGGCGACGAAGCCGCCTGCCGGCGCGTCGCGCAGCTGGTCGGGCAGTTCAAGGCCGGGGAAGCGAAGGAGGCCGCCGATGGCTGACACCCATCTCTATGACCGCGTCGCGCTGATCGGGCTCGGGCTCGAAGGCGGCTCGATGTCCCTGGCCATGCGCCGCGGCGGGCTCGCGGGGCATATCACCGGCACCGCGCGCTCGGCCGAGACCCGGGCGATCGCCCGCGAGATCAACCTTGTGGACGAGGTGACCGAAAGCGCGGCGCAGGCGGTGGCGGGCGCCGACCTCGTGGTGCTCGCGGTCCCGGTGGGCGCCATGGGCAAGGTCGCCGAGGAGATCGCGCCGCATCTGAAGCCCGGCGCCACCGTGACCGATGTCGGCTCGGTGAAACAGGCGGTGATCGACGCTGTGGCGCCGCATATTCCAGAGGGCGTGCATTTCGTGCCCACCCATCCGATCGCGGGCACCGAGCATTCCGGGCCGCGCTCGGGTTTTGCCGGGTTGTTCGACGGCCGCTGGTGCCTGATCGTGCCGCCCCCGGGCACCGACCGCGCCGCCATCGACCGGCTGGCAGCGCTCTGGCGCGGCATGGGCAGTTTCGTCGACGAGATGGACCCCGCCCACCATGACCTTGTGCTCGCCGTCACCAGCCACGCGCCGCATCTCATCGCCTACACCATGGTCGGCGTTGCAGAACATCTGCGCCAGGTGACCGACAGCGAGGTGATCCAGTATTCCGCCGCGGGTTTCCGCGATTTCACCCGCATCGCCGCCTCCGACCCGACCATGTGGCGCGACGTTTTCCTGACCAACAAGGACGCCACGCTCGATATTCTCGGCCGTTTCACCGAGGAGCTGTTCATGTTGCAACGCGCGATCCGCATGGGCGATGGCGACATGCTGCACGATTATTTCACCCGCACCCGGGCGATCCGCCGGGGGATCATCGACGCCGGGCAGGATACAGGGGCCCCGGATTTCGGGCGTGGGGGCAAGACATGACGCGCCATTTGCTGCTCGCCCTGCTGCTCGCCGGTCTCGCCGGGAGCGCGCTCGCCGAAGCGCCCGAACGCTCGGACCGCCCGAAACCGCGCCCGACCGCCGAGGCCACGCCGACCGCCGAGGCTACACCGGCTCCCGTGGCCAGCTCGCCGCGCCCGAAGCGGCGGCCAGAAGGCGCGAGCGTGTCTGCCGCCCCGGCCACGCCGGTCACCATGCCCGAAGGCCCGGTGGTGCCCCGTGTCACCTCGTCGGGCGCCGTGGCGGTCGACCCGATTGCGGCATTTTTTCAGGGGCTCGCGGTGCCGAAACCGCAAGCCGCGCCGGTGCCCGATCTCAGCGAACTGGCCGTCGCCCGTTCGCCGCGCCCCGAGCGCCGGCCCGGCGGGTTCGCACAGCGTGTCGCCGCCGTCCCTCAGCCCCGGGCGGTCACCCCGCCGCGTGCCGTCAGCCCGGCCGGATCGGTCTGCGGTGTGGCGGAGATCAAGGGCGAGGCGCTGCGGCCGATTCCGGGAAGGGGGGCCTGCGGCATCGCCAGCCCGGTGCGCGTCACCTCCGTTTCCGGCGTGGCCGTGACCGGCGGGCCCACCATCGACTGCACCACCGCGAAGGCGCTGAACGCCTGGGTGCGGGACGGTGTGATGCCGGCTGTGGGGCGCACCGGAGGCGGGCTTGCCAAGGTGCATGTCATTGCCAGCTATGCCTGCCGCACCCGCAACAGCCGGCCCGGCGCGAAGCTTTCGGAGCATTCCTTCGGTCATGCGGTCGATGTTGCCGGGGTGACGCTGATGGACGGCACCAGGCTTACCGTGCTCGACCATTGGCGCAGCGGCACATATGGCAAGATGGTCAAGGCGATGCACAGCGCCGCCTGCGGGACATTCGGCACCGTGCTGGGGCCCAACGCCGACCGCTACCACCAGAACCATTTCCACCTCGACACCGCGCGCTACCGTTCGGGGAGCTACTGCCGGTAACGGCATTGTTTGCGGGCAGGGGCTTGAGTGTTTCCCTGTGAAATCAGCGGACTATAGCAGGTCTCGCCAAACCGGTGCACGCTTTTGTGCGACATGCTCTATGGCTTGCCGCCTCCGAGCGTTCGGCTCAGCGGCATGGTCAGGAAAAAGATCACGGCCGCCGCACTCACGATCGACGGGCCTGCGGGTGTGTCGAGAAACCACGATGCCGCGAGGCCGCCGAGCGCCGAGATCGCGCCGATCGCCACCGCGCCGATCGCCATTGCCTCGGGCGAACGCGCGAGGGTGCGGGCGGCGGCGGCGGGAATGATGAGCATCGAGGCAATCAGCAGGGCGCCCACCACCTTCAGCGCTACCGCCACCACCACCGCGAGCGACAGCGTGATCGCCAGCCCCTCGCGCCGGGCGTCGATGCCGGAAGCGGCGGCGAGCTCTTCCGAAAGGGTGGCGGTGAGCAGGCGCGACCAGCGCCAGGTGATGAGCGCGACCACCAGCGCCGCACCGCCCCAGATCACCCGGAGATCCCCCCAGGAGACTGCGAGGATGTCGCCGAACAGATAGGCGCCGAGATCGACCCGTATCGCGGGCGCAAACGAGATCGCCACCAGGCCGACGGCCAGCGCGGCGTGCGACAACACCCCGAGGGCCGTGTCCATCTGATGCCCCCGGCCCGCCAGCCAACTCACGATCCCCCCCATCGCGAGCGCGACCACCAGCGTGCCCAGCGTGATCGGCAGCGACAGGAGCAGCGCCAGCGCCACCCCGAGCACCGCCGCATGGGCCGTCGCATCGCCGAAATAGGCCATCCGTCGCCAGACGACGAAGCTCCCCAAAGGCCCCGCGGCAACCGCGATACCAAGCCCGGCAAGTCCGGCGCGAAGTAGAAAATCATCAATCATTCTGGGTTTTCTCGCCTGATTCTCCGTCATAGATATCGGATTTATGCAAGCAAAGCGCGTCATGCTCATGATTGTGATCATGCCGGTAGAGCGCCAGTGCCCCATGGGTGCCATGGCCGAACAACGCCTGGTATTCCGGCGCATCCCGCACTACCTGCGGCGTGCCGGCGCAACAAATGTGGTGGTTAAGGCAGACCACCCGGTCGGAGGTGGCCATGACCACATGCAGATCGTGGCTGACCATGAACACGCCCGCCCCGGTCTCGCGCCGGAGCCGGTCGACCAGCTCGTAGAACGCCGCCTCGCCGGGCTGATCGAGCCCCTGGGTCGGCTCGTCCAGCACCAGCAATTGCGGCTCTGACAGCAGCGCGCGACCCAGCAACACGCGCTGGAACTGGCCGCCGGACAGGTCTTTCATCTGCCGCGCCTCGAGCCCCGCGATCCCGGTCGTCCGCACCACCTCTTCCAGCCGTGCCGCCGGGGCGCGTGTCGGCAGCGACAGGAAGCGTGACACGCTGAGCGGCAGGGAGCTGTCGATATGCAGTTTCTGCGGCACATAGCCGATCCGCAGCCCCGGAGCGCGGCGGATCTGCCCTGCGTCCGGGCGCACGACCCCGAGCAGCACCTTCACCAGCGTCGACTTGCCGGAGCCGTTCGGTCCGACGAGGGTGAGGATCTCGCCCGCCTCAACGATGACACTCACCCGGTCGAGCACCTGCGTGCCGCCATAGCGAACCTCAATGTTTTCCGCGGAAATCAAGCTCATGCCTGGGGCTCCCGGCAGGCGGCACAGAGCCCGTAGGCTTCGAGCGTGGCGCCCGCGACGCTGAACCCCGCCGCCCCCGCCGCCTCATCGAGCGCGCCGCGCAGCCTGGCGCCCTCGGCTTCGGCGACCTTGTGGCAAGCCTTGCAGATCAGGAAAACCGGGGCATGGGCCTTGCCCGGGCGGCTGCATGCGGTAAAGGCGTTGAGCCGGCAGATCCTGTGGGCGAGGCCGCGCGCGGTCAGAAATTCGAGCGCCCGGTAGGCGACCGGCGGCTGATGCCCGAACCCCTCTGCCGCCAACCGGTCGAGCAACTCATAGGCGCCTATCGCGCGGTGTTGTTCCAGCAGGATTTCCAGCACCCGCCGCCGCACCGGGGTCAGCCGGGCGCCGGTTTCGGCACAGATCCGTTCGGCCTCGGCCAGCGCCTGGGCAGCGCAGGCGGCATGGTCATGCGGCGCGAATGCGGTGGCGGTATCGCCGGGATGGGTCGGGGTCATGTGACTGTGCCGGTTGCGAAACAGGATAGGTGATAGTATAACATTGCACTCAACAACAACAAGGTGCGACATGCGGTTTTCTTCAGCCCTCCTTTCCGTCTCCGTCCTCATTGCTGCCCCGGCCTTCGGCGAACCGCCGAAGGTGGTGGCAGACATCGCGCCGGTCCATGCGCTGCTTGCGCAGGTGATGGACGGCGTTGCCGGGCCCGGCCTTCTGCTCGCCCAAAACGCCAATCCCCACGCCGTGCAGCTCAAGCCCAGCCAGGTGCGGATGCTGACCGGGGCGGATCTGGTGGTCTGGGTCGGCCCGGGGCTCAGCCCGTGGCTCGAGCGGATCGTCACCACCGAGGTCGGGACGGATCTGGCGCTGATGGAGCATCCGGCGACGCATCTGCGCACCTTCGGCGGGGGAGACGGAGCGCATGACGGCCATGACGGCCATGACGGCCACGACGACCATGACAGCCACGACCACGGCGGCCACGACGACCATGACGGTCACAAGGGCCACGATGATCATGAGGGACATGACCACAGCGGCACCGACCCGCATGTCTGGCTGGACACCGCAAACGCGCGCGCCTGGCTTGGGGTGTTTGCCGAAGAGCTTGCGCAGATCGACCCCGACAACGCCGCCACCTACCGTGCCAATGCCGAAGCCGCCGAGGCGCGCATCGACGTGCTCGAAGCGCGGATCGGGGGGCGTCTTGCGGCTTATCAGGGCGCCGGGATCATCACGTTCCACGAAGCTTTCGGGTACTTCGCCGATAGGTTCGGTATCGGGATCGTGGGATCGGTGCGGCCGGGCGATGCTTCCGCCCCCTCGGCTGCGGCGCTTTCCGATCTCAGGCAACTGGTCGCCGACCGCGGCGTCGAATGCGCCTTTGCGGAACCCGGGTTCGACCCCGGTCTGATCGACGCCATCGCCGGGGAAACCGGGCTCAGGGTCGGCACGCTCGATGCCACCGGCGCGCTGCAACAGCCGGGCCCGGACCATTATGCGGCAACGCTCGAAGCGATTGCGGTGTCGATCTCGGATTGTCTTCAGGGCGGATGAACCGCCCGGGTCAGGTCTGTTGTCGCATGTCGCGTCACTCACCCCACGTCCTTTTTCTTGGCTGAAATACTCCGGGGGTCCGGGGGCAGCGCCCCCGACCCCCTCAGGGCAACACCGCGAGCCAGGCCCAGATCGTCAGGATCGACAGGATCGTGCCCGCGAGAACCGAAGTGGCGTTGACCCGCCTGGCGACGCCGTACATGTTGGCGAAGACATAGGCGTTGATCCCCGGCGCCATGGCCGCCATCAGCACCGCCGAGCGGGTCTGGCCGAGGCCGATGTCGAACAATGCCGCCAGGGCGAAAACAAGCCCCGGGTGCAGCAGCAGCGAGACCGCGACGATATAGGCCACGAGCCGGAAATCGCCTTCCGGCCTGTAGGCCGCGAGCACCCCGCCGAGGGCGAACAAAGCCGCGGGAATGGCGGAGGCCGCGATCATGTCGACGGCGCTGGCGACCGGGCCGGGAACCGTCAGCCCGGAGAGATTGGTGAGCGCGCCGAGGGTGATGCCGATCACGAAGGGGTTTTTCGCCATCGAGCGCAGCACCGACAGCATTGTCGCGCCCGCGCTGCGCCCTTCGGCCCGGGTGATTTCCATTGCGGTGACCGTCAGGGTGAAGACGAAGGGGGCGTGAAAGGCGATGATGCCGAAATTGTAGCCGATGGCATCGTGGCCGAAGGCGCGTTCGGTGATCGGCAGGCCGAGAATGCCGCCGTTGGAAAAGGCGGTGGCGAAGGAGATCGCGATCGCGTCTTCCCACGGCCGGTTGAACAGGTAGCGCGCGCCGAGGAGGCCGGCGAGGAAGCCGGCGGTAACGCCGATGTAGAAGGCGGCGAGCATCGGCGGGTCGAACGTGTCGCCGAGCTGGAGCCGGGAGACGCCGCGAAACAGCAGCACCGGAAAGGCGAAGCCCTGCGAATATTTCATCAGCGCTTCGAACAGCTCCGCCTTCGCGCCGAAGAGCTTGTTGGCCACGGCGCCGAAGCCGATCACCAGGAAGACCGGGAGGATGACGACGATCAGGTTCTGCATGGAGCGCGGTTCCGGTGGGCAAAGGCGCGCCGGGGATTTCACACCCCCGGACCCCCGTGGAGTATTTTCCCAAGAAAAAGGGGCCCGTTCGGGTCAGGCCTCGAAGTCGAGGGTCAGGCCGTCATGGGCGGGGATGACATGGTCCGGGGTTTCGGCGGCGACATCGTTGTAATCCATGTCGATATGCATGTTGGTGAGCACGCCGCGCTTTGCGCCGGTCTCTTTGATCCATCTGAGCGCGGTCTCGAGATTGGCATGGGTCGGGTGGGGCGTGCGGCGGAGCGCGTCGAGGATGAAGACCTCGAGGCCCTGAAGTCTGGCCCAGGCGTCGGGTTTGATCGCGGAGACATCGGGGAGATAGGCGACATCGGCAATGCGGAAACCCAGCGCGTCGATGGCGCCGTGTTCCACCTCGAAAGGGGTGAGCGTGACGGGGCCGCCCGCGCCTTCGACGGTCACGTCACCGTCGATCGTGTGGAGATCGAGGATCGGCGGGTAGGCGGAGCCGGCCGGCTGCACGAAAGCATAGCCGAAACGGCCGAGCAGCGCCTCCTGGGTGGCCGCGTCGGCCCAGACGGGCAGGCGGCGGCGGGTATTGAACACCACCTGGCGCAGATCGTCGAGCCCGTGGAGATGGTCGGCATGGGCATGGGTGTAGACCACCGCGTCGAGCGTGGAGACCCCGGCGTCGAGCAGCTGGGCGCGCATGTCGGGCGAGCTGTCGATCAGCACGCGGGTGGCGCCGGCGGCGGTGGTGCGGGTGACGAGCAGCGAGCAGCGGCGGCGGGTATTTTTTGGGTTGTCGGGGTCGCATTCGCCCCAATGCCCCCCGATCCGCGGCACACCGCCCGAAGAGCCGCAGCCGAGGATGGTGAAGCTGAGGCGGGCCATCACGCGGACCCCTGCCAGGCGGCGGCTCGGGTAAAGAGGCGGTCGAAATTGGCCTGGGTCTGCGCGGCAAAATCCGGGTAGTCGAGGCCGAAGACCTCGGCGCCGACCCGCGCGGTGTCGGCGGTGAAGGCGGGTTCGTTGCGCTTGCCGCGGTGGGGCGGGGGCGCGAGATAGGGGCTGTCGGTCTCGACGAGGATACGCTCCACCGGCGCGGCGGCGAAGATCTCGCGCAGCGCGCCCGATTTCGGGAAGGCGGCGATGCCGGACATGGAGAGGTAGAAGCCGAGATCGAGCGCGGCGCGGGCCAGCGCCGGGCCGGAGGAGAAGCAATGCATCACGCAGGTGAAGGCGCCGGCGGCATGTTCTTCGGTGAGCAGCGCGGCCATGTCGTCATCGGCATCGCGCGCATGGATGATCAGCGGCAGCCCGGTGCGGCGCGCGGCTTCGATATGGACCCGGAGGGAGGTCTTTTGCACCGCCTTGCTGTCGGCGGTGTAATGGTAGTCGAGCCCGGTTTCGCCGATGCCGACGAATTTCGGGTGTTCGGCGAGCGCCAGAAGGTCTTCGACCGTTGCCATCGGCTCTTCGGCTGCGCTCATCGGATGGGTGGCGGCAGCCCAGAACACCGGGTCATGAGCCTCGGCGATGGCACGCACCTGATCGGCGCTGCCGAGCCGGGTGGCGATGGTGACCATGCGGGTCACGCCGGCTTCGGCGGCGCGGGCCACCACGGCCTCAAGCTCGCCCGCGAAATCCGGGAAGTCGAGGTGGCAATGGCTGTCGGTGATCCGGGGGGCGCTCATGCCGCTACTCGCTCGCAGTCTCGTTGATCCTGAAGATCATATCGAGGATGAGCGCCGCCGGGTCAAGGTTGACCGCGCGGCCGTGTTCGGCGCGGGCGGAAAGCGCCTGTTGCAGCGCCGCCCAACGGCGTGCGGCGCGGGGGTCGGGGGCGAGGCGGGCGAGCAGCGCGGCTTCGTCGGGCGCGGCGTCGGCGGCGGGCGGGTGGCCCGCGCCGTGGCGGGCGAGCCGGGCGAGGAACAGCTCGAGAAGCCGCAGGATCAGCTCGAAGCGCGGGGCCTTGGCGGCGCCGGTGGCGGAGCCGGCCAGCGCGATCGCCCGGGGGCGGTCATAAGCCGGGGCGCGCTCGAAGATCGCGGCGATGTCGCGGTAGATCGCGAGCCCGCCGAGATGCATCAGCCGCAACGCGTCGCCGACCGAACCGCCCGCGAGATCGGCGAGCGCGGAGGCGTCTTCCGGGGCAGGGGGGGCGCCCGCGGCCTCCAGCGCGGCGGCAAGATCGGCGGGGCCGAGCGGGGCGAGGCGAAGTTCGCGGCAGCGCGAGCGGATCGTCGGCAGCAGACGACCGGGCTGGTGGCTTATCAGCAGCAGCACGGCGCCCGCGGGCGGTTCTTCGAGCAGCTTCAGGACCGCGTTGGCGGCGGCGCTGTTCATCTCGTCGGCGGTGTCGACGATCACCACCCGGCGGCCGCTGCCGGCAGCCGAGAGCGCGAAGAAGCCCTTGAGCTTGCGCACCTCGTCGACGCGGATGTCGGCCGAGAGCCTGTCGCCCTTGTCGGTCGGGCCGCGGCGCAGCAGGAAGAGCCCCGGTTCCGACAGCGCCCGGGTGCGCCGCGCCACCGGGTGGTCGGGGGCGATGTCGAGCGTGGCCGGGCGGGGGGGCGCGCCGAGGAGGTCACCGGCGCCGGGCGGAGGCGTGGCCAGCAGGAACCGGGCAATGCGCCAGGCCAGCGTCGCCTTGCCGGTGCCGCGCGGGCCGGTGATCAGCCAGGCGTGGTGCAGCCGGCTGGAGGCGAAGGCGTCGAGAAAGGCGGCCTCGGCCCTGGACTGGCCGAGCAGAACGGCGGTCTCGCGCGGGTGCGGCGCGCCGTCGAGGCGGTCGGGTTCGGGCAACTCGGCGCGGTCAGCCATGGCGCGGGCCCGGATGATCTTGCGCCCGGCTCATCCGATCCGCTCCAGAGCGTGCCGAAACACCTCGTCTGCCACCGCCTCGATCGTGCGGTCGCCGTCGATCACCACGCAGCGGCCGGGATTGGCGGCGGCAAGCTCCAGAAAGCCCGCGCGCATCTGCACCTGAAGACCGGTGCCGAAATCCTCGAACCGTTCTTCGTGGCCATGGCGCCCCCTGGCGCGGGCGTGGCCCTTGAGCGGGTCCATGTCGATGATGAAGGTGAGGTCGGGCTCGCGGCCGATCATCAGCGCGTGCAGCGCGTCGACCTTGTCGCGCAGCCCCGCGCGCAGCCCCTGATACATCCGGGTGGAATCGGCGAAACGGTCGCAGACCACCACCCGTCCGGCGGCAAGCGCCGGCTCGATCACCCGTTCGAGATGGTCGCGCCGCGCCGCGGTGAACAGCAGGATCTCGGTCTCCGCCGACCAGCGCTCCGGGTCGCCCTCCAGCACCAGGGCGCGGATCTCCTCGGCCCCGGGCGAGCCGCCGGGCTCGCGGGTGTGGAGCGCGTCGATCCCCGCCGCGCGCAGCCGCTCGGCGAGCAGGCGCGCCTGGGTCGACTTGCCGGAACCGTCGATGCCTTCGAAGGTGATGAACAGCCCGGCCATCTCAACCGGCCATGTCAATTGGTCAGCGCCGAGCCCGGCACCACCGGCTCTTCGGCAGGCATTGGCAGCACCGCCGGCAAGGGCTCTGGCGCAGGGCCCATGACCCGGTCGACGAGCAGCAGGGCGGCCCGCCGGACCCTTGCCGCGAACCCCGCGGGCGCAACCCCGGTTTCGGCATAGAGCGGCACGGTGATGTCGTCCATCCCCGGGCGGCTCAGCACCATCGAGGCCAGCGCCTGACCCTGCGCCACCGGCGCCTTGAGCGGCGAGGTCCAGGAGATCTTTCCCGCGAGCCTGCCGTCCGCGCCGATCGGCAGCAGCAGGGTCACGTCATGGGCGGCGACCAGCCCGACATTGTCTTGCGCGCCAAGAAACACCGGCAGTTCCGCCACCCGGACGCCCGCGCGCACCGGGGTTTTCATGGCGAACTGGCGAAACGCCCAGTTGATCACCGCTTCGGCCTCGCTGGCACGTTCCGCGTCGCTGGCGAGCCCGGAGATGACGAAGACGATCCGCCGTCCACCCTGCACCGATGAGCCCACCAGCCCGTAACCCGCCTCCGAGGTATGGCCGGTCTTGAGCCCGTCCGCCCCGATGCCGAGCTTGAGCAGCGGGTTGCGGTTGAAGCGGTTGTCGGGGGCGCGGCCAGCAAAGGAAAACTCGGTCTGTGAGAAGAAATGGTAATATTCGGGAAACTCGGTGATCAGCCGGGTGGCGAGAATTGCCAGATCGCGCATGGACATGCGCTGCTGCGGATGCGGCCAGCCCGACGCATTGCCGAAGGTGGCCGTCTTCATGCCGAGCGCCCGGGCGCGTTCGGTCATCAGCGCGGCAAAGGCTTCCTCCGTCGAGGCCAGCCCCTCGGCCACCGCCACGCAGGCGTCGTTGCCGGAATTGACCACGATGCCCTGGATCAGCTCCTCCACCGTTGGCCGGTCGGAGGTGTTGAGAAACATCGTCGAGCCGCCCATGTCCTGGGCGCGCTGGGAGACCGCGAAACGGGTGTCGGGCATGACCCGCCCGTCACGCAGGGCTTCGAACAGCATGTTCAGCGTCATCAGCTTCGACATCGAGGCGGGCGGCAGCGGTGTGTCGGCGTTTTTCTGCAACAAGACCGTGTTGGTGGTGAGATCGTAGACCAGCGCGGCGCGGGCCTTGGTCTCGAAGGCGCGGGCGGGCAGGGCGGCAAAGGCCACCAGCACCATGAGCGCGATGAAGCGGGCAATCCTCTGCCCGAATGGCTGTGCTGCGGTCATCGGTGAAAAGGCCCCTTGCGGGCCGGCGCGCAAAAGCCGCCGGTCAGTTGCTGACGGTGTAGGCGTCGGCAAAACCGAGCCCCTTGATCTTCTTCAGCAGCGCTGAACGTTCGGCGGAGCTGGTGGCAGGGCCGACGAGGACACGCCAGAACTTTTTCCCGCTGGTTGCACCTTCCTTGACAGTCGGCACCATGCCCGCCCCCCGAAGCCGGTCGGCGATCTGGGTTGCGTTATCCTTCACCGAAAAGATGCCGATCTGGACGAACGGCTTGCGGAGCGATGAGGCCGCCGGGGCCGGAGCCGCGGCAGCGGCCGGTTTGGAGGCCGGTTTTGAGGCGGTCGGAACCAGCGCCGAGGCTGGAACCGCGGGCTTGCTCTCGGCCGCGTCGAGCGCCTGCGAGGCGGTTGCGATCGGATCGAGCGTGGCGGTCTTCACCTCGCCCCCGGCAGCGCCCCCGGCAGCGTCGCTGGCCGTATCCCCGGCAGTGTCCGCGGCAGCGTCTGTGGCGGGGGGGTCGGCCGGCGTCTCCTCGCGCCGCAGCGCGGTCACGTCGAGTTCGGTGGGTTGGCCCGCGAGAATGGCGAGTGCCTCGGCGGCGTCGGACGAGACCTGAAACTTCGGTCCCGGTGCCGTCCGCTCCGGCCGGTAGACCACACCGATCACGAATTTTCCGTTGGCCTGGTTGCGGATGATGACGCGTTCGGGGTCGCGTACGTCGGGATGTGCGACCCAGACGCCGCCAAGCGAGGGGCGCCCGTCCCAGAGCCCCTTGTCGGCCACATGAAACACCTCCGGTGCTTCGACATCGCGTTCGACGCTGCGTGATCTGGCGCTCGCGCTGTCGGCCCCGGTGGTGCTGGCACCGCCGCTTGACAGAAAATCAGGAAGATCCGCCTGACAGCCGGAAAGCGCCAGCGCGCCCCCCAGAACCAGTGCAAAACGCATTGAAATCGAGGATCCGCTCGCCGTGATATGCCCCATGATGTGCCCCTGATGTGCCCCTGATGTGCCTTGGCTGGCACCGCGCGAGAAAGCGATGCCGTCCGTCTGCCATGCCTGTCCTGCGCGTCTGCCGCGCTTGCAGGCGACAATAACGGCTCCGGTCGTCGGTGAAAACCCTGCCAGAGCGTCCTCAGCGGTTTCGCGCCCCGAAAGCGCCGCCGGGTCAGCGGCGGAGCCGGCTGCCAGAGGCGCCGGCCCCTCGCCGAAGTCATGCCGTGGCCCCTTGGCGTTGTGGCGCTGGCCGGGCCAAGGCGCTTGCGGGGGGCTTGCAGGGCCTTTCAGAATCGCCCACACGCGGTTATCGGATCCGGCACGCCCGCAGGAGCGGCAGACAGGCCGCCTGCGGCGGTCCGGGAGCCCCGTATGCCGGAGAAGCGCGGAAGGGTGGCAGAGTGGTCGATTGCACCGGTCTTGAAAACCGGCGATGTGCAAGCATCCGTGGGTTCGAATCCCACCCCTTCCGCCACTTCAGAACAAAACTGGGCACTGGTGCCGCATTGCCTTCGCTTTGGTGCGCCAGAGTGTGCAGCAGGTTGGTTTTGTTGCCGATGATGCGGA